>CAYXKE010000028.1:0-30365 GCA_964464935.1 uncultured Chryseobacterium sp.
GGCTTTGTGCTCCGCCACCAGCAGGTGCCCATGCATGGAGAGCTTCGCCACATACCGATCGTAGGGCGTTTGATCGACAATGCGGGGGGTGAACCAGCGATCCTGCCGACGGATGAACGCCTCGGCGCGGCCCAACTCCTGGGCGGACAGGTGCCTGATGACCATACCGGCCGATCGCATGCGGCCAAAGCTATCATTCGCCCTACTGGCCGGTTCCGATACATTCGGTCCGCAATGTCCCTTCAGCGGTTCGTGGATCGCGCCTACCACGTTCTCTCACGCCAGTACCCCCCACTGGACGACCGGCTGCGCATGGTGTTCATGGCCGCGCTGCTGCTCACCACGTACGATGAGCTCCTGAGCACCATCCCCCTGCATCTGCGGCGTTGTCCGCCCGAGTTATTCCAAGCCGTGGGGGCGATGGACCTGCTGCCGACGTGGCTGAAGACGCCTGATCTCTATGCCAAGCTCACCTGGCAGGGCCGCATGCCCTTGCTCACGGTCTGGTGCCTGGCCATCGTGGGCCTGGGCGGGCGCCTGCCCATCATCCTTACGGCCGTGGGCTTCACCGCATTCTGGAGCATGTCCAAATGTTGCAGCGGCACCGGCCACGGCCTGCACCTGCCCATGTACACGCTCATCGTGCTCGCCCTCTACACCCGCCCGGGCGCGTTCTCGCTCGATGCCTGGATCGCCCGCCGATGGCCGAAGTACCCCTTCGCTCCGCGCGCCCATGTGGACGCCACCGGCCTGGCCCGCTACCTGATCCTGATCCTGGCCGTGTACACGCTTTTCGCCGGGGGGCTCAGCAAATCCATGGTTGCGGGGTTCGGTTGGCTGGACGGGGAGACGCTGCAGGTCTACCTCACGCACATGAACAAGCCCAAGGGCGCAGTGGGACAATGGATGCTGGACACGGTGCTGGACCACCGGTGGCTGGCCGCCATCCTGGCCACTTGGACGGTCCTGCTGGAACTGGGATCGATCCTGGCGGTGTTCTGGCGCCGCGCCCGTGTGCCGATCCTGACGAACGCATGGGTCTTCCATATCGGGATCTACCTCATGATGTACCCCCGGTACTTCCCGCAGATGTGCGTGTACCTCATCCCCTTCCATTGGGGCGGTGTGGTGGGCCGGGTACGGCCTCTTTTCGGACGTCTGCTCGCACCGCCGGAACATCCCGTTCCCACCCTGCCACCGGGACCCGGCCACCGGATGCGCAACGTGGCCTTCGCGGGTGCGGTGATCACCACGCTCGTGTTCTTCATCGTGCGGCAGCGGGAATGGTATCCGTTCACCCATGTGCCCATGTACAGCGATCACCTCACGGCCAACCATTATGCCGGTCATGCCGTGGCCGATTTCGACCATGTGGCGGGGCTACAACGCGTGAGCGCAGCTTATGACCAGGGCCGGCAAGGCTGGTTCTTCACCTTCTGGATACCCGAACGCGTGGAACTGCGCGGGGTGGCGCACCCAACCGGTGGCGCGGAGTCCACCACGGACCTCACGCCGCTATTCCACGCACGCCTGAACAACTGGACCCTGTGGAACGAACGGATCGCTCATGCCGTGCTCACGGAATTCCACCGCCACCCGGTGGTGGATGGCGTGCTGCAACGCGATGCCACAAAGGACGACCACCTCTCCCATTGTCTACAAGGGGCCCTGCGGGTATTGGCGCGGATCGACGCACTGGACGGCTACGAGCAGGTGCAGCTGATCTACCACCTGGGCGGGGAGGAGGAAGTGGTGCTGTGCAGTCTTCCCGCCGCGGCCCCGACCACCCTGCCCACGTTCAGGCCAACAGCTCCCGGATACCGCTGATCACGCGGTCCTGATCGCGCTCAGAAAGGTCCGCGTACAGTGGCAGGCAAAGCACGCGCTCCGCCGCGTCGCGGCTCACGGCGCACACTGCGGCGGGCACATAGGGCAGCGTGTCCAGGGAGGGGAAGAAGTACCGGCGGCAGTGGAGGCCCCGCTGACCCATGGCCGCCAGCACGCGCTCCCGCGTGGCACCGTCAGCGAACAGCACGGGGTAGTATGAATGGTTGCTGGCCGCATGGGGCGGGAAGTTGGGCATGGTCAGCGGCAGACCCTGCAACCCCTCATCATATCGGGCCACCACGGCGGCGCGCTGGGCACGGATGCGGTCCATGTAGGGCAGCACGGCCATGCCCATGGCGGCATGCACCTCGCTCATCTTGCCGTTCACGCCCAGCGTGTGGTGCGTGTCACCGATATGGCCGAACTGACGCAACAGATGCAGGCGTTTGTCGGCCTCCTCGTCGTGCAGCACCACGGCGCCACCCTCCACCGTATGGAAGAGCTTGGTGGCATGGAAGCTCAGCGTGCTGGCATCACCCCATTGCAGGATGCTCCGGCCTTTCCAGGTGACATCGAAGGCGTGGGCCGCATCGTAGATCACCTTCAGCCCGTGCTTCTTTGCGATGGCGTCGATGGCCTCCACATCGCAGGGGATGCCGTACACGTGCGTGGCGAGGATGGCGGTGACCCCGGGCGTGATGGCGGCTTCGATCTTGGTGGGATCGATGCAGCAGGTGCGCGGGTCGATGTCCACGTACACCGGCTCGCAGCCCTCCCACAGGATGGCGCTGGTGGTGGCCACGTAGCTGAAGGGCGTGGTGATGACCTTGCCGGTGACGCCCAGTGCGCGGATGGCGAGCTGGATGGCCACCGTGCCGTTGGTCATGCTGCGGAAGTGCGGCACATCAAAGCGGGCGCGGAGGGTCTCCTCCAGCTCACGCACGATGGGGCCGTTGTTGGTGAGCACATGCGCGCCATAGGCCTTGCGCAGCCAGTGGAGGTACTCCTCCTCCGGTGGGAGGAAGGTCTTGGTGACGTAGATCGGCTCCATGGGCGTAAGGTCTATCCCGGCAGCAGGGTGCTCACCTGATCGCGCACGATCTTCGACCAGGTGACGCTGTGCGAACGCACACGGAAGGGCATCAGGCCCTGGGCGCGGCACAGCGAGAGGCCGGAGATCTCGGAGCGTACGCCCACCAGGAGCGAGTACGGCCCCATGTTCATCTCCAATTTGCCCAGGGGCACACGCAGGCGATGGGTGCCCCCGCCAAGGATGATCCGCTCGCCACGGGCATCCTTCACGGGCACGGCCAGCACCTGGCTCATGGCGATGTCGTCCACATAGACCGCGATCGAGGCCCGTTCGTGGTCGGCCACGTGCACGGTGAGCTCCACCATGCCTTCACGCCCCTGGTCCACCACCGGATCAGTGCCTTCCATGGGCACACCGTCCACCAGCAGACGGATGTCCACCACGGCGGCATCGCCGGTGCCGGTCACGCGTTGCGGCGTGTCGAACGCGCGCAGGTACAGGTCCATCGCGGCGCCCATGTCGGAGGAGTCCAGCAGCACCTGACCGCGCTGCATCACCAGCGCCCGGGTGCAGAAGGTGGACACCATGGGCATGTTGTGCGACACGAAGATCACCGCGGACCGGGACATCATCTCCCGCACGCGGTTGAGGCATTTCATGGCAAAGCCGATATCGCCCACGGCCAGCACTTCGTCCAGAAAGAGGATGTCCGGCTCGAGCAGCACGGCGGCCACGGAGAATCCCAGGCGCACGGTCATGCCGGAGCTGTAATTCTGCACGGGCATGTCGATGAACTGGCCCAGCTCGGCGAACTCCACGATCTCGTCGAATCGGCGCTTCACTTCACTGCGGGGGATGCCCAGCACGGCGGCGTTCACGTAGATGTTCTCCCGCCCGGTGAGGATGGGGTTGAATCCCGCGCCCAGCGCGATCAGGGCCCCCACCCGGCCACGCAGCTCGATGCGGCCTTTGTCGGGCTTCATCAGGCCGTTGAGCATCTTCAGCAGGGTGGTCTTGCCGGCACCGTTGCGGCCCAGCAGGCCCAGGCACTCGCCCCGGCGCAGCTCGAAGGAGATGTCGTTCAGCGCCCAGAACTCCTTCGCGCGCAACTCGGTGCCCCGCTCCGCACCCACCAGCTCGGTGCACAGGTCGCGCACGCCATACTTCAGGGAAGTACGCAGATCGGTGCAGAACTTCTTGGAAAGGCCCTCCACGCGGACCAGCGGCGACTCGCTCATTGGCTCAGGCGTTCGATGAGGACGGGCAGGGCCAGCCGGTAGAGGACCAGGCCGAAGAAGAACAGCACCACGGCACCCGCCACCACGGCGAGGAAGGGCAGGAGCATGGGCGACTCGGCACCGGTAAGCCAGGCGCGGCTGGTGAGCACCAGCGGCGTGGCCGGGTTGAGCGCGAAGATCCGGGCCATCACCCCGCCCTGGGGCATGGCGAAGACCACCGGCGTGATGTACATGAAGAACTGCGCGAACAGGGGCACCACGCGCGCCACGTCCGTGTAGAGCATGCCCACCGGAGCGATCAGCAGGCCCAACGCCATGCCCACGAGCATGGCGCTGAACAAGGCCAGCGGTGCCAGCAGCAGGTGCCAGTCGGGCATCACGCCGAGCAGCATCACGGCCGGCACCAGGATGATGAGCTTGATGGCCAGATTGAAGAGCTGCTTCAGCATCCCCGACAGGATCAGGGCCTCACGGGGGAAGCGGAGCTTGGTGAGGAAAGTGCGCGCAGCCCCCACCTCCTGCAGCGGGCTCTGCACCGCCTCCACCAACAGCTGCCAGACCATGGTGCCGGTGAAGACATAGGCGGGATAGGGAATGCTGGTGTCCTGCAGGCGCACCACCCCGCTGGAGTTGAGCATGATCCACACCACCGTGTTGGCCAGCGGCAGGATGAAGGCCCAGAGGTAGCCGAGGTAGCTCTGCCGGTATTGCGCCCGGATGTCGCGCACGGCCAGTCGCCAAGCCAGCGGACGTGCCTGGCGCAGATCGGCCCACATGGCCGCCACCAGCGCCCCGGGTCGGCGAACGGCCGAGGCCGGGGTGTGCACCAAGGTCGGTAGCTCTTCGGCGGGCGTGCGCATGGGTCAACGCCTTGCGTGCGCGGCGGGCCGCCACAGGCAAGGCGGGCAAATGTAGGACCGTGCACCGGGTGTCCCAAGTGTTCGCCACAGGCGTTCCCCCGGGAAGTATGTGCCCCCCATGCACGGGGGCGGCGGGGACTATTCCGCCGTGGCGATAATGAACGCACGCCGCGCACTGTCCTCCTGCAGCAAGCGTATCCGGTAGTGGAGGTCGTGCAACAATTCCCCCACATGGAGCATGCAGGCCACCGAGTGGACCTCGATCAACAGCACGGGCCGGTGGCCGCGCAGCGTATCCCGGCCGCCTTGCAGCACCAGGTGTTCGGCACCTTCCACATCGATCTTGACCAGGTCGATGTGCGGCCATTCCGCAGCACGTACCACGTCGTCCAAGCGCTCCACGGGCACGGTGAGGTCGGTGAATCCGGCGCGCCGGTACACATCGGGCTCCAGCACGGGCCGCACGCTGGCCAGATGCCCGCCCGAGCTGGTCTGGTCCTCGATGTTGGTGCTGGCATGCAGGGCCATGGTGCCGGCCGCGTCGGCGAGGGCCGAGGTGCGCACGGTGATCCGGCCGGCCACGCCGGGGTTCAGTGGCAGCTGGGCCTGGAGGCGTTCGGCGTTCACGGGGTTGGGCTCAAAGGCCACCACTTGGGCTTGCGGGAAGCGGTGGGCGAAGGCCAGTGTGTGATAGCCGATGTGGGCCCCCACGTCGAGCACCATGCGGGGGGGCGTCGGCAGGGCATCCACCGCATCCCACAGAAAGCGGTCGTACGTACCGGCGATCATCTCCCGGAAGGCCGGTGCGCGGTCGTTCACGAGCAGGCGCAGGCCGCGGGCGGGTCCCCCCTGCACTTCATGCACCCCGGGGACGATCGGGGAGGCGGCCGGCGGGGCCGGGCGCAGCATGTGTTTGAGACGGCGGAGCAGACCCATGGCGGTCACGCCTTGGTGGGATCCTCGTTCCCCTTCTCCTTGCGCGAACGACGCCCGTATCCATAGCCATAGCCGTAGCCATAACCGCTGCCATAGCCGTAGGCATAGCGGTAGCCGTAGCCGTAGTTCGCGTTGTAGTAGTACTTGCTCTTCTTCATCCGCACCCCGTTGAGCACGAAGCCGACCTGCTGGGCCGCATGCTGCTCCAGCACGCCGATCGCGTTCCGCACATGGTCCTTGTTGGCGAAGCGCGTGTTCACGACGAAGAGCGTGATGTCGCAGTGGCGCATCATCAGGAGCGCATCGGTGATGAGGCCCACGGGCGGGGTGTCCATGATCACGTAGTCGTACTCCTGGCGCGCCTCTTCCAGCATCTGGGTAAGGTGCTCGCTGAGGACGAGTTCCGACGCGTTGGGCGGGGTGGGCCCGGAGAGGATCACGTCGAAGTTCTCGAACTGGGTGCTCATGCGCACCGAGCGCCAATCCGCCCGCCCGATGAGCATGGTGCTGAGCCCGGATGGGCTGGACATCCCGAGACCGGTGGAGACCTTGGGCTTGTGCAGGTCGAGCTCGAGCAGCAGCACCTTTTTGCCGGCCTTGGCCAGGATGGCGCTGAGGTTCACGGAGCAGAAGGTCTTGCCTTCGTTGGGGCGGTAGCTGGTGAGCATCACCACCTTGCCGCGCACACCGGCCCGGCCGGCCACATATTCCAGGTTGGTGCGCACCGTGCGGAAGCTCTCGGTGATGGCCGCCTTCGGGTCGCTGTCCACCACCACGTAGTTGTCGCGCGCTTTCTCGCTCAGGATGATCTCTCCAAAGATCGGGTGGGGTACGAGGTCCTTCAGTTCCTCGGCGTTCTCGATGCGGTCGTAGAAGGTGATGCGCACGAAGATCACCAAGGCGCTGAGGGCGAGACCGGCCAGCACGAAGATGTAGAAGATGCGCATCTTGTCCGGGCGCACCACACCGATGTAGCGGGCGGATTCAATGACCTTGGTCTGCGGCACGATGGTGGCCCGCGCGATCAGGGTGCTGGCCCGCTTCTCCAGCAGGAAGAGGTACATCTTCTCGTTCACCTGCAGGCGGCGCTCGATCTGCAGCAGGTCGCGCTGGCTTTGCGGCAGGCGACGGATCATGGACTCATAGTCGCCGATCTGCCGTTCCACATCGCCCATCCGGCCCTTGATCGCGCGCCGTGCGTTGGCGATGTAGGTGAGCAGGGTGTTGCGGGTGGACTCGATCATCTGGTCGTGCCGCTGGATGATCACGTTCTGATCGGTGCCGTCGAGCAGCATGCGCGCCCGCTCGATCTGCATGGCGTACAGCTCGGTGAGGGTTTGCCGCAGGTAACTGTCGTCGGTGATGAATACCGCGGGCGGCAGCAGCCGCTCGTCCGTGCTGGTCCGCAGGTAGTCCTCCAAGGCATCCAGGGAGCCCACCTCCAGCATGAGCTGGCGCCGCTGGTTGTCGAACTTCACCAGCTCGTTGAAGTAGAGCTGTTCCTCCCGGGTGAGGTCCAGGATGTCCTTGTCGGCCTTGTATTCCTGGATCTCGCTTTCGTCGCGCCGCAGATAGTCGAGCACATCGTCCAGCTGCCGATCGATGAAGGTCACCGTGTTCTGGTTGATCTCGAACTCACTCTGGAGGGTGTAGTCGATGTACACCCTGCTGAGGGTGTCGAGGAACATCTTGGCCCGCGCGGCCACCTCGTCCTCCACGGTGATCTGGAGGATGGTGGTGTAATCGTGGTTGGTGATCTGGATCCGGCTCTTCCACCGCCCCACGAGCGATGGCCGGTTGTGCCGCACCAGCCGGTAGTCCGATTCCTTGTGCTTGTCCAGGTTCCCACTGTTCACATGCGGCAGCAGGTCCACATGCAGGCGGATGTCATCGTTGCCCGCCATCTGGCCGAAGCGGAAACGCTCCTGCACCATGGTGCCACTGCGCTCATAGCTCAGTTCGTACTCGTTGAGGTCCACGATCCGCAGGTCGAAGGGCCGTTCGTAGTAACGCGGATCAAGCACGTCCATCCGCACTTTGAAGGGCAGCGTGCCATGCACCTGGGAGGTCTTGAACCGCCCCACGATGAAATAGGAGATGTCGAAGTCGAGCTTGTCGAGCGTGGTGTTGATCAGGTCGTACGAAGTGAGCACACGCTTCTGGTTGACCAGGTCGCCGTACACGCCGGCATAGCCCAGGCTCTTGTACATCTGGGCCTGGTAGTCGTACGTCTCCCGGTCTTTCAGCAGGAGCTGGGTGGTGGCGCCGTGGATCTCGGGCAGGCGATAGCTGTAGAGAAAGGACAGCACCGAGGCGAGCACCACGGCCACCAGTACGAAGTACCAGTTGCGCGAGATGATCCGCACCAGGTTCCGCACATCCTTCGCGTCCACGATCCCCGATCGGATCTCCGGATTTTGGGTGCGTTTGGAGGCCATGTTGTCGATCGGCCGTGGTGCGGCCGCCACCGGCCGGGGCGATATGGACCACCCGCCGCGCCGGAAGCGGGCAAATATAGCTGCCGCACCGAACGGGCCACACCGGATCGGGCATGGGGCCACCCATGGAACCTGCCGGCCATCGCCCTCCTTGGTCCGGAGGTCGCGACCGGGCCCGATCCCTGCAGCGTTCCGACCAGCACACATTCCGTATCGACGAATACTGTAGCTTGGCGCGGTCCAAAGGGATTGTCTACTTTTGGCCTCCGCTGGTGCATCACACCCCATGAGCAACGCTACCCGTGCCTTCCTGACCATCGGCCTGATCGTGGCCCCTTGGGCAGGGTATCTTATGGCCGCACCCCCCATCGGCGGCAACCCTCCCTGCTGGCCCCCGCCCTGCATCCCCATTGATGGTGGCCTTGGCCTGCTCGCCGCTGCCGGCGCCATCCTGGGTGGTCATAAAGCCTGGCGCATGCGCCGGCAGGCGAAGAACCAGCTCTGATGTCCGCTCTTCCCACCCGTTGGGTGGCGAAGCCCGACCCATTCGTCCGTTTCCTGCTCTCGGCCGCGCTGCTCTATGGCGGCTGGTATCTGCTGTATGAAGGCCTGGTCCACCCGAACGGGACCTTCGACCGCCTGCTCATCGACAACCTGGCCTGGCTCAGCGGTGGCATGCTCCAGGCATTGGGCCATGAATTGCTGCCCCCGCCCGTGGCCGACAACAACCGCTACCTCGGCATTCAGGGCGGCCACCACCTCTGGATCGGCGATGCGTGCAACGGCGCCGGCCTCTTCGCCGTGTTCCTCATCTTCCTGCTCGCCTACCCCGGCCCGTGGAAGCACAAGCCGTGGTTCGCCATCCTGGGCATCCTGTCCATCCACCTGATCAACGCCGTGCGCATCGCCGCATTGTGCCTCATCGTGGCGGTGGACTATGAGCTGCTGAACTTCAACCACGACTACACCTTCTATGTGGTGGTGTACGGCTGGGTGTTCCTGCTCTGGTACATCTGGGTGAAGCGCTTCGCCTCCCGCACCGCATGAACGCGCGAAGGGTCCGGATCGCCATCATCGCCCTGCTGGCCATCGGCGCCGGCGCGCTGCGCGAGTTCATGTTCCTGAACCTGTACTACCAGATCGACTTCGTGCAGCACGATCGCATGGTGTCGTACGCCCACTCGATGTTCCAGGGGTGGACACAGGGCATGGACCTGGCCGCGCTCATCCGGCTGAAGTGGGTCCTCTCCGTGGGCTTCGCGGCCGGGATGCTGGGGCTGGCCATCGCATTGGCGCGGCTGCGCTTCGGCGACCACCGGTACACGCGCACGTTGATCTTCGGCTACGTGGGGCTGGGGCTGCTCGCACTGGCGCTTCATGTGGCGGGCGGAGCGGCGGCCCTGGCCGGCATGAAGCTCCTGCACGCATTGCAGTACCCGGTGGTGCTGATCCTGATCTGGGCGGGCTCCCTCCTGCCCCGCACCGGGCGCGCCTGAGGGCGCCCGTGGACGCCCCCCCCCTACCTTTGGCGCCCAACGCCAAAAAGCGCGATGCAACGCGACCACGCCATCTTCGACCTCATTGCCCAGGAAAAGGACCGCCAGACCCACGGCCTGGAGCTGATCGCCAGTGAGAACTTCGTGAGCCCCCAGGTGATGGAGGCCATGGGCAGCGTGCTCACCAACAAGTACGCCGAGGGCCTGCCGGGGCGCCGCTACTACGGCGGCTGCGAAGTGGTGGACCAGGTGGAACAACTCGCCATCGACCGTGTGCGCGAGCTGTTCGGCGCGGCGTGGGCCAACGTGCAGCCCCACAGCGGGGCCCAGGCCAATGCGGCGGTGATGCTCGCCTGTCTCCGGCCCGGTGACACCATCCTGGGCTTCGACCTGAGCCATGGCGGTCACCTCACCCACGGCAGCCCGGTGAACTTCAGCGGCAAGCTCTACCGCCCCACCTTCTATGGCGTGGAACAGGCCACCGGACGCGTGGACATGGACCGGGTACGCGACATCGCCCGGCGCGAGAAACCCCGCCTGATCATCGCCGGTGCCAGCGCCTACAGCCGCGACTGGGACTATGCCGCCTTCCGCAGCATCGCCGATGAGGTGGGTGCCCTGCTGATGGCCGATGTGAGCCACCCCGCCGGCCTGATCGCCGCCAAACTGCTCAACGACCCGCTGCCCCACTGCCATGTGGTGACCACCACCACGCACAAAACCCTGCGCGGCCCGCGCGGCGGGCTGATCATGGTGGGGCGCGACACCGAGAACCCGTGGGGCCTGAAGACCCCCAAAGGCGAAACGCGCATGCTGAGCGCCGTGCTCGATGCGGCCGTTTTCCCCGGCACACAGGGCGGCCCGCTGGAGCATGTCATCGCCGCCAAGGCCGTGGCCTTCGGTGAGGCCCTCACGCCCGCCTTCCGCGACTATGGCCGGCAGGTCATCGCCAACGCCCAGGCCATGGCCGACACCTTCATCGCCCTCGGCTACAGCGTGGTGAGCAACGGCACGGACAACCACTGCATGCTCATCGACCTGCGCAGCAAAGGCCTTACCGGCAAGGAGGCCGATGCCGTACTGGGCCGGGTACACATCACCGTGAACAAGAACATGGTGCCGTTCGACGACAAGAGCCCGTTCGTGACCAGCGGCATCCGTGTGGGATCGGCCGCGGTGACCACGCGTGGCCTGCGCGAGGACGATTGCCGCGCCGTGGTGAAGCTGATCGACCAGGCCCTGACGCACCGCCACGACGAGACCGTGCTGGACCGCGTACGTGCCGAAGTGCGCGCCATGATGGCCGGCCGTCCGCTCTATGCCGCCTGATCGATGCCCACGCCTTCCGTCTTCCGCACCCGGCTGCAGTTGCGTTGGTCCGACATCGACGCCAACTTCCACCTGCGGCACAGTGTGTACTACGACCTCTGCGCCCAGCAGCGGGTGGACGCACTGCGCCATGTGGGCATCACCATGGAGCGCATGCAGCAGGAGGGGTTCGCCCCAGTGCTGTTCAAGGAGGAATGCACCTTCCGCCGCGAGATCCGGCTCGAGGACGAGGTGTGGCTGGACCTGAAGT
This sequence comes from uncultured Chryseobacterium sp., assembly GCA_964464935.1. Classification (GTDB taxonomy): domain Bacteria; phylum Bacteroidota; class Bacteroidia; order Flavobacteriales_F; family PHOS-HE28; genus PHOS-HE28. The sequence continues at coordinate 11,408 of CAYXKE010000028.1, forward strand.
ACCGCCCCACGGGCCGCACTGACCGGTTCTGCTTCGTGCACACGTTCACCAAGGCCGACGGCACGCACTGTGCCACGGTGATCGCCATGGGCGCGTGGATCGACAGCCGCAAGCGCAAGGTCATAGAGCCCCCCTTCGACCCCTCGGTGGTGGAAATGTTCCCCATCGCCGCGGAGTGAGGCGATCCCGCACCTTGCCCAAGGTCCGCAACATCGCCTGGGCCTGCGTGTTCGTGGTCCAGATGGTGTAGGTGGCCACGAAGGCCAGTCCCATCTCGGGCACACCGATCCACCAGCCCGTGTGCAGGTGGAAGAGTACGCCCCCCACCAGCACGAGCGGCCGCAGACGGGGCCACCAGATCAAGATCGGCCAGGCCATCTGCAGACCCAGCGCGGACCAGGTCAACAAAGTCACCGCACCCGGCATCTGGATGAGCCAGGCGCCGCCGAAGTCCGCATCGCCGGCCACGACGCCAACGGCCGTTCCGCCGGTCCAGTGGTTGCCCAGCAGCTTGTACACGGCCGTGACCGCGTACACGAGCACCAGCTGCACACGCGCGCACCAGAAGCCGACAGCGCGCACCCATGCGCTTTGCATGGTGAGCGGCACGAGGAGGATGAGCATCGCCGCCATCAGGTGCATGCCGCCATGGCCCAGGGTCCATGTGGCGTGCATCACATTGTGGAAGAGCAGGGCCAGCATCACGGCGCCCATCGTTCCGATACCACGCCACAGGCCCCATGCGCTCAGGCCGGCCAGTGCGATCAGCGTTCCGGTCACCGCCATGCCGCGCATGTGCAACGGCAGCAGGGCCAGGGCGTGCGTGGCATGGGCCAATGGCCCGGGCGGCACATGCACCGCCGTGACCAGGTCCGGCGCACCCAGCAGCCACATGGCCACGGCCCAGCACAGTGTCCACGCCAGTACAGCGCGCTGGAAGAGCGTAATGATGGCCGGTGAGGGGTTCATGGCCGAAGGATCATGGTGATGTGCTCCTGGCGTGCACCCGGTTCCAGCGGGTCCATCACGCAACGCTCCACCAAACGCATGGCACGGTCCGCGGCACCCAGCGCCGCCAGGGCCTCATCCAACTCGCCCGGGATCGGGGCCTGCGCCTGCACTGCTGCCTGCACGTAGCGGCACAGGTTCCGCCCTGCCCGCCGCTGCAGCACACCCGCCGCCGTTCCAGGGAACGCGATCCATTCCTGATCCTGCGCCACCTGCAACGTGCAGTCGCACATGGGCGGGTCGGGCGCGAAGAGACGCCATTGCTGGTGGAACAATGGACGCGCGTACCACCGGGCCACATGGCGTATCCCGGGCGCCACACCCGCCGGGGGCAGGGTGTACGCGGCCAGCAGCACGGCATGCAGCGATACCACGGCCACCACCAGCGCACGACCACGCGATCCCATGGGGTGAAGATCGGCCGGCAGGGAACAGGAAGGACGCTACAGCGGGGAGATGATCACCTCCCACCCGGCCACCGGGCCCTCCACCACCGTGAAGAGCGGATGCGCGTGCACCTGCCCCACGGCCATCAAGGCGGCATGGCGCGCGGGATCACGCAGAAGCAGCTTGCGGTCGAGGTGTTCGGTCTCGTACCTCAGCTGCCCCGTGGTGACGGGCAACGGTGGGTGCATGGCCCGTGCATCGAACTTGTTCGCATCGAACCGGAAGCCGCGTGCGGTGGACTCGGCATGCACATGCGCCAGGTAGGTGTGGATGGCCGCCACGGGGTCTGCAGCGGTGCGAAAGCGTTGCAACTGCGGGTGATGCCGATAGCCCCTGGTCCGGCCTTCGAGCACGTGCCTGGCCAGCAGTGCTTCGCGCCACAGGGCCACCATGCCCTTCACGTCGAGGTACCTCGGATGGATGGACCACAAGCGCATGGCGCAAAGGTCGGCACCACCGGCAGTGCCGGTCGCTCAGCAACTGCCCAGCAGCCAATACACGAGCAGGAAGACGATGACAGTGCCGAAGCAGCCACCGCCCCATTTGTAAGCAGCGGCACCGGCCAGAAGGCCACGGAGCGGATTGTTCATGGGATCGGGTTGGGATGTGTGGACGGAAGGTAGGCAATGCACATGCCGCTGGCCGGCGAGCTTGGTCCCGCGTTCCATCTGCGGCAAGATCTCCCCATCTGGGGGGCGGAAATCCCCGGGACCGATTACATTACACGCATTGGATCCCATCATCAATGAAATACCGCACCCTCCTTCCCCTGCTCCTGCTGGCCGCCTGTGGCCCGGCGGCGGACAACGCTTCCACCGGCGCCGACACCAACGCGGTGGCCCATGCCGACGACTGGTACGGGACCTACACCGGCACCATTCCCTGCGCGGATTGCGAAGGCATTCGCGTCACCCTGCGTCTCGATGCGGACTTCCGCTACCAACGGACGCAGGAATACCTGGGTATGTCGCGCCAGGCGACCGAGGACCGGGGCACCTATGTGTGGGATGAGGCCGGCCGCACCGTGATCCTGATGGTGGATGGCAGCGCGGGCCCGCAATACCGCGTGGGTGACGGCCAGATCCTTCAGCTCGACGAGTTCGGCGACGAGATCACCGGCGAGCTCGCCGACCAATACGTGCTGAGCAAGCAATAGGCCGACTGCACGCGGGGGGCGTTCCTTTGCGGCATGTCACCGATCGTCCTCATCACCGGGGCCACCTCGGGGATCGGCGAGGCCACGGCCCGTCGTTTCGCCGCCGAAGGTTGGCGTGTGATCATCAATGGTCGTCGCCGCGACCGCCTGGACGCGCTGAAGCGGGAACTCCAAGGCCTGCACGGCACGCTTGAGGGCGGCCAGGTGCATGCCCTGCGTTTCGACGTGCGCGACAATGCCGAGGTGGAGCGCGCCTTTTCCGGCCTGCCCGAGGACTGGCGCGCCATCGACCTGCTGGTGAACAATGCCGGGCTGGCCGCGGGGCTGGACCCCATCCAAACCGGACAGCTGGCGGATTGGGACCAAATGATCGACACCAACCTGAAAGGGCTGCTGCACGTGAGCCGTGCGGTCATCCCCGGCATGATCGAACGTGGTCGCGGGCACATCATCAACATCGGCAGCGTGGCCGGCAAGGAGGTGTACCCGCGCGGCAACGTGTACTGCGCCACCAAGCACGCGGTCGATGCCCTGACCAAGGCCATGCGGCAGGACCTGCTCCCCCACGGCATCAAGGTGACGCAGATCGCGCCGGGCCTGGCCGAGACCGAGTTCAGCCTGGTGCGGTTCAAAGGCGATGAACGCCTGGCCAGTGTGCCTTACCAAGGCATGGAGCCCCTGCGCGGCGCGGACATCGCCAACCTCATCTGGTTCGCCGCCACACTCCCGCCCCACATGTGCATCAACGACCTGGTGGTGACGCCCACCGCACAGGCCAACAGCACCTTGGTGTGTCGCTCGACCTGAGCGCTGGGAAGCTTGGTCCTCGACCCGGTAACTTCGCAGCGGCTTTCGGGCCGATCCCCCATGCAGATCCACGAGAACATCCTCAGCACCATCGGCAACACCCCGCTGGTGCGCCTGAACAAGATCACGAAGGACATCCCGGCCACGGTGCTGGCGAAGGTGGAGACCTTCAACCCCGGCAACAGCATCAAGGACCGCATGGCCATCAAGATGGTGGAGGACGCGGAGAAGGCCGGCCTGCTGAAACCGGGATACACCATCATCGAGGGCACCAGCGGCAACACCGGCATGGGCCTGGCCATCGCCGCCATCATCAAGGGCTACAAGTGCATCTTCACCACCACGGACAAGCAGAGCAAGGAGAAGGTGGACATCCTCCGCGCCTTCGGGGCCGAGGTGATCGTGTGCCCCACCAACGTGCCGCCCGAGGATCCGCGCAGCTACTACTCCGTGAGCAGCCGGCTCGAGAAGGAAACCCCCAACAGCTGGAAGGCCAACCAGTACGACAACCCCAGCAATGCCCAGGCGCACTACGAGACCACCGGCCCCGAGATCTGGGAGCAGACCGGTGGTAAGGTCGATCACCTGGTGGTGGGCGTGGGCACCGGCGGAACCATCTGCGGCGCTGGTCGCTACCTCAAGGAGAAGAACCCGAACATCAAGGTCTGGGGCATCGACACCTACGGCTCGGTGTTCAAGAAGTACAAGGAGACGGGCATCTTCGACGAGAACGAGATCTATCCGTACATCACCGAGGGCATCGGTGAGGACATGCTGCCGGCCAACGTGGACTTCAGCCTGATCGACCACTTCGAGAAGGTGACCGACCGCGACGCCGCGATCTACACGCGCCGCATCGTGCGCGACGAGGGCATCTTCGTGGGCAACAGCGCCGGCGCGGCCATCGCGGGCCTGATCCAGCTCAAGCACCACTTCAAGCCGGGCGAGACCGTGGTGGTGATCTTCCACGACCATGGCAGCCGGTACGTCGGGAAGATGTTCAACGATGATTGGATGCGCGAGCGCGGTTTCCTCGTGGAGGAACGGCCCACCGCCGGCGACCTGCTCAAAGGCAAGGACCTCCCGCTGGTGAGCGTGAACGCGGACGAGCCGGTGCGCAACGCCATCGAAAAGATGCGCGCACACAACATCGACCAGCTGCCCGTGTTCGAGGATGGCAAACCCGTGGGCACCATCACCGATGCACGTCTGTTCGACGCCATCCTGGAGGACGCCGATGTGCGTCTGCAGGCATCCCGCGTGGTGATGGCCCCCACCCTGCCCGTGGTGCCGCCCGAGGCCTCCCTGGACGAGATCGCGAAGCAGCTGGGCAACGGCAGCCCCGCCGTGCTGGTGGAACAGCCCCACGGCTATGGCATCCTGACGAAGCAGGATGTGATCGGGAAACTGAAATAGACCCCACCCGGATGGCCGGTATCGTGCGGCGATCAGGTGGAAGGCCCGGCATGCGCACCGTCACGGACCAGATGCGCCGCACTGTGGAGGTCCCCGCCCTCTCCCGGCGGATCATCTCCCTGGTGCCTTCGCAGACCGAACTGCTGTTCGACCTCGGCCTCGGCGATCGCGTCGTCGGCATCACCAAGTTCTGCATCCATCCGGATGCGTGGTTCCGCAGCAAACCCCGTGTGGGCGGCACCAAGCAGGTGGACCTGGACAAGGTGCGGGCGCTGCGTCCCGACCTGATCATCGGGAACAAGGAGGAGAACGCACGCGCCGACATCGAAGCGTTGGAGCAGGAGTTCCCGGTATGGATGAGCGATGTGCGCGATCTCAACGATGCGCTGGACATGATCCGTGGCCTGGGCGCGTTGACCGACACTTCACGGAGGGCCGAGGCCATTGCAGCGGAGATCGATGCCGGGTTCTCCGCGCTGCGGCCTGACCCGAACGGCCACCGCGTGGCCTACCTGATCTGGCGCAAGCCGTGGATGGCGGCGGGAGCGGGCACTTTCATCGACGACATGCTGCGCCGCTGCGGGTACGTGAACGCTTTTGCGGATCGGCCCGAACGGTATCCGGAAGTGGCTCCCGCCGAGCTGGCCGCCGCCGACCCGGACCGGGTCTTCCTGTCATCGGAGCCGTATCCCTTCCGCGAAAAGCATGTCTTGGAGGTGAACATGGTGCTTCCCGGCACGCCCGTTGACCGGGTGGACGGCGAGCTGTTCAGTTGGTACGGTTCGCGCCTGCTGCGGTCGCCGGGCTATCTCAGCGGCCTGATGCGTGTTTGAGCGGCGCACCGGCCCGGGAGAGGGCGCCTACTTTTGCCCCGCCATGCCCCGTCGTGCGCTTGCCCTCATCCTGCTCGCTCTTTTGCCGCTGCTCATGCAGGGGCAGCGCGTGGGCGTGGTGCTCAGCGGCGGGGGGGCGGCCGGCCTGGCCCACATCGGCGTGCTCCAAGCGTTGGAGGACAACGGCGTGCCCATCGACCATATCACGGGCAGCAGCATGGGCGCGTTGATCGGGGCGCTGTACGCGGCCGGTCTCTCGCCCGCACAGATGGACTCGCTCTTCCGCACGGAGCTGTACCACCTGATGGCCGAGGGCGGCGTGGAGCCGCGCTACCAGTACTGGTTCAAGAACGACGCGCCCGATGCGTCCATGATCACCCTGCGCTTCGACCTGAACACCCCCTTCACCGCATCGCTGCCCACCAACCTCCGCGACCCGGTGCTGCTCGACTTCGAACAGATGCGCACGTTCGCACCAGTGGCCGCGCTCGCCGGTTACTCCATGGACAGCCTCTTCGTGTCGTACCGTTGCGTGGCATCGGACATCACCGCGCAAAGGCCCGTGGTCTTCCGCACCGGCGATCTGGCGCAGGCCGTACGGGCGAGCATGAGCTATCCGTTCTACTTCAAGCCCATCCGCGTGGACGGCCACGTGATGATGGACGGGGGGCTGTACAACAACTTCCCGAGCGATGTCATGTACCACGATTTCATGCCCGACTTCATGATCGGCAGCAACGTGGCCTCCACCGGCAATGAGCCGAGCGAGGACGATCTGCTGAGCCAACTGCGGGCCATGATGCAGGGCCCCACGGACTTCAGTCTGCGCTGCGATGAGAGCGTCATCATCGAACCGCGCACGACCACCTCGTTGTTCGATTTCACCAACACCGGCCGCACCGTGGCGGATGGCTACCAGGCCGCCTTGGAACGCATGCCCGAGATCCTGGCCGAGGTCGGTCGGCGCGTGTCACCGGAGGAAGTGGCCCAGGCACGGGCAAGCTTCCGGGCAAAGCTGCCTCCGCTGGTGTTCCGCGATGTGGAGATCAGCGGCCTCACGCCTTCGCAGGAACGGTTCGTACGCCAGACCCTGCCCGGCCCCGGCCGGCCCTTCACCGCCGATGTGCTGAAGCCCGCCTACTTCCGATTGCATGCCGACCCCAACATCGCCTTCATCCACCCACGCGCCGTGCGCCAGCCGGGATCGGAATGGTTCGACCTGCACCTGACGGTGAAGCCCGAAAAGGACCTCGAGGTGCGCTTCGGCGGCATGGTGTCCTCACGCCCCATCAACACAGGCATGGCGGCACTGCGCTACAATTTCCTGGGCCGGAGCTCATTGCGGCTCGATGCGCGGTCGTACTTCGGCAAGTTCTACACGGCCGGCCAGGTGCGGCTGCGGGCCGACCTCGCCACGCGCCAGGCCATCTATGTGGAACCGATCTTCACGCTCAACCGCTGGGACCATTTCCGCAGCTTCACCACCTTCTTCGAGGAGGTGCGCCCCAGCTTCATCGTGGTGCGCGAGGCCTGGGGAGGCATGGACATCGGCATAGGCATGGGCAACAAGGGCGTGCTCGTGATGGACGCGCGCGTGGTGGAGACCGTGGACCGCTACTACCAGACCAGCGAGTTCACCAGCCTGGACACGAGCGATGTGACCGTGTTCCGCCACTACACCAGCGGCATCCGCCTGGAACGCAACTCGCTCAACCGAAAGCAGCACGCCAACGCCGGCGACCGGTTCCGCATGCGGCTGCGCTTCGTGTCCGGTGATGAGCATACCGACCCGGGCTCCACGCAGGTGGAACAGCAGGAGCGGCGGGTGTCCCACGAGTGGATGCAGGCCAACGTGCTGGCCGAGAAATATTTCCTGAGCCGCGGCACCTTCCGTTTCGGTCTGATGGCCGAGGGCTCCGCATCGGCCATGCCGGCGTTCCAGAACTACACGGCGAGCGTGATCCGCAGCCCGGCCTTCCAACCCACGCCCGAAAGCCTCACCCGCTTCATCGAGGAGTTCCGCTCGCCCACGTACCTGGCCGTCGGCGCGCGTTCCATCCTTTCGGTGGCGCGCAACCGCTTCGACCTGCGCCTGGAGGGCTATGTGTTCCAGCCCTATGAGCCCTTCGTGCGCGGCGACCTGGACCAGACCGAGACCGCGCCTTCGCTCACCCAGCGCTACTACATCGGCTCCGGCTCGCTCATCTACCAAAGCCCCATCGGCCCGGTGTGGTTCAACCTGAGCTACTTCGACGGGCTCCGGGAGCCGTGGGTGTGGAGCCTCAACTTCGGCTACGTGATCTTCAACCAGCGGGCCACGGACTGAGCACGCGCGCCCAGCGCACCATGCAATGATCCGCCGCACCTGCCGTTCTTGCATTAACTTTGCCTCACAAAGTACTTTGAATATGACCAACGACGTGCACGACCTCCAGCACATCCGCAGCCTGATGGACCGCAGCACCCGATTCCTGAGCCTGAGCGGGCTCAGCGGGGTGAGCGCCGGCGCGATCGCCTTGCTCGGTGCCTTCGTGGCCCATCGGTACATCGGTGCACATCTCGATGTGCCGCGCGAACCGCTGACCTACGGGGAGGACGGCACCGGCACATCCATCTACTGGGAGCACATGACCTACCTGGCCACCGTGGCCTCGTCCGTACTGGTGCTGGCCCTGGGCAGTGCGTTCTGGTTCACGTGGCGCCGCAGCCGCAAGCTGGGGCATGGCCTGTTCGATCGCACGGCCCGGCGGATGGCGGTGAACCTGCTCATCCCTCTGGCAGCGGGGGGGATCTTCTGCCTGGCCCTGCTGTACCACGGCCTGCCGGGGCTCGTGCCTTCGACCACCCTCCTCTTCTACGGACTGGCCCTGCTTAACGCGTCGAAGTACACATTGGACGAGGTCCGGTGGTTGGGCCTGAGCGAGGTGGTGCTGGGCCTCATCGCCGCGTTCTGGATCGAGGCCGGTCTGCTGTTCTGGGCCATCGGCTTCGGGGTGCTGCACATCTTCTACGGCGGGCTCATGTACCTGCGCCACGACCGGCGCGATGGACGAACGGAACCATGATCGGTGACCTCAACAAAGCTTTTGAGAGCCGCGTTCGCCTGGGCATCATGGCGGTGCTCGTGGTGAACGACTGGGTGGACCATGCCACGCTGAAGGAGTTGCTGGGCGTGACCGACGGCAACCTGGCCAGCCACCTCGCCGCCTTGGAGCAACTGAAGTACGTGCAGGTGCGGAAACGCTTCGTGGGCCGCCGCCCCAACACCAGCTACAAGGCCACCGCTGCGGGGGCCAAAGCGTTCCGCGCCCACATCGATGCCATCGAACGTCTCCTACCCAAACCCTGATACCATGTCCGCCCATTCCACCCGCACGCTGCTCGAGCGTTGGTCCGCCGTACTGATGGTCGTACCGCTCACCATGCTGTTCGACCACCTTTTCTGGGGCATGGAACCCGGTCTCAACCTCACCCTCTTCGCCCTGGTCGCGATGTCCGTGGGCCTGTTCCGGCACGGATGGCGGCGGGTGTCGGTCCCTGCCCGCTGGGCCTATGCAGGCACCCTGCTGGCCGCTGCCATGGTGTGGTGGCACCACAGCACGGTGGCGATCGTGGCGGTGGTGATGGGCCTGATCGTCTTCGCGGGATCGGTGCATGAGCCGGCCCTCCGCAGCGTGCCGTTCGCCATCCCGCAGGCCGCACTCGCCTTCTTCATGGCCCCGGCGGCCGGCTTGCGCGGGGTGAGCGGCCTTCGTGGCGCCAACACCACCGGAGGCAGCGGCTGGCGCTGGGTGCGCATCGCCGTGCTGCCCGTGCTGGTCGCCATGGCCTTCGTGCAGCTTTACCGCGTGGGCAACCCCCGGTTCGATGTGCTCACCGCAGGGCTCTTCGATGGTCTGTTCGACCTGCTGGGCGAGCTACTGACCCCGCACCTGCTCTTCCTCGTGTTCGCCATGATGGTGTGCGCGGCCCTGGTGCGTCGGATCGCGCCGGATGCCATGCACCGCATCGAGCACCAGATGACCGACACGCTGGTGCGCACCCGCATCCGTCGTCCGCGCTGGATGCGTCCCCTGTCCATGGACCCGCTGGAGCGTGAACGCCGCGCGGGGGTGGTCCTGCTGGTGCTGGTGAACATCGCTTTGATGGTGGTGAACGTGATCGACATCAGCTGGGTGTGGCTCGGCTTCACCGTGCCGAAGGATTTCAGCCTGAAGCAATTCGTGCACGAGGGCACCTGGGCATTGATCTGGAGCATCATGCTGAGCATGCTCGTGCTCCTGTACCTCTTCCGTCGCAACCTGAACTTCCATCCGCGGAACACCCCATTGAAGCACCTCGCCACCGTGTGGGTGGTGCAGAATTTCATCCTGGGCATCTCGGTGTTCCTGCGGAACTACCACTACATCTCGTTCCATGGCCTTGCGTACAAGCGCGTGGGCGTGATCGTCTTCCTCGCGCTGGTGCTGATCGGCCTGATCACCCTGTACATCAAGGTGCGCGAACGGCGCAGCTTCTACTATCTGACGCGGGTGAACGCCTGGGCGTGGTTCGCCGTGCTGATCGGTCTCACCACGGTGGACTGGGACAGCACCATCGTTCGCTACAACCTCGCGCACGACAACCCGGGCGAGATCGACATCGACAACTACCTCGCCATGAGCGACAAGGTGCTGCCACTGCTTTATGCCAACCTGGACCAGGTGGAACTGCAGATGGCCCGGCACCGCAACAACCGCGTGCGCTGGGTGGAGCATCTTGATCCCGCCGAGTTCCGCAGCGAGCTGGACGCCAAGCGCGATCGCTTCATGCAGCGTGTGGAAGGTCAGCGCTGGCAGGAAAGCAATGCGGCCGATGCCCGTACGCTGGCGGCGCTGAAGACCATGACCTCCGCATCACGCCGATGAAGCCCTGCGACCTGGCCTGCATTCGGCGATGGCGCGCGCTCTTCATGATGGCGCTGCTGACCAGCGGTTCCACCGCGGTGGCGCTGAAATCGGGCACGCGCTGGTCGGTCGACCTGAACGACGAAGCCCTCCGATCGGGAGGGCCTCATCCTTGGTATAGTTGATGGCGGTTACGCCTGTGCGGGCGGGCCACCGAAGTTCATCGGGATCTCGGGCATTTCGCTTTCGCGGATCGCACCGTGCATCTGCTCGTACTTCTGGATGTTGTCCGCCAGGGCGCGCATGAGACGCTTGGCGTGCTGCGGGGTGAGGAGGATGCGGGCCTTCACCTTGGCCTTGGGCACCCCGGGCATCATGCGGATGAAATCCACCACGAACTCGGCGCTGCTGTGGGTGATGATGGCCAGATTGCTGTAAGTGCCATCGGCCACCTCCTCGCTGAGCTCGATGTTCAGCTGATTGGGGCGGGGTTGTTCCTTGGGATCGGCCATCGTTCACCGGTTGGGCGGCATGGGCGGGCACGCGGACCGAAGCCGGGTGCCCGCCGTTCCGCTTATTCGTTCACCTCTTGGGCGGCGGCACGCTCGGCGATCATCCGATCGTACTCGTCCTTGTTGTACACCAAGTGCTTCTGGAAGGCCCGCTGACCGGTACCGGCCGGGATCAGGTGACCCACGATCACGTTCTCCTTCAGACCGTTCAGGTGATCTTCCTTGGCGTTCACGGCGGCCTCGTTCAGCACTTTGGTCGTTTCCTGGAAGGAAGCTGCGCTGATGAAGCTGTCGGTCTGCAGCGAGGCGCGGGTGATACCCTGGAGCAGCGTGCGAGCCGTGGCGGGCTTGGCCGGGCGGGCCTCCACCGGGCGGGCATCGCGGCGCTTCAGTGCGCTGTTCTCATCACGCAGCTTGCGCATGGTGATGATCTGGCCCTCCTTCAGGTTGGTGCTGTCGCCGGCGTCCACCACCACCATCTTGTCGTAGATGGCGTCGTTCTCTTCCATGAACTCCATGCGGCCCACGCTCTGCTTCTCGAGGAAGCGGGTATCGCCCGGATCCTCGATCTCCACTTTGCGCATCATCTGGCGCACGATCACCTCGAAGTGCTTGTCGTTGATCTTCACGCCCTGCATGCGGTACACCTCCTGCACCTCGTCCACCAGGTACTCCTGCACGCGGGTGGGGCCTTGGATGTTGAGGATGTCCGTGGGGCTGATGGCCCCGTCGCTCAGCGCGGCACCGGCCTTCACGAAGTCGTTCTCCTGCACCAGGATGTGCTTGCTCAGGGGCACCAGGTAGGTCTTGCGCTCGCCGGTGCGGCTCTCCACGATGATCTCGCGGTTGCCGCGCTTGATCTTGCCGTAGGAGATGATGCCGTCGATCTCGCTCACCACAGCGGGGTTGCTCGGGTTCCGGGCTTCGAAGAGCTCGGTCACACGCGGGAGACCACCGGTGATGTCACCGCCCTTGCCGCTGCTGCGCGGGATCTTCACCAGCACATCGCCGGCCTCGATCTTCTGACCTTCCTTCACCATGATGTGGGCGCCCACCGGCAGGGAGTACGTCTTGAGCTCCTCGTTGCCTTTGGCGTCCATGATGCGGATCGTCGGGTTCTTCCGCTTGTCGCGGCTCTCGATGATCACCTTCTCGGCGAAGCCGGTCTGTTCGTCGATCTCCTCGCGGTAGGTGGCGTTCTCTTCGATGCTCTCGAAGGCCAGCTTGCCGGCGAACTCGGAGATGATCACGGCGTTGTACGGGTCCCACACGCAGATGCGCTGGCCCTTCTCCACCTTCTGGCCCGACTTGGCGTACAGGTACGCGCCGTAGGGGATATTGCCGGTGGTGAGCACGATGCCTGTGTTCTCGTCCAAGATGCGCATCTCGCTGCTGCGGCTGATGACCACTTCAGCGCCCTCGCCCTTGTTGTCCTTGCGCTTCACGGTGCGCAGTTCGTCGATCTCCAGGATGCCGTCGTACTTGGCCGCGATCTCGCTTTCCTCGGTGATCTTGCCGGCCACACCACCCACGTGGAACGTACGCAGGGTGAGCTGGGTACCGGGTTCACCGATGGACTGCGCGGCGATCACACCCACGGCCTCGCCGATCTGCACCATGCGGCCCGTGGCCAGGTTGCGACCGTAGCACTTGGCGCACACGCCTTTGCGCTGTTCGCAGGTGAGCACGCTGCGGATCTCCACCTCCTCGATGGGGCTGGAGCCGATGCGCTCGGCGATGTCCTCGTCGATGAGCTCACCGCCTTTCACGATGATCTCGCCGGTCTGCGGGTGCACCACATCGGTCAGGGCGGTTCGGCCCAGGATGCGGTCCTTCAGCGACTCGACCACCTCTTCGTTGCGCTTCAGGTCGGTGGTCACCAGACCGCGCAGGGTGCCGCAGTCCTCGTTGGTGATCACCACGTCCTGCGCCACGTCCACCAGACGGCGGGTGAGGTAACCGGCGTCAGCGGTCTTCAGCGCGGTATCGGCCAGACCCTTACGGGCACCGTGGGTGGAGATGAAGTACTCCAGAATGGACAGGCCCTCCTTGAAGTTCGAGAGAATGGGGTTCTCGATGATGTCCTGGCCACCGCCACCGCCGCCTTTCTGCGGCTTGGCCATCAGGCCCCGCATGCCGGAGAGCTGGCGGATCTGCTCCTTGGAACCCCGGGCGCCGCTGTCCATCATCATGTAGATGGAGTTGAAGCCCTGACGGTCGTTCTTGATCCGCTCCATCAAGGTGAAGGTCACCTTGCTGTTGGTGTGGGTCCAGATGTCGATCGTCTGGTTGTAGCGCTCGTTGTTGGTGATCAGACCCATGTTGTAGTTGGCCGTCACCTCGTCCACTTCGGCCTGGGCGGCCTTCACCAGCTTCTCCTTCTCCTCGGGGATGACCACATCGTCCAGGTTGAAGCTCAGCCCACCGCGGAAGGCGCTCATGAAGCCGAGGTCCTTGATGTCGTCGAGGAACTGGGCGGTGCGGGCCATGCCGGTCTCCTTCAGCACACGGCCGATGATGTCGCGCAGGGCCTTCTTCGTCAACAGCTCGTTGATGAAGCCGATCTCATCGGGCACCACCTCGTTGAAGAGGGTACGGCCGCAGGTGGTCTCGATCAACTGGCTCTTGCCATCGGGACCGGTCCAGCGCAGCTTGATCCAGCTGTGCAGGTCCAGACGGCCCTCGTTGTAGGCGATGATCACCTCCTCGGGGCTGTAGAAGGTGCGGCCCTCCCCTTTCATGGTGCGGGTGGCGTCGCTCTTGCGGCCCTTGGTGATGTAGTACAGGCCGAGCACCATGTCCTGGCTGGGCACCGCGATGGGCGCGCCGTTGGCCGGGTTCAGGATGTTGTGGCTGGCCAGCATCAGCAGCTGGGCCTCCAGGATGGCCGCGTTGCCCAGGGGCACGTGCACGGCCATCTGGTCACCGTCGAAGTCGGCGTTGAAGGCGGTACACACCAGCGGGTGCAGCTGGATGGCCTTGCCCTCGATCAGTTTCGGCTGGAAGGCCTGGATACCCAGACGGTGCAGCGTTGGTGCACGGTTCAGCAGCACGGGGTGGCCCTTGAGCACGTTCTCCAGGATGTCCCACACCACGGGCTCCTTCTTGTCCACCACCTTCTTGGCGCTCTTCACCGTCTTCACGATCCCCCGCTCGATGAGCTTGCGGATGATGAAGGGCTTGAAGAGCTCGGCGGCCATGTCCTTGGGCAGACCGCACTCGTGCAGTTTCAGCTCGGGGCCCACCACGATCACCGAACGGGCACTGTAGTCCACGCGCTTGCCGAGCAGGTTCTGGCGGAAACGGCCCTGCTTGCCTTTGAGCGAATCGCTCAGCGATTTCAGCGGGCGGTTGTTCTCGCTCTTCACGGCGCTGCTCTTGCGGCTGTTGTCGAAGAGGCTGTCCACGGCCTCCTGCAGCATGCGCTTCTCGTTCCGCAGGATCACCTCGGGCGCCTTGATCTCCATCAGGCGCTTCAGGCGGTTGTTGCGGATGATCACGCGGCGGTACAGGTCGTTGAGGTCGCTGGTGGCGAAACGGTCGCCGTCCAGGGGCACCAGGGGCCGCAGCTCGGGCGGGATCACGGGCACCACCTTCACCACCATCCACTCGGGGCGGTTCTCCCGACGGCTGTTGGCATCGCGGAAGGCCTCCACCACGTTCAGGCGCTTGAGGGCCTCGTTCTTGCGCTGTTGGCTGGTCTCGGTGTTGGCCTTGTGGCGCAGCTCGTAGCTCAGGCTGTCCAGGTCCAGACGACGAAGCAGGTCATGCAGTGCGTCGGCCCCCATCTTGGCGATGAACTTGTTGGGGTCGGCGTCGTCCAGGTACTGGTTCTCCTTGCCCAGCTTCTCCATGATGTCCAGGTATTCCTCTTCGGTGAGGAAATCCAGGTACTGCACCGGGTTGCCGTCCTTGTTCACGGCGCCACCGGGCTGGATCACCACGTAGCGCTCGTAGTAGATGATCTGGTCGAGCTTCTTGGAGGGCAGGCCCAGCAGGTAACCGATCTTGTTCGGCAGACTGCGGAAGTACCAGATGTGGGCCACGGGCACCACCAGCTGGATATGGCCCATGCGCTCGCGGCGGACCTTCTTCTCGGTGACCTCCACACCGCAGCGGTCACAGACGATCCCCTTGTAGCGGATGCGCTTGTACTTGCCGCAGTGGCACTCGAAGTCCTTCACCGGGCCGAAGATGCGCTCACAGAAGAGGCCGTCCCGCTCGGGTTTGTAGGTGCGATAGTTGATCGTCTCGGGCTTGGTCACCTCACCGTGGCTGCGCTCCAGGATCTGTTCCGGGGCGGCCAGGCTGACGACGATCTTTTCGAAGTTGCTGTTCAGCTTCACTTCCTTCTTCATGGGGTCGCGTTGCTTGCTTCCGTGCTTCGTTCAATGGGACGTGTGGGTCACTCGAGTGACACGTTCAGGGCCAGGCCACGGAGTTCGTGGAGCAGCACGTTGAACGATTCGGGGATACCCGGAGTGGGGAGCGGTTCGCCCTTCACGATGGCCTCGTAGGCCTTCGCACGGCCCATGACGTCGTCGCTCTTCACGGTAAGGATCTCCTGCAGGATGTTGGCGGCACCGAAGGCCTCCAGCGCCCACACTTCCATCTCACCGAAGCGCTGGCCACCGAACTGGGCCTTACCGCCGAGCGGCTGCTGGGTGATGAGGCTGTAGGGGCCGATGGAACGGGCGTGCATCTTGTCGTCCACCATGTGGGCCAGTTTGATCATGTAGATCACCCCCACGGTGGCGGGTTGGTCGAAGCGCTCGCCGGTGCCACCGTCATAGAGGTACGACTTGCCGTTGCGCGGGATGCCGGCGGCGTCGGTCTCTGCGTTGATCTCCTCGATGGTGGCGCCATCGAAGATGGGGGTGGCATACTTCCGGCCCAGCTTCTTGCCGGCCCAGCCCAGCACGGTCTCGTAGATCTGGCCCAGGTTCATCCGGCTGGGCACGCCCAGCGGGTTCAGCACGATGTCCACCGGCGTACCGTCCTCCAGGAACGGCATGTCGGCATCGCGCACGATCTTGGCCACGATACCCTTGTTCCCGTGGCGGCCGGCCATCTTGTCGCCCACGGTGAGCTTCCGCTTGGCGGCCACGTACACCTTGGCCAGCTTGATGATGCCCGCGGGCAATTCGTCGCCGATGCTCACCTGGAACTTCTTCCGCTTGTACACGCCGCTGATGTCGCCGTGGCGGATGTTGTAGTTGTGGATGAGCTGGCGCACCAGTTCGTTGGTCTTCTGGTCCGCGGTCCAACCGGTGGGGTCAACGGTGATGAAGTCGAGGTTCTGCAGCACTTTGGCGCTGAACTTCACGCCTTTCTTGATCTGCTCCTCCTTGTACTTGTTGAAGACGCCGGCCGAGGCTTGTCCGCCCACCAGCTGCATCATCTTCTCCACCAGCTGGCTCTTCAGCGCGGCCAGTTCCTTCTCGTACTCCTTGTCGATCTGCTCCAGAACGGCCTTTTCGTTGGTCTTGGACTTCTTGTCCTTCACCGCACGGCTGAAGAGCTTCTTGTCGATCACCACACCCTTGGTGCTGGGGGGCGCCTTCAGGCTGGCGTCCTTCACATCGCCGGCCTTGTCGCCGAAGATGGCGCGGAGCAGCTTCTCCTCGGGGCTGGGGTCGGTCTCCCCTTTCGGCGTGATCTTGCCGATGAGGATGTCGCCTTCGTTGATCTCGGCACCGATGCGCACCAGACCGTTCTCGTCCAGGTCCCGGGTGGCTTCCTCGCTCACGTTCGGGATGTCCGCGGTGAGTTCCTCGAGGCCGCGCTTGGTGTCGCGCACCTCCATGATGTACTCATCGATGTGGATGGACGTGAAAATGTCCTCCGAGGCCACGCGCTCGCTGATCACGATGGCGTCCTCGAAGTTGTAGCCCTTCCACGGCATGAAGGCCACCAGCAGGTTGCGGCCGATGGCCAGCTCACCGTCCTGCGTGGCGTAGCCCTCGCACAGCACCTGGCCGGCGGTCACCTTGTCGCCCTTGCGCACCACGGGGCGCAGGTTCATGCAGGTGCTCTGGTTGGTCTTGCGGAACTTGGTGAGCTTGTACTCCTTGTCGTCGCCCTCGAAGCTCACGATGCGCTCCTCTTCGTTGCGCTTGTAGGTGATCACGATGCGCTCGCTGTCCACGTACTTCACCACGCCATCGCCTTCGGCGGTGAGGAGCACGCGGCTGTCGCGGGCCACGAGCTCTTCCAGGCCGGTGCCCACGATCGGGGCCTCGGGCCGCAGCAGCGGCACGGCCTGGCGCATCATGTTCGAGCCCATCAGCGCACGGTTGGCGTCGTTGTGCTCCAGGAAGGGGATCAGGCTCGCGGCAATGGAGGCGATCTGGTTCGGCGCCACGTCCATCAGGTGCAGCTCCTTGGGGCTCACCACGGGGAAGTCGCCCATCAACCGGGCCTTCACGCGGTCGTTGACGAACTCACCCTTGTCGTTCACCTGGGCGTTGGCCTGGGCGATGATCAGGTTGTCCTCCTCTTCGGCGCTGAGGTACTTCACCTCGGCCTTCAGGTCCACCTTGCCGTCGTTCACCGGCCGGTACGGGGTCTCAATGAAGCCCAAGCTGTTGATCTTGCTGTACACGCAGAGGCTGCTGATCAGACCGATGTTCGGGCCTTCAGGCGTCTCGATGGTGCACAGGCGACCGTAGTGGGTGTAGTGCACGTCACGCACCTCAAAGCCGGCGCGCTCGCGGCTCAGACCACCAGGGCCCAGGGCGCTGAGACGGCGCTTGTTGGTGATCTCGCTCAGCGGGTTCGTCTGGTCGAGGAACTGGCTGAGCTGGTTGGTGCCGAAGAACGAGTTGATCACCGAGCTCAGCGTCTTCGCGTTGATCAGGTCGGTGGGGGTGAACACCTCGTTGTCGCGCACGTTCATCCGCTCACGGATGGTGCGGGCCATGCGGGCCAGGCCCACGCCGAACTGGGCGTGCAGCTGCTCGCCCACGGTGCGCACGCGCCGGTTGCTCAGGTGGTCGATATCGTCCACATCGGCCTTGGAGTTCACCAGCTCGATCAGGTACTTGATGATGAAGATGATGTCCTCCTTGGTGAGCACCCGCACGCTGAGGTCGCTCTCCAGGCCCAGCTTCTTGTTGATGCGGTAGCGGCCCACCTCGCCGAGGTCGTAGCGCTGCTCGCTGAAGAACAGCTTGTCGATCACCCCGCGGGCCGTCTCCAGATCGGGCGGCTCGGCGTTGCGCAGCTGGCGGTAGATCACCTCCACGGCCTCCTTCTCAGAGTTGGAGGGGTCCTTCTGCAGGGTGTTGTAGATCAGCGCGTAATCGGCCGCGTTCACGTTCTCCTTGTGCAGGATGATCGTCTTCGCGCCGCTTTCCAGGATCAGGTCCAGGTGGGCCTCCTCGATCACGGTCTCGCGGTCGATCAGCACCTCGTTCCGCTGGATGGACACCACCTCACCGGTATCCTCGTCCACGAAGTCCTCCACCCAGGACTTCAGCACACGGGCGGCCAGCTTGCGGCCTACCACGTCCTTCAAGGCCGATTTGGAGACCTTCACCTCGTCGGCGAGACCGAAGATCTCCAGGATGTCCTTGTCGCTCTCGAAGCCGATGGCCCGCAGCAGGGTGGTGACCGGCAGCTTCTTCTTCCGGTCGATGTAGGCGTACATCACGCCGTTGATGTCCGTGGCGAACTCGATCCAGCTGCCTTTGAACGGGATCACCCGGGCGCTGTAGAGCTTGGTGCCGTTGGCGTGGCGGCTCTGGCCGAAGAACACCCCGGGGCTGCGGTGGAGCTGGCTCACCACCACGCGTTCGGCGCCGTTCACCACGAAGCTGCCGCGCGGGGTCATGTAGGGGATCTGGCCCAGGTACACGTCCTGCACGATCGTCTCGAAATCCTCGTGCTCGG
>CAYXKE010000029.1:0-30025 GCA_964464935.1 uncultured Chryseobacterium sp.
CGGCCACAGCATCGACCACGGTTACGAGCTGTGGGTCACCGATGGTACCCCGGCGGGCACGCAGATGGTACTTGACATCCATCCCGGCACCGGCACCCCGTTCGGATCGCCGTTCCCCATTTTCCAAGGCTTCGATCACAACGGCAAGGGATACTTCCTGGCCAACGACGGCACCAATGGTCCGCAGCTGTGGGTGAGCGATGGTACGGCGGCCGGCACGCAGCAGTTCGCCACGATCAACCCGGCCAGCGCGACCGGCGCGATCACCCTGTTGTGGTCCCGGAACACGGAACGTTTCGTGGTCACGGCCCACACCGGTCTGATCGCTTCCGACGGCAGCACGGCGAACACGTCGCTGATCCATCCCGGCAATTACGCCATGGCGCATATTCCCGGTCTGAACCACCATGTGGACGCCAACGGCTGGATGTACTTCAGCGCGCTGGAGAACTCCACCTGGAAGCTGTACCGCACACTGGGCACCTCGTCGAGCACACAATTGGTGCTGGAAGGTCAGATGCCCAACCAGGGCTTCCCCTACATGACCGAGCTCGGCGGCATGCTGTACGTGCTCACGGGCGATGGCAACCAGAACACGATGCTGGCCCGCATCGACCCGGTGGCGCAAACTCTCACCCCGGTGAAGACCTTCACCAGCACGCAGGGCATCAACGGCGTTTCGAACTTCTACGGCTTCCGCAACGATGGGCAGCACATCTACTTCATGGGCCGCGCCGACGCGCATGCCCGGCAGTATTGGAAGAGCGACGGCACCGAGGCGGGCACGGTGATGGTGTACGAGTTCATGCCGACGGTGGTCAATGGCGGTCCCGATGCGGTGGACGGCAACATGATCCTGTTCCAGAACAGCTTCGTATTCGCGGCGAACGATGCCGGTGTGGGCATCGAGCTCTTCGCTGGCGAAGGAGTGGTGGGCGTGGAGGAAGCCACCGGTACTACTTCCCCGTTGCATGCGTGGGTGGACGCGTGGGGCCGGCTCAGGGCCGTACTGCCTGGCAACACCCTGGAGGCCGCCTGCCTGCTCGACGCCACCGGCCGCCACGTGCGCGAATGGCGGGGCCGGGCCACCGACCGCCTGGAAATGCCCCTCGACGGAGTATCATCGGGCGTGCATCTGTTGCAGGTGCAGGCCGGCGGTGCCCGGTACGTGTGCCGTGTTCTTGTTCCTTGAGCTGCCTCGCTCGGGAGAGACCCTGGTCGCTTGTGGCCGGGGTCTTCCATTTCACCCCTGCGCCCTTCGCACCGCCTTGTGCCCGTAGGGGCAGTGGCGGCAGCGGTTGCCACAGCACCAGCCGCGCCGCAGCAGGAACTGCTCGGTGAACACCACGTAGCCCTCGGGCGTGAAGTAGAAATCGCCGTGCACGTAGCCGGCATCGAAGAGGCGGCGGCAGCGCGGATCGTCCGGGTCGGGCAGGGGGTGCGGCTGGGCCATGGTGCGAAGGTGCGGCGCAGCCGGTGTGGGTCGAACGGCATCGGGAGGTACGCGACATCCACATGCGATCGTTAATAGCTCGCGGTCCAATTGTTGATAACCCGGCAAAACGCCCGATAGCTTGGCTCTTTGATCGTGGATAACTGGACCGATGCGGATCGTGGAAATGTGGAAAACCCTCCTGCTGACGACCCTGTTGGCGACGGCCGTTCAGGCCCGTGCCATGGATGGGGGCGGCGACAAGAGCCCGCGCCTGACGGCCGAGGACTACATCACCCGCTGGAAGGACGTGGCCGTGATGAAAATGAAGGAGCACGGCATCCCCGCCAGCATCACCCTGGCCCAGGGCCTGCTGGAGAGCGGCAACGGCAACAGCATGCTGGCCCGCGAGGCCAACAACCACTTCGGCATCAAATGCCACAGCGACTGGACGGGGCCGAAGGTGTACCACGACGATGACAAGAAGAACGACTGTTTCCGCAAGTACAAGGACGCGTCGCAGAGCTTCGAGGACCACAGCAAGTTCCTGCACCGGCCGCGCTATGCCGCGCTGTTCCAGTTGGAGGTGACCGACTACAAGGGCTGGGCGCACGGGTTGAAGAAGGCCGGCTATGCCACCGACCCCAGCTACCCGCAGAAGCTCATCAACCTCATCGAGCGGTACGAGTTGCACAAGCTGGACCGCGGGGTGGACGTGGCCTACCGCAAGCCGGACGCCGCGCCCGCTGCTGGGCGCAGCACCACCACCACCACGAAACCCCGCGGACGCAGCAGCGGAGGGGGCGACGTGATCACCATCGGCGCCGCCCGACCGGTGGAGCTGTTCGAAGGCCGGATCAAGTTCGTACGCGCCAAGGCGGGCGACGATCTGCGCAAGCTGGCCCGCGAACTGGAGATGACCCACGGCATGCTGGCCCGCTGGAACGACATGGACAAGGAAACCGCGCTGGCCGAGGGCCAGGTGGTGTACATCCAGCCCAAGCGAAACGCCGCCAAGGGGGCCATCACACACACGGCCACGGCCGGTGAGACGCTGTGGGACGTGAGCCAGCGGTACGGCGTGAAGCTGGCACGGCTGTCCAAGTACAACGAGCTGCCCTGGGATGCCCGGTTGGCCCCGGGCCAGAAGGTCCACCTGGTGAAGCCGCGGAAGTAGGCCGGTCAGTCGTTCACCCCGGTGAACTTGGCCACTTCGTCCTTGGTGCCGAACAGCACCAGGATGTCGCCCTTCTCGGGTACGAAGTCGGACTGCACCACACCGAGCGAGCCGAGCTTGACCGCCCGCCGGCCGATGAACGAGCGTTCAGCCTCCTTGCGCAGCACGGTCACCAGGCCCAGTTGGCGCCGCTTGAGCTCCTCCACCTGGTCCAGCGGCCTGCCCACGAAGCGGTCGGGCACCACCACCTCGGCGATGACGAAGCCGCCGGGCAGCTCGAACTGGTCCACCAGCTTGCGCAGGTTGAGGCGGCGTGCCAGGCTCTCGGCGGCCTTCTCCTCGGGGTGAACGATATCGGTGACGCCCATGGAGTTGAGCACCATCTCGTGCAGTGGGTTGATGGCGCGGCTCACCACCCGGCGCACCTTCAGGTTCACCAGCAGGGCGGTGGTCATGATGTTGGCGCCCTCATCCTCGCCGATGGCCACCACGGCCACGTCCACGTCGTGCAGCGGCAGGGCCTTCATGGCGTTGGGGTCGTCGCTGGCCAGGCACACGGCGAAGCTCACCTCGCTCTTGATGGCCTCCACCTCGCCCATCTCGCGGTCCACGGCCAGGACCTCGTGCCCCATGCGCGTGAGCTTCACGGCCAGCGCATGACCGAAGTTGCCCAATCCGAACACGGCTACTTTCATCTTCCGCTCAGTTGATCTGGATGTCCTCCTGTGGATACCGGTAGCTGGTGAGGGTCACCTGGCGCAGCACGGACACGAGCAAGGTAAGCGCGCTCACCCGGCCGATGTACATCACGCCCACCATCACGTAGCGCGTGGCGGGGTCGAGCTGGGGGGTGATGCCCATGCTCTGGCCCACGGTGCTGAACGCGCTGAAACACTCGAAAGCCACGGCCATCAAGGGGATCTCGGGTTGCAGGGTGGCCACCACGCCGATGGCCACGCCCAGGCACACGAGCGAGAGCACCACCGTGGCGAAGGCGCGCCGGATGCTGTTGGTGCTGATCTCGCGGCCCAGGAACTCCACCCGGCCGCGCCCCCGCGCCGTGGCGAACACGTTGAGCGTGGCCACCGCGAAGGTGGTGGTCTTGATCCCCCCGGCCACGGACCCCGGCGAGCCGCCCACGTACATCAGCAGCAGGGCCACCATCATCACCGGAAAGCGCACGTCGGCGAAGTCGACCACATTGAAGCCCGCGGTGCGCACGGCCGCGGTGGCGAACACACTGTAGGAGACGCGACCCCAGGTGCTCTCGTGCCGGGACAAGACATGGTCCCACTCCAGCAGCATGAAGGCCAGCACCCCGGTGGCCATGAGCAGGGCGGTGGTGACGAGCACCAGGCGTGTGCTGATGGTGACCACGCGCGGGTGGCGGCTGCGCGGGGCACCGGTGAAGAGGCGGCGCAGCAGCCCCACGAACCACACGCGGAGGTACACACTGAAGTTGAAGATGATGCCGAAGCCCAGCCCACCGGCCACGATCAGTACGGTCATCACCCACAGCAGCGGGTAGTTGAAGCCGATGGTGTTGCGTAGCACATCGTCGGGCAGGGTGCTGAAGCCGCTGTTCATGAAGGCGGCCACCGCGTGGAACACCGCCTGGAAGATGCGCTCATCGGGCTCCAGGGCGAGCCCCCCCAGTCGCGTGTAGATCAACGCCGCACCGATGGCCTCCACGGTGAGCGTGAAGAACACCACGCGCAGCACGAAGCCGCGGGCGCTTCCCAGTGTGGTCTGCGCAAGGTCGCGGATGCGCAACTGTTCCTCCAGCGAGCTGCGGCCCTTGAAGAGGAAGGCGAAGAAGCTGGTGAAGGTCATCATGCCCAGGCCTCCGATCTGGCACAGCACCAGCACGAGGATCTGGCCGGTGCGCGTGAGGTCCGTGGGGATGTCGATGGTGCTGAGCCCGGTGACGCACACGGCCGAGGTGGCGGTGAAGAGCGCATCGACATAGGGCAGCGGACGGGTGGCCGCGTTGGGCATGTGCAGCAGCAGGGACCCCACGCCGATGAGCGCCACGAAGCTGCCGGCGAAGAGCAGGGCGGGGTTGAAGCGCGCCACGCCCCGGCCCATCTCCAAGCGGCTCAGTTCGATGAACGTGAAGAGCAGCAAGAAGGCGAGGTGGGGCCACGATGACTCGGCGGGCCACGGCTGCAGGCCGGCGGGGCGCAGGGCGATGAGGGCGATGGCACCGGCCAGCCAGAGGAGCTCGGCCTTGCGCACGGGTGTTCCGCGCAGCTTGGCACGGATGATCGAGAGCAGGCTCACCACCGCGGTGAAGCACACCAGGCCATAGGAGATGCCCTCCAACACCTGCGCCGCGCCCTGGCCGGGATGCACCCCGAACTCGAAGAGCACGAGCAGCACGGTGATGAACACGGCCACGGATCGGGCCAGGACCAATACTTCCCTACGCAGGATGGTCCGGAGCAGGGCTCGTTTCATGCTCAGCGCTGTACGCCCGTCACCGAAGGTATGCGGTGGGCCACGAGGGTGCCATCGGCCGTGGCCGTGATCAGTTCCAGGGCGCCGTCGGCGTTGAGGTCGGCGATGGCGGGCGGCACCACCCCGGGCACAGGCAGGCCTTCCATCTCGTGTCCGCGGTCGTTCACCAGCGCCACGCGTTCGGCCTCCGCACGCACCGCGGCCAGCGCCCACACCCCCTGCCCGAAGGCATAGGGCCGGAACATCGGCCTCAGCCCGTGCACCACGCGCGTCCACAACGCACGGCCTTCCCGCAGCACCATCAGCGTGTCGTTGCTCATGCGCACCACTTCGCCCCGGCCATCGGCGTCCAGATCGGCCCACCAGGTGCGACCGGGCATGGGCGGATGCAGTGTGGTGGGCTGTCCGTGGAGCGGGGCCTCCATCAAGCTGCCATCGGGCATGGACCAGATGATGCGGGTGGCCCCGATGCTGCTGCCGGGCACCAGGCGTTGCACCTCGGCCCCTTCACCCAGCACCAGGTCGCAGCGCTCGCGTACCATCCCGCGCCGGTCGAGCAGGGACACCCGCCCCCCACCATCCACGGCCACGAGGAAGTCCTTGTTGAGGATGCGCACATGGTGCACGGCATTGGTGGCAGCGGCGGGCAGGCGAGCCGGCTCCCACCCTTTCACGGCCAGGCCATCGATGCCGTGGTTGGCCAGTGAGCCATCGGTGAGCGGCACCACCAGGCGATAGTCATGCGTGCCGTCGTAGTCGAACACGGCCACGGGCGCAGCGGCACCGGGCCGGAGATCCACCGGGAAGCCGCCCACGTCCTTGCCATTGCGGTCGATCAGATGCAGGCGCTCGGCGGTGTTGAAGAGCAGTTGCAGCTTGCCGTTGCGGAATCGGTCCACCTGATGCACCGCGCCCAGCACGGGCCCTTCGAGCTGACGCGACCACAGGATCTTGCCCGTGGAGCCCACCAGGTGGATGCGGTGGCGGGCATCCTGCACCAGCACCTCGCGCGTGCCGTTCACGTGGTTGCGCACCACGTGGGGGCCGCTGATCACGGGGCTTTCCAACGGAGTGGACCACAGCACACTGCCGGCGGTGCGTTGCACGGGGGCGTACTGCAGCCCGGCCACCACCTGCAGGTGGCCGCGCGGTCCGGGGTCGATGCGCACGGTGGCGCCACCGAACGCGCCCCAGGGGGTGCCGCTGCGCACGGCTTCGGCGAAGGGTTCGCGCATGCCGGCGGCCAGCTGATCGAGCGAGCGGCCCACATCGCACCAGAAGGTGTGACCGGCCGTGAGTCCGATGCGATCCACCCAGGCCACGGTGCGGGCATGCTCGGCGAGGGAACGCCCATCATGCCACACGTCGATGCAACGCACCAGGTCCATCGGGGCGTCGCTGAAGAGCACCAGATCGCCGAGGATGGTCCACCATGGGCTTTCCCAGCCGGCGAAGGCCGGTCCGGCCACGGGGGCCAACGGGCGCGCCACCGGCATGTGCACCAGGCGGTGCTCGCGATAACGCAATGTGTCGCAGCCTTCGGCACACAGGCTCAGCAATGCCTCCCCCGCCTCATCGGGATCCGCGGCGGTGAAGAAGGCCCATCGCCCGGCCGGGTCGGCGGAGGTGGCGGGAGCGGAGGCCGTACCGATGGCGCCGGCCACCCAGTGGAAGAGCACATCCGCATGCGGTGCGTCCGCACGACCGAGGTCGATGAGCCATTGCTGGGGATCGGCCACGTGCTGCACCTGCATGGTGGTGACCGCAGCGGGCAGTGCGCGCGCGGCCATGTGGGTGCCGGTACCCTGGCGGGCGATGGCATCGAGCAGCGTATCCGGGCCGGCCGGGAAGAGCAGGCCGCTCATCAGCAGCGCGTCGGGGCGGGCGCGCACATCGAGGGCGGTCCAGGCGTCGGGCATGGAGAGCTCGTCCACCAGTGCGGGCTGCCACCAGGTGTGGAGCAGGCGTTGCGCGCGCCGGGGGTGCACCATCAGGTGCGCGTCGCTGCCGGCACCGAGCGTGCGCATGGCGGCGGCGAACCGTTCATCGGCGGTGATGGGGGTGCCGCTGCGGAGCTGCAGCAGGGCGCCATCCATGGCATCGGGCGAGTTGGCCAGGATCCACAGGCCATCCTGCACGGTGAAGGAAAGCGCGGGCAGGGCGGTGTCCGGACGCACCTGCACCACACCACCGCGGGAAAGGGCCTGAGCGGCGGCGGCATCGGAACCCAGCAGCTCGGCGATGGTGGCCAAGGGGGCACGCGGGCCGCCCGGCAACACACCGGTGATGACGCAGGCCACGGCATCGCCGCCCGCGCGCTGCAGGGCCACCAGCACGGGCGTGCCGGCCAGCGCATCGCGCAGCGCGGCATCGTGCTCCATGCGCTCTGCGGCGCGGGCCAGGAGACGACCGGCGGCCTGCACGGAAGGCACCTGCTCCAAGGCCGTCCATTGCTGTGAGGTGTGGGTGAAACGGTCCCACGTGCTCCACGCCTCGGGGATCTGGAGCACCAAGGCGCTTGGTGCGGGCACGGCACGCCAGGGGTCGGCGGGGCCTTGCACGGGCCGGCTCCACTGGTACAGCGTCCAACCGGCGGCGCCCAGCGCGGCCAGCGTGAGGAGAGTGATGAGGATGCGGCGCATCAGCAGGCGACCAAAAGTATCCGCACGAAAGGGGCGGTGCCGGGCACGGGACCGGAGTTGTCCGGAACCCGATGTTGGTTGCGTGGCCTTCCGTCAGAACAAGGCCGGCTCGGGCAGCAGCCGGAAGCTGCGCCGGTGGTGGGCGCAGGGGCCCATGCGCGCGATGGCCCTCCGGTGGTCCGGCGTGGGGTAGCCCTTGTTCACCGCCCAGTTGTACTCGGGGTGCCGGGCATGGAGCTCCTCCATGTAGGCATCGCGGTGCGTCTTGGCCAGGATGCTGGCTGCGGCAATGTGGCGGAAGCGCCCATCGCCCTGTACAATGCAGGTGTGCGGTATGCCGCTGTACGGCACGAAGCGGTTGCCGTCGATGAGCAGGTGCTGCGGGGCGGTGCGGAGCTGCGCGATCGCGCGGTGCATCGCCACGAACGCCGCGCGCAGGATATTGAGGCGGTCGATCTCCTCCGGCAACACCATGGCCACGGCCCACGCCACGGCCTTCTCCTCGATCAACGGACGCAGTTCCGCGCGGTGCGCGGCGCTGAGTTTCTTGCTGTCGTCCAGGCCCGGCAGCCGCACGCGCGGCGGCAGGATCACCGCGGCGGCCACCACCGGTCCGGCGAGGCAGCCCCGGCCGGCCTCGTCGCAACCGGCCTCGATCAGGTGCCGGGTATGGTAGGGCGCCAGGGCCATGGCGCCGAAGGTAGTGGGCTATTCTTTGATGCAGCCACGTTCGTCCCCCCATCGCGATGCCAGGCGTTGCCCACCAGGGGGCCCAAGGAGGCAGCCCCGGCCGGTCCCGTCGCAACCGACCTCGATCAGGTGTCGGATATGGCAGGGCGCCCGGCCATGGGGCCGCGGATGGAGGGACCAGCCGATGCATGTGCTTACTTCGATGTCCAAGGCCCCTGCCATGCGTACCCTGCTTCTCCTCGCCCTTGCCCTGCCGTGTATCGCGTCGGCCCAGCCGCGCATGCCGGCCACCACCCGCGCCGACCTCGCGCACCTCAAAGCCATGGCCACCGCCATGCCCGATGCCCACGCGTTGACGGCCGCGACGCAGGGCCGCCATCCCACCGCGCTGATCAACGGCCGGTGCATGGTGGGCTTCCTGGCGCGCGTGGACGCCGCCTTCGATCCCGCCGCCGTCGCCTCGCCGCATGTGCAGGTGGGCGCGCGTGTGGGCGATGTGGTGTCGCTGCGCGTGGATGCCACCCAGCTCGGTGTGGTGGACCAACTATCCGGCATCAGCTACATGGAACTGGCGGGCAAGGCGTCCCCGCAACTGGACCGGGTGCTTCGGGCCACCCGCGCCGACAGCGTGCAACAGGGCATCGGTCTGCCCCAGAGCTACACCGGCCGTGAGGTGCTGATCGGGGTGCTCGACTGGGGATTCGACTACACGCACCCCAACTTCATGGACACGGCGCTGACGCAAACCCGCATCCGCGCAGCGTGGGACCAGTTCAAGCAAGCCGGCCCCGCTCCGGCCCCCTTCCACTATGGGTCCGTGTACCTCACGCCTGATGAGTTGATGGCCGCGCAGTGCGACACGGCCAACATCTACAGCTATGCCACCCACGGCAGCCATGTGGCGGGCATCGCGGGGGGATCGGGTGCGGGCACCGCCTACCGCGGCATCGCCTTCGACGCGCAGTTCCTCTTCTGCACCTTCCTGGTGGACGCCGCCGCCGTGATCGATGCCTTCGCATGGATGAAACAGATGGCCGACAACGACGGCAAGCCGCTGGTGGTGAACATGAGCTGGGGCCTGTACCACATCGGCACGCTCGATGGCAACTCGCTCATCAGCCAGGCCATCGACGCGCTCACGGACGCGGGCGTGCTCTTCGTGAACTCCGGCGGGAACAATGGGGACGTGAACTTCCACATCCGCCGGGCGTTCTCGGGCGACACCATCCGCTCGCGGGTACAGTTCTACCCCTACTCCGCCCACCCGCAGATGTGGGGGCAGAGCCTGAGCATGTGGGGCGAAGCAGGCGGCGCATTCTCGGCCGGCTTCGACATCACCGACGCGGGCAACAATGTGCTGCTGGCCGGCCCGTGGTACCATACCGCCACCCAGGCGCCGTACGTGGACTCGATCCTCGTGCTGGGCACGGACACCGTGTTCTTCAACCTCGCGGCCGATTCGGCCCATCCGCTGAACGGGCGTCCGCACTTCCGCCTGCGCATCAAGAATACCAACACCGCACTGCGCATCGCCCTGAAGGCCACCGCGCCAGAGGGGGTGGTGCACTTCTGGAACGTGACCGAGCTGAGCAACGACGTGGGCAACTGGGGCCAGGCCTTCCTCAGTGGCGCTGGCGGCCTCATCGCAGGCAACGCCCTGTACGGCATCAGCGAACCGGCCTGCACCCAGAGCCTGATCTCCGTGGCCGCCTACAACTCGGAGTACCAGCTGGGCAACGGCAACTGGGCCGGTGGCGCCATCGCCGGCTTTTCCTCCAGCGGACCCACCCTCGATGAGCGCGTCAAGCCCGACATCGCCGCGCCCGGCGTGAACGTGGCCTCGTCCATCAGTTCGTTCACGGACAACAGCTACACCACCCTCACCACCGTGCAGCACAACGGACACACCTATCCCTTCGCCCGCTTTTCCGGCACCAGCATGTCGTCGCCCGCCGTGGCGGGTATCGCCGCCTTGGTTTGGGAGGCCGCGCCCGGGCTCACCCCGGCACAGCTCAAAGCCCTGCTCATGGCCACCACCCGCACCGACCAGTACACCGGCGCCATCCCCGAGGGCGGCAGCACCCGCTGGGGCATGGGCAAGGTGAACGCCTACCACGCGGTGACCGATGTGCTGGGCGTGACCAGCGTGCGCGAAGAGATGGATGGCACCACCCTGCTCTGGCCCAACCCCGCCCATGACCGGGTGCATGTGCTGCCCCACCAGGCCGGTCCGGCGGAAGTGACCGTCACGGACATGGTCGGTCGCGTGGTGTACACGGGCTCGACCACGGGCGGGCTCTTCACGCTGAACTGCGATGCCTGGGCGCCCGGTGTGCACGTGATACGGCTCCGTTCCGCCCCAGGCACCACCACCCTGCGCTTCGTGAAGCAGTGAGGGGCGATCTTCGCGCCCCATGCGGCCACAGGACCTGTCGATCTTCGACTTCACCTATGCGCTGCCCGAGGCGCGGATCGCCCGGCACCCGCTGCCCCAGCGCGATGCCGCACGCCTGCTGGTGCGCGCCGCCGATGGCATATTGAGCGACCACCGCTTCAGTGAGCTGCCCGAACAGCTGCCCGCCGACACGCTCCTGGTGTTGAACGACACCCGTGTGGTGAACGCCCGCATCATGCTGCAACGCCGCAGCGGGGCACGCATGGAGGTGCTGTGCCTGGAACCTGCGGACGGCATCCCGGTGGAACAGGCCTTCGCGGCCCAGGGTGAAAGCACGTGGAACGCCTTCATCGGCAATGCGAAGCGGTGGAAGGTGGGCGAAGAAGCCGCGGGGCCGGAGGGACTGCGCGCCGTGCGCATCGGTCCCGAAAGTGTACGCTTCCACTGGGAACCGGCGGACCGCCCCTTCGCTGATGTGCTGCGCACCGTGGGCCACGTACCGCTGCCACCCTACATGCACCGCCCGGCCGAGGACGCCGACCGCGAACGCTACAACACCGTGTTCGCCGCGCATGATGGCTCCGTGGCGGCCCCCACCGCCAGTCTGCACCTCACCCCCGATGTGCTGGAGCGCCTCACGCAACGCGGCGTGCGCACCACACGGCTCACGCTGCATGTGGGCGCCGGCACCTTCCTGCCCGTGAAGAGCGCGCGCATGGCGGACCACCCCATGCACCGCGAACAAGTGCGCGTGCCCCTGGAGGCCTTGGAGCAACTGGTGGCCCGGCTGGGGTGCGGCCCGATCGTGCCGGTGGGCACCACCGCCCTGCGCACCCTGGAGAGCACCTACTGGCATGGCGTGATGCTGCTGCAAGGCCGGGGTGGTGACGAGATGGACATCGACCAGTGGGAGCCCTACGCCCATGGCGCCCCCCTCCCCCCTGCCCGCGCGGCGTTGCAGGCGGTGGTCGAGCGCCTGCGCACCCGCGGTATGGACCGGCTCATGGGACGCACCCGCCTGCTGATCGCCCCGGGCTATCCCTTCCAACTGGCCGATGGGCTGGTGACCAACTTCCACCAACCGCAGAGCACCCTGCTGCTGCTGGTGGCCGCGTTCGTGGGGCCCGATTGGCGCCGCGTGTACGCCCATGCGCTCGAGGCGGACTATCGCTTCCTCAGCTACGGCGACGGGTCGTTGCTGTGGCGGCACTGAGCCCCCATACAATAGCCGCCACATATCTTCGTTGCCTTCGCGTATGCGCCGGATCCTGACCGCCCTCGTGCTTGCAAGTTCCCTCGGCCCGGTGTGCGCCCAGCTGGGCGGCCAGACGTCGTTCCGTGTGCTCGACATCCCGAACTCGGCCCGCAGTTCGGCCCTCGGTGGCAATTACATCGCGGTGTACGACAACGACATCAACCTGGGCCTGTACAACCCCGGCCTGCTCAATGCCGGCATGGGCCGCCAACTGGCCCTGAGCTACCTGCCGTACATCGATGGCATCACGATCGGCTACCTGGGCTACGCGCATCACTTCGACAGCCTGGGGGCCACCTTCGCCGGCAGCGTGCAATACGTGGACTACGGCACCTTCACCCGCACCGATGAGGCCGGCAATGAGCTGGGCCAGTTCAAGGCCGGCGAGTACGTGGTCCAGGTGGGCGGCGGCATCCCGCTGGACAGCGTGTTCAGCATCGGGGCCAACGTGAAGTTCATCTCCAGCAACCTCGACACCTGGAACTCCACCGCCTGGGCCATCGACGTGGGCGGTGTGTACCACAAGGAGAGCAAGGGCATCACCGTGGCCGCGTTGGTGCGCAATGTGGGCCGGCAGGCCAGCACCTTCACCAGCACCCGCGAGAAATTGCCGTGGCAG
This sequence comes from uncultured Chryseobacterium sp., assembly GCA_964464935.1. GTDB lineage: Bacteria > Bacteroidota > Bacteroidia > Flavobacteriales_F > PHOS-HE28 > PHOS-HE28. The sequence goes on from CAYXKE010000029.1 coordinate 12,671, forward strand.
TTCCAGTTGGGCACCACCTACAAGATGCGGCACGCCCCCTTCCGATTGGGCCTGATGGTCGAGCAGCTGCAGCGGTGGGACCTGACCTATGACGACCCCAACGCCGTGGCCCAGATCGACCCCACCACCGGGGAGGAGATCGTGGACAAGGTGACCTTCCTCGACAAGGCGGTGCTGCATGTGGTGCCCAGTGTGGAGGTGCTGCTGAGCCAGAACTTCATGTTGCGCGTGGGCTACAACGTGCGGCGGCGCCACGAACTGGTGCTGCCGGACAAACCCGCCGCCACCGGCCTCTGTTTCGGGCTGGGCCTGCGCGTGAGCAAGTTCCACATCAGCTACGGCTATGCGCAGATGCACCTGGCGGGCATCAGCAACACCTTCACCATCGCCACCCGCTTCGCCGACTTCCGCAAAGGCTGAGGCGGGCGTCAGGCGCCGCAGGCTCTACCTTGCCGGCCGTTCCATGAAGCGGATCACCATCGCCATCGACGGCTTCAGCAGCTGTGGCAAGAGCACCCTCGCCAGGCAACTGGCCGGGGAACTGGACTACACGTACATCGACAGCGGCGCCATGTACCGGGCCGTGGCGCTCTACGCCATGGAGAACGGCCTGGTGTCCGATGGTGTACTTGACCTGCCCGAACTGCTCCGCCGGCTGCCTTCCATCCACATCGCCTTCGCGCACGACCCCGCCGCCCAGCGCAGCGCCACGGTGCTCAACGGCCGCAACGTGGAACAGCGCATCCGCGAGATGGACGTGAGCGACCACGTGACCCTGGTGAGCCCCATCCCCGAAGTGCGCGCCAAACTGGTGCAGCTGCAGCAGGAGATGGGCGCCGGCGGCGGCGTGGTGATGGACGGCCGCGACATCGGCACCGTGGTGTTCCCGCATGCCGAGGTGAAGTTCTTCATGACCGCCCGGCCCGAGGTGCGCGCCCAGCGCCGCCATGCCGAGCTGCTGGCCAAGGGCGCGACGGTGACATTGGACGAAGTGGTGGCCAACCTGGCCAAGCGCGACCTGGACGATACCACCCGTGCGGCCGACCCCTTGGTGCAGGCCGATGATGCCGTGGTGATCGACAACAGCGACATCACCGAGGCGCAGCAGTTGGAAATGGCCCTGGACGTGGTGCGAAAGGTCTCCGGCGGGTAGGTCCGCATGGCCGGCTCACCGGGCGAAGGGCAGTTTATCGATCGGGATATCGTGGACCTCCGCGCTCCAGGCGATCGGGACCAGCCCCACGCTGCACCGGTTCGCATCCAATTCCTCCTGGGCAGGCAGTCGCACACCTTCCAGTTGATCGCGGAAGTAGCCGATCAAGGTGCCGTAGGGCATCGGCTCCTTGTTCTCCCATGCTTCGAAGTCGTAGTGCCCGCATAGAAAAGCCGGCGCCACTTGGTGAGCGGCCATGGCCCTGCGGACCAGCTGCAAGTAATGGTCCAAATGTGGGTCGGTCCCCAGTTCCCCGCGATGGTGCCACAGCAACAGCTGCACGATGCCGAACGAAGATCCCACCTTGTCCGGCGAGGGGAAGCCGCGTTCTTCCGTCAGGCGGATCAGCCGCGCCAAATTGAGGCTGTCGTTGTGCAGCATGCGCGGATCATCGGGCGAACGTACGCTCTGGTCCAGTTCTTCCATTTCCAACAACGCGGTGATCCACACGGAGTCCGCCTGGGCGGCCCATGCGTCCATGGCGTGGAGCAACCGTCCGAGGTGGGGTTCCTCGAAACCCCGTGCGAGCAACCCCTTGATCGGATCGGAGTAGTTGAGCAGGGGATGTCCGCCGGCCCGGTAGACCGATCCGAGATAGCCGAGCGCCCGCAGGGTGTCCCCTTTCACGAGCGCGGCATCCGTGGCCAGGAACATGAAATACCCGGACCAAGGCAGGTGGGCGAACGCACTATCCCATGTGGCCAGCGCCCGGGTCGTATCGCCGGTATGCAGCAGGTGGAAGCCCTGTTCCAGCCTGATATGATGGCGGACCCATTCATCGCTTTGGCAAGTGCCGAACAGCGGCAGGAAATGGGCGGCGACCAAAAAGGTCCACGAACCTGACATGAGGTCAAGTTAGGGCATCTCACCCCACCATCCCTTCCACCGCGGCCACCGGGTCCTTCACGCCGTCCACGAAACCGAGCACCCGCCGCATCACGCGGTCCAGCAGGGTGTCCGGGCAGCTGGCGCCGCTGGTGAGGATGATGGTCACCGGCCGCTGGACGGGGAGCCAGCCACGGGTGCGCTCCAAGCGCTGCGCGGGGTAGTTGAAGTGCTCGATCTCCTCGGCGCTGAGCAGCTCGCGGTCGCCGTTGATGAAGTAAGTGGGGAAGCGCTCCTCCAGCAGTTCCACCAGGTGGCTGGTGTTGCTGCTGTTGTAGCCGCCCACCACCAGGGCCAGGTCGGCCTGGGCCCTCAGCAGCTCGTGCGTGGCGTCCTGATTGTCGTTGGTGGCGTAGCAGAGCGTGTCCCGGGTGTCGGCGAAATGCGCCTTGATGTCGCCATCGCCGTACTTCCGCACCATTACCTGCCGCAGGTGGTCGGCGATGGCCTGGGTCTCGGTGGCGAGCATGGTGGTCTGGTTCACCACGCCAATGCGTTGCAGGTCGCGCACCGGGTCGAAGCCCGGGGTACAGCGCGAGCCGAACACCGCGGCGAAACGTTCCACGGGCTCGGTGCCCAGGATGATGTCGCCCAGCAGCCGCGCTTCTTCCATGTCCTTGATGATCACCGCAGGGGCACCGGCGGCCGTATGGCTGAAGGTGGCGCGCGTCTCCTCGTGGGCGGCCTTGCCGTGGATCACCACGGTGTGGTCCTTCTCGCCCAGCTGGGCACTGCGCTTCCACACCTTCTCCACGAAGGGGCAGGTGGTGTTGTGCTTCAGCGGATCGATGCCGATGGACCGCAGCCGGGCCTCGGTCTCCAGCGTGGTGCCGAAGGCGGGGATGATCACGATGTCATCGGACCGCAGCTCGTCCCAGTCCATGAGCATGTTCCCGTGGGTGTCCTGGATGAAACGCAGGCCGTGGCTCTCCAGGTCGGCGTTCACCTCGGGGTTGTGGATCATCTGGCTCAGCAGGAAGATCCGTTTGCCGGGATTCTGCTCAATGGCCTGGTAGCTGATCTCGATGGCGTTCTCCACGCCGTAGCAGAAGCCGAAGTGGCGGGCGAAGACGAAGCGCACGGCGCCGAGGTCGAGCACGGTGGGCGTGAGGTCCTTCTTCTTGGGGTCCTGGGCCTTGCGCCAGGCCTTGAGCCGGCCCACGAGGTCGCTGCGGTAGTGGCTGGGGATGGTGAATGTGCGCATGGCCGAGCGGGCCTCATGGGCCCGGAGGGGAACGTGGCGGCAAAGGTACCCCGCCCGCCGGATGGCCACCGTGGGCGGGTGTGCGTGAGATGGACCAACGCTGATAAGCTAATTCTCAGGCGCTTTCGTACATTTGCGGTCCTTTTTCGGGCCTGTCCCTCGGGATGGTCCCTTCTCAGGAAGCTCACGCAGTGCCATCGTGGGCCACAGGACCCCTCCCGGCCAATGGCACCCTGGACCGGGATACAAATCAAGAACAGCCCGAATGGCTGAAGAACAAAAAACGGCTGCTGAGGCGGCCAAGACGCCCCAGGCTCCGAAGGAGCGCAAGGTCCCCGTATCCACCAAAGTGGGAAACCGCACCACGGTGACCTTCGCTGAGCCGCCCGCCGATTTCGATTGGGACGCGGTGGAGAACGACACCGTTTCCGGCGTGACCGCCAGCCGTGAGAACATGGAGAAGGCCTATGAGGACACCCTCAGCAGCATCTCCGAGAAGCAGGTGCTGATGGGCACCGTGGTGGGCATGAACAAGAAGGAGGTGGTGATCAACATCGGCTACAAGTCCGAGGGTGTGGTCCCCATCAGCGAGTTCCGTTACAAGCCCGACCTGAAGATCGGTGACCAGGTGGAGGTCTACATCGAGAAGCAGGAGGACCGCGGTGGCCAGATGGTCATCAGCCACAAGACGGCGCGTGTGCACAATGCCTGGAGCAAGGTGAACCACGCCATGGAGACCAACGAGATCATCACCGGCTACGTGAAGTGCCGCACCAAGGGCGGCCTGATCGTGGACGTGTTCGGCATCGAGGCCTTCCTGCCCGGCAGCCAGATCGATGTGAAGCCCATCCGCGACTACGATCAGTACGTGGGCAAGAACATGGAGTTCAAGGTGGTGAAGATCAACCAGGAGTTCAAGAACGTGGTGGTCTCGCACAAAGCGCTGATCGAAGCCGAACTGGAAGCCCAGAAGAAGCAGATCATCAGCGGCCTGGAGAAAGGCCAGGTGCTGGAGGGCACCGTGAAGAACATCACCAGCTACGGCGTGTTCGTGGACCTGGGCGGTGTGGACGGTCTGATCCACATCACCGACCTGAGCTACGGCCGTGTGAGCCACCCCGAGGAGGTGGTGAAGCTGGACGAGAAGATCAACGTGGTGATCCTGGACTTCGACGACGAGAAGAAGCGCATCGCCCTTGGTCTGAAGCAGCTGCAGCCGCATCCGTGGGACGCCCTGAGCGCCGACATGAACGCGGGCGACAAGGTGAAAGGCAAGGTGATGGTGATCACCGATTACGGCGCGTTCGTGGAGGTGGCCCCCGGTGTGGAAGGCCTGCTGCACGTGAGCGAAATGAGCTGGAGCCAGCACCTGCGCAGCCCGAAGGACTTCCTCAAGGAAGGTCAGGAGATCGAGTGCGTGATCCTGAACATCGACCGCGAAGAGCGCAAGATGAGCCTGGGCATGAAGCAGCTCAGCCCCGACCCCTGGGCCGACATCGAGTTCAAGTACCCCGTGCGGTCCAAGCACACCGCCAAGGTGCGCAACTTCACCCACTTCGGCATCTTCGCCGAGCTGGAGGAAGGCGTGGACGGCCTGATCCACATCAGCGACCTGAGCTGGACCAAGCGCATCAAGCATCCGAGCGAGTTCTGCAACGTGGGCGATGAGCTCGAAGTGGTGGTGCTCGAAGTGGACAAGGAGAACCGTCGCCTGAGCCTGGGCCACAAGCAGGTGGAAGAGAACCCCTGGGAAGTGTTCGCCACGGTGTTCACGCCGGGCAGCACCCACGAGGGAACCATCACCGGCCGTGCCGGCAACAACTTCGTGGTGAGCCTGCCCTACGGGGTGGAAGGCACCGTGACGGCCAAGAACCTGCGCAAAGCCGACGGCAGCAAAGCCAACATCGACGAGAAGCTGCCCTTCGTGGTGCTGGAGTTCAACGCCGATGCCCGTCGCATCACGCTGAGCCACACCCACACCTTCGAAGAGGGTGAAGCCCCGATGGAGACCGCTCCCCGCAAGGGCGGCGCCCGCAAGGAAGGCGGCGGCAGCACCTCCGCCACGGTGAAGAGCCTCAACGAGAAGGTGGAGAAGAGCACCCTGGGCGACCTCGGTGTGCTGGGCGATCTGAAGGCCAGCATGGAAAGCCAGGAGCGCGCCCGCAAGGCCAAGGAACAAGGCGAAGAAAGCGCCGAGTGATCCTCCCCGGAAAAGATCGAAGCCCCGTCCCGCACATGCGGCGACGGGGCTTCGTCGTTCCAGGGGCCTGGTGATCAGGCCATGCGCGCCAATGCCTCCAGCACCTGGCGCTCCACCTGCTGCTGCAACCCGGCGTCGGTGCCCCAGCGCTCGGCGATGCCGGGGATGGCGAGCACCTCCTCCATGATGCGGTCGTGGCGCAGCCCCTCGTTCCACGCATCCTTGTATGCGATATCGCTGAACTTCACCTGGCTGTAAAGCGGGATCCACTTGTCCGGGTGCTGGGCCTGCACATGCTCCTCGATGCGTTTGCGCAGCAGGAAGCTGGGATCGGCCACCAGGTCGCGCATCTCCACGAAGTTGCGCAGGGACAGGTCGGCGATGGCGTCGCCGTTGGGCTTGCGCAGCGCGGCATAACGCGGCAGCACCTCCGCCCAGTTGTCGTCGCCGTGTGTGTTGAGCAGGTCGTTGAGCACCTTGCAGTCCTCGTAGCCGGCGTTCATGCCTTCACCATAGAACGGCACGATGGCGTGCGCCGCATCGCCGATCAGCGCCACCTTGCCATTGACCTGCCACGGGTTGCACCGGATGATGACCAACGTGCTCTGTGGGTTGCGCATGTACTGGTCCACCACATCGGGCACCAGGGCGGGCACATCGGGGAACTGCTCCTGGAAAAAGCGACGGGCCTGCTCAGCGGTGCGCACCTGATCGAAGCCCGGGGCCTCGGCGGTGTGCGTGTTGGGCATGAAGAGCGTACCGGTGAAGCCGCCGTCCTGGTTGGCCAGGCCCATGAGCATGAACCAGCGGCGCGGCCAGATGTGCAGGCAGTGCGGGTCCATCTTCGGCGTACCGTCCGGGTTGGCGGGGAAAAGCACCTCCTTGTAGTCGTGCTCGATGTATTCCTGGCTGTAGGTGAAGCGGCCCCACATCATCCTGCCGCGCACCGCGCTGAAGGCCCCATCGGCACCGAAGACCACATCCGCCTTCACGCGTACATGCGCGCCGGCATGGTCGAAGGTGCACTCCGCGTGCTCAAGGTCCACATCCGCGCAACGGTGGTCGAAGAAGAGCTGCACGTTGGGCAGCTTCTCGGCCTCCGTCAGCAGCCGCCGGTTCAGCTCACCGCGCGACACGGACCAGATGGCCTTGTTCTCAATACTGTACGGCACGCGGTTGGTGTGGCCGGCGCGGTCGTGCGTCATGCGGGCGTACACCGGCACGGTGATGGATCGGACCACCTCCTCCACCCCGGCGGCGCGCAGGGCGGTCCACCCGCGGTGCGATACCACCAGGTTGATGCTTCGCCCCGCGTACACGTCGGTCCGGCGCGGATCGGGACGGCGCTCGTACACGCTCACGGTGTGGCCGCGCTTGGCCAGGAAGATGGCGAGCAGGCTGCCGACCAGTCCGCCGCCGACGATGGTGATCTTGCTCATGGGTCGCTCTTGTTGTCAGTTGTCGGTCATCCGCACATCGGCCAAGCTTATGCCCATGGACATTGTCCGGGGATGACGATCCTCAAGCCTCAGGATCCCGCCGCGATCACCTGCTGCAGCACCTGACCGAAGCGCCACACATCCGCGAAGCTGTTGTACATCGGCACGGGCGCCATGCGCAACACATTGGGTTCGCGCCAGTCGCAGAACACCCCGTGCGCGGTGAGGCCCTGGAAGACGCCACGGCCTTCGCCCTTGATCAGGATCGACAGCTGCGCGCCGCTCTGTGCGGGATCGTTCGGTGTGATGATATTGAACATGCCGCCGTGCGCTGCCGAGATGCCTTCGATGATCCAGCGGAGGTAGCCGGTAAGGCGGATGCTCTTCGCCCGCAGCCGCTCCATGCCCGCACGGTCGAACTGCTCGAGCGCCACGCGGTGCACGGCCATGGGGAGGACCGGCGCGTTGCTCACCTGCCAGGCCTCGGCCGTGGGCATGGGCTTGAAGACAGGCTCCATCTTGAAGCGCTCGTGCTTGTCGTGGCCCCACCAACCGGCGAAACGCGGCAGGTCCGTGCCGAGGTGACGCTGATGCACGAAGGCACCGGCCACGCTCCCCGGACCGCTGTTGAGGTACTTGTACGTGCACCAGCATGCGAAGTCGGGACCATCGTCGTGCAGCTTCAGGTGCAGATTGCCGGCGGCATGCGCCAGATCGAAGCCCGCGAAGGCACCCACCTGGTGTGCGGCCGCGGTGATGCCCTTGATGTCGAACGCCTGGCCGGTGAGGAAGTTCACGCCACCGAAGCAGACCAGCGCCAGCTCTTCGCCCAATTCGTGGATCCTGGCGATGATGTCCTCGTGGCGCAGCGTATGCTCACCCGCACGGGGCTTCATCTCCACCAGGCATTGCGCCGGGTCCAGGCCGTGGAAGGCGATGTGCGACGCGAAGGCGTAGGTGTCGCTGGGAAAGGGGCGTTGCTCGGTGAGGATCTTCACCCGCTTTCCTTTTGGGCGATAGAACGACACCAGCAGGAAATGCAGGTTGCTGGTGAGCTGGTTCATCACCACCACCTCTTCGGGCAGCGCGCCCACCAGGCGGGCCGTACTGGCGGTGAGCTCCTCGTGGTAGCTGTACCAGGGGTGCTTCGCGTGGAAGTGGCCCTCGACGCCGAGCGCGGCCCAATCGTCGAGCTCCTGCTTCAGCGCGGCGGCCGCGGCCCGGGGCTGCAGACCGAGCGAATTGCCGGTGAAGTAGATGGCGTGGCGACCATCGAACTGCGGGAAGAGGAACTCATCGCGGAAGGCACGGAGCGGATCGGCCACGTCCTGGGCCTGTGCGAAGGCAAGGGTGTTCTCGAAGGAACTCATGGGCGGTGGCCAAAAGTAGGCGCCCGCCGTGGACCCTACCGGTCCGCCAGGTTCGGGTTGATGATGAGCTGCCGAACCGCCAACCCCACCGCCACACCGGCGAAGGTGGACATCAGGGTGCGGACCACGCGCTTGGTGCGGCCCACCTTGGCGTAGCCCAACGCATAGAACTCATCGCCCTCCATCAGCGGGTCGGTGATGGAGCCGCGGGTCACATGCACGCGCGGAAGCACCATCACCGCGGCGAAGATCGGCGGGATGAGCATGGAGTTCATTTCCAGATCGAGCCCGATGGTGAGCCCCGCGCCGACGGCGAACCCGCCCACCATGGGCCAGATGGGCCGGTACCCGTGACGCGCGTCCTGTTCGCCCTTGATGAACCAGCGCATCTCCGGCACGGTGAGGTCATTGCCGAAGACGGTATCGTGGAAGTACCAGATCTTCTCGCGGCCCAAGGTGTCGATGACGCTGAACACGTTCTCCGTGGGTTCCGCACGTTCGCGCAGGCCCCGTCCGGTGGCGATGAGGTAACGCACTTCCAGGGTGCTCTGTCCCACCACCTGCGCGTCGATGGTCTGCCCGTTCATGAGCAGGATGCGATCGAGCTTGGGCGATTGGGCCCCGGCCCCGAGGACCAGACCGAGCAATGCCAGAAGGAGGTGGGCGACCCGCATGGAAGCGGCCAAAGATAGCGGGGGTGGCCCGCCCGTGCCGTCCTTCCTGGCCCCAGTATATTTGCCCGCTCTTTCCGGCACCCATCATGTCCACCGTCACCTACCGGGAACGCCATATCGGCCCCGGACCCGCCGCCACCGCCGCCATGCTCGAGACCATCGGCGTGGCCAGCCTGGATGAACTCATCGACCGCACCGTGCCCAAGGGCATCCGCCGAACCCAGCCGCTGGGCGTCGGGGAACCCCTCACGGAAAGCGAACACCTGGCGCACATGAAGGCGTTGGGCGCTCAGAACAAGGTGTACCGCAGCTACATCGGCATGGGGTACAGTGGCACGGTGGTGCCCCCGGCGATCCAGCGCAACGTGCTGGAGAACCCCGGCTGGTACACCGCCTATACGCCGTACCAAGCGGAGATCAGCCAGGGCCGGTTGGAGGCGCTGCTGAACTTCCAGACGGTGGTGAGCGACCTCACCGGGCTGCCCATCGCCAACGCGTCGCTGCTCGATGAGGCCACCGCGATCGCCGAGGCCATGCACATGCTCCACGCCGCACGGCCCAAGGAGCTGGCCAATGCGCACAAGTTCTTCGCGGACAGCGGCCTGCTGCCCCAGAACATCGATGTACTGCGCACCCGCTGCGCCCCCATCGGCGTGGAGTTGGTGGTGGGCGATGTGGCCACCTTCGATCCCGCCGACGGCTACTTCGGCATCGCCCTGCAATACCCCGCCCTCAACGGCACGGTGACCGACCACCGGGCGCTGGTGCAGCAGGCCAAGGCCGCCGGTGTGCGCGTGGCCGTGTGTGCCGACCTGCTGGCGCTGGTGCTGCTCACGCCCCCGGGCGAATGGGGCGCCGATGTGGTGGTGGGCAACAGCCAGCGCTTCGGGGTGCCCATGGGCTATGGCGGTCCGCATGCCGCCTTCTTCGCCACCAGCGAGGACTTCAAGCGCTCCATGCCCGGCCGCATCATCGGGGTGAGCGTGGACCGGCGCGGCGGGCGCGGCCTGCGCATGGCGCTGCAGACCCGCGAACAGCACATCCGTCGCGACAAGGCCACCAGCAACATCTGCACCGCCCAGGCCCTGCTGGCCGTGATGGCCGGCATGTACGCCGTGTACCACGGTCCCGAAGGCCTGAAGCGCATCGCCCGTCGCGTGCATGATCACGCCCGTCAGCTGGCCGCCGGCGCCACCGCACTGGGCTACCAGTTGGCCGGCGACAGCTTCTTCGACACCATCACCCTCACCGGGGTGCCACACACGGCGGAACTGCGCCAGGCCGCCGAGGCCAAGGGCATCAACCTGCGGTACGCCGAAGGAGAGGTGGGCATCGCGCTGGACGAGACGGTGACCACCCAGGACGTGCAGGATGTGCTCGCCGTGCTGGCCGAGGCCGCCGGCCGCGCGCCGCTCCAGGAGGTGCCCACTCCCACCGGTGCGGCCATCCCGGCCACGCTCCAACGCACGAGCCGCTTCCTCAGCCACCCCGTGTTCAACACCTACCACACGGAACTGGAGCTGCAGCGCTACATCAAGCGCCTTGAGAACAAGGACTTCAGCCTGATGCACGGCATGATCCCGCTGGGTTCGTGCACCATGAAGCTGAACGCCGCCAGCACGCTCATGCCCATCACGTGGCCGGAGTGGGCGAACATCCACCCCTTCGTGCCCACCGAGCAGGCGCAGGGCTACCGCACGTTGATCACCGAACTGGAGGCGGCCCTGGCGAAGATCACCGGGTTCGCCGCAGCCAGCCTGCAGCCCAACAGCGGTGCGCAGGGTGAATACACCGGTCTGCTGGTGATCCGCGCCTACCACGCCTCGCGCGGCGACCACAAGCGCCTCATCGCCCTCATCCCCAGCAGCGCCCACGGCACCAACCCCGCCAGCGCGGTGATGGCCGGCATGCAGGTGGTGGTGGTGAAGGCCGATGCCGAAGGGCACGTGGACGTGGCCGACCTGAAGGCCAAGGCTGAACAGTACAAGGACACGCTGAGCTGCCTGATGGTGACCTACCCCAGCACGCACGGCGTGTACGAGGAGTCCATCAAGGAGATCACCGATATCATCCACGCCAACGGTGGTCTGGTTTACATGGACGGCGCGAACATGAACGCCCAGGTGGGCCTCACCTCGCCGGGCACCATCGGCGCCGATGTATGCCACCTGAACCTGCACAAGACCTTCGCCATCCCGCACGGTGGAGGCGGCCCCGGCATGGGCCCCATCTGTGTGAACGAGAAGCTCAAGCCCTTCCTGCCCGGCCACCCCGTGGTGCGCACCGGCGGAGAGCAGGCCGTGCCGGCGGTGAGCAGTGCACCTTACGGCAGCGCGCTCATCCTGTTGATCAGCTACGGCTACATCAAGATGCTGGGCGACCAGGGCCTGGTGGACGCCACGCGCTACGCGATCCTCAACGCCAACTACCTCCGTGCACGGCTGGAGCCGCACTACCCCATCCTGTACGTCGGGCATGATGGCATGGTGGCCCACGAGATGATCCTCGATTGCCGCGAGTTCAAGCGCACGGCCGGTGTGGAGGTGGGCGACATCGCCAAACGCCTCATGGACTATGGCTTCCACGCACCCACGGTGAGCTTCCCGGTGGCCGGCACATTGATGGTGGAGCCCACTGAGAGCGAGAGCAAGGCCGAGCTGGACCGCTTCGTGGAGGCCATGATCGGCATTCGCGAGGAGATCGCCGCGCTGGAGAACGGCACCGCCGACCGCACCGACAACGTGCTGAAGAACGCGCCCCATACCAGCGCCGAGGTGTGCGCCAATGAGTGGCACCATGCCTATGGCCGCGAGGAGGCCGCCTTCCCCGCCCGTGCCGACCGCTCGTGGAAGTACTGGCCCACGGTGAGCCGTGTGGACGACGCCCACGGCGACCGCAACCTGGTGTGCGTGTGCCCGCCCATCGAGGATTACGCCGAAGTACCGGCCTGAGGCCACCACCCCACCCGCCCATGCGCATCCACCCGTTCCTGCCCGTCATCCTGCTCCTGACCGCCCACACGGCCACGGCGCAGACCAAAGCCCAGGCCTGCTTCTTCAGCGCCGACTTCAATGACGGGAGCATCCCCAGCGGGTGGGATATCGGCCCCGAGGTGGAAATGCAGGACCCACTGGGCAACGGGCTGGGCACCCACGTACCCGCCTGGACCGTGGGCAGCGCCGCCGAGGCCAACAGCAACGGCTACTTCCCCGTGCCCAACGTGCCCTTCGGCGACCGCTTCCTCATGGTGAACGACGATGCTTCGCCCTGCAACTGCGACCTGAGCGATGTGGCGGTGACCACCCCGGTGATCGACCTCACCGAACGCACGGGCGTGGTGCTCGAGGCCCGCGTGTTCCACGAGGGGCTCTTCGGTGCCGGGCCCGCCACGGTGGAAGTGCAGGTGGATGGCGGCGAATGGACCGTACTGCACACCGTGGCCGATGTGGCCGGGCAATGGCAGCGCCTGGCGGTGGACTTCAGCGCCTACGACGGCCAACCCCAGGTGCGCATCCGATTCCGCTGGAGCGATGGGGGGGGCTGGGCCAGCGGCTTTGCCGTGGACGACATCTGCCTGCGCGAACGCCTGCCCCGCGACCTGAGCGTGGTGCGCGTGCATGCGAACGACATCACCGCCTCGCCCTTCACCACGGGTGATCAGGGCCTGGGCTACACCCTGCTGCCGCTGGAACAAGCCGCGCCCATGACCGTGAGCGCCGTGCTCCGCAACAGCGGCATCGACACCCTGTTCGCCATCGGCACCACCGCCACCATCACCCTCAATGGCACGGACCACGGGCCTTTTGCGGGGATGGTGATCGATACGCTGCCGCCCGGCGCCGAGGTCATCGCCACCATCGACACGGATTGGTCCCCTGATGCCACGGGTCCGCTCACCGTGACCGTCGAAGCCACCGTGGCGGATGACGACGACCCCACCGACAACATCGGCGTGGCCGAACGGACCATCACCGGACCGGGGTGGGACGACCAGTACGGTGCCATGGCCGTGGACGCGGGCACCAGTGTGGGCACCATCGGCGGCCACACCCCCTTCATGGCCGTGAACCGCTTCGAGCTGGTGCAGCCCGGCAGCAGGCCCCATGGCATCACCGCGCACCTGGCAGGCGGCACCATGGCCGGCGCGGTGGTGCGCGCCGTGATCATGGACGACCAGTTCGCCGTGGTGGACACCTCCGCACGCCACACCATCACCGCCGAGGAGGAAGCCGCGTTCTGGGTGGGCGTGCCGCTCCATCTGCCCTTCGATGACGCGAACGCGCTGGCCGCCGGTGACTACCACGTCGGCATCCAACTGCTCGACGGCACGGACCTGCCGATGTACCTGCACGTAAGCGGCACCGTGCCCACGGGCGCTTCCGTGGTGCTGGAGGGCACGCAGTTCCTGGTGGACTATGTGCGCACGGCACCGATGGTGCGCCTGCACCTGGCCCCCGTTGCCGTGGGGGTGCGGGATATCGAAAGCCCGGACCTCGCCCTGCACGCCTATCCGGTGCCCACCAGCGGCCCACTCACCGTGCGCTTCACCCTGCCCCGCACCGACCGGGTGACCGTGCGCGTGCTGGACGCCCTCGGCCGCCCGGTGGGCATCGCCCAGGAGGCCGTGCTTCCGGCCGGCACCCACACCATGCAGCTGGACCTGCAGCGGTGGAACGACGGCATTTACGTGGTGGAGGTGGTCACTTCCGGAGCGGCGCAGCGCCGTGCGGTGGTGCTGGCCCACTGAGGCCCCGGACACCCCGCTTGCACGTATCGGACATCCGGTTAGTTTTGGACGCGCCCCTTGGGGGCCGATCAATACACCCATCCCGCATGAACGAACGATACGCCCTTCCCATCGCACTGATGGCCTGGTCCGCCGCACAGGCCCAGTTCCCCGGGCTCTGCCCGCCCGCCGCCGCACCGTCGCCGGTGACCCACATCCTGGAGGACATCCTGCCCGCCGAGGGAGAGCTCCGTGCGGGCGGCGATGTGGTGTTCTACGAGGACTTCGCCAACGGCGCCGCCGGCAACAATGGCGTGGGCGAGTGGACCACCAGCGGCCCCCACGGCAACATCTGGCGGCGCAGCACGACCGGCCCCAACGGCGCCTACACCTCCCCCACCTCCAGCCGCATCCAGTCGGCCACGGCCACCAATGGCTTCATGATGTTCGCTTCCGACTCAGCGAACACCAATTGGTCCACCAACCCGCCCACCATCGTGGCCGACCCCATCCCCTTTGAGGGTTCCTTGGTCTCGCCTCTGCTGGACCTGAGCGCCACCCCGTACGTGGAGCTCGTATTCCAACAGCGTGGCCGTTTCTGCTGCGGCAGCGTGGCCCCCTACGTGGTGGAGGTGAGCACTGACGGCGGCGCCACCTGGCCGCACCGCTATCCCACCATGCCGGACCTGGGCGCCAATACGCTCTCCGGCACGATCACCACCCGCATCAACATCGTGGCGGCCATCGCGGCCAACCCGGCCAACGTGAAATTCCGATTCCGCCACGACGGCAGCGTGGGCGTGACGCACTACCACTGGCAGGTGGACGACGTGCGCGTGGTGGAGCTCTACGAGCATGACCTGAAGTTGGAAAGCGCGGCCCTCACCCGGTTCGACATCGAGACGGCCATGACATACGACTCGCTGCCCTACACCATCTTCCCGTACAGCCAGCTGCGCCCCATGGGCCTGAACATGCAGTTGCTGAACAACGGGGCCACCACCCAGGACGCCACGGCCAACTTCAAGGTGACCCGCAACGGGGTGCAGGTGTTCGAGAACAACGTGATGTTCCCCAGTTTATCGGCCGGGGCACGCACGGATGTGTTCCCCAACGCGGACTTTGTGCCCCCCGCTGAGACCGGGGTGTACACGGTGACCTTCACCGCCCAAGCCCCGAACGAGGACGCCACCCCCGCGGACAACGTGCGCACGACCACCTTCCAGGTGTCGGAAGCGATCTACGCCCGCGACAATGGCGCCCTCACCGGCCACTTCGAAGCCGGCAATGATGGCAACCTGATCTTGTGCAACGCCTTCCACGTGGCGCACGCGGCCGACCTCTACGCGTTGCAGGTGGCAGTGCGCACGGGCTCTGAAGTGGGCTCGGTCCTGATGGCCGACATCCGCACCGGCCTCAACGATGTGCTGGACTATGCCATGGAGGTGGAGCTCGGATCCGACATGATGTCGGGCACCAACACCGGCAACTTCATCAACCTTCCGTTCTACAACCCGGTGGCACTGGAAGCTGGCGGCGATTACCTGGCCTGCGTGACCACGGTGGGCCAGGTGCGCCTGGGCCAGAGCGGCACCAGCCCGCAGCAGACCTCGTTCATCTGGTACCTGGGAGGCTCCGGCCTGGCGTGGTACTGGACGGCCAACACACCGATGATCCGCATGAACTTCGGCGAACTGAGCGTCGGCGTGGATGGCCCCGTGCGCGCCGACCTGCTGGGCCAGAACATGCCGAACCCGGCCGATGTATCCACCATGGTGGAATACACCGTGGAGCGCCCCGGTGCGGTGTCCATGCAGGTGCGTGACATCAGCGGCAAGCTGGTGATGGAGCAGGCGATGGGCGTGCAGCCCGCCGGCGTGCACCGCATCGAACTCCACACCGCCCAGCTGCCCCAAGGCGTGTACACCTACACGCTGATCACCGCCGACGGCCACAGTACGCGCCGCATGGTGGTGATGCACTGATCAACGGCATAGCGTCAAGCCCGGGAAGGCCGTCCATTGTGGGCGGCCTTCCTGTTATTCAGGAGCAGGGATCAACGGTGTTCGCCCACCATATGCTCGCGCACGCGCCGCATCAGGTCGCTGGCGAACACGAAGTCGTTCAGCTCCTCATTGTCGCTGCGCAGGAGGCCATCGCGGTCGCCTTCCCACCACTTGCGGCCCTGATGGATGAAGATGATGCGGTCGCCGGCACCGAGCACGGAGTTCATGTCGTGGGTGATGACCACGGTGGTCATGTTGTACTCCTGGGTGAGCTCCTTGATGAGGTCGTCGATCACCAGGCTGGTCTGGGGGTCGAGACCGCTGTTGGGCTCGTCGCAGAACAGGTACTTGGGGTTCATGGCGATGGCCCGCGCGATGCCCACGCGCTTCTGCATGCCACCGCTGATCTCAGCCGGGTAGAGGTGGTCGCGGTCCACGATCTTCACGCGTTCCAGGCACTCGCGTGCCCGGGTCTCCATCTCGCGCCGCGTCATGCGGCCGAACATGGTGAGCGGGAACATCACATTCTCCAGCACGGTCAGGCTGTCGAACAGCGCCGAGCCTTGGAACAGCATGCCGATCTCCTGGCGCACCTGGCGCTTCTCGTCGGCATCCATCTCGTGGAACGAGCGCCCCTCGTACAGCACGCGGCCGGCCTCCGGCTTGTACAGCCCCACGATGCACTTGGCCAGCACGCTCTTGCCCGATCCGCTCCGGCCGATGACCTGGTTCACCACGCCTTTGTTGAACGTGGTGGAGATGTCCTTCAACACCTCCACGGCACCGAACCGCTTGGATATGCCCTCCACCTGGATCATAGCAGCAGGGACTGCGTGAGGAGGTAGTTCGCGATGAGGATCACCACATCGCTGTATACCACGGCCTGGGTGCTGCTCACGCCCACTTCGCGGGTGCCGCCCCGGGTGTAGTAGCCGTGATAGGCGCTCACGGTGGTGATGATGAACGCGAAGACCACGGTCTTGATCAGCGCGTAGGTCACGTGATAAGGCTCGAAGTCGAACTGGATGCCCTGCAGGTAGCTCTCGGCGCTCACCAGCCCGGAGAGCGAGCCCGCCACCAAGCCGCCGGTGATGCTCAGGAACATGCTTATCACCACCAGGAAGGGGTTGATCACCACGCAGGCGATGATCTTCGGCAGGATGAGGTAGCCGGCCGAGTTCACGCCCATGATGTCGAGCGCATCGATCTGTTCACGCACGCGCATGGAGCCGATCTCGGCCGCGATGGTGGAGCCCACCTTCCCCGCCAGGATCAACGAAATGATCGTGGGACTGAACTCCAGGATGGTGCTCTGCCGCGCCGTGAAGCCCACCACGTAGAGGGGAATGAGCGGCGAGTCGATGTTCGTCTTCGTCTGGATGGTGATGACCGCCCCC
Source organism: uncultured Chryseobacterium sp. (assembly GCA_964464935.1). Classification (GTDB taxonomy): domain Bacteria; phylum Bacteroidota; class Bacteroidia; order Flavobacteriales_F; family PHOS-HE28; genus PHOS-HE28. The sequence goes on from CAYXKE010000029.1 coordinate 29,785, forward strand.
ATGAAGATGGACAGGAGGGCCACGATGCCCAGGCTCTTGGTGCCGAGCTGGTCCATCTCCTCCACGGTGCGCTTCCAATAGAGCGATGCACGCTCGGGGCGGCCGAAGACCTCCTTCAGGAGGAGGAAATAGCGGCCTATATGGAAGAGGATGCGCATCGGCGAGGCGCCTAAAATAGCTGCCCCTTACGAGGCGCCGGGCGCGCGGGAGGGCGGAAAGGCGCCGGGCGGCCGCCCCGCCC
>CAYXKE010000030.1:0-29739 GCA_964464935.1 uncultured Chryseobacterium sp.
AACTGGGGACACATGGATTTTCAATCCATTGCTCTACCAGCTGAGCTAAGGCACCGATCTTCGCGGCGTTCGGTCCAAGGACCTCTGCGTTGCGAGGGCCGCAAAGATAAAGATCCTTCCGATCCAATGAACGCCCCGCTGCTGATCCTCGATGCCGGCAACACCCGCACCAAGGCGGCCCTGTTCCGTGACGGTCTGTTGCGGCGGCATGCCGCACTGGCATCGCGCGATGCCGGAGCGGTGAAGGCGTTCCTCGACGGCGTGGTACCGGCGGCCATCGGGGTGGGATCGGTGGCCCAGGAAGACCCAGCGCTCGTCACCGCTCTGCGCACGATCGCCCCGGTGCACGTGCTCACGGGCGCATCGCCATCACCCTTCCCCTCCCGCCTCCCCGACCGCAGCACGCTGGGTGTGGACCGGCTGGCCAATGCCGTGGGCGCGGCGCGGACCATGCCCGGGCGCGCGACCTTGGTGATCGACCCCGGCACGGCCATCACTTACGATGTGGTGGAACCCGACGGCACCCACGCCGGCGGGGCCATCAGCCCGGGCCGGAGCATGCGCGCACGGGCCCTGCACACGTACAGTGCGCGTCTCCCGCTGATCGACACCACAGCTCCCACGGCCGACCGGATCGGCACGGACACCGCGGGCGCCATGCTTGCCGGCATCGATCTGGGGATCACCTACGAGATGGCCGGCCACATCCGCCAGGTACGCGCCCAATGGCCCGATGCGGCCGTACTGCTCACCGGTGGCGATGCGTTGCGATACATGAACGCCTTGGAAAGTGGCATCTTTGCCCTCCCGCTCCTCACGCTCGAAGGACTGCATGCCCTCCTCGTCCACCAACTTTCGGTGCCTCCTGGCCTTGGTGCTGCTGACGCCGGTCCTGGGGTACGCCCAAGGGCAGCAGGGTAGCGGATCCCCGTATTCGGCGCACGGTCTCGGGGACCTGCTGGTGAACACCCGGGTGTCGCAGATGCTCATGGGCGGCCTGGGCACCGGCATCGCGGAACCCTTCAGCCTATCGGATCAGAACCCGGCCACCTACTCGCTGCTGCAGCGCCCCGTGTTCGAAGCCGGGGGGGTGGGCCGTTCCATCCAGCAGCGCACCACCACCCTCACCAGCCGCGGCAGCCGCATGGAGCTGCTCGGCCTTTCGCTGGGCATCCCCTTCCGCCAGGGCCGATGGGGGATCGCCTTGGGCGCCCAGCCGGTGAGCCGCGTGGAATACGACATGCGCGTGCCCCACACCAATGTCGATGGCCAGGCCATGGAGTTCCGCTACGACGGCAGCGGCGGCTTGACCCGCGCCTTTGCCGGGGTCTCCCTGGCGCTGTTGACGCACCGCGACAGCCTGGACAATGGTGGCCGGCTCAGCATCGGTGGCAATCTCAACTATCTCTTCGGCCACGTGGAGGAATCGCGTCGGGCCTACTACCCCAGCGGACAGGGCTACTACAACGGCAGCGTGGTGGGCTCCCTGTCCCTGCGTGCTCCCTCGGCCACGGCGGGCATCGTGTACCGGGGCGACCTGGTGAAGCGGCAGAAGCGCGAGGACGACGGGCTGCGCTACATCGTGGGTGTATCCGCCGAACTGCCCGCCCAGCTCACCGCCCGTAGCACCGAGGTGGTGAGCACCTTCCTCACCGGTAACTCGGGTGTGGAGTTCCCCGTGGACACCGCCCGCTTCGTGGACGGTGCGAAAGGCCACCTCACCCTGCCCATGCAGCTCAGCGTGGGTTTCACGGTCTACGATCCCCGCTGGACCGTGGGGGTGGAATACCGCCGTCGCGACTGGGACCGGCTTGATATGGACGTGGAGGGCTACTCCCTGCGCTCCACCCTGGGCACACAGGCCATGTATATCGCCGGTGCCAGCTTCCGCCCGGCGGGCGATGACCGGGGCACCTTCTGGACCCGCACCATCTACCGGGCGGGCCTGCGCTACACCGACCAATACCTGGTGCTGAACGGCACCCAGCTCAATGAGGTGGCCGCATCGCTGGGCGCTTCGTTCCCGCTGATGTTCTCCACCACGCGCAGTCGCTTCCACCTGGGGGCGGAGTGGTCGCGCCGCGGCTCCACGAGCGACGGGTTGATGGAGGAGCGCTGGATGAGCCTCTACCTGGGGGTGTCCATCACCCCCGATCTGCGGGAACAATGGTTCCGCAAACGGCGGTTCGAATGATCCGCCGGGGCTGGACGATCGCCGGCGGCCTGGGCACGCTGCTGCTGCTGCTGACGGCCTGCAAGAACGACCTGGACAAGGTGGCCGCGGTGGAAGTGCCCGCCAACGCCCCCGACCGCATCACCCGCCAAGCGACCTATACCATCACCGACTCCGGCCGGGTGCGGAACCGGTTGGAGGCCGGACGCATCGCCGAGTGGACCACCGGCACCCGGCGCACGGAGATCACCGACGGGCTGCGGCTGGACTTCGTGGGCACGGACGGCACGGTGACCAGCACCCTCACCGCCCGCCGCGGCACGATCCTATCCGATGAGCGCCGCATGGAGGTGAACGAGCAGGTGGTGTTCATCAACGCCCAAGGCGAGCGGCTGGAGACCGAGCAGCTGACCTGGCTGCAGGACAGCGCCCGCATCCACACGGACAAGCCCGTGCGGGTGCAGCGTGGGAGCGATGTGGTGCATGGCATCGGGCTGGACGCCGCCGAGGACATGAGCACGTACACCATCCGCCAGATCACCGGCGAGCTATACCTTCCCTCCGATGATGATCACCAAGCTCAGTAGGTTCATGGAGCACTTCTGGCTGGCCGTGGCCATCGGCACCGGTCTGGTCGCCATTTGGATGATCGCCGAGGACGGCTTCACCGCCGGCCGCCAATGGCTGTGGTTCCCACTGATCGCCCTGGCCATGTTCTTCTTCCGGCGCTTCACCCGCAAGCGTCTCACGGCCATGATCGAGCGCGAACAGCAGCGCCGTTCCTGAGCCCGGAACAGGGGATCCACCGGAAACCCGCGAACGGCAAGCCGTCGTAAGGGGCGGATCCTATATTTGCAGCCCTATTGACAGATCCATGGCAGTGATCGGTAAGATCCGCGAACGCAGCGGATTGCTTCTTGTGGTGGTGGGCGGTGCCCTTGCGGCCTTCATCCTCACGGACTTGTTCTCGGGCCGTGGCGGCCAGCAGGACCAGGTGCTCGGCAAGGTCGGGGGGCAGGAGATCGGCCTGCGCCGCTTCGACCAGCGCGTGGGCGAGGAGGTCGATGCCTACCGCGACAACTTCGGCCAGCAGGTCAATGCCCAGATGCAGGAGCAGGTGCGCAACACCGTCTGGAACGAGATGGTGAAGTCGCTCGTAATGGAAGAGCGCTTGGAGAAATCCGGCCTCGCCGTGCACCGCCCCGAGTATGACGACATCCGCTTCGGCAACAACATCCTGCCGGAGTACCGCAACGCCAACTTCGCCGGACCCGACGGCCAGCCCGACCGCGCCGCCCTGCAGCAGTACTTCCAGGCGGTGCAGGTGAACGCGCCGATCTACCACAACATCCTCAAGCGCCGGATCACGGAGAACCGCCTCTACACCAAGTACACCAACCTGGTGAAGAAGAGCATCTTCGCGAACAAGGCCCAGGCCGAGCAGGAGTTCCACGGCCGCAACACGCGCGCCTCGTTCGACATGGTGGCCAAGCGCTACACCAGCGAACCCGACAGCCTGTATCCGGTGAGCGAGCGTGACCTGCGCCGCTACTACGACCAGCACCGCAACGATCCGAAGTACCGCCAGGAGCCCTCGCGCGCCTTCAGCTTCGTGCGCTTCCCGGTGACCGCCAGCGCGCAGGACCGCGAGGAACTGCGCAAGGAACTGGCCGACCTCCGCGATGAATTCGCGACCGTGGAGAACGATTCGGCCTTTGTGCTGGCCAACAACGACCCCCGCGTGTACAATCTGCTTCCGTACGTCGAAGGCAGCGCCGACCACCTGACCGATTCCATCATCGTCAACGGTGCCGTGGGCACTGTGGCGGGCCCCTACCTGGAGGGCGACCGCTGGAAGCTGGTGAAGGTGAAGTCGCTGGACCCCGTGCCCGAGGCCCGCGTACGCCACATCCTGCTGAGCACCCAGGACGGCAAGAGCGACGAGGAACAGAAGAAGCGCGCCGACAGCCTGCTCACCGTGGTGAAGCGTGACCGCAGCAAGTTCGCGGACCTGGTGACCAAGTTCAGCGACGACCCCGGCAGCGTGAACAACGGCGGCGTGTACGAATGGTTCGACAAGGAGCGCATGGTGCCCGAGTTCACCGCCGCCAGCTTCGACGAGAAGGTGGGCGCCATCACCATCGCGAAGACCAGTTACGGTTACCACATCGTGGAGGTGCTCGGTCAGCGTCAGCGCCAGCAGCGGCTGGTGGCGGCCATCGAACGGCCCATCACGCCCTCCCCCGCCACCTTCCGCGAAGTGTACAAGAAGGCCAATGAGTTCTCCCTGGCCCACCGCAGCCGCGAAGCCATGGAGCAAGCCGCTGCCGAGCAGGGCCTGGCACTGACCCCGGTGGAGACCCTCCGCCCCGACATGCGCTTCGTGCCCGGCCTGCAGCAGCCCAACACCACCATCTCCTGGGCGAACCGCGCCAAGGTGGGCGAGGTGAGCGAGCCGCTGGACGCCGGCGACGCCTACGTGGTGGCCATCCTCACCGCCATCCGCGCGCAGGGCGCCCCCGAACTGGACGATGTGCGTGATGTCTTCACCGCAGAGGTGATCAAGGAGAAGAAGGCCGAGGACTTTGTGTCCCGCATGCAAGGCCACGCCGACCTGCAGTCCCTGGCCGCGGCCATCGGTGGCAGCGTTCAGCCCGTGACCGACATGCTCTTCAACAGCAACACCATCCCCGGTGGCTACAATGAGCCTGAGGTGAGCGGCAAGATCTTCTCCATGTCCTCGGGCGACATGAGCGTGCCCATGAAAGGCGACAACGGCGTGTACGTGGTGAAGATCACCAACACCGCCGCCGCCCCCGAGCCGCAGGATGTGGCCAACGAGCGCAATTCCGTGCTGCAGCGCATGCGCAGCCGCGTGGACGGCAGCCTGTACAACGCCCTGCGCGACGCCATGGGCGTGACCGACAACCGCGCCAAGTACTACTGAGGCGGCAACGCATCCGCAGAAGGGGTGGCCGGATGGTCGCCCCTTCTGCTTTTGGGGCCATGAAAGCGTGATGGCCCCTGGCCCGCGGTCGCAGCTGCACGGGCCCTGGACCGCGATGCCCGCACCTCCGCATTCGGCGTCGCCGCTGGGGAACGCAGCGACCGACCATGGCATGCACGTGCCCGAAAGGCCGAACCGCGGCAGTGGATCGGGGGCAACGGACAAAAGGCCTCAGCGCAGATTGCTGAGACGCTCCGCATCCAACCGCAGCAGGATGCCCAGCAGGATGGTGAAGGAGATCATGCTGCTGCCCCCGTAGCTGAAGAATGGCAGCGGGATGCCGATCACCGGCGCCAGACCGATGGTCATCCCCACATTGATGGACAGGTGCAGGAAGAAGATGCTGGCCACGCAGTAGGCGTATATCCGGGTGAACCGGGATCGCTGGCGGTCGCTGATGATGATGATGCGCAGGATGAGTGCCGTGAGCAGCAACACCACGAAAGAGGTGCCCAGAAAGCCCCATTCCTCGCCCACGGTGCAGAAAATGAAGTCCGTGCTCTGCATGGGCACGTACTTGTACTTGGTGAGCGTTCCTTGGAGGTAGCCCTTGCCGGTGAAACCGCCGGAACCGATGGCCGTCTGGCTCTGCTTCACGTTGTAGCCCAAACCCTGCGGGTCGTCCATCTGCCCCAGCATCACCAGGATCCGGTCCTGTTGGTGCTTGGCGAGCACCTTGGTGAAGGCGTAGTCCACACTGCCGATGAAGAACACCGAGCACACCAGGCCGATCGCGATGTAGGAGTACAACCGCTTGCGCAAGCGCTTCATCACCAGGTTGTGCACGAAGAGCCATGCCAGCAGTGCCGCCACGGCGATCCAGATCATGAGCATGTACTGCCCGCCCACGGTGATACCGGTGAACGGCAGGGTGAAGGTGCTCTCCTTCATGATGAGCGAGAGCACCGACAGGATGGCGGCGAGGATGGCGATGAGCAGCACGTTGCCGGAGAGGCCCTCGCGATAGAGCACCAGGATGAACGCGCCGGAGACCAGTGCGGTACCGGTGTCGGGCTGCAGCATGATCAGCGCCACCGGGGCCAGGATGATGGCCACACTGATCACCCGGGAGCGGTTGTCGGCAAGGGCCTTCAAGCCGCTGAGGTACGAGGACAAAGCCAGCGCGGTGGCGAACTTGGCGAACTCCGCGGGCTGGATGCCGAACCCGCCGATGGCGAACCAAGCCTTGGCCCCGTTGACCTCCTTGCCGAAGAGGAGCACGGCCATCAGCAGCACCAACACGCCCGCGTAGACCACGAAGGCCATGTCGCGGAACACCTGCCCGCGCACCATGAGCAGGCCGGCGCCGAGCACCAGGCTGATGCCCATCCACACGGCCTGCTTGCCATACTCCCGGCTGGTGTCCAGGATGTACGGATGGTCCGCGTCGTACGAGGCCGAATAAATGTTGAGCCAGCCCATGAACATGAGCAGCAGGTACATCAGCAGGATCGGCCGGTCGAAGTTGGCGGCCACGTTCTCGCGGGTGCTCATCGGGCGCGGGGCTTCTTGGGCTTCTTCACAAAGGTGGCCTCGCGGGCAATGAGGTCCGCTTCCTCCATCCGTTGCACCAGGTCGGGCCGGGTGATCGTGTCGGTGAGGTACTGCTCGATCATGAGGCTGGCGATGGGTGCGGCCCAGGTACCGCCAAAGCCGCTGTTCTCCACGTACACGGCGATGGCGATCCGGGGATCTTCCATGGGCGCGAACGCAATGAACACGGCGTGGTCCTGCCCGTGCGGGTTTTCCGCGGTGCCCGTCTTGCCGCACACCGTGATGCCCGGGATGCGCGCCTGCCGGGCCGTGCCGCCGGGCTCCTCCACCACGCGCCGCATGCCTTCGTGGATCAGGTCGTACCACTTGGCGTCCACACCGGTGTAGTGCTTGGTGCGATACTGCGCCAGTGCGCTGTCCGGGTGGGCCACGGCCCGCACCACGTGGGGATCGATGTACCAGCCCTTGTTGGCGAAGATGGCGGCCAGGTTGGCCATCTGCAGGGGCACCACCAGCAACTCCCCCTGACCGATGCTCAGCGAGTAGATGGTGCTGAAGGCCCAGCGCCCCTTGCCGTACTTCCGGTCGTAGTAGGCGGGGCCCGGAATGCTGCCGCCTTTGGCGCTGGGCAGGTCCACCGCGGGGCGCTGGCCCAGGCCGAAACGGCGCATGTCCTCCTCCCAGCGCGCCAGGCCGGCCGCCGCATCCTTGAAGCGGTCGCGCTCCAGGTCACGCTCCACCAGCCGGCGGAACACTTGGTGGTAGTACGGGTTGCAGGAGTACTGGATGGCGCGCACCACGTCCGTGGCGGGCGGATGGTTGTGACAGCCCACCAGCGAGCGGTTGCACGTGAAGCCGGTGTTCGGGGTGATCACGCCCTCCTGCAGGGCGACCAATGACTGCACGATCTTGAAGATGGAGCCCGGCGGGTACTGCGCCTGGAGCGCCCGGTCGAAGAGGGGTTTGACGGGGTCGCGCTGCAGCACGCCGTAGTTCGTGTTGCGCACCCGGCCCACCAGCAGTTCGGGGTCGTAGGTGGGACTGCTCACCATGCAGAGGATCTCGCCGGTGCGCGGGTCCAGGGCCACCACACTGCCCTTCTTGTTGCGCATCAGCCGTTCGCCCAGCAGCTGCAGGTCGAGGTCCAGCCCGGTGAACAGGTCCTTGCCCGCCACGGCGGCCGTGTCGTACGCACCACCTTGGTACGGACCGATGATGTTGTTGTGCACGTCCACCAGCACGTAGCTCACGCCACGGCGGCCCCGCAGTTCGGGTTCGTAGTAGGCCTCCACCCCCCCCACCCCGATCACGTCGCCCGCCTTGTAGTACGGGTCCTCCGCGATCTTGGCCGGCCCCACCTCGCTGAGGTAGCCCAGCAGGTGCCCCCCCGTGCGCGGGGGATAGGTGCGCAGCGTGCGGCTTTGCGCGTAGAAGCCCGGGTACTTGTGGAGGTGTGCGCTGATGGGCGCGAACTGCTCGGCGGGGATCTGCTTCTCCACCACGCTCGGCTTGTAACGGGAATACGCGGCTGCATCGGCCAGGCGTTTGGCCAGGTCGGCCGGGTCCACGCCGATCAATTGGGCCAGGGCCAGCGTGTCGAGGCTGCGCACCTCCCGGGGCACCACCATGATGTCGTACACCGGTGTATTGGCCACCAGCAGGCGTTCCTTGCGGTCGTAGATGAGCCCGCGGGAAGGGTACTTGGTCACCTTGCGCTCGGCCATGTTGGTGGCCTCCACCTTCCACTTGTCCTGCACCACCTGGATGTAGAACAAGCGCAGCACGAAGACCAGGGCGACGAACAGCACCCCCGCGATCAGCACGTATTTGCGCCCCTCGTAATTCATGCACGCGCCGCACGTGGCCGGGCGGCCAGCAGCTGGGCCAGCATGCAGAGCACCAGGGTGAAGATCGCGCTCAGCAGGGTGCGCAGGAGCACCTCCCCGATGCGGTCCCAGCGGAAAAGCTCAACGGAGAAAAGCCAGAGATGGTGCACCAGGATGAGCACACCGGCCTGGGTGGCCACCCAGGTGAAGCCCATGTCGGTGATGGTGGGCCGTATGCCGAACTCGTAGCCCTCGCGCGGGGCCATGACGCGCAACAGATGGATGCGTACGTAGCTCATCACGGTGCAGGCGCTCATGTGCATGCCGGGCGTGTTGCTGAAGAGGTCGACCGTGAAGCCCGTGGCGGCACCGATCAGCAGCAGCGCCCAGGCGGGCAGCTCAAAGGGCAGCATGAGCAGGAATAGCACGTAGAGATAGGGCACCACATAACCGTTGAGCAGGTCGATGTGGTCCAGCACCAGCACTTGGAGCAGGATGAGCACCAGGGCCCGCAGCACGTTCGATGCGACCGTTCCGATCATCGGCTTCCTTGGGTGCTTTGGAGGGAATCTCGTTCGGCGCGCATCAGGTCCTTCACCACGTATACATGGCCGTTGCGGGTCATGTCCTCGGTGAGGCGGATGGTGATGTCGTGGTAGTCACCGCCGGGCTGCATCTCCAGGGTGAGCACCACGCCCACGGGGATGCCGGGCGGGAAGAGGCCGTCGCCCCCCCGCGTCTCGATCGTGTCGCCCACCTGCACACGGGCGTGCTTGGCGATGTCGACCACGGATGCCGTGGTGGGATCGTTCGTGTTCCAGTACAGCAGGCCGAAGTGGCCGGTGCGACGCATCTGCACGCTGATGCGCAGATCGGGGTTGAGCACGCTGATCACCGAGGCGAAATGGGGGCTCACCGCCTGCACCACCCCCACGATGCCATGCGGACCGATCACGCCCATGTCCGGATGTACCCCGGCGTTGCTTCCGCGGTCCAGGGTGAGGAAGTTGCGCTGCTTGTGCGCGGTGCTGCTGATCACCTTGGCGGGCAGCTGGGCGTACATCTGCCGGTGCACCGTGTCATCGATCAGCACGAAGGCCCCCTCCACCGGCGCATAGGAGCTCTCGTGGCGGTTGCGCCAGCGCACGTTCTCCTCGGCCAGCACCGCGTTCTCCTCCCGCAGCCGGGTGTACTCGGTCACGTTGGAGCGCCATTGGAGGATGGTGCCGATCAGGGCGTTGCTGGTGGTGAAGGCGCGGGCCCGGTGATATTGGTTGCCATTGGCCAGCAGCACCAGGGACGAGCCCAGCAGCGCCAGGAACAACAAGGTGTTGCGGATGCGGTGAAGGAAGCGGAAGAGGTCGCGCATCTCGCAGTGGCGGCGAGGGGCGAGCGGAGGCGGGGGTGGCCGTCAAGGAGCGGCCACTGCCCCAGGCCGCTCATCACTCCCTCATCAGGAACTGGTAGCGGTCGATGTTCTTCAGGGCGATCCCGGTGCCGCGGGCCACGGCGCGCAGCGGGTCCTCGCTCACGTGCACCGGCAGTTTGGTGCGCAGGGCGATGCGCTTGTCCAGCCCGCGCAGCAGCGCACCACCACCGGCCAGGTAGATCCCGGTCTTGTAGATGTCGGCGCTCAGTTCGGGCGGGGTGGCCTCCAGGGCGCTGAGGATGGCCTCCTCGATCTTGCTGATGCTCTTGTCCAGCGCCTGGGCGATCTCCGAGTAGGTCACCGTGATCTCCTTGGGGATCCCGGTCATCAGGTCGCGGCCACGCACGGCGTAATCGGGCGGGGGGTCCTCGAGGTCGGTCATCGCGGCGCCCACCTCGATCTTGATCTGTTCGGCGGTGCGCTCGCCCACCAGGATGTTGTGCTGGCGGCGCATGTACTCCTCGATGTCCTGCGTGAACTCGTCACCGGCCACCCGGATGTTCTTGTCGCACACGATGCCGCCCAGTGCGATCACCGCGATCTCGCTGGTGCCGCCACCGATGTCGATGATCATGTTGCCCATGGGCTCCTCCACATCGATGCCGATGCCGATGGCGGCGGCCATGGGTTCGTGGATCAGATACACCTCCTTGGCGCCGGCGTGCTCACTGCTGTCCTTCACGGCGCGCTTCTCCACTTCGGTGATGCCGCTGGGGATGCAGATCACCATGCGCAGGTTGGGGGTGAAGAGCTGACGCCCCGGCTTGATCATGCGGATCATGCCCTTGATCATCTCCTCGGCCGCCCGGAAGTCCGCGATCACGCCGTCCTTCAGCGGGCGCACGGTCTTGATGTTCTCGTGGGTCTTGCCGTGCATCTGCTGGGCCTGCCGGCCCACGGCGATCACCTTGCCGGTGGTGCGGTCCACTGCCACGATGCTCGGCTCGTCCACCACCACCTTGTCATTGTGGATGATCAGGGTGTTCGCCGTGCCGAGGTCGATCGCGATCTCCTGGGTGAAGAAATTGAACCAGCTCATGCTCTGGGTCCGTTGCTAATGTTTGAAGTGGCGGGTGCCGGTGATGGCCATGGCCATGCCGTGGGCGTTGCAGTGATCGATGCTGTCCTGGTCGCGGATGCTTCCGCCCGGGTGTACGACGGCGGTGATGCCCGCGTTGCCGGCGATCTCCACGCAGTCCGGGAAGGGGAAGAAGGCGTCGCTGGCCATCACTGCGCCGCTCAGGTCGAAGGCGAACTTGCGGGCCTTGCTGATGGCCTGCTCCAGCGCGTCCACGCGGCTGGTCTGACCCGTGCCGCTGGCCAGCAGCTGCCGGCCCTTCGCCAGTACGATGGCGTTGCTCTTGGTGTGCTTCACCAGCACGGAGGCGAAGACCAGATCGTCCAGTTCCCGGGCGGTGGGCGCCTTGGTGGTCACCACGCGCATGGCGGCCGCACTGGGCACCACATGGTCGGCGTCCTGGCGCAGCACGCCGTTGAGCGCGGTGCGCACCTTCGTGCTGGGGCGGGCCACCGGCCGGCGCTCCAGGATGATGCGGTTCTTCTTCCGACGCAGCACCTCCAGCGCGTCATCGTCGTAGCCTGGCGCGGCGATGATCTCGAAGAAGATCGTGTCGATGGCCTCGGCCGTGGCCTTGTCGATGCGGCCCGTGGTGATCAACACGCCACCAAAGGCGCTCACGGGGTCGCCGGCCAGCGCGGCATCCCAAGCTTCTTTCACCGTGGGGCGCACGGCGGCACCGCAGGCGTTGTTGTGCTTCAGCACCGCGAAAGCCTGGGCCGGGCCGGCCCCTTCCGTGCCCAGGGTGGCCAGGTCGTCGATCAGCTCCACCGCGGCATCGAGGTCGAGCAGGTTGTTGTAGCTGAGCTCCTTGCCGTGCAGCTTCCGGAACATGCCATCGAGGTCGCCGATGAAGGCGCCCTGCTGGTGGGGGTTCTCGCCGTAGCGGAGCACGTGGGTCGGGTCACCGGCGAACCAGCCGTGGATGGCGGTATCGTAGCGGCTGCTCACACCGAAGGCCGCCGTGGCAAAGGCCTTGCGCTGGGCCAGCGTGGTGTGGCCGTCCTGTTCGCGCAGCAGCTTCAGCAGCTCGGCGTAGTGCGCCCTGGCCGGCACGATCACCACATCGCGGTGGTTCTTGGCTGCGGCCCGGATGAGGCTGATGCCGCCGATGTCGATCTTTTCGATGATCTCATCTTCGGAACCGCCGGCGGCCACGGTGGCTTCGAAGGGGTACAGGTCCACGATCACCAGGTCGATGGGCGGGATGGCGTACTCCTCCAACTGGGCCACGTCGCTGGCCAGCCCGCGCCGCCCCAGGATCCCGCCGAAGACCTTCGGATGGAGGGTCTTCACGCGGCCGCCGAGGATGCTCGGGTAGTCGGTGAGGGATTCAACGGGGGTCACGGGCACGCCCAGGCCGGCGATGAAGTCCTGGGTGCCACCGGTGGAGAGGATGTGGACGCCCAGCCGGTGCAGCTCACGAACGACGGGCTCCAGCCCATCCTTGTGGAACACGGAGATCAGGGCGCTATGAATGCGAACGCGGCCTTCCAAATGCGTGTGGGTTTGCTCCCGTGGAACGGGGCACAATTTTAACGCAAGATGGTGGCGCCATCAGGGCCTTTTGGTGCAGGTTGCCCAAAGGTTACCAACAGCCGGGGGTGCGAGGGCTCAGAACAGGAATCCGATCCCCAGGTGCACGTTGACGGTACGCGTGGGCGACTTGATGGTGGAAAAGCCCACCTCACCCTGGGGCGAGATGGTGATGGACGCGGGGTCCACGTACTCCACCTCGCCGCTGTTGATGCGTTCCACACGGCCCTCCACGTAGAAGGCGCGGGTGGGCGCCACCTGTACACCGGCCGCCCATCCCGAGCTCCAGGCGAAGGCACCGGCGTTGCGCTCCTTGCTCAGGGGCTTGTCCAAGCCATCCACCTCCACCTTGGTGCGCGTGGTGAAATGGCGCAGGCCGGCCAGGCCCTCCACATAGGGGCTCACCTTGCCGAAGGTGGGCCGCAGCCGCAACAGGCCATGGTAGCCATACACGCTGCTGCGCACCTTCAGATCACCCTTGGTGCCGGCCTCCAAGTGCTCCTGGTCCACGGCCACCACGGCGCTTTCGCCACCCATGGCCCCCCAGGCGAAGTCGAAGCCCCAGTCGAAGGGAAGGATGCGCATGGGCACACCGAGGTTGGCGCTCACGCCCACGATCTCCCGCCCCCAGCTGTTGCCAAAGGCCCCGATGGGGATGCCGATCTCCAAACCACCGCCCAAGGTGGCGGGACGATCGCGCAGGTCCTCGGCGTTGCGCTGGGCATTTACGGCCACCGGGGCGGCGAGGAATAGCAGGGCGAAGAGCGCGGGACGCATGGGGAGAGGATCGATCGGAGCGCCTTGGTCAAAGGCCGTGCCGAAGCGGCGAATGTAGCGCCGGTGGTGGAGGTGGATCGCCTGTGATCGCGTTCCTTGGCACCATGGAAATGGACACCGGGTGGATGGAGGCGGGCCTGTGGGGGCTCTTCGCGGCGTCGTTCCTGGCGGCCACCGTTCTCCCCTTCAGCTCCGAGGCCCTGCTGGCCGCCATGGCGTTGGGCCCTTGGCGCACGGCCGCCCTGTGGCTGGTGGCGAGTACAGGCAATACGCTGGGCGGCATGAGCTCCTACGCCCTGGGCCGCCTGGGCCGCCCCGACCGGATCGCACGCTGGCTGCGCACGGATCCCGCGAAGGCGGAGCGGTGGCACCAGCGTCTCGAACGGTACGGCTACTGGGCCGCGCTGCTCACGTGGCTGCCGGTGGTGGGCGATGTGATCGCCATCGCACTGGGACTGGGCCGTGCGCCGGCGTGGGCCGTGGCGGTGCTCATGTTCGTGGGCAAGGCCGCGCGGTACGCGGTGGTGCTGGCGGTGTTGCGGTGAGCGCGGCCTCACTCCGTGTATCGCCATTCCCGCCGCTCCACATCGTACTTCAGCCGGTCGTCCGGCCATTCGATGAAGCTGCGGTCCTCCATGTAGGCCGTGACGTTCCCGGTGGCGATCAGCTCGCGGAACAGGGCCAGGCCCTTGTCCTCCAACTCGGCCTCGGGCAGCACGGGGGTGTTGAAGATCTCCTCGAACTCCACCAGGGCCATGCGGTCGTCGATGGTGAAGCGGCCGCCCACGCCGCGCCGGTCGCCGTCCACGCTGCGCGCCGGCCGCACCAGGTAGAACCAATGGGTGCCGTCGGTATCGGCGTGGTGGTACACCATGCGGTACTGCGGCAGGGCCTGCAGGTAGTGGTGGCGGAAGGCCGGGTCGGTGCGGTCCTGGTTGACAGCTGCGGCGGGCCGCTTGTGGATGAAGGTGATGATGTCGGCCAGCAGGGTGTCGGCCGTGCTGCCGGGGAATGTGCGGGCCACGTCGTACTGGGCCTTGGCGCGCTCCACGATGGCGGTGCGCGGCTCGGGCGGCGGGGCCGTGCGGGCGGGCCGCTCGGCGGCCGGCGGTGCGGTGCAGGCCACCAGGGCGGCGGCCATCAGGGCGGTGATCGGTGCTTTCATGGGTGTTGCGACGCGGGGGGCCGGGAGTGAGATCCCCCCGGCCCCGCCGTCGGTCGTACGCAATTGATCAGTAGCTCGTCAGGGCCGCGTTCCAGTCCGTCCAACCCTGGGTCCAGTCCACGGTGCCGAAGGCGCCGCGGAAGGCCACGGGCTGGAAGAAGCCGGGCAGGCCGGTGAAGTCGGCGCCGCTCAGCAGCATCGAACCGCTGTTCGGGAGCACGTTGGGGGTGCCCAGGTCGAAGATGCTCGGGTCGATCCCGGCGTCCTGCCACTTGTCCAGCAGCTCGTTGCCGAAGGCGGGCGTATGGAACCAGGCGGCCACGTCGAAGCCGTCCACGTCGGTCTTGAAGGCGTTGCCGCGCGGGTTGTTGGGGTGCTGGGCACCGTTGGCGGGCGCATCGGCGAACACGGTGCCGGCGCTGCCCCAGCCGTTGCCGCCCCAATGCTCCACACCGGAGAGCACGGTGTTGCGCACGCGCAGCTCATCGCTCTGGGCGGCGCCCACGCTGCCCGATCCGTTGATGTACAGGCCGTCGGGGTAGCCGGTCATGAAGGAGTTGTGGATCTTCAGGCGGCTGTTGCGGCGTAGCTGGGCCGCGTGCTGGAACTGCAGGCTGATCGGGGTCTCACGGGTCTTCTTCGGACCGATGATGGTGATGTTGCTGAAGGTGCCGCTGGTGAAAGGCTGGTTGCCGGAGCCCTGGCCGTCGTTGTCCACCTCGAAGCCGTTGCTGCCGCTCTGGTCGGCACCGTTGTAGGCCCGGATGCACAGGGCGAACTGCACGTTGCCGTGGTAGCCCAGGTCCACGTCCAGGTCGTCGTCCAGCCCGCGGTAGGCCACCAGGTAGCGGGCGTCCACGTTGCCGCCGAACCACTCGAAGGCATCGTCCAGGCCGTAGGCGCACTGCACGTACTCGATGGTGGTGCCCTTGCCCACGCTGGCCAGGGTGAGGGAGTTCACCTCCTCGTTGGGGTTGATGGGGATGCCGGCGAAGTTGATCTGCACGTAGCGCAGCACGCCGCTGTTGTCGTTGTCGTCGTTGCCGCCGTGGAAGGCGCCGTAGCCGCCCTCGAGCTCGGCGGTGCCGCCGGCGATGTTGTTGCGGGCGCGGCCGCAGATCACCACACCGCCCCAGTCGCCGGGCTGGCGCAGGCCGGGACTCTTCTCGCTGGTGAATACGATCGGCTGGGTGGGCGTGCCTTCGGCGAAGATCTTGCCGCCCATCTGCACCACCAGGGTGCCCTTCGACTCGAAGTCGCCCATCACCACCGTACCGGGTTCGATGTGCAGCTCACCACCGTCCTGCACGCGCACGAAGCCGTTCAGCCGGTACACGTTGTCGGCCGTCCAGTGGGTGGTGCCCGTGATGTTGCCGCTCACCTCCACAATGCCGGCCACCGGCGGCACGGGCGTGGGCAGTGAGTTCTCTTCCTTGTCCTTCTTGCAGGAGACGAGCACGGCAGCTGCTCCGAGCGCCGCCATCATCACCTTGATGTTCACCTTTTTCATGTCCGTTTCGGGTTGTTCTTGGGGGGTCCGTTATCCGGCCACAAAGCACCCCACAGCATCATAACCCTGCCTTAGCGCGATCTGATGAAATGACTACCCTTCGGTCAAGCCAATGTTATCCGGCAGAAGTCGGTCGCCCACGGTTGCTGCGTGCGGAGCATCCACCTGCGGAGACCTGGTGTCATGAGGGTGCGCCCCCCGCACACTCTCCCCCTCGCACTATTTCACGGATCGACCGCTACCACTTGCACCTAACCACCGGCTGCCGCATTGACCGATCAAGGGTTCTTCGGTGCGCGATCCAGGCGGTATGCCAGCCCCACGGACCAGGTGCGGCCCGGGGCGTAACGCTGGATGATCTGGTCGTTGTGCCGGTCGTGCACGCCGTCCTTGTTGGCGTCCTGCAGCAGCACGTGGGCCTGGTTGAACAAGTCGCCCACGCCGAGGCGCAGGTCGAACTGTTCCGTCAGGCGTACGGTGGCCGCGATGTCCAGCAGGTGGCGCGGCATCTCGTAGATGTCCGGGTAGGCATCGAAGCCGATGATGAAGATGCGTGGGCCGATGATGTTGTACAGCGCGTTGACCTGCAGGCCGCGCTCCTTGTCCTGGTAGTGGATGCCGCCGTTCACGATATAGGGGCTCTGGCCCTGCAGCGGTCGCTCGTTGCTCTGGCCCAGGTTCTCCAGACCGAGCTCCACGCGGCTGTCAATGAACGACGCGTTGCCCACCACGCTGAAGCGCTCCCAGAACGCCGATCGCACGATGCCCATGAGCGACTTGCGCACCTCCACCTCCACACCGGTGCTGCGGGCCATGCGCGCATTGCCGTATGTGAACGTCTTGATCCCGCCCGATCCGCCGCCCGGCACGAAGAGCGTCTCGATCGGATCCTTGAAGTCCTTGTGGAAGACGGCTACCGACACCATCTCCGTGGGGCTGGGATACAGCTCCCAGCGCAGGTCGAAGTTGTCGATCGTGGGTGTACGCAGGCTGTCGCTGCCCTTCTTCACCAAGTTGTAGTTGAAGTCGTAGAAGCCGAAGGGGGCGAGCTCGCGGAACTCGGGGCGGTTCACGGTGCGGCCGTACGCCAGGCGTACCAGCTGCTTCTCGGTGATGTGGTAGGCGAAGTTGGCGCTGGGCAGCACGCTCAGCACGGGGTTGTCCACGATCACGGGCTCGCCGGTGAGCAGGGCGCTCTCCAGCCGCTGGCGGTTGTGCTCCACGCGCACCCCGGTGTTCAGCATGAGCTTGTCCTTGATCAGCGGCAGGTCGGCGCCCACGTACGCGGCGGCGAGCAGGTTGGTGGCGTCGTAGCTGTCGCTGGGGTTGCTCTGCTCGGCGATGCGAATGCCGGTGGTCTGGTTGATGTTGGCCGGGTGGAAGAGCTGGCCGATGGGCAGGTCGATCAGGCTTTCATCGAACTCGAAGGCGTTGGCCCGGACATAGCCGATGTTGCGCGCGCTGAAGGAACGCGAGCGGTGCTCCACGAACATGCCCGCGCGCAACTTCGGCGCGAAGCCCTTCTCGGGATCGAGCTGGTGCTCCAAGGCGATGTTCCCGCTCTGACTGTTCTCGCGCAGCTCGCTGAAGAAGCGGCCCAGGTAGTTGGGCGAGAGCGGCACGCCCACGAAGATCGCGCTGTGGCCCGTGAGGGTGTCCAGGTCGCTGCGGTAGCGGCGGTAGTCGGGCTGGTCGCGGTAGCTCCAGCCGTAGCCGCCGGTCCAGGTGAGCGTGGTGCGGTCCTGGTGCCAGTGGTGGCGGCCGGTGAGTTGCCCGCTGTAGATGCCGCGGTACACCTGGTCGAAGCTGTGGTTGTCCGGCACGTAGTCGAAGTCGTGGTTCACCCCGGTCCGGTGTACGTACTGCGTGGTGTTGAACACGGTGAACAGGTTCTTGAACTCGATGATGTGGTCGTTGGTGAGCCGCACGGCGAAGTTGCTGATCAGCCCGGTGCGCACCCGCTGGTTGTACTGGCGGTCGTTGTAGTCGTACAGCGGGAAGCTGCGGTCGTTCGCGAAGTCGTAGATGTTGTAGTCCGAGCGCTCCACATCGTAGATCTCCCGTGCGTTGCTGTAGCTCAGGGCGGTGATGTTGCCGGCCTCGCGGCCCCAGAGGCTGAAGCGCGATGCGTTGGTGATGGAGGCGCTACGGTCCACCAGGGCGTTCACCTGCTCGGGCGTCCAGTTGTTGCGCAACGAGCGGCCCACGTCGTTGATGCGGCCGTCATCGGCCTCTTGGTCCACCAGGCGGATGTCGCTGGGGAAGTTCACGGGCAGATCGTTGTACCCATCGTTCAACCCCAGGCCATGCAGGAAGCTGCGCGGGGTCTGCAGGTAGCTCTGGAACGAACTCCCTTCGCGGAAGGTGGTGCCGATGCCGGCGCTGAACCAGCTCTTGTCGGGGATGCTCTTGGTATACACCTTCACCACGCCCCCGGCGAACTCCCCGGGCAGCTCGGCGGCCGGGCTCTTGTATATGAGCATGCGGTCGATGAGGCCGGCCGGGATGATATCGAAGGCGAAGGAGCGCACGTCGGGCTCCATGCTCGGGGCGCTCACATCGTGCAGCTGCACGTTGCTGTATCGCTCGTTGAGGCCGCGGACCATCACGTGGCTGTTGCCGATCATGGTCACGCCCGGCACGCGGCGCATCACCTCGCCGGCGTCGCTGTCCTGGCTTTTGGAAATGGTCTCGCTGCTCACGGCGTTCATCACCTGCATGCTGCGGCGGGTCTCCATCAGCACGGCGCTCTCGGTGTCGGTGCGGCGCGTGGCCACCACTTCCACGGTGCGCATCTCCACGGCCTGCTTGCGTAGTTCGATGTGTGCGGTCACAGCGCCGCCGGCGGGCACGGCAATGGGGCGCTCCACGGGCTCATAGCCCACGAAGCTCACCTGCAGCACGTAGGTGCCGGCGTCGACCTGGAAGGAATAGCTGCCGTCCATACCCGTGGTGGCGCCCAAGGTGGTGCCCTTGATCGCCACGTTCACGAAGGGCATGGGCTGCGCGGCATCGGCCTCGGGGGCGGTGATGGTGCCGTGCACGGTGCCTTTCTGCGCCACGGCCGCGGTGGTCAGCAGCAGGCCGAAAAAAATCCCGGATGTACGTTTCATGGGGCGCGCCGGCCATGGGTGCCGTTACGCGCCGCAAAGGTCCCGGCGGTGTTTTGCCCCGGGCTTGGCCCACCGTTAAGGCTCCGTTACGCCGGGGGCCTTCCGCTTTTCCCTGATGTGAAGCCGGTCCTCCAAGAACCACCATTGGGGCACGGGGTCCTTGCGCCGTTCGCGCCACATGTCCACCAGCAGGTCCTGCAGGGTGGTGGTCGCCTCGTTCACATCATCGACCACATGCACGAAGCGAAGTTCCTCGCGGCCGATGGTGCCCTGGGAGTACATCAGCTCCAGCTGGGCCAGGGTGTGGCGCCAATAATCGCGGCCATAGAGGATCACCGGGAAGTCCTTCACCTTGCCGGTCTGGATGAGGGTGATCACCTCGAACATCTCGTCGATGGTACCGGCTCCCCCGGGCATCACCACGAAGCACACGCTGTACTTCAGCAGCAGCACCTTGCGCACGAAGAAGTGGTCGAACGTGAGGCTCACGTCCAGGTAGGGATTGGCCTGCTGCTCGTGGGGCAGCACGATGTTGCACCCCACGCTGCGGGCGCCCACATCACGCGCCCCACGGTTGGCGGCCTCCATCACGCCGGGCCCACCTCCGGTCATGATGGTGAAGCCCACGCTGCCCACGCGACGCGCGATCTCGCGGGTGGCCGTGTAGTAGGGGTGGTCCTCCTTGAACCGGGCACTGCCGAAGAAGGTGACGCAGGGCCCCACGAAATGCAGCTTGCGGAAGCCGTAGAAGAACTGTTGCATGATGTGCAACAGCGAACGGAACTCCTTCCACCGCGACCGGGGGCCGCTGAGGAAGCGCAGATCGATCCGGGTCCGGTCCTGTGAGGTGTCCGCCGACATGGATCAGGCGTCCGCTCAGAACGGCAGATCGTCGTCGTCACCGGCGGCCGGCATGTCGGCCACGGTGGGGGGCTGAACAGCGGGCGCGCCGTGGGAGGTGACCGGGGCCTCGCCCTGGCGCTCGATGCGGTTGCCGCTCAGGCTCAGGAAGTACTTGGTCACCCCATCACGGCCCGTCCATTCGCGGCCGTTCACGAAGCAGGTCACGGTCACCTGCTCGCCCACCTTGAAGGGATCGAGCAGGCCGCAGCGGTCCTGGGTGAACTCCACCGGGATGTGCTGCGGGAACTGCCCGCCCGCCTCGGTGATCACCACTTCGCGTTTGCGGAATTTCTCGGAGATGTCCTGGGTCTTGCCAAGCACCTTGATGGTGCCGGAGATAGTGACTTGTGCCATGGGGTCAACGGGGATTGTGGGCCAGCAGGGTTTTCCAAGCCTCCTCCGACCGGCCCTGTTCCAGCAGCTGGTGGGCGTGCTGATGCAGGGCGGTCTCCAGTGCCTGGGGGTCGTCCTGGTGGTCGATGAAGATATCGCTGAGTTCGGTGAGTTTGTACTCGTTCACGCTGGTCTCGTCGGGCAGCTGCTCGGTGTTGCCCAAGCGGCCCAGATCATTGCCGGTGAGCACCCGGCTGTGGCGGATGGCGGGGGGCAGACCGTCCACCCCGATGCCCATGCGGCCGATGGGCTTGGGCACCTCGAAGAGGGCGTCGCCATGGGCGCGGCAATACCAGTTCCCACCCATGCGGGCCACGAGGTCGATGCGCTGTTGATCGATGCGACCATCGGCATCGAGCACGTTCTCGTCCACATGCATCCGCACCACTTCGCACAGCACCAGGTTGCCCCCGCCGGCGCGGTCGCTGGTCTCGATCACGTCCAGCACCCGGCACTCCAGGTGAATGGGGCTTTCCCTCACGCGGAACGGGCGCACCACTTCGCTGGGCACGGCGGTGAAGCCCGCCTTCTCGAATTCGTTCACGCCCGCCTCGTACTCGGTGCTGGCCAGGGAGGCCTGGTGCACCATGGCGTGGGTCACCACGTTGATCACCACCTCGCGGGTGGCCTTCACATTGTGGAAGGTGTCCTTGGTGGTGTTGTTGGTACCGCGCCGGGCCGGGCTGAAGATGCACAGCGGGGGATCGGCGCCGAAGACGTTGAAGAAGCTGAAGGGGCTGAGGTTGGGCCGGCCTTCGGCATCGACCGTGCTCGCCAGGCAGATGGGGCGCGGGCCGATGGCGCCCAGCAGGTACCCGTGCAGCTTGGGTACGGGGGTGTTGGCGGGATCGATACGCAACATGGCTGCGGGCACGGGGCCGCGAAGGTAACCAACCCGGCGGAGGACTACCTTTGCCGCCCTTTTGGGAACGAACGGACGTGGCGGAATTGGTAGACGCGCCAGACTTAGGATCTGGTACCGCAAGGTGTGGGGGTTCGAGTCCCCCCGTCCGTACCGCCTGTGGCGCGGCCCCGGCAGCGGGGATCGCCCGGATGTACCGTCCCCATAAGTGGCGCATCGCCCACCCCTGAAAACCGAACACAGACAACGGCCCGACCGATGACCATTGAACGCGAAGACCTTGGCAACCTCACCGCCCGCCTGAAACTCAAACTCACTCCCGAGGATTACACCCCCGGGGTGGAAAAGGCCCTGAAGGAACAACGCAAACAGGCGGTGCTGCCCGGCTTCCGTCCCGGCCAGGTGCCCATGCACCTCATCCGCAAGCGCGTGGGCAAGGCCGTGCTGATCAACGAGGTGGAGCGCCTGGTGGACGAACACCTGCGCAACTACATCCAGCAGAACGATCTGCGCGTGCTGGGACAGCCCCTGCCGCAGCGCGACCACATGGACACCAACAACTGGGACGAGCCCACCGACCTGGAGTTCGCCTTCGAACTGGGCCTGGCCCCGACCATCGATGTGGAGCTCAACGGCAACTTGGGCGTGGAACTGCCCGTGGTGGACGTGACCGACGCCCTGGTGGATCAGGAGATCGGTGACATGCGCCGGCGCTTCGGCAAGCTGGAGAACGCCGAGGTGAGCGAGGACAAGGACATGCTCATCGGCGACATGATCGAGCTGGAGGCCGATGGCTCCATCAAGGAGGGCGGCATCTTCAGCCGTGCCACCATCAGCCTGGAATTCCTCGATGATGCCGCCACCCGCGCCGCCCTCGCCGGCAAGTCCGTGGGCGATGAAGTGACCGTGGACCCGCACAAGGTGAGCCGCGACCACGACGACCTGGCCCGCATGCTGGGGGTGGACCACGAGCGGGTGCACCAGCTGGCCGGCGACTTCAAGTTCCGCATCGCCGAGATCAAGCGCATGATCCCGGTGGAGATGGGCCAGGAGCTGTTCGACCGGGTGTATGGCAAGGACGCCGTGCAGGACGAGGCCGGCTTCCGCGCCAAGGTGAAAGAAGGGCTGGAGAGCATGTTCCGCCGCGAGGGTGAGCGCCTCTTCAAGCGCATGGTGCTGAAGAAGCTCCTTGAGCAGGCTCATCCCGAGCTGCCCGACAGCTTCCTGAAGCGCTGGATCGTGGAGACGAGCCGCGAACCCATCACCGCGGAGCAGGTGGAGGAAGGCTACGCGCAATACGCCGAGGGCCTGAAGCGCCAGTTGGTGGAGGACCGCGTGCTGGAGAAGTTCGGGCTGGAGGCCAAGGCCGAGGAGATCCAGGCCTTCGCCGAGCGCTACATCACCGACCAGTTCCTGCAGTACGGCATGCCGGCCCCGGAGGGCGAGCAGATGCAACGCACCCTGGCCCGCGTCCTCAGCGATCAGGAGCAGGTGCGCCGCATGCGCGACACCATCGTGGACCAGAAGCTCACCCTGCACTTCAAAACGCTCCTCAGCCCCAAGGAGTCGCGCATGGGGCATGAGCAGTTCGTAAACTTGGCCCGGTCCATCTGACGCGGACCGGCCCATGTTCCCACCGGACGAGTTCGAGCGCTATGCGGTGAAGCACCGCGGCATCAGCAGCAACACGCTGCATGGCTACATCACGGCCATGACGCCCTACATCATCGAGGAGCGTCGGCTGAACGTGGCGCAGATGGACGTGTTCAGCCGGCTGATGATGGACCGCATCATCTTCCTGGGTACCGCCGTGGACGACGAGGTGGCCAACATCATCCAGGCGCAGCTGCTCTTCATGGAGAGCGTGGACGCGAAGAAGGACGTGCAGCTGTACATCAACAGCCCCGGAGGTGGGGTGTACGCGGGACTGGGGATCTACGACACCATGCAGTACATCCAGCCCGATGTGGCCACGCTGTGCACCGGCATGGCCGCCAGCTTCGGTGCGGTGCTGCTCTGCGCCGGCGCCGCGGGCAAACGCAGCGCCCTGCCCCACAGCCGGGTGATGATCCACCAGCCACTGGCCGGCACCCAGGGTCAGGCGAGCGACATGAAGATCGCCATCGACCAGATCATCAAGGTGAAGAAGGAGCTTTACGAGATCATCAGCACGCACACGGGCCAGCCCTACGAGCGCATCGAGGAGGACAGCGACCGGGACCACTGGTTCACCGCCACCGAAGCGAAGGATTACGGCCTGATCGACGATGTGCTGACGCGCAAAAACTGACCATCGACCATGTTCCCAACGGACGAGTTCAAGAAGTACGCGGTGAAGCACCGCGGCATCAGCAGCAACACGCTGCACAGCTACACCTCGCAGCTGCCCACCGCCTCCATGACCCCGTACATCCTGGAGGAGCGCCAGCTCAACGTGCAGGCCATGGACGTGTTCAGCCGGTTGATGATGGACCGCATCATCTTCCTGGGCACCGGCATCAACGACCAGGTGGCCAACATCATCCAGGCCCAGCTGCTGTTCCTGGAGAGCGTGGACGCGAAGAAGGACATCCAGATCTACCTCAACAGCCCGGGTGGCGGGGTGTACGCCGGTCTGGGCATCTACGACACCATGCAGTACATCAGCCCGGACGTGGCCACCATCTGCACAGGCATGGCCGCCAGCATGGGGGCCGTGCTGCTCTGTGCCGGCGCCAAGGGCAAACGCACCGCACTGAAGCACAGCCGGGTGATGATCCACCAGCCGATGGGCGGTGCCGAGGGCCAGGCCATCGACATGGAGATCACCGTACGCGAGATCATCAAGCTCAAGAAGGAGCTGTACGACATCATCAGCGAGCACAGCGGCCAGCCCTACGACCGCGTGGAGAAGGACGGTGACCGCGACTACTGGATGATCGCCGAGGAGGCCAAGGCCTACGGCATGATCGACGAGGTGCTGGTGCGGGCCAAGTAAGGCGCGAACCATACGGGCCCGGGCGCCGTTCAAGCGCCCGGGCGCAAGCCCCTCCCCTTCATCCTATCTTGCGAGCCCTTCGCCGCCCCTCCCGGTGGCACCACCCCTCCACCCATGGACAAGAAAGAGATCAAGTGCTCCTTCTGCGGCCGCGACAAGCAGGACACCAACGTCCTGATCGCCGGCATCACCGGGCACATCTGCGACAACTGCATCGCGCAGGCGCAGAACATCATCAACGAGGAGCTCAGCCAGCGCACCCGCAATGAGATGGAGGGCAACCTGATCCTCCAGCGGCCGGCCGACATCAAGCGCTTCCTCGACGAATACGTGATCGGCCAGGACGACGCCAAGAAGGTGCTGAGCGTGGCGGTGTACAACCACTACAAACGGCTGCTGCAGAAGCCCTCCAGCGCGTCGGACGACGTGGAGATCGAGAAGAGCAACATCATCCTGGTGGGCGAGACGGGCAGCGGCAAGACCCTGCTGGCGAAGACCATCGCCCGCATGCTCAACGTCCCCTTCGCCATCGCCGACGCCACGGTGCTCACCGAGGCCGGTTACGTGGGCGAGGACGTGGAAAGCATCCTGAGCCGCCTGCTGCAGGCCGCCGACTATGATGTGGCCAAGGCCGAACGCGGAATCGTCTTCATCGATGAGGTGGACAAGATCAGCCGCAAGAGCGACACCCCCAGCATCACGCGCGATGTGAGCGGCGAGGGCGTGCAACAGGCCCTGCTGAAGCTGCTCGAAGGCAGCGTGGTGAGCGTGCCCCCCCAGGGCGGCCGCAAGCATCCGGAGCAGAAGCTGATCCAAGTGGACACCCGCAACATCCTCTTCATCTGCGGCGGCGCCTTCGACGGCATCCAGCGCATCATCGCCCGCCGCGTGAAGAGCAATGCCGTGGGCTACAGCGCCAGCCGCGAGAAGCGCGTGAACGACGAGAACCTGCTGCAGTACGTAAGCCCCACCGACCTGCGCGCCTACGGGCTCATCCCCGAGCTTATCGGCCGCTTCCCGGTGCTCACCTACCTCGACCCGCTGGACCGCGACACCCTGCGGCGCATCCTCACCGAGCCGAAGAACGCACTGATCAAGCAGTACGTGAAGCTGTTCGAGATGGACAAGGTGAAGCTCACCTTCGACAAGAAGGTGCTCGACTTCATCGTGGACAAGGCCTTGGAGTACAAGCTCGGCGCCCGCGGCCTGCGCTCCATTTGCGAGGCCATCATGACCGATGCCATGTACGAACTGCCCGGCAGCTCGGACAAGTCCACTGAGCTGCGCGTGACGCTGAGCTATGCCCGCGATAAGTTCGAGGGTTCGCGCCTGAGCAACCTCAAAGCCGCCTGACACCCGGCCCCTGACCGGGCCTCAACCTCCCACTATTCAGACCATGCAGTTCAAGACCCTGACGATCACTGCGGCCGCAGCCGCCCTCACCACCCTGGCCACCGCGCAGGACCTCCCCCAACCCAGCCCGCTGGGCAAAGTGGAGCAGAAGGTGGGCCTCACCAACGTCACCATCGAGTACTCCCGCCCCAGCGCCAAGGGCCGCACGGTCTTCGGCGATCTGGTGCCCTTCGACACCTTCTGGCGCACGGGTGCCAACGCCAGCACCAAGATCTCCTTCGACGGTCCGGTGACCATCGAAGGCCAGAAAGTCGAGGCCGGCACCTACGCCTTGGTCTCCTTCCCGGGCAAGGACGCCTGGCGCATCATGCTGAACGCGAACAGCAACCTGAACAGCGCCCCCGACTACGCTGCCGAGCGCGACGTGGTGACCGTGAAGGCCGTGCCCACCAAGGTGGACCACGTGGAAACCTTCACCATCAACCTGGCCAATGTGGTGGACGACGGCGCCACGGTGGAGCTGAGCTGGGCCAACACCAAGGTGGCCTTCCGCATCGAAGCCCCCGCCACCGAGCAGGCCCTGAAGAACATCGAAGCCGCCCTGGCCAGCAAGGACGCCAATGCCAACACCTACCACAGCGCCGCCCGTTTCTGCCTGGAGCGCGGTCTGCACAAGGAGAAGGTATTGGAGTGGGCCAAGAAGTCCGTGGAAATGGACGGCAGCCGCTTCTGGACCCAGCACACCCTGGCCCTGGCCTACGCGCAGGCCGGTGACAAGAAAAACGCCATCGCCGCCGCCAGGAAGTCCATGGAGATGGCCGAGAAAGCCGGTGTGGACGCCTATGTGAAGATGAACCAGGAGAAGATCGCCGAGTGGAGCAAATAAGCCCGCGGCACTTCCCAAGGACCCCATGAAAGGGCCGCCCGGATCGGGCGGCCCTTTCGCGTTCATGGGCGGAGCATCGGTGCCCGCGAAGCCTCCCCGCCGGCCTCGGACATCACTCCACCCGCCTCCATACC
Organism: uncultured Chryseobacterium sp.; assembly: GCA_964464935.1. GTDB lineage: Bacteria > Bacteroidota > Bacteroidia > Flavobacteriales_F > PHOS-HE28 > PHOS-HE28. Next base: position 26,617 of record CAYXKE010000030.1, read on the forward strand.
CCAGGGGCCGCACGACGGGGGGCGGTGGGTCGAGTGCCGCATGGGCATGCCGGGCACCCGCCCCCGACCGCGCTGCGTGACCGCCGAGCGCCCCGATCGCGCCCAGGCCTCATTTCCTCATGGGGTCCACGCGGCATGCAGGGACGTAATGGGGGCCCTGGGACGCATTGGGAGACCCGGCTGGGCATGCCACGCCCTGGAGGCCGGCCGGATCCCCGGCAAGGCACAGGGCCAAAAGAAAAGAGCCGCCCATGCGGGCGGCTCTTCTCAAAACTTGGTGATCAACGGATCACTTCTGCACCACCATCTTCTTGGTGATGGGGCGGCCGTTGTTCTTCAGCGTCACGAAGTAGGTGCCGTTGGCCCAGCTGGCGGTCTCGAAGCTGGCGTTGTAACGGCCCTCGCCTTGCTGGCCGAGGTCCTGCTCCACTTTCACGCGGCCTTGGGCGTCATGCACCATCAGGGTCATGCGACCAGCGCTCACCACGTCGTAGTCGATGGTCACCGCAGCACCGCTCACGATGTTGCCATCGCGGAAGCTCATGCGCATGTTGTTCATGCTGCCGGGCTGGTCGATGCCCACAGAGCCGTCGCCGATCAGGGCGAAGATGCAGAAGTCCACGTTCAGCGGAGCACCCCAAGCGTAGCGCATGGAGAACCAGCTGCCGTCGTCCCACTGCTCCCAGGAGAAGTCGGAGAAGTCCGTGACGTCCGTGCTGGTGGCCAGCAGCGCGAGGCTGTCGTTGGCACCGAGGTTACCCATGTAGAAGCCGAGGGCGAACTGCTCGTTCATGGTCACCGGGGCGTCGAAGAGCACTTCGGTGAAGCCGACGAACTGGCCGTCACCGGTGTCCACGTCGGCGACGGAGAACGCCTTGCTGGCGCGCACCGTACCCGGGGCGATACCGGCGGCACCGGTGGGCAGGGGGTTGTCGGTGTTGTAGCCCAGACCGTCGATCTCATAGAGACGGGCTTCGGCCATACCGTTTCCGGCCTTGTTGTAGAACCAGAAGAGCACACCTTCGATGGCGGCTTGGGGCTCTTCAAGGAGGTAGAACTGTTGGGCCTTGGACAGGTCACCGTAGCCGTTCGTACCCACGATGTAGCCGCAGGGGAAGGTGTTGGGCTCCGAGCCGCACAGCGCACCCCACATAGTGAGTTGGGTACCACTATCGTAGTACCAGGAACCGGGGGGCAGGGTGTCGATCACCTCCCGGTCGGGGCTGCCGGCGAGGGAACCCAGAACGCGGGTGTCGGTGGCCACTCCACCGGTGCGAAGCTGGGCCGAGGCCGTCAGCGTCCCCACCGCAAGAGTGCAAAGGAGTAAGGTCTTTTTCATGCTAACTGGTTTTGGAAGTGGATGTGTCCGGTTCCAAAGATAAGGACGAGGTCCGGAACCTCGACCCGATCGGGATGCCCGGTTGCCTCCGGTACCGACCGCGCGCCGACCGTTCCTCAGATCGCTTTCTGGGAGGGTGGAGCGAAGGCCGCCCAAAGCACCGCGAGCCCCACCACGACCGCCGGCGCGATGAGGTTGTACCAGAGGAAGGCCACATCGAAGCCGAAATGCACCACCACGATCACCACCTGCGACACCACGGCACCGATGAACACGGCCGTGCCGCCGACCTTCGGCAGGAAGAAGGCCACCAGGAACACCCCGAGGATGGTGCCATAGAACAGGGAGCCGAGGACGTTCACGGCCTGGATGAGGTTGTCGAACAAAGGGAAAACGGCCGCGAAGAGCAGGGCCAGGATGCCGAAGGCCACCGTGGCCCACTTGGTGGCCACCACTTGGTCCACCCCGGCGAGCGGCTTGCGGAACACATCGACCACGGCCGTGGTGGCCAGCGCGCTGAGCTGCGAGCTGGTGCTGCCCATGCCGGCGCAGAAGATCATGGCCAGCAGCAGGCCCACGAGCCCCACGGGCAGGTGGTCCATCACCCATGTGATGAAGATGTAGTCCTTGTCGTTGGGCTCGGCACCGGGCAGCGCGCGCGCCACCTCGGCGCGGTAGGCCTCGCGCAGGGCCTGGTCCGCCTGGAGGTGCGCGGCCAGCGGGGTGTCGTCGGCGGGCAGGCCGGTGCGGTGGGCATGGACCCAGGCCGAAGCATCGGTGGCCAGTTGCTGGGTGAGCGCGGCATGCTCCTGGGCGATGGCGTTCGGCCCCTCCACCGCGTCCATGGCCTGTACATTGGCCTCGTTCCAGTGCACCGGGCTCGGGTGGAAGAGATAGAAGACGAAGACCAGCACCCCGATCAGCAGGATGAAGAACTGCATGGGGATCTTCAGCAGGCCGTTGGTGAGCAGGCCCACGCGCGCCTGCCGGATGGTCTGCCCGCCGAGGTACCGCTGCACCTGGCTCTGGTCCGTGCCGAAGTAGGAGAGCTGTAGGAAGAAGCCGCCGATCAACCCGCTCCACACGGTGTACTTGGTGGTGGGGTCCCAGGTGGTATCGATGATGTTCATCCTGCCCAGGGCCCCGGCGAGCTGGAGGCTTTCCCCGAAGGTGGCGTGCGCACCGATCTGTTTCAGCAAATAGAAGAAGGCGATGAACAGGCCGCCGAACATCACGGCCATCTGCTGCTTGTGCGTCACCCCCACGGCCTTGGCCCCGCCGGTGGTGGTATAGAGGATCACCAGTCCGCCGATGAAGACGCAGGTCCACCCCAAGGGCCAATGGAGCACCTTGCTGAGCACGATGCTGGGCGCGTAGATCGTCAGGCCGGTGCTCAGTCCACGTTGGATCAGGAAGAGGATCGCGGTGAGCAGCCGCGTACGTTCATCGAACCGCTTGCCGATGAACTCGTAGGCGGTGTAGACGTTCCACTTGTAGTAGAGCGGGATGAAGACCCACGCGATCACCACCATGGCCAGCGGCAGCCCGAAGTAGAACTGCACGAAGCCCATGCCTTCCAGGAAGCCCTGGCCCGGCGTGCTGAGGAAGGTGATGGCGCTGGCCTGTGTGGCCATGACGCTCAGCGTTACCGCCCACCAACGGTCCTCGTTGTCACCCCGCAGGTAGCGCGACGCGGTGCGCGTACTGCGCGTCCGCCACACCCCATAACCCACGATGAAGGCCAGGGTGATGAGCAGGATGGACCAGTCAAGCGGGTGCATGGG
>CAYXKE010000031.1:0-29035 GCA_964464935.1 uncultured Chryseobacterium sp.
ATGGGGCGGTCATCGCGGCGGTCATGGGGATGGCCGCCAGCGTGATGTGCGTGTGCGCATCGATCAATCCGGGCATCAGGGTCCGGCCACCGCCGTCGAGCACCCGTGCCCCGGGCGATGCGGTGATGTCAGCGCCCACCTGCACGATCCGATCGCCCACCACCAGCACGTTGCCGCTTTGCAGCCGCGGCGAGGTGCCGTTGAAGATCCGCACGTTGGTGACCAGCAGGGTGTCCTGCGCGATGGCGAAGCATGGCGCCAGCAGAAGGGCAAGGGTGAGGGATCGGCGCATGGGATGGGTTGGTCGATCGAAGGTAGCGGAACGCCTGATATCGATATCTGTCCAAGCATACCCTCAGGCAGATGGAACGTTTCGAGAAGATCGTATTCAACATTCTCGCGTGGGCGCTCTACCTGTACGTGGCGATCGAGCTGGTGGAACTGCTGATCACGTTCGTGAACGCGTTGAGCACGGTGGAATGGCTCGGCGAACGCACCTTCCTGAGCTCCGATGAGGGCCGACGGCTGCTGCCGATCTTCTTCAACATCCTCATCGCGATGGAACTGGCCGAGACGATGAAGGAATTCCACGTGCACCACCGGGTGAAGATGGGCCGCATCCTCGCCATCGGTGTGATCGCGATCGGGCGCTAGTTGATCGTGGTCGACTTCACCCACGGCGACCCGTGGGTCACCATCGCCATGGCCGCGCTGGTGATCGCCTTGGTGGCGGGGATCCGGCTGTCGGGGCACACGCCTTCCGAAGGGCACTGACCCCCGGGAACACGAACGCCCCGGCGGGTGGCACGGGGCGTTTGGCGGTGGGAAAAGGGCTTACAGCGGTTTGCGGAAGAGGTAGCGGGTGATGAAGATGCCCGTACCGCCCTTGCCTTCACCGGGACTGTTCACACCGGTGGTCACCGTGTGCAGCTCCCAGCCGTCGGCGGTGAACTGGTTGATCTGGTCCACGATGAGGCGGTCGTTGTTGGCGATGTTCTTGAAGTTGATGCCCGTCATGCTGTAGAAGTTCATCAGGTCCTTGCCCACCTCCTGATCGGCCTGGTCGCTGACGATCACGCGGGAGCGGCCCAGACCGCCGGGCACCACACTTTCAATGGTGCTGAACTGACGGTAGGTGTATTGCTGCGCCTGGGGCGTGGGGCGGAAGCTGTATCCGAGGAACAGGGCGAGGGCGAACGCAGCGCCCATCAAAAGAGAACGGGTGTCGAAACGCATGATGATCTCGTGGGTTTGTGCCAAAGATCGGGAGCGCCCGTACATTGGCACGACCACTCATCACAATGATGCGCCTGTTCGGACTCCTTCTCGCCGCCCTGCTCAGCGGGGGGCTCACCGCCCAAACCTTGTACCACATCACCGGGGTCACCATCACGGAGAATGAGCAGGTGGTGAACGGCCAGGACGTGACGGCCGAGATCCGCGGTGCCGAGGGGAGCGACCGGGTGGTGATCTTCGCCGGGCAGGACATGGAACTGCGCACCAAGGTGAAGATCACCACCCAGAACGTCCGCCGCAGCAGTTTGAAGAGCAGCGCGGTGAACGCCATCTTCGAGATCGACCTGAAGGTGGATGGCCGGAAGGACAACCGGCGCGTGGAGAAGATCTATTACATGGACCAGGAACGCGTCTCCAGCTTCAAGGAGAAGTTCGTCTTCAAGAACGGCAACAAGGTGCGTGTGATCACCGTGGCCTTCGAGGGGCGGCTGGAGTGAGCCTCACACCTTGGCGAGGCCCCATTTGAAGGCGAAGATCACCAGTCCGGCCTTGCTCTTGATGCCGAACTTGGCGAAGACGCTCTCGCGATAGCCGTGCACGGAACGCAGGCTCACGTTCATGCGCGCGGCCACTTCCTCGTAGGTGTATTCGTCCTCGTGAGCGGCCAGTCGCACGAACTCCAACTCCCGCTCGGTGAGCCGCCCCAGCACGCGTTCGCGCTCGGCCTCGTACTCGCTCAGCGCGTTGGCCTGCTCGCGCAACTGGTCCTGCTGGGTCTCGTCCACATAATGGCCGATGGTGGCCACGCGGTCCAGCGCGATGCGGAACCCCCGTTTGCCCACGGTCTTCAACAGAAAGCCACAGGCGCCGGCCCGAATGGCCTTCACCATGGCCTCCTCGTTGAGGTCGAAGGTGATCGCCAGTGTGCGCGTGGCGGGGGTGTGGGTCCGCATCCACGAGATCACCTCGTAGCCGTCCATGCCCGGCATGCGCAGGTCCACCACGGCCACCGCCACGTGCACGCCGTTCTTCACCGCCTCGATGTACTCATGTCCATCGCCGGCCTGGAGCACCACCTTGTAGCGCTCCAGCCCATCGATCATGTCGGCCAGCACCTGGCGGAAAAGCGTTTGATCGTCCAACACCGCCACGGGGATCCGGTCGTCCAGTTCCATGCTCAGAGGTTCCTGCATGCGGCGATCGGGGGCCACCCCGCTGCACCGCAGACCGCGCCAATATAGCCGGGCGCGTGATGCCATCGCTCACCATGGCCACTGCGGCCGCACCCTATCTTGGCCCCATGGATATCGCACGCCTGCACGACATCCCCGAGCACCAACTCCGCCGCTACCCGCGCACCGTCGCCATCGCCACCAAGGAAGGTGGCCGGTGGCGGGGATACAGCACCCAGGAGCTCATCGACATCGCCGACCGGGTGGCCCTGGGGTTGATCAAGCTCGGTGTGGCCCCGGGCGACAGGGTGGCCATTGCCAGCGGCAACCGCAGTGAATGGTGCATCGTGGACCAGGCCGTGCTGCGCATCGGTGCCATCGGCGTGCCCATCTACCCCACCAGCAGCCCGGAGGACTATGCCTACGTGCTGGCCCACTCCGGCACCAAGGTGGCGTTCTGTGCCAATGCCGACATCCTTGCGAAGGCCGCCGGCGCCCAAGGCCAATGCCCCCACCTGGCCCACATCTTCTCCTTCGACCGGCTGGACGGTGTACCCCACTGGACCGAGGTGGTGGAGCTGGCCGACGAAAGCCTGCGGCCCGAGCTGGAGCACCGCAAAGCACAGGTGCGGCCGGAGGACCTGGCCACCATCATTTACACCAGCGGCACCACGGGGCGCCCCAAGGGCGTGATGCTCTCGCACCACAACCTGATGAGCAACGTGCTGGCCTCGCACGCCCACCTGCCGGTGGACGAGCGCGCCACCAGCATCAGCTTCCTGCCCCTCTCGCACGTGTATGAGCGCATGCTCATGTACCTGTACCTCTACGCGGGCGTGAGCATCCACTTTCAGGAGTCGATGGACGATCTGGGCGACCGCATCCGCGAAGTGCGCCCCGATGTGTTCACCGCCGTGCCGCGTCTGCTGGAGAAGATCTACGACCGCATCGTGGCGAAGGGCGACGAGCTCAGCGGGATCAAGCGCAAACTGTTCTTCTGGGCACTGGAACTGGGCGAGCGCTACGACGTGCATGGACGCGGCCTGTGGTACAACCTCCAACTGGCCATTGCCAACAAGCTCATCTTCAGCAAATGGCGCGCGGCCCTGGGCGGCCGCACCCGTGCGGTGGCCAGCGGAAGCGCCGCCCTGCAGCCCCGCCTGGCCCGCATCTTCACGGCGGCCGGGATCCCCATCATGGAAGGCTATGGCCTCACGGAGACCTCGCCCGTGGTGAGTGTGAACTGCCTGCACAACGATGGCCTGCGCTTCGGCACGGTGGGCCGCCCGCTGCCCGGCGTGGAAGTGCGCATCGCCGCCGATGGCGAGATCCTGGTCCACGGGCCCAACGTGATGGTGGGCTATTACAAGGACGAGGAGATGACCCGGGAGGTGATCGATGCCGAAGGCTGGCTCCACACCGGCGACATCGGCGAGATCACGGCCGATGGCTTCCTGCGCATCACGGACCGCAAGAAGGAGATCTTCAAGACCAGCGGCGGCAAGTACATCGCCCCACAAGTGACCGAGAACCGCCTCAAAGCCTCCCGGTTCATCGAGCAGGCCATGGTGATCGGCGAGAACCGCAAGTTCCCCGCGGCGCTGATCGTGCCCGAGTTCAACTTCCTCAAGGACTGGTGCGCACGGAAGGACATCCCCTTCACCAGCCGGGAAGAGGTGGTGAACGATCCCCGCGTGAAGGAGCGCATCATGCGGGAGGTGGAGGCCGCCAATGCCGGCCTGGGCCAGTGGGAGCGGATCAAGCGGATCGCACTGCTCCCGCGCGAATTCTCCATCGATGCGGGCGAGCTCACCCCCACGCTGAAGCTGCGCCGCAAACCCATCCTCGCCCGGTACGCCCGCGAGGTGGAGGCCCTGTACGCGGAAGGCTGAACTGGGTAAGTTTACACCCCCCCAAACGGCGAGGTACCATGAAGACTTGGATCGCGGCGCTGCTCGGCGCCATGGTGATATTGATCGCGGGCTGCAAGAAGGAGCCCGGAGAAGGCGGCCGTTCGGAGGTCCGCGGCTACGTGTACGAGCAGCGCTATGTGGCCGGCACTCCATCGGGCCCCAAGCGGCCTCTGCCCGACCACCGGGTGTTCATCGTCTACGGCGACGGTGATGTGTATGATGACGATGTGCGCACGGGGGAGAACGGTCTCTTCGCCTTCCGCTGGCTGCGCAAGGGCGACTACACCGTGTACATCGTCTCCGAATGCGGTGAGGGGCCCGGCTGCACGAAGATCGTGAAGCGTCGTGCCAGCGTGGGCCGCCGCGAGGTGGTCAACGTGGGCGAGATGATCATGGAGAACTGGTGATGCGGGGCATCGTCGCATCGCTCGGGACCATCGTGGCCGCGCTGTTGCTCCCTTTGGGCGGCGCTGCTCAGGAGCCCCTGCGGCCGGCCACCTCCACCGGCACCTGGCTCAGCGCCCAGGTGCGGGGCGGTGCGCCGGGGTTCATGCATCAACTGCTCGGCCGCCCGGCCGACAAGATCCGCCTCAGCGGAGAGTTGGGCGCGCGCACGGCCGACAACTTCTTCGGGGGCCGACAGCTTTATGCCGAGGCCGGCGCCCGATACAAGGTCAGCAAGAAGATCGGCCTCTCGGCGGACTACCGCTACGCCGACCGCGGACGCTACCAGAGCAACCGCCAGCGTGTGCAGCTCACCGCGGCGTACGACCACTCCGTCCGGCGCTGGAACTTCGACTACCGCCTGGTGCAGCAGTGGACCTTCCGCCGCAACAACACACCCAGCACTTACATCCGGAACCGCATCGGCGTGGAATACGACTTCCCCAAGTGGAAGCTCGATCCGGAGTTCAGTGTGGAGTTCTTCACCCGCACGGACCGCCCGCAGGGCTGGAACTACGATGGGGTGCGCTACAAGCTGGGCACATCGTACCGCATCTCCAAGGTGGATGTGATCGAAGCCACCATCATCCATGACCGCGACACCCAGGTGGCCTGGCCGGTCAACCGCACGATCCTCTCCATCGGCTACGTGATGGACCTCCGCCGGCGTTGAGCGATCTTTGCGCCCGATCATGGCGCGCATCCTCTCTTTCCTGGGCATTTTCGTCGCGGCCGTCCTCATCGGCTGGTGGGTCCTTCGACCGTCGGACGAACTGCCCATCTACCAACCCAAGGACATCAATCCCCGCCTGGTGGACCCCGAGGTGCGGCAGCTCACGGACCACCGCATCCTGGACTTCACCCTGACGGACCATCTGGGGAACCGGTACACGCGGGACAGCATCGCGGGCCGTGTGCTGGTGACCGACTTCTTCTTCACCACCTGCCCCACCATCTGCCCGCGCATGACCGAGCAACTGGGGCGCGTGCAGGCGGCCTTCCGCCACGAGCCTGGCCTCATCCTGCTCTCGCACACCGTGACGCCGGAGATCGACAGTGTGGCCGTGCTGGCCGCACACGCCGCGCAGAAGGGCGTGGACCCGGACCGCTGGCGCCTGCTCACCGGCCCGCGCAAACAGATCTATGCGCTGGCCCGGCGCAGCTATTTCGCCTGCCTTGATGAGGGCGATGGCGGCCTGCAGGATTTCGTGCACACGGAGAACTTCGTGCTGGTGGACCACCAGGGCCGGCTGCGCGGGTTCTACGACGGCACCTCACCCAAGGACGTGGACCGCTTGATCGCCGACATCCCCAAGCTCCTGGAGGAGCGCCGTCGAGCCCGGTGAGGCCGCCTCACTTCGCCCCCACCGCCTGCGCCCACAGCGCCGCCCACTCGGCTTCGGTCATGGGCAGGTACCGCCCGCCATCGCCCGTGACCATGATGTGGATCCGCAGCATCTCCGGATACGCCGTGGCCACCACCTCGTGGACCAGAAAGCGGGAGCCCACACGCTGTACCTCGGTGAAGCGGTCCGGCATGATGCGGTAGGCGTGCCGCCCATCGGCCGTACGCCGGTATTGCGGGAAGTCCGCTCCTGCCTGCACACTATCTTCCCCCGCTGCGTCCGTCATGGCCCATTTCCTCGAAACGCTCGCCCACGCCCTGCTCCAGCATCATCCCGGGGATCTGTCGCGCGTGGCCGTGGTGCTGCCAGGACGGGTATCGGGGGCGGCCCTGCGAAAGTACCTCGCCCAGGCCACCGGGCGCGTGCTGTGGAGCCCGGACATCCTGGACATGGCCGGCTTCATGCAGCGCGTGTCGGGCATGCGCCAGGGTGGCCCGATCGAGTTGCTGGCGGACCTGTACCGTGTGCATACCGCGCTGGACCCCGTGCATAGCGAGGCGTTCGATGAGTTCGTGCAGTGGGCTCCGGTCACGCTGCGCGATATGAGCGAGGTGGACGCGCACCTGCTCCCACTGGACACGTTCTACCGGGAGCTCCAGGAGATGGACGAGATCGAGGAATGGAGCCTGCGCTTGGGCGAACCCAGTGCGGGGCAGCAACGGCTCATCCATCACTGGCGCCGCACCGCAGCGCTGCATCGCGCCTTCCACACGCACATGCGCACAACGGGCGTGGGCACGGCCGGCATGGTGGCCCGGGTGGCCGTGGAACGCATCGGCAGCGTGGATCTCCCCTGGGATGCCGTGTGGTTCGCCGGGCTCGCGGAGCTTTCCCCCGCCGCCACGCGTGCGGTGCAGTATCTGCAACAGCGCGGCATGGCCCACCTGGCCTGGGACGTGGACCACCACTACCTGGACGATGCGCAGCAGGAGGCCGGGCTGCATCTGCGCCGCGCGATGGCGGCCGTGGGCGCGGGGGTGGTGCCGCCCACCAACACCGTCCGCGAAGCGCCCAGAACGGTGCACGCCACCACGGTGCCCACCGACTTCGCCCAGGTGATCCACGCGGTGGGGCTGCTGGAGCAGATGCAGGAGAACGAACGCCTCGACAGCGCCATCGTGCTGGCCGACCCCGAACTGCTGGTACCGCTGCTCCAGGTGTGGCCGGCCACCGCTGGTCCCGTCCACGTGACCATGGGCGTACCGCTGCGCGCCCTGCCTGTGCACGGGCTCATGGAGGCCTTCCTGCAGCTGCACACCGCACGGCAGACCACTGACGCCATGCCCGTGCAGGCGTTGGAGCGTCTCCTCGCCCATCCATTGGCCCAGCGCGATGCCACGGACCGCACGATCGTCGCCCGGCTGCGCAAGGGGCGCAGGCCATTCCTGCGGACGGAACAACTGCGTGAGATCCTCGCCGAGCAAGGATGGAGCGACCGCGCACTGCTGATCGAGGCACTGCAGCCAGTGGCCCACCCCGTGGACGACATGCCCGCACGGACCAACGCCCTCATCGCCTGGGCCAGTGCGCGCCGAAGCCATGATCCCTGGGGGCGCGAACAGCTCTTCCGCATGGCCGCCATGCAGAGCCGGCTGGACCAGGCACTGCGCCATGCCGGGCTGCCCCCCATGGGCATGCGCGCCTATGCCGCCCTGCGCACCCGTCTCCTGCGCGACGAGCATCTCGATCTGGAGGGCCGCGACACGAAAGGTGTGCTCATCACCGACATGGCCGGTGCACGTACCGCGGGCCGGCACATCCACATCGTGCTCGGTGCTCGCGAGGGCCTGCTGCCCCCGGCCGATGCACCACAAAGCTGGATCCCCTTCGATATCCGGCGCCACCACCAGCTGCCGCTCGCGCAGGACACGGCGGCACGCAGTGCCTACGAGCTGATGCAGGTGCTGCGCGACAGCACCCACCTGCACCTGGTGCATGCCAATGATGCCCAACAAGGCGGCCCCACCCGCTTCCTCGCCCAGTGGGCCCATGAGCTCGTGGGCCGGAGCGCCACGCACATGGAAAAAGATGTCCGCTCGGCCCCCGTTCCGGCACCCACCAGCGCCCGCGTGGTAGTGGCCAAGACCGCCGGGGTGATGCGCCTGCTGGAGGACCGGCTCCGGCGCGGGCTCTCGCCATCGGCCTTGGGTGCGTGGCTCCAATGTCCGCTGGAGATGTTCCACACCGAGGTGCTGGGGCTGCGCGAACAGGAAGTGGCCGATGGCCGCCTGGGCAGCGATGTGCTCGGCACGGAAGTGCACGAGGTGCTCGAGATGATCTACGCACCATGGAAAGGCCAGCTCCTGCGCGCGCAGGAGCTGGCCCGTGCCGCCGCCGAGGTGCACGACCGGCTGCGGGAACGCACCCGCCAGAAATGGTCGGCCGAGCTGACCGACCGGGGCCATTACCGCCTGCGGCTGGAGATGGCCGCGCAGGCCATGCAGCGCTATCTGGAGCGCGAGGCGGAACGTTGCGCCAGGGGAGGATCCAGCGTGCTCATCGATGTCGAGGGCAGGCTGGAAGCCCTGCTGCCCAATGGCGTGCGGATCATCGGCCGGTACGACCGGGTGGAGGAGCGGGATGGCGTGCTGCACATACTGGACATGAAGACCGGGGCGACCGAAGCGAAGGCCCTGGCCTTGGACGGGCTGGAGCGCGAACACCTGCGCGCCGACCGGCGATACGCGTTGCAGCTGCTGGTGTACGCCTGGGCCTACATGGAACAGCATCCGCAGGTGAACGCAGTGCGCGCGGCGATCGTGCCCCTGCGCCAGGCCGACGCGAACGAAGGCATGCTCCTGCACGTGGGTGGTAACGCGGACATCCACCGCCACCAGTTGCCGCAGATCGCCCAATGCCTCATGGATCTGGTGCAGGAGATCGGCGATCCGGGCACGCCCCTGAGCCACGAGCCCCGCAGCACCTCCTGCAAGACCTGCGTGCCCATGTAAGGGCCGAAAAAAGGGGGCACGCGGCCCCCTTCTCACATCGTTCGGGCAGGGATCAATTCACCACCACCTTGTGCGTGGTCGTGAACTCACCGCGGGTCAGCTTCAGGATGTATACCCCTGCGCCCACGCGGCCCAGATCGAGGTCGCGGCGATGCTCGCCCTCCAGGTTGTTCACCGCATCGTTGTACACCAGCTTGCCTTGCGGATCGAAGATCTCGATGGTGGTGTTGGCGGCGCTCTCATTGGTGAAGCGCAACGCGAACTGGCCGTTGTTCGGGTTGGGCAGCACGTGCACATCACCCTCCACGGCCGGGGCCAGGCCCTTGTAGATCACACCGGTGCGATCCTGACCGCCCAGCGAGAGGTAATAGTCGCCGTTGTTCTTCGGCTCGCCCGTCCAGCTATCGTTCACCAGTTCGAAGTCGGCACGGCCCTGCACAGGGATGCTGGCGATGACATACTCCTGACCGGCCTCCCAGGCCTGGTCGAGCGACGACATCGGGGAGAGGCCGAATCCGGCGTACACCTGGTAGCGTACGTTGCTCTTGGCGTGCGCGGAGCCCGAGGGCGCCACGGCCATATACTGGGCCACGGACGGCTCCTGCTTCACCGCCCCCAACGTGGCGCCCGTGGAGGCATCCCAACGGATGGTGAACACCACGGCGGAAAAGATCCCGTCGAAGTTCTGCTGCGGACGGACCGTCACATCGATGTGGCCTTCGCGTTGGTACAGGCCGATGTCCACCCGGCCCTGGGCCTGAGCGGTCATACCGAGCACACCGGCCAGCAGGCCCACGAAGAGCGAACGGAGGGAAAGCGATCGTTGCATGTTCTGAAGCACTTGTTCACCGTGCGATGGCGGGGCATTGATGCCCCGGCCCAGGCCCGATAGGGCGCAAGGTACGCACACGCCATACCGCTCCACAAGCCCCGCCGAGCGCGCTTCGGATAGGTATGAAACCGACCAAGGGCCCCTGATGGGACCCTTGGCCGGAAACCTGCAAGGAAAAATGGAACCAGTCCAAAGACCGTTTGGAAGACCGGCCTTTGTACATCCAAGACGGCGGTGGTTTGAAATGGTTGCCAGCTGCCGCAAAAAAAAATTGGTTCACGGCGTGAATTTGTAGCCCACACCCCGCACGGAGTGGAAATACTGCGGTGCCCGGGGATCGGGCTCGAAGTACTTCCGGAAGGCCACGATGAAGTTGTCCACGGTGCGGGTGGTGGGGAACACGTTGTAGCCCCACACCTTTTGGAGGATCTCCTCCCGGCTTACCACCTGCCCGGCGTGCTCCACCAACAGGCGCAGCAAGGTGATCTCCCGCTGGCTCAGGGTGCGGCGCTGGTCCCGCTGGCCGATGATCTCGTAGCTGCTGAAGTCGATCCGGTTCCCACCGAACTCGAACACCGCGGGCAGCGCCCGGACCGGTGCCTCGCTGACCCGCTTCAGGAGCTTGTCCACCCGCAGCAGCAACTCCTCCAGCTCGAAGGGCTTGCCCAGGTGGTCGTCGCCAGCCCGCAGGCTGCGCACGCGGTCCGCCGGGCTGTTGCGGGCCGTGAGGAAGAGCACCGGAGTGGCATCCCCCTCCAGGCGCACGGTCTCCACCACGTCCACCCCATCGATACCGGGCAGCATCACGTCCATCACCACCACGTCGAAGTGCGCGCCCCGCATGCGTTCCAAGGCGTCGGGGCCCGTGGAGGCCGTGGTCACCGCGTAGCCCTCCATCTCGAAGTTCAACTTCAAGGTGATGCGCAGGGCCTCCTCGTCCTCAACGAGCAGGATGCGGGGCTTGGTCGTGCGGCTCTCCACCCTGCAAAGATGCGGGCTTTACCTTTGGCGCCATGTCCTTCACCCCCACCCAGGCCGATCTGGCCAACCGCCTGGCCCCCAACACCTTGGTGGACCATCTGGGGATCCGGTTCCATGTCGATGAGGCGGGACGCATGTGCGCCACCATGCCGGTGGAGGCCCGCACCCACCAACCCATGGGGCTGCTGCACGGCGGGGCCACCGCCGCACTGGCCGAATCCCTGGGGAGCATGGCCTCGGCCCTGCTCCTCGACCTGGAGAAGCAGTACGTGGTGGGCATCGAGGTGAGCGCCAACCACCTCAAGGGAGTGCGGAGCGGTACCGTCACCGCCACCGGTGAACTGGTGCATCAGGGGCGCACCACCCACGTATGGGACATCCGTGTGCGCGACGCGCAGGGCAGCCTGGTGGCGATCTGCCGTCTGGTGAACATGGTGATCGACCGCCGATGACGATGGGCCACGTGGAGGCCGCCCTGCATCAGGCCCTGCAACGCGGGCTCACCTTTGCCGCCTTCCGCCTGGATGGCGCCGTACACCTTTGGGTGGCCGACGCCCCACCCCACCCCCAAACCCCGGAGGACCTGGCCGCCGAACGCGATGTGTTCGTCATTGCGCCGTTCCACACACCTGACGGACGCCTCCACGTGCTGCGACCGCAGCTTCGGCTGGTGCTCACACCCGATACGGACCTCTCCGTGCTGGGCACCCTGCCGAAGGGCGCCAGCCACACGGGCAGTGCCCCATCCGCTTGGGATGCCACAGGCCATGCCGCTACCATCGCCGCTGCGCAGGCCGGGATGGCGCGGGGCGATCTCCGCAAGGTGGTGCTCTCGCGCACCTTCACCGTGCCCTTCCCCGCGGCAGCCGCCCCCGCCCTCTTCGTCGAGGCGCTCGGCATGCACCCCGATGCTTTCGTGTGCCTGCTGAACAGCCCCGTGCATGGAACGTGGATCGGGGCTTCCCCCGAGCGCCTGCTCGTGGCCGGGCCTGATCGCATCACGGTGGATTCGCTGGCCGGCACCATGCCCCTGACCTCCGCCCCCGCCGACCCCAACGCCTGGGGGGCCAAGGAACGGGATGAGCAGGAGGTGGTGACCCGCATGATCGTGGGCACCTTGGAGGCCCTGGGCGTTGCGCAGGTGGAATGCGGGCCCTGCACCGTGCGGCGCACATCCACCGTGGCCCACCTGCACACCACGATCACGGCCGGGCTGGGCACTGTACCGTTGCACCGGGCGGCCACCGCGCTGCATCCCACCCCGGCCGTGTGCGGCCTGCCCACCGATGCGGCCCGCGCGTTCATCCTTGCCCACGAGCCTCATTCGCGTGATCTCTACACCGGCTTCTGGGGGCCTTGGAACGTCGATGGCCGGACCCACCTCTTTGTGAACCTGCGTTGCGCCCGGCTCCTCCAGGACGAAGCCTGCCTGTACGTGGGGGGCGGGATCACCCCCGGCAGCGACGCCGCGGCCGAATGGGCGGAGACCGAGCACAAGGCCCACACCTGGCTCAGGCCCATGGAAGCGGCGCGCGGCCGATAAATTCGCGGCGATCATGAACACCAGCGACCATTTCACCGCAGCCGCCATCGCCAGGCTCTGTGCCGAGGGCGGCGTTCAGCATGTGGTGATCTGCCCCGGGTCGCGCAACGCCCCCCTGGTGATCGCCTTCAACGCTGAAGCCCGCATCACCCCCTACCAGGTGATCGATGAACGCAGCGCAGGATTCTTTGCGCTGGGTCTGGCCCAGCAACTGCGATCACCGGTGGCACTGATATGCACGAGCGGCAGTGCCGTACTGAACCTGGCGCCCGCCGTGGCCGAAGCGTTCTACCAGCGCGTACCGCTGCTGGTGATCACCGCCGACCGCCCCGCGGAATGGACCGATCAGGGCGAGGGCCAATCGATCCGACAGGAAAAGGTGCTCGCCCCGCATGTGCGGATGAGCGTACAGCTGCCGCGCGACACCCCTGATGACCTGGCACGCTGGTACTGCGTGCGCTCCATCAATGGGGCCATCGATGCCACCCTGCTGCCTGTGCCCGGGCCCGTGCATGTGAACGTGCCCTTCGCCGAACCCCTTTACGGCCGGTACGACCACGCCCCCGACGTGCGGCGCGTGGTACAGATGCCCACGGTCACCTCCCTCGCACCGGCACAGGCGAAGGCGCTCAGCGATGCGATCAGTGCGAGCGGACGCGTGCTGGTGTTGGCCGGACAAGGCAAATGGGGGCGCGCGGTGATGGACCACCTGTGGCAGCTGGCCGAATTGCCGCAGGTGGCCGTGCTCACCGAGGCCACTTCCAACCTGCAAGATCCGAAGTTCATCACGTGCATCGACCGGGCCATCGAGGCGATCGGTCCGCACAACGTCGACGCCCTGCGCCCCGACCTGCTCATCACCTTCGGCGGCGCGATCGTCAGCAAACGGATCAAGGCACTGCTGCGGAAATGGCGCCCCGACCAGCATTGGCACGTGGACGCCGGCCAGCGGCACTTCGACACCTACCAGAGCCTTACGCACGACATCGCCGTGACGCCCGAGGTGTTCCTCCCACAGATCGGCCGCAACGCCCGGCCCAATACCGGCGCCGGCTACGGCGATGCATGGCGTACGTTGGACCAGCGCACCCGTGAGCGGCACATCGCGCTGCTGGAGCAGGCACCGTGGTGCGACCTCACCGTGTTCGATGAAGTGCTCGCCCACATCCCCTTCGACACCGATGTGCACCTGGGCAACAGCACGGCCGTACGCTACGCGCAGCTGTTCGACCGCCTGCCCGACCACCACTTCTTCAGCAACCGCGGCACCAGCGGCGTCGAAGGCTGCGTGAGCACCGCGGTGGGCGCTGCCTGGGCCACGCAACGCACCACCACGTTGATCGTGGGCGAGACCGCATTCCTCTACGACAGCAACGCCTTCTGGAACGCCCACCTGTCGCCGCACCTGAAGGTGATCGTGATCGACAACGGTGGAGGCAACATCTTCCGCTTCATCGAAGGCCCCGACCGTGACCCCGAACTGCTGCGATGGTTCGAAGCTCCGCATGGACGCGATGCGGCGGCCCTCGTGCGCAGCTTCGCACTGCCGTGCCAGGAGGCCACGGACATGGACACCCTGCGTTCCGGTCTGGAATGGCTATACGGCACCCATGATCGGCCGGCGGTGCTGGTGGTGCGTACGCCCGCGCTGGTGAGCCCGAAAGTGCTGCGCGACTACTTCAAGGCCCTGCGCGACCCGGCATGAAGCACTGGGTCCACGCCTTTCGCCTGCGCACGATCCCCCTGGCCGTGAGCAGCGTGATCGTGGGCAGTGCACTGGCCTGGCCCGCCGCCCTGCAGAACGGCGGTCAGGCCCGCTGGGCCACCATCTTCGCGTTGACCCTGCTCACCGCGGTGCTCCTTCAAGTCCTGAGCAATCTCGCGAACGACCTCGGTGATCACCAACACGGCACGGACAACGCCGACCGCGTGGGTCCGCAGCGGGCCGTGCAGAGCGGCGCGATCGGTCCGGCCGCGATGCGGCGGGCCATGGTGGTCTGCGGCCTGCTCGCCCTCGTGAGCGGCTGCGCGTTGATCGTCACCGCGCTGGGCCTCTCCCTGACCACCCTGGGCTTCCTGCTGTTGGGCCTGCTGGCCATCGGGGCCGCGGTGAAGTACACCTACGGCCGATCGCCGTACGGATACGCGGGCCTGGGCGATGTCAGCGTGTTCCTCTTCTTCGGCATCGTGGGCGTGTGCGGGACCTGCTTCCTCCATACCGGTACATGGAGCAACATGGTGGTGCTGCCGGCCGTGGCCTTCGGCCTGCTCAGCACCGGCGTGCTCAACGTGAACAACATGCGCGACGTGCACAACGATGCGGCCAGCGGCAAACGTACCCTGGTGGTACGCATGGGACCGGAGCGAGCACGCACCTACCACACCCTCCTCGTGGTCGGTGCCATCGCCTGCCTGGGGGCCAATGCACTGCTCATGGGCGCCACTTGGCGGGGGTGGACCTTCCTGGTGACCACGCCCCTGCTGGTGCAGCATCTGCGCAGCGTGCGCGCCACGACCGATCCCCGTGCACTGGACCCGCAGTTGAAAGTGCTTGCCATGGGCACTTTCCTGACGGCCATCGTCCATTCTTTCGGCATCTTCGTGGCGGCGTAGCATCCCACCGCAGCACGATGCGGCGCCCGGCGCCATGCTTCAGGCCTCGTGGAAGGAGATCCAGCTCACACCCGCCTTTCCGCTGGGTACATCAAAGGGCACCATCACATCCCGCACGGTGTGGTACCTGATCGCCTGGGACGATGCCCGGCCGCAGGTGCGGGGCGTGGGCGAGGCGGCGCTCTTCCCGGGTCACAGCCGGGAGTATCCCTCGGATGTGAAGGTGAAGCTCATGGAGCTGTGCGCCTACACCGGTGACTGGGAGGAACGGCTGCGCACCGACCTGGTGGAGGTGCCCAGTGTCCGCTTCGCCGTGGAACAGTGCCTGCGCGACCTGGCCGTGAGTGGCACCAAGGAGCTTTTCCCATCCGTCTTCACCCTGGGGCGGCGCGGCATACCGATCAACGGGCTGGTATGGATGGGCGACAAGGCCACCATGCGCGAGCGCATCCGGGTGCAGATCGACGCGGGTTCGTCATGCGTGAAGATGAAGATCGGTGCGCTGCGGATCGACGATGAGCTGGAGCTGTTACGCGAACTGCGGCGCGAACACCCGGCCCGTGAGCTGACCATCCGTGTGGACGCCAACGGCGCCTTCGACCAGCGCAACGTGATGGACGTGCTGCACCGACTGGCCGAGCTGGAGGTGGAGAGCATCGAACAGCCCATCGGCCCCGGACTGTACGAGGCCATGAGCGAGCTCTGTGCGAAGAGCCCGCTGCCCATCGCCCTGGACGAGGACCTGATCGGCCTCAACACCATCGAACTGAAGGCCGATCTGCTGGACCAGGTGCGCCCGTCGTACATCGTGATCAAGCCAAGTCTCGTGGGCGGTTGGGTCGCTTCGCGCGAATGGATCGACCTGGCCAACGCGCGGGGCATCGGATGGTGGATCACCAGTGCATTGGAAAGCAGCATCGGCCTGAACGCCGTGGCCCAGTTCACCGCCACGCTGGGCACCACCATGCCACAGGGCCTGGGCACCGGCCGCATTTACAGCAACAACATCCCATCGCCCCTGGTGGTGGAGAAGGGCCATTTGTTCCACCGGCCTGAACGGGCGTGGGACCTGACCATGCTCCACGGTTGAGCGGAACCCCAGCCATGGCCGCGCGCTCTCCATACCCACCGCTCACCAAGGCCTTCGACCGCATCACGGTGGACGGCCGGTCGCTGACGGGCGAAGAGCTGCTGGCATGGCTCGATGCGGACATTGACGAACCGGAGAACGAGTGGAAGCTGCTGCTGCGCGATGTGGTGGTCCGGCTGGTGCGGGAGCGCAGTGGTCTGCGCACGCACACCAGTGGCACCACAGGCCCGCCCAAGCCCATCACCATTCCACGCAGCGATCTGTTGCGCAGCGCCCGCCTCACCGGCCGAACTTTCGGCCTGATGCCCGGCGACCGCGTGCTGCACTGCCTGCCCGCCGGGTTCATCGCCGGGCAGATGATGGTGGTGCGCGCCTTCGCGCTGGGGCTCGATATGCACTTCATCGACCCGCAGGGTGGCGTACTGAACAAGCTGCGGGTGAAGGACCGCTTCCGCTTCGCGGCCATGATCCCCCTGCAACTGCATCGGGCCATCCAGGAAGACCGGGCCCGCGTGGAGGAACAGTTCGGCACGATCCTGCTCGGTGGCGGCCCCGTGAGCCAGGTGCTGATCGAGGACGTGCATGACCTGAAGGTGGACGTGTGTCAGGGCTACGGCAGCACCGAGACCGTGACCCATGTGGCGATGCGGCGCCTCAATGGTCCCGATGGTGGCGATGTGCCCTTCACCGCGCTCGGCGACTGCCATTTCGGGCGCGATCCGCGGGGCTGCCTGGTGGTGTACACGCCGCACCTCCGGCAGCATCAGCATCTCACCAACGACCTGGTGGAACTGATCGACGACACGCATTTCCGCTGGCTGGGGCGCTATGACAATGTGATCCTCAGTGGCGGCAAGAAGATCTATCCGGAGCAGCTCGAGGCCCGCACTGCGGGCGTGCTCCCCTACCCCCACTACTTCACCGCCACGAGCGATCCGGTGCTGGGCCAGTGCGTGATGCTGGTGCTGGAGACCGACCGCCCGCAGGACGAAGTGCTGCCGGAGGTATTGGACAAGGTGATGAACGTGCTGCACCCGCATGAATGGCCGCGCCGAGTGCAGGCCCTCACCCGCATCCAACGCACCGGCAGCGGCAAGATCATCCGTCTATGAGCGCTGCGTGGATCGCCCTGGCCCTGCTGTACGCAGTGCTGTTCCTGATCGTGGTGTGGCCGATCCACTGGATGTGGCACCACCTCACCCAGCAGGGTCGCTACGACCGCCGTTTCTACGGGCAGTGGAGCTACTGGCGGCTTTACCTGGTGGTGTACGGCACCGCCATCGGCGCGATCTGGCTCATGGGCCGCATCAGCGGCGGCCTCATGTGAGCTCACGGCCATCAGCCGCGTGGGCACGGATGTAGGTGCGCCACTTCTCCACCACGGCCTGCATGTCGGCCGGCAACGGGCTCTCAAATCGCAGGCGCTCGCCCGTGGCGGGATGATCGAACTCCAGCGTGCGCGCATGCAGCGCCTGCCGAGGCAGCAGCGTGAAGCAGTTCTCCACGAACTGGCGGTACTTGGAGAACGTGGTGCCCTTCAGGATCCGGTCGCCGCCATATGCCGCGTCGTTGAACAACGGGTGCCCGATCCACTGCATGTGCACGCGGATCTGGTGCGTACGCCCGGTCTCCAGCTTGCACTCCACCAACGTGACGTAGCGGAACCGCTCCACCACCTTCCAGCGGGTCACCGCCGGCTTTCCGTGCTCGCCCTCAGGATAGACGTACATCACCGTGCGGTCCTTCTGGCTGCGGCCGATATGCCCTTCGACCACACCTTCGTCCTCATCGAAATCGCCCCACACCAGCGCTTGGTAGCGGCGGTCACTGGTGCGTTCAAAGAACTGGCGTGCCAGGTGGGTGAGCGCATCGGTGGTCTTGCCCACCACCATCACGCCGCTGGTGTCCTTGTCCAGCCGGTGCACCAGGCCGGGCCGCGGGATCTCCGCGCCGGGCACATGCGGCAGCTGACCGAAGTGGAACAGCAGTGCGTTCACGAGCGTGCCCGTCCAGTTCCCATGGCCGGGATGCACCACCAGACCGGCGGGCTTGTTGATCACCACCAGATGCTCGTCTTCATGGAGAATGTCCAGCGGGATGTTCTCAGGCAGCAGTTCCACCTCGCGCTGCGGGTAGGGCAGCACAATGCTGATCTCGTCGCGCGGCTTCACCTTCTGGCTCGGCTTGGCGGGCTTGCCGTTCACCAGCACATGGCCCGACTGTGCGGCGGTCTGGATGCGGGTGCGCGAGGCGTGCGCCAGGCGGTCGAAGAGGAACTTGTCCAAGCGCAGCGGGGCCTGTCCGGGATCGACGACGATCCGGTGATGCTCAAAGAGCTCCTGCTCCTCCGGGAGCTCGGGGATATCCTGTTGTTCGCTGGTCATCAATGGCCGATCACCACCCGGGTATGTCCCATCGGGGCACCGCTCCGATCGGTCACCACGACCTGATAAACACCCTGGGCCAATCCGGCCGTGGTGACCCAGCCCATGGCGGGCACGGTCGACTCCAGCACGGTGCGGCCCGTGGCATCGATGCAACGTACGCGCTCCATGCCGGTCCACGGATCGATGCCCATCAAGAAGAAGCCGTCGCTGGCGGGGTTGGGATAGGCTCGCAGCGCTTGGGGGGTGTGCAGTTCGGGGATGCCGATGAAGGGGTCCTCGGGCGACACGAACACCGGGCGCATCATCAGCGACCCAGCGATGGACGACTGCGTCCAGCTGGAGCCCACGCGGAAGAAGGTGCGCGCGGAGTTGTCGCGATTGCGGTCCAAGCCCAGGTTCATCTTCACGGCGTTGGTCTGTGTCCAGCCGATGTAGAAGGTGCCTTCCACCCAGATGGCGGAATCCAGCGGGTACTCCACGAACTTGTTGGGGCCGTCCTGCCGGTACTCGGGTGAGGAGAAGCTGTAGTTCTGGTGGAGGATGATCGGCTCGGGCTCGATCTGCTTCCACACCGTGACCAGGAAGCTGCCCTGCGAGGGGTGCGGGTCGGGTGATTGGTTGGCGATCGGCGCGAAGTACATGCGTACCGCGCGCAGGGAGTCGCCGCCCTGCATGTCGAACCGCACAGCCAGCTGGGCCCCGGCGGCGTTCAGGTAATACCCCGCCTCGGCCGAGCCATCGTCGTAGCTGTAGTAGTTGCTCAGTTCCTGCACGAAGGTGAGCGTGTCGTTGTAGGCGTTGGCGTCGGGGTTCGCGTTGGTGATCATGCGCACACGCCACCACGCCACGTGCTCGCTCAGGTCGGGGTCATAGGCGAAGTTGTACGGCGGCGTGTTCACCGGCAGGCTGGCGGAGAAGATGGAGTTGGCATTGCCGCTGGTGTTGGTGTATGCACCGAAGGGGATGTCGAGCGTCGTGGGGCCGTCCACCAAGCCCACGTCCATCCGCCAGGAGATGAAGCGGTCCTGATCGGCCAGGTTGCGCTGTGGCGCGGTGACGTCGGGCGCCATGTAGGAATGGGGCGCGAGGGCGAACTTCTTGAACGGCACGGAGGTGTATGTGTGCAGCAGGGTGTGGGCGGGCATCATCCAGGCCACATCGGTGATCTCGCGATCATCGTAGGTGCGGTTGGCGGCCAGGCGGAGGTAGTCCAGATGCCAGTGATCGAAGGCACCGCTGAGGGTCGCGTAGTTCTTGAACCGGATGCGGAAGCCGTTCTGGAGGTACTTGAACTCCTTGATGGGGATCATCACCTGCTGAAAACCGGCCAAGGGGAAGTGCGGCACGCCCCACACGCGGGTCCAGCTGTCCTCGATCGGGGAGTAGAACTCCAGCACCAGGCTGTCCTGTGGCTGGCTCTGGTCATCGCCGCTGAGGCCCTGCGGCTGGAAGAAGAAGCTCAGGTAGATGGAATCGGCCGCGGAGTAGCCGCCCATGTTGATGGGCACCGACGTGAGGTGGTCGGCCACACCGTAGGCGTTGAAGTTGCTGAAGTTGTACGGCATGCCGGTGCGCGACAGACCGTCGAACGTGGCCACACCGATGGTGGGCGGGTCCAGGGGAAAATTGTTGTTCACGTACACGTCATCGTCCTCCCAGAGGATCCAAGGCTGGGAGATGCCCTGCTGGTCATACGTGGCGGAACCGGGCTCCACGCGGTACACCAGCATGGAATCCTGCAGCAGCTGGGGCGAGGGCAGATGGATGGTGTCGGCGGGCGGGGTGGCCACCGAGTCGATGATGTTGTAGGGCGGCCAGGCCGTGACCACCATGGTCTCGGGCGGATACACCGTGACATTGCGCACCACCACCTCCACGCTGGGCAGTTCCTCCTGGTCCAGCACCACGCTGTCGGGGTCGGTGGTGTCGATGATGAAGCGGAACGTGGGCGAGGTGGAGAAGGACATGTCGGGCGTGGAAACCCCATCGACCTCCAGGCGGTAGATGGTCTCATCCAGCGTCACCCCGGGATCATCGGGCGATGCGATCCGCTTGCGGGTGCGGTCCACGGAGAAGTCGTCGACGATGGGCAGGCTCTGCGGCAGATGCTCATAGATGAAGTGGGTGTTGCCCACCGCCTTGGCCCGCGCGGCCTGTGCCTCGGGCATGGGGCGCATGTCCAGCGGTCGGTAACCCTCTCCCACTTGGGCGTGGAGGTGCGTTGCGGCCATCGCGGCGAGCACCGCGCCAAGGATCATCCTATTCGTCATCGCTGCCGGGTTGATGGCCCATATCGCTCGGGCCAAAGCGGGTGCTGTCTGTGGTGAGCCAGATATCCACGCCCATCCCCAGTGCCAGTCGGCCACCGGACGGGGGCGATTGACGGTACACCCGGGCCAACGCGGAATCGGCGGCGGTATTGCAGCCGCTGCAATCCACCACCACGCCCCTGTTGAGCGATGCCAGGTTCAGCGTGGCCTGGGCCTCCTGATGCGCCAGGCCGATGAGGTCGGGCACCGGCACATGACCGCCGCGGTCGCCGCTGCCCAGCACCAAGGTGATCTCCTCCCCGTGCGGGATCTTCGTGTCCGGCGCGATGGGCTGCCCGTTGTAGAGCTGGGCCACCACACAGTCCAGACAGGGGTCGGGACGGTATTCGATGCTCTTCACCTTCAGCCCCAGGATCTCCAGCACGGACAGGGCCTGCCGCTTGGACAGGTCCACCAGCCGGGGCATGTTGAGCATCTTCGGCCGGGAGGCGTTCATCACCAGGTAGATCTTTCGACCCGGCTTCACCTCGGCACCGGAGGCCGGGTCCTGCTCCACCACGGCACCGCGCGGCACGTCCTGCACATGCACGGAATCGATCACCAGCGCGTGCAGCTGGCGTTGGGCCAGCAGCTCGGAGGCCTCTTGGAACGAGAGCCCCCGGAGGGCCGGCACGCGCACATGCTCACCATGCATGGTGTAGCTCCGCAGCCATACCCAGCCGGCCAGCACCAGTGCTCCGGCCACCAGCACGGGTAGGAGGGTCTTCAACAGGCGCATCGGCGGGAGGTGGAACAGCGCGGGGCCGCGCGGGGTGCTAAGATAGAAGGGGGTGGCATGCCCCACTTCCCACATGGGCCCGTTCACAGATCGCAGCGGCCCGCCCCGCCAGTGGTCGGCGCCAGGCCCCCACCTTCGTGGCATGCGCCTCCCTTTCATCGCCATTCTGCGCGGCGGGTACACCGGTGAGTCGGTGATCAGCATGCAAAGCGCCCGCACCATGCTCGAAGCCATTGACCCGGCCCGATACGCGCCCGTGTACGTGACCGTGGCGCAGGACACCTGGCGCTGCGAGCGGGCTGACGGCACCACCCTGCCCTTCGACCGCGGTGCTTTCCGCGCCGATCGCGGCCATGGCATGGAACGCTTCGATGCCGCGTTGATCGCCATCCACGGCACACCTGGTGAGGATGGCCGCCTGCAGGGATATCTGGACATGGTGGGCGTGCCGTACCAGACCGGTGGCGTGCTCTGCATGGCCGTGACCATGAGCAAATACACCACCACCGCCATGCTGCGCCAGCTGGGCTTCCCCGTGGCGAACTCCCTCCTGCTTCCCACATCGGACAGCGCCGCTCCGGCCAACATCCTTCAGGCAGTGGGACTGCCCTGCTTCGTGAAACCCGATGGCAGCGGCAGCAGTCTGGGCATCAGCAAGGTCGAACGGGCGGAGGAGCTTCCCGAGGCGTTGGAGCGGGCCTTTGCCGAGGGCGGTCCGGTGATGTGCGAGGCGATGGTATCGGGCCGCGAACTCACCTGCGGCGTGATCCGCCTCAACGGTGAGGTGATCGCCCTGCCCGTATGCGAGATCCGCACCGACCGGCCCTTCTTCGACTATGAGGCGAAATACCACTCCAGCAGCACGGAGGAACTGGTACCGGCCCCCATTCCCGACCATGTTGCGCACATCATACAGGAGCGTTCCAAAGCCATCTACCTGGCGCTGCGTTGTGATGGCATGGTGCGCGTGGACCACTTCTGGAAGGGCGGCGATACGGCCACCGACGTGGTGACCATCGAGGTGAACACCACCCCCGGCTTCAGTCCCGCAAGCATTTTCCCGAAGATGCTGAACGCGGCGGGCATCGGCGTGCCGCCTGCGGTGAACGCCCTGGTGGCGGGCCTGCTTCAACGCTGATCGGCGGTCAGTACCTCCACGAGGCGGCGTACAGCGCGCCCGCGGTGGCTGATCGCGTTCTTCTCGGTCGCGTCCATCTCGGCGAAGGTGCGATCGGCACCTTCGGGCACGAACACCGGGTCGTAGCCGAAGCCCCCGGTGCCGCGTGGCGTGGGGATGATGGTGCCGCGCACCTCGCCCTCATGGATCTCCTCTCCTTCGGGCCCCACCAGCGCGATCACCGTGCGGAACCGGGCGGTGCGCAAGGCCTGGCCCTCCAGCATCCGGAGCAGCTTGGCCGTGTTGGCCGCGGGGTCCTTGGCCGCGCCGGCAAAACGGGCGGAGTACACGCCGGGCGCTCCGTCCAGGGCATCCACCTCCAGCCCGGTATCGTCCGCGATGGATGGCAGGCCGGTCCGCTCAAAGGCGAAGCGGGCCTTCTGCAGCGCATTGGCCTCCAAGGTTTCTCCGGTCTCGGGCAGATCGGTGGGCAGTCCCGCCTCGGTGAGCGTCACCAAGGTGATACCCGGCGGCAGCAGGGCACGTAACTCGGCGGCCTTCCCGGGGTTGCCGGTGCACAGCAGATAACGCTTGGCCATGGACGGTATCACCGCACCACCGTCACGAACCCGTTGATCTCGCGCTTGTGGTCCACGCTGATCGTGCGGTACTTCAACGTCCACACGTACACGCCATCGCGCACGACCGAACCGTTGAAGGAGCCGTCCCAACGCTGACGCGGATCGGTGGCGCTGAACACTTGGTGGCCCCAGCGGTCGTACACGTAAAGTTCGAACTCGGCCACATCATCGATGTTGTACACCATGCCCCAGGTGTCGTTGTGGCCATCGCCGTTGGGCGTGAAGGCGTTGGGGAAGTAGGTGAACAGGATGTCGTCGATCGTCACCAGGTGGCAGATGGTGTCCGCACAGCCGCGCGGGTTCAGGGCGGTGAGGCACACCGTGTACTCGCCGGGCTCGCGATCGCTGAAGGTGAAAGCCGGGTTCGGACCGGTGGCCGTACCCAGACCGGCGAAGTCCCACATGAACGACGTGGCCTGGTACGACGTGCTGCTGAAGTAGATCGTGGGCGCGTTGATGTTGGTGGGCACGGGGTTGTGCACGAAGTCGGCCACCACAGGCAGCGGATCATGCACGGCGATCTGGCCGAGGCCGATGCAACCGGCGGCGTTCTGGATGGCCAGCGAATAGTTGCCGGAGCAAAGACCGCCCAAAGTGTTCGACGTGGTGAAGGTCACCCCGCCGTCGTAGCTGTACAACACCGCGTCCGGGTCGTTGATGGTGATGCTGGCGTTGCAGTCGCCGTGGCACCAAGGCTCCGCATAGGTGGCCTGCTCCACGTGCAGTTGCGGGGGCTGCGCAATGACGATGGTGCTGTCCAGTGTGCACGCGTTGGCGTCCACCACGGTGAAGGTGTAGCTGCCCGCGCACAGATCGGTGGCCGCCGCGCCCGTGGTGCCATTGCTCCAGGTGAGCGACAGCGGGGCGAGACCACCCACCACGGTCGCTTGCGCGGAGCCGTCGCAAGCCTGGTAGCAGATGGCGTCGGTGCTTGAGAACGACACTTGCAGCGGTTGGGAGAAGACCACGGTCACGCTATCGATCAGGTAGCACACGCCGTCGTCCTCGATCCAGTAGAAGGTGGCGGGGCCGCTGTACGGCGCTGTCACAATGGTCTGGGGCGCGAGCGGGTTGGCGAACACATAGCCCGGAGGGCCGCTCCATTGGCCCACGCCCGTGTTGCCTGGGGTGGCATGCAGGCCGTAGGTCAGCTCGCACAGCACCGCACCGGGGCCGGCGTCGGCAATGCCACAGCAATCGGGGTGGTCCACCGGCAACACCGTCAGGGTCACTTGGGCCGTGCCCACACAACCGGCCGCGTTGGTCACCGTGTAGGTGTACACACCGGCCGGACTGCTGGCGGGGTTGAACATGTTCGACACGGTGTTGCCCCCAAAGGTCCACGTACCGCCCACCTGGGGAGTACCGGCCAGCGCATAGATCAGATCAAAGGGCTCCTCGGTGCTGCAGACCGTGTAGGTGTTGTCCTCACCGGGATCGAGGGCCGGGTCGATCATCACCGTCACGCTGTCGGTGGACACGCAGCCGGGCTGGCCCGGGATGTGCCCCGACACATGGTACACGGTGGTGCTGGTCACCAGGGCCGTGGGGTTGGCGATGTTCGGGTCGGACAGCCCTTCGGTGGGGGTCCAGGACCAGATCAGACCACTGAACCCGCCACAGCTGCCCGTGCCGCTCCACACCAGACCCGTGGGCGGGTTGGGGCCGGCGGAGTGCACGGTCACCCCTTGGTCATTGATCAGCTGGTAGGTGATCTCACCGTCCCACGTGCCCGAGTTGAACGTCAAAGTGATCGGTGCACCCATCGGCACCGTCAACTGCACAGTGGTGCCTGAACCCGTGGCGGTATAGGTGGTGGGCACACCGCCGATGTTCACCACCAGGGAAGCGCCGTTCCAACCGTCGCCCCAACTGTCGTTCATCTGCAGGGTCCACGTGCAGTTGGTGGTCGCGCCACCGATGGAGGCGCTCAGTTGCACGGGCCCATCACAGATGGTCACGTCCGGGCCGGCCTCCACCAAGAAGGGTTCGTTCACGTTCACCACCACCGTGGTGTCATAGGCGCAGCCGAAGTTGTCCACCACGTTGTAGACGAACTCATGCTGCCCGGGGGTGTTCACATGGAACACGATCGTATCGGCGTTGGCCGAGACGTAGTCTGGCGGGATGGGCGTCTGCCAGAAGGACGAGTCCGAATCGATGCCGATCGACGGGGTGAATTGGGTCACGTCCGGGATGATCGTCGGGTTGAAGTTCAGCGACCAGGAGCAGATGAAGCCGTTGTCGAGCCCCCACAGGTCGGTGGTCTGGAAGGTCCAATCGCCATTCAGGGGGCAGCCGATCAGGTTGGAGAAGGGCTGCACACTGGCATAGGTGCCTGGGATGAGGGCTTGGCCGGTGGGGGTGCCGGCCGGTGTGGTGTACCCCCCCGCGGCCACCGCCTGTACCCAGGTGAGGGTGCCCGTGGGCGCCCAGCAGTACTCCCAGCATTCGCCCGGCACCGGATTCATGCCGGTGTCGGTGTCGTTGGCGGCCCCCAGGTACGTTCCGCCGCCGTTCTGCTGGTGCATGATGGTGCTCTGGCCGTTGGGGCAGATGATCTGGATCACCAGGTCGCCCATGAACGAGTGCTCCATCTCCACGCACACGGAGAGAAGGTCGTTCACGCTCTCCAGGGTTTGCCCAGAGTTGAACTGGGTGAAGGTGAGCGTGGAGTTGAACGGTGTGCCTACATCATCGGGCAGGAATATGGGCTCACCGAAGTTGGCATCGGGTATACCCGTCCATGTGGTGGGCTGGTACTGACCGATGAGGGTCACTTCGGCGCCCGCGCAGTACTGCTCCTCCTCCACGGTGATGTTGAACGTGGGTGTGGTGCTCACGAGGATCTGCAGGTCCACCAGGTTGAGATTGCTGCAGCCGTTGTCATCGGTCACGTATAGCTGCACCACGTACTCGCCCGGGGTGTTGAAGGTGTGGCTCACCACCGGACCGCTGGTGCTCGTGGTGCCGTCATCGAAATCCCACAGATACTCCACCAGCGTGTTGCTGCCCTGGGCCGTGGAAGCAGTGCCATCGAAGGTGACCGTGGTGCCCTGGCAGATCATGTTCGGGATCGGCCCGTCCATGGTGGCCACCGCGGTGGGGTACTCGCAGGGGACCGTGCACTGGAAGCTGGCGGCGAAGTTGCCCGTGCCACTGCCATTGGAAGTGAACACCAAGGTGAGGCAGCCGGTGGTATTGAACACGGTACCGCTCACGATCAGGCCCTGCAGCTGGGTGCCCGTATAGGAACCCATGAATGTGGCCGCAGTGCTGTTACCGTCATAAATGGCGAGCTGGTCCGGGTTCTGGCCCTCGGTGCTCAGATCGAACACGATCCAGTTGAGGTACACCACGTTGCCCGCCTGGTCCGGACAGATGGTGAACGTGTAGTTCTCGTTGTTGCCGTATTCCCCGGACGGCCCACCGCTGTCCTCGATCAAGCCGGAACAGCTGGTGGCCGAGCCGGCGGTGATGCTGAAGACCTGGGCCGACAGGCGGACCGGCACCGCGAACAGCAGGGTGAGCACAACGATGGCGAGGGGGCGCAGCGCAGTGGCGATGGACGGGCGGGATACGGGCAACATGCGGGTGGGTCGGGGTGCCTCGGGTTCGAACGCGACACAAGAGGTCGCCATGTACATGACCGATCCGCGTGCGCCAAGGTTGCCTGGGCCGCGCAGCGATCACTGCAAACCTAATGGAGAACCACCGCTCCCCCGCCCTACCTCAACCCCGTCGGGGGCTCTTCGCCGGGTAGGGACGACGGCCCTGGTGGCCCATCGGTCGGCGCGGTGCCTCGCGGTCATCGCGTCCACCCGCATGGCGGTCGGGCCGACGCTCATCGGAAGACCAAGGCCGGCGCGGTCCGGTGGGTCGCTCTGGACGAGGCCCATGGCTGCGGGAACCACCGGCGGTGTCCACACGCACGCTGCGGCCCTTGTAGTTGGCGTTCTGGAAGGCGTTGAGCACCTGCTCGAAGTGGGCCGGCTCGATGTCGATGAACGAGTACACGTCCTTGATGAGCATGCGGCCGATGTACTCGCCGCTGATGCCGCTCATGCCGCAGATGTAGCCCAACATCCGGCCCTTGTCGAAGCCATCGGCCGTACCCAGGTTGATGAACATCTGGCGCCCGGTGCTGAACCGCTCCATGGAGGAGGGGCGCTCCGCACGGGCACTGTGGTCCTTGCGGCTCATGTCCACGTTCAGGTCGAACGCGTTGCGATGCTGCTCGATGATCCGGTTGAACGCCAGGCTCATGAACCGGTCGATGAGTTCCTCCTTGCTGAAGCCGTTGAGCTCGGCGCGGGCCTCCGGCAGCAGATCGGCCAGGGCCTCGCCATCCACCTCCACGCTCTTCAACCGGTGCATGTAGCTCTTCACCTGCTGCTTCACGATCTCGGCACCACCCGGCACGCGCACGTAGGTGAAGCGGGTGTTCAGCGACCGCTCCAACTGGCGCACCTTCTGCAGATCGCGTACTCCGATGATGCTCAAGGAGATACCCGTACGACCGGCGCGCCCCGTACGACCACTGCGGTGGGTGTAGTTCTCCGCCTCGCCGGGCAGGTCGAAGTGGAACACGTGGGTCACCTCATGCACATCGATGCCCCGGGCCGCCACATCCGTGGCGATCAGCAGGCGCAGGGTGCGGGCGCGGTAGCGGCCCATCACCTGGTCGCGCTGGGCCTGGCTCAGGTCACCGTGGATGGCGTCGGCGTTGTAGCCGTCCTTCACCAGCGCGGCGGCCAGGTCCTGGGTCTCATGCTTGGTGCGGCAGAACACGATGCCGAAGAGGTCGGGCTCGGCATCGATGAAGCGCTTCAGGGCCGCATAGCGGTCGCGGGCCTGCACCACGGCGTACTGGTGCTGGATGGCCTCGGCACTGCTGTTGGCCCGGCCCACGCTCACCTCCTCATGCTCCCGCATGTAGCGCTTGGCGATGCGGCGCACCTCGTTGCTCATCGTGGCGCTGAAAAGCCATGTGCGCTTCTCGGCCGGGGTGTTCTGGAGGATCTCCGCCAGATCCTCTTGAAAGCCCATGTTGAGCATCTCGTCGGCTTCATCGAGCACCACCACGTCCACGGTGGAGAGGTCGACGACATCACGGCCGATCAGGTCCAGCAGGCGTCCGGGGGTGGCCACCACGATCTGTGCGCCGCGCTGCACGGCACGGATCTGCTCACGCACGCTCGCGCCACCGTACACGGCCACGATACGGGTACCGGGCATGTGGGCGGAGAAACGCCCCAGGTCACCGGCGATCTGCACGCAGAGTTCGCGGGTGGGGGCAAGCACCAGGGCCTGCACCGTGGGGTCCTGGGGATCGAGGAACTCGAGAAGGGGCAGCCCGAAGGCCGCGGTCTTGCCGGTGCCGGTCTGGGCAAGGGCCACCACGTCGCCCGGGCTCTTCAGCAGCAGCGGGATGGCCTGCTCCTGGACAGGTGTGGGGGCCGTGAAGCCGATATCGTGGAGGGCACGCAGTAGTTCGGACCGGAGGCCCAGCGCTTCGAAAGTCGCCATGGTAGAGGGAAAAGGAGGGGAAAGGCGCAGGAAGCGCAGGGTGGGCCGTACGACCCCGATCATTGGGAAAGGGGGCAAAGGTACGGGATCGTGGGCGGGGAGATGTGGAAAAGGATCGCACCACCTGGCTGG
>CAYXKE010000032.1:0-26023 GCA_964464935.1 uncultured Chryseobacterium sp.
AAAACCCCGTATTGCTGCCGAAGGCTACTCCCTGAGTGACCGTGACCTCACTGAACAAGCCAGGGGTATGGTACCGGCCCGTGGCACAGTCCTGTGCCGTGGCGGGCATGGGTAGGAAGGGAACGAACAGAAATGTGGTGAGGATACGGCGCATGGGTAAGTTTGACGTGCCAATATACACTGAATACATACCCTTGTCCGTTTAAGCACAACTAGGAGACCTGACATTGGAAAGGGCAGCTCCCTTTAGGCATGTATCAAAACCATGCGTTATTATTTATTCAGCCCTAAACCAAGACTTTGGATGGACAGTAGTGCTCTTTTTTTTACATATTCATTCGCACCATTCTCCAAAAACATTGTAAGATGATGGTACTTATTGTTAGAATTAGATTTCAAAACACGTGATGCTAGTTGCCATTGCGCACCACTTATACGATATTTTATTGAAGCATTAAACAAGCAACTAATCATTCTTTCATCCATATATTCAATAACAATATCTGCAAAATATTCTCGTTCATTATCTATCGAAATAGCTTCCAATAATAATTTCATGGTTTCGCACATATTCGATTCATTTATATTTATTACCGCATCTCTAAACGCGTGATCTATTCGGTCAAAATCGGCATAACTATCCTCCCATTCTGAACCCCAATAGATATCCGGATTTCGAGGAGATACTCCTTCCTCATATTCTGAAGGAGTTAATTGAGCCCAAGCCCAAAATTCTTGCAACGCTTGTTTAAGTTCCATTTTTTTTCAACGCATGATCCGTCCTGAAAGAAATTAAAGGCTTGGGTCAATATCCAAAGATAGGTTTATGGTTGGTCCGGGCTGCAGGGGACCCCATCCCTCGCCAAACCTTGCAACCATGGGAGAGCATTGCGGAGTTGGCGGAGGGGGGATTGGATCACCAAGGCTCCTAGTGCTTATCCACATCAGGCCAGCCTCCGCCATCCAATGCGGGGATCAATTGCTTTTGGACAAAGGCCGCACTGAAGCCTATGAGACCTGCAGACCTGCCCAGGCTCCTGAGGCAATTCAGCAGTAGCTCCGGCACCTCACGGCCTTCATTACCACTCATCCCAAGGCCCCTTTGCAAATCTTCCATACTTGGTCAAAATCTCCCATTGTTCCTTGAGCAATACAGGCAATGGTTCGTTTCTTACCAGCCCCCCATCCAAAGTAATGATATACCACCGTTTCGATACCTTATAGATGTACCCAGATACTGGGTGCCATCCAATATGGAAAATATCAGATGGAACTGAATCATGGTATACTCTGCATATTTCTTTCTCTTCATTCAGCAATATTGGATTTAAAAGGCATCCTGCAACAGTTAGCCCGGATGACATCCTACCTACCACGTCATCTTTCCCATTGAAGATGATTGTCTCGGTCCGTATTGTCTTTCGATGAAGAAATCGTTTGGGATGATGACGTGGATATAGCCATTCTTCGAATCGGCCATCGATGAAATCCTCCTTCGTCTGCGGCCACATGAGATCTACTATTGGTACGTGCATGGTCCAAGTACTATCCATGGGACAGTACTGCCTGAGAAGGTTCCAGTTGATCTGCTTGTCCAGTTGTTTGTTACTGGCATCCATTTCATCACGAATAGCCTGAAGCCCGTGCTGGGCTACTGAGCCACCCGCAACCATGAACAGCAGTACGCATAAAACAGGGGCTTTCATCATAGGCATCATCAGTAGATCACCAAGGCTCCTAATGCATTCCAAAGCGACGTGAAGCGGAAACCACCTCCATTGAAGGGATCCATCACTCTATATCGGTAAGTAGAATGAAGAAGCAATCCGTTTGCACCATAAACGAATTTTTCTTGGACTGATTGTATCACCATGGCATGGCCTCCATCCAACGCCGGTGTACCTACAATCACACGACCACCTAATTCCATAGAAGGAATTATGTCATCTTTCCATTGAAAATGGTCAAGGACATTGACTCCCCTCTCTGGTCGTAGGGCACGATATGAACTCTCTAACTCATTGAACGAAAATCCATTGATATTAGCATCACTGCCCGGAGCAGCAAACTCGCGGAAAGTAGCGGCATCCAAATTGCCACCAAATGATCGATCAACGGTTTCGACCGAAGCCGGGACACAGTCCATGCGCCCGTTGCCCCCGGTAGCCTCAATACCTGGCGTACTTGCTCGAGTGACATATTCCACTCGGCGACCACTCCAAAAATTATGTCCCGCCTTCCGCGCAGCCAATCCACCCGCAACACCGCCAGTCAGCCCACCGAACAACATTCCTGTTTTTGAAGACTGCCACCCTTGGTTCAAACTTGTTTCAAAGGAGTTGCCCTGGTTCCATGAATTACCGAAACCATAGACAAGACCACTTGCACCACCACTTGCCGCCCCGATCAAGGCACCATTGGCGAATCCCATAGAACCACCGATCAAACTGGTCATGCCTACTCCAACGCCATAACCAGCAGCTGCACTCCCAGCGCCAACAATCATAGAACCGAATACTTGCCAGCCATTGTCATAACCGACAGTGGCTCCCTGAATGGCAGCATTTGTCAATGCCCCGATCAGCATGAGTACGGGGAGCGCGATCTTGCCACTTGGGTCGGTATAACTCAAGGGGTTGTTCGCAGCATAGCTATACCGATTGAAACTCTGTGAATTGAAGAGTGATGCCACAATCGGGTCCGCCGCCAGCATCCGCCCTACCACCGGATCGTACATCCGTGCGTTCATATTGATCAGCCCGAAGGGCGCCACATGTTCATGGCCGGTGAACCCGCGATATGTCCACTGGAAGGGAGAGGCTGCTGGTGTGCCGTTCCAAGTGGTGGCATGGCGCTCACGCCCCCAGGGATCGTAGCTGCGGTTCAGCACCACTGTGGCCAATGTGCCCGAACCCGTGGTCAAGGCCACCACGCTGCCCAGGTGGTCCTTGTATGTATAGTAGATGGTCTCCACGCCATCGGCCACCACGATCATGGCACAGAGACCCGCAGGCCCGCCCACATAATGGATCTTGTTGGTGTTCGTGGTGGGCGAGGTGATCCGTTGCTCCTCATACGCGCCTGCATAGATCCGCGTTTCCATGAGGGTGGCGTTCTTCCTCAGCTCGCTCTTCCAGCGCGTACCATCGGCGCCATAATGGTAGTTCAGCAGCCAGGCATCGCCCCCCACATCCTCTGCCACAGAGGCGGTCCGCAGGCGATCGTTGTAGGTGATGGCCTGTGTTTCCAGGCTGATGCCCGTAGGCGGGTCGTTGGGCGGGGTGGGAAAGGAAAGGCCGTATGCCTCTGTCACCGCATTGCCGCCATTGTGTCCGAACTTGCCCACGTTGCTCAACCGCGTGATATTGCCCCTTGTGGTGCCCCCCACCGTGCCATCGTAGTTGATCGCCACCATGGGATAGTTGGATATCGGCGCCCCGAGCCCATTGACCACAGCTACGGTGGAACTGGTCAGGCGGTCCAGCGCATCATAGGTGAAAGTCTCCTTGCGGTTGATCATCGCGTCCCACCGGTACGTCATGTTCCCGGTGATGTAGTCGTAGTCCATGTTCAGGTTCTGCACACCCTTGGCCGCATAGCGGGTGGGGAACCCGTTCGTGTAGGTCACATTGGTGGTTTTGCCATCACCCAGTACGTAGGATGTGGGCTGCCCCATGCCGTTGAAGGAAACGGCGTCGAACAAGGTCGTTCCACCACGTTTGACCTGATCAATAAAGCAATTCTGGTTATACGTATAGGTGATCGCCACACCGGACGGGTAGGTCACGCTGGTGACGTTGTCATGGATATCGTACACGTATTGTATCGTGAAGGACTCGCCACCGATCGTTCGCGTTTCCGAAGTGCGGCGGAATAACACATCGTAGTCATAGGCGAGGGACGTACCGGGGTCGGTGATGGACACGGGCACGTTGCTGAACTTGCCACCGGTATAGTAATACTGCCATGTGGTATTGTTCCGGGTCTTCAAGCGCCCCAGGTTGTCATAAGTGAAGTCGGTTTCGTTGGTATTGGCATCCTTCTGCCAGATGAGCCGGCCGAAGGCGTCGTACTGATATTGGGTGGTGCCGGCCGCCGCATCCCACAGCTGCGTCTGCCGCCCATACGAATCATAGGTATTGGAAATGAGCGTGGACGCTCCCCGCTTCACCGTGAGCGGATTGCCCCAGCTATCGTACGTGTAGCTCAAGGTGCCGCCGTCGTCCTTGGCGGACAGGAGCATGCCGGCCGCATCGGTGGTCCGGACCCTGACGTGTCCAGCCGGAGAAGTGGTGGTGACGATGGTACGGCCACCACTATACGTATAGCCGATGGTGGTGGTACCCGATACGGAGTTGAGTACGGATACCGGACGATCGTAGTTGTCGTATGTCCATTCCTGGAACATCACCGGCTCCGCGCCGATCCGCGGAGCAGTGGTGCGGCGCACACGGCCACGCTCGTCATACCGGGTCTCGGACATGGCACCGTTGGCCCCCATGCCGAAAGCTTCCGTTCGCATGTCCGTGGCCCGTCCGTAGATGTCGAACCAGGTCGTCACGTCCGGTCGCGAGGGGTCCTGCACCCAGGTACGGTAGTGCAGGCGGAGCATGATCGGCTGATGGCTGGTTGAGAACATCACAAATATGCACAGTATCCATGATCCTCGATCAATCCGAATTCGACTGGTCCGGAGTGTCTCGGATGGACGGCGAGCCCCGTTGCCATTCCACCAAGTGCGAAGTGTTCTCCCACCCCTTGCCCCCGCCGGGTTTCTTATGATCGGCACGCCGTTGGCAAGTGCGCCCTGCACAAACCGTGAAACCATGAGAACGCCCCTCGCGCTCCTCGCCTGCCTCGGTCTGCTCAGCACGGCCCAGGCCCAGTTCCAAGTGAACCCGCAGTTCGGGATCAACTACCAGCACCTCACCGGCTCCGCTCCGGAGGGCACCACATACAAGGCCGCCATGGGCTGGCAGTTGGGGGCGGACCTGCGCTTCGGCGACCGCCTCTACGTGCAGCCCGGCGCCTTCTTCGGCCGCAGTGCCACCATGGTGCAGGCGCGCCCCGACGGCGCGCTGCTCTATGAGGACGACATGGTCCGCACCAACCTGCGCATGCGCGCCATGTTCGGCTACCGCATTGTCGACACCTACCAATTCGACCTGCGCTTCGCCATGGGCCCCTCGTACGATGTACTGCTGAGCGTGGACGACCGCCATGACCGCATTGCCTACGACAAGGGCGACTTCCGCAACGGCTCGTTGAACATCGATGCCACCCTGGGCTTCGACATGGGCTACTTCACCCTGGAGCCCGGCGTGAGCTTCGGTCTGAGCCGCGTGTTCAGCGACAACCCCGCCGTGAAGGACCTCGACGCCCGCTACCTGGTGTACGGAGTGACCATCGGGGTGAACCTCGGCAACGACGACTGACCCCGCGATCGGAAATGCGAAGCCCCGGAGCACGGCACCTGCTCCGGGGCTTCGCGCTTTCCCGGGGCTCAGCGGCCCACGCGCAGGCCCTTGGCCTGAAGCCGCTCCAAGCCCAGCGCGCCGAGCTCATGTTCAGGCTCCCGCTCCAGCGTCATTCGGTACCAATGGAAGGCGCTGTCGAGCTGGCCGGTGCGCTCATAGGTGACGCCCACGTTATAGTAAGCATCGGAGTAGTCGGGCGCCAGGCGTTGGGCCTCCACGAAGTATGGCCGTGCGGCCATGGGGTCCTGCTGATGCTCCAGCAGGATGAACCCCGTGTTGTACCAGGCGTGGGCGTAATAGGGTGCGATCTCCCGGATCCGGTCGTAGTTGGCCAGGGCCACGCTGTCCATGCCGGCCTCCTGCGCGTACATGCCCATGCCGTAGAGAGCCTCCACGTTCATGGGATCGATCTCCAGCGCCGAACGGTAGTACTCCACGGCGATGGGCGCCCGGTGGATGGAGAACAGCGCACCCAGCTGCAGGTACGGCTCGATCATGTATGGATCCTGTTCGATGGCGGTGCGGTAGCTGCTCACGGCCAGTGCGGTATCTCCGCCATCGAGGTGGATCCAGCCCTTGAGGTTATATGCGCGCGCCTCGTGCACATCCAGGCGCAGCACGTTGTTCACCAGCTCCATGGCCTCGCGGTTGCGGCGCTGCAGGAGGCGCAACTCGCTCAGACGCAGCAGCGGCATGGTGGCGCGTGGGTCGAGCTGGGAGGCCTTGGTGAAGGCGCGGTCCGCCTCGTCCACCAGCAGCATGCGGAAGCTGAGGTCGCCCAGACCTTGGTACAGGGCAGCATTGGTGGTATCGAGCTCGATGGCGCGGCGCCAGTCGCGCAGGGCCTTGTCCAGGCTGTCGACCCGCTCGTGGTAGCGGGCGCGTTCGGCGAAGAGCACGGCGCTGTTGGGGTTCTCCAGGATCCGGCGTTCGATCTCGGCAAGTGGGCTGTCGGCGCTGAGGCCGGCGGCGGGGTCGGCTTTTTCATCGCACGCGGCCAGGAGCAGGGCCGCGGCGATCGGCAGGATACGGGGAAGGCGCATGGATAAAAGCAGGACCCCGGCCGTGCGGGCCGGGGTCCCAAATGTACAAGGGCGGTGCGCTCAGGCTTCGACCGGTACCTGGGTCTTGTTCATCGCTTCTTTGATCCGCGACTCCAGTTCCATCAGGAGCTCCTCGTTGTCCTCCAGGAGTTGGCGCACCATGTCGCGGCCCTGGCCCAGCTTGGTGTCCTCATAGCTGAACCAGCTGCCGCTCTTCTTGATGATGCCGAGTTCCACGCCCATGTCGATGATCTCACCGCTCTTGCTGATGCCCTTGCCGAAGAGGATGTCGAACTCGGCCTTGCGGAATGGCGGGGCCACCTTGTTCTTCACCACCTTCACCTTGGTGCGGTTGCCCATGACATTCTCACCCTCCTTGATCTGGTTGGCGCGGCGGATGTCGAGGCGGATGCTGGCGTAGAACTTCAGGGCGTTGCCGCCGGTGGTGGTCTCGGGGTTGCCGAACATCACGCCGATCTTCTCGCGCAGCTGGTTGATGAAGATGCAGCAGCAGCCGGTGCGGCTGATGGTGGCGGTGAGCTTGCGCAACGCCTTGCTCATGAGGCGCGCCTGCATGCCGGGAGAGCTGTCGCCCATCTCGCCTTCGATCTCGGCACGGGGCGTGAGGGCCGCCACACTGTCCACCACCAACAGGTCGATGGCGCCGGAGCGGATCAGGTTGTCGGCGATCTCCAGGGCCTGCTCACCGTTGTCGGGCTGGCTGATCAGCAGGTTCTCCGTGTCCACGCCCAGGGCCTCGGCATAGAAGCGGTCGAAGGCGTGTTCAGCGTCGATGATGGCGGCGATGCCCCCCTGCTTCTGACATTGGGCGATGGCATGGATGGCCAGGGTGGTCTTACCGGACGACTCGGGGCCGTAGATCTCGATGATCCGCCCTTTCGGG
Source organism: uncultured Chryseobacterium sp. (assembly GCA_964464935.1). Taxonomy (GTDB): domain Bacteria; phylum Bacteroidota; class Bacteroidia; order Flavobacteriales_F; family PHOS-HE28; genus PHOS-HE28. The sequence goes on from CAYXKE010000032.1 coordinate 7,425, forward strand.
AAGCCGCCCACGCCCAGTGCCAGATCAAGCCCAATGGAGCCCGTGGGGATCACCTCCACCTGCTCCACCGCATCGTCGCCCATGCGCATCACCGTACCCTTGCCGAATGTCTTGTCCATCTTCTCGATGGTCAGCTGCAGGGCTTTGAGCTTCTCCTTGTTCACTTCCGTGGCCATGTCCTTAGGTGTTGTATGGTTCATTACCAGTCTGACAGCATTCCTGTCAGCCGAGTGACACGCAAGTAAGCGCACGCCCCGGCCGGTTTCCAAATTTTCCGTCAGAAAAGTTTTGAACAGGGGCCCCCTCCTCGCCCCGGACCCAGTGGCCTTCCCGCGGGAGCGCGCGGGTGTACCTTCGCCGCCGTCATGAACGACCACGCCCCCCTGGCCGAACGGATGCGCCCCCGCTCACTGGACGAGGTGGTGGGCCAGCAGCACCTGGTGGGCCCGGACGGTCCGCTGCGCAAGGCGCTGGCCGGCGGCATGCTGCCGAGCATGATCCTGTGGGGGCCGCCGGGCGTGGGAAAGACCACGCTGGCCCGGCTCATCGCCCAAGACCTCAAACGCCCCTTCCACACGCTCAGCGCCATCAACAGCGGCGTGAAGGAGGTGCGCGAGGTGATCGCGCAGGCGGGCGGCGGGGGGCTGTTCTCGCGCAGTGCCGTGCTGTTCATCGACGAGATCCACCGGTTCAGCAAGGCCCAGCAGGACTCCCTGCTCGGCGCGGTGGAGCAAGGCGTGGTGACCCTGATCGGCGCCACGACGGAAAACCCGTCGTTCGAGGTGATCCCCGCGTTGCTCTCCCGCTGCCAGGTGTATGTGCTGGAACCGCTGCACGCCGACGACCTGGTGCGGCTGCTGGAGCGCGCCATGTCCCAGGATCCCGAGCTGCAGCAGCGGCAGATCACCATCCGGGAGCACGGTGCCCTGCTGCGGGCCAGCGGCGGAGATGCCCGGCGCCTGCTCAACACCTTCGAACTGTGCGTGAAAGCGGCTCCGCCAGGCGATGTGGAGCTCACCGATGCCCATGTGCAGGCCGTGGTGCAGCGTACCATGGCGCGCTACGACAAGCAGGGGGAGCAGCACTACGACATCATCAGCGCGTTCATCAAAAGCATTCGGGGCAGCGATCCCAACGCCGCCGTGTACTGGCTGGCGCGCATGGTGGAGGGCGGCGAGGACCCGATGTTCATCGCCCGGCGCATGGTGATCCTGGCCAGTGAGGACATCGGGAACGCCGACCCCAACGCGCTCTTGATGGCCACCACGGCCATGCAGGCCGTGAACCTCATCGGCTGGCCCGAAGGCCGGATCATCCTGAGCCAGTGCGCCATCCACCTGGCCTGTGCCCCCAAGAGCAACGCGGCCTACAAGGCCATCGGCCGGGCGCAGGAACTGGTGCGGACCACCGGCGACCTGCCCGTGCCGCTGCATCTGCGCAACGCGCCCACGGGCCTGATGAAGGACCTGGGCTATGGCCGGGATTATCAATACAGCCATGCGGGTGCGGGCAACTTCGTGGAACAGGAGTTCCTGCCGCAGCCGCTCAGCGGCACACGGATCTACGAGCCGGGGGACAATGCGCGCGAGGCCAACCATGCGGCCTTGATCGCCCGGCTGTGGGGCGACCGCTACCAGAAATAGGGGGAGCGCATCAGCCCTGCTCCTCTTCCAGGAAGCGCTTGTACAGGTCGTAGATGATGCCGCCGCTCACGGCCAGGCCGCCCATGCCCTGCTCGAACATCTGCCAGAGCACATCGGCCACCAGGTGCACCACCCCGTGCTTGGCGTAGGAGAAGCCCATCACGAACACACCAATGTATACCAGGAAGCCGCCCACGGCACCGACGAGAAGGCACTTGAGCGGGAAGCCGACCTTGAGCGAGATCCACTCCTGCTCGATGGCCTTGTGGATGAAGAAGGTGAGCCCGAAGCCGATGACCAGATAGACCAGGGCCGCCAGCAGCAGGTAGAACCCGAGCGGGATCTGCGCACCCTCCAGGTCCTTCAGCAGCACGCCATGCCACAGGTACGACAGGCCGAACATCAGGACGGCCGAGAAAAGGGCAGGCAGAAGGATATGTCGCTGCAACAGCACGGGGCTATCCTTTGGGGGCTGCCTGCAAGGTATGCACCGCTCCCGGAGATCAGTACGCCTCCGCCCCATGGATCTTTCCACGATCCGCACGGAACGCGGTGTATTTTGCGCCATGCTTCAACGCGCCGCCCCGTGGTCCCTGGCCCTGTTGGCAACCCTCGCGGGCTGTCGGAAAGACCCGGGCCCGCAATGGGACGTGGACCTGCTCGCCCCGGTGCTGCATGCCTCGCTCACCATCGGTGATCTGGTGGGCGACACCCTGGTGACCGCCGATGCCGATGGGCGGGTGTCATTGCTGTATCGCAGCGACCTCTTTGCGGTGGACCGCGAGGAGCTGCTCCAGGCCCCCGACACCGTGTTCGACTATCCGTGGGCCCTGCCTGTGCCCGGCCCGGTGCAGCTGCCTGCGGGTGTGGGGCTGATCAACAGCGACGAGTCGCACCACTTCGACCTGGAGGATGTACAACTGCGCCATCTGGTGCTGCGCGAAGGCCGATTGTCGCTGGAGGTGAGCAACAAGGTGGCCAGCGTGGTGGTGGGTTCGATCACGCTGCCCGGCACCACCTTTGCCGAAGGCTCATCGCAGCTCCTGGTCACCGTGGGAGCCGGCTCGCCCGCCCAGCCCGCCGTGGCCATCCAAGAGAAGGACCTGGCCGGGACCACACTCGACCTGCGTGGCCCCCAAATGAACAGCACCAACACCCTGCGCATGCTGGTATCCGTGGTGCTCGACCCCAACGGACAGGGCGCATCGATCACCAGCCAGGACAGCGTGAACTGCCGCCTGCGCTACAGTGGGCTGGTGCCCGAATACGCCCGCGGCTACTTCGGCAGTCGCCTGGTGCAGTTGGCGCCCGAAGAAACCACCGTGGACCTCTTCAGCCGGATCGTGGACGGCACACTGGACCTGGACCAGGTGACCCTGCGCATGCATCTGGTCAATGGCGTGGGGGCCGATCTGCAGGTGCGGCTGCACCAGCTCACGGCCATCAACACGCGCACCGGCGCCACGGTCCACCTGGACCACCCCATCCTGCACGGCCCGGTGAACCTGACCCGCGCGCAGGACAGCGGCCAGGGCCCGGTGGCCACCAATTACCATGCGGTGTTCGATCCGGGCAACAGCAACGTGGTGGAGTTCGTGGAGTGCCTGCCCGACCGCATCGTCTACGCCATGGACCTGCATGTGAACCCGCTGGGCGACATCAGCAACGGCAACGACTTCCTCTACTACGGCAGCGAGCTGGGCGCCCGACTTGAACTGGAAGTGCCGCTGCGCCTCGCCGCCAACGAACTCACTCTGGAGACCTATGCCACCCCGCAGCTCGGTGGTGATGCCCAGGCGGTGCAGCATGCCACGCTCAACGTGTTCGCCACGAACGGCCTCCCCTTCGGGGCCCGGCTGGAACTGGCCGTGGTGGACGCGGACAGCGTGGTGATGCGTACGATCGCCGTGAACGGACAGGTGGCCCCGGCCCATACCAATGGCAGCGGCACGGTGATCGGCACGGCCGCTTCACCGCTCAGCGCCCAGCTGCCGCGCGATGTGCTGGACCTGCTGCGCGCTGGAGCGCGGATGCGGCTGCGTGCGGTGTTCAACACGGCCGATCAACCGGGCCACGTTCAATTGATGGAACACCATCGCCTCGACCTGCAGCTGAGCATCGCGGCCAACTATCTGATCAACGGGGAATGAGGTGGGCCACCCTGATCCCGGCCGCGCTGCTGTCCGCCAACTTGCACGCCCAATGGCCGGTGCTGCCCGCCGACAGTGCGGTGGACCTCACCACCCGCTGGAACCATTGGATCCATGCGGAAGGTGCCCTGGACCTTCACTCGGGCACGATCGACAATGGCCTTGCCATGGGCCTGTGGCAGGGCGGCATGCTGGACCGCGACCTGCGTGCGCGCCAGAGCGCGCGCATGGACGACCGCAATGCCGCCGGCTACCTGCTGCACGCACGGCTCACATGGACCGGCGCCCCCGGGCTCCTCGGCTGGGAGCACTGGCGGCCGTTGATCAGCGTGGCCCATCGCGAGGTGCTGGGCGCCCGCTTCCCCCGCGACCTCTTCGAGCTGGCCTTCTTCGGCAATGCGCCCCATGTGGAGCGCACCATGCATGCGGGCCCGGCCGCCCACCTGCGCATGAACTACCAGAGCGTGGGTTGGGGCGTGCGCAGCGCCCGCAGCGCGTCGTTCGTGCGGATCGATGTGGTGAAAGGGCAGTCGTTCAGTGCCTCGGACGTGGTTCGGGCCGACCTGTTCACCGCGGCCGATGGACGGCGGATCGACCTGGGCATCCAAGGCGAGCTGGTGCAAAGCGATACCGCCGGCAGCGACCTGGGGCGCTTCAATGGCATGGGTGCGGCGCTCGCGGGGCTGTGGGCGGGAAGCGGCGCCTGGGGGGATCGGCGCGTGGAGTGGCACGTGGGGGTGAACGACCTGGGTGTGGTGAAGTGGACCGACCGCAGCCTGCATCTGAGCAAGGACACGGCCATCACCTATGAAGGCTTCGCGGTGGCGAACGTACTGGCACTGGACGATGTGTTCATCAACGAGGATCGCCTCATGGACACGTTGGGCCTGCACCAGCGCTCCGGTGATCATCTCACGCTCCTGCCCTTTCACGCCCGCGCCAGCGGTGCCGTGCATTGGAACTCATCCTGGACAGTGGCCCTGGCGGCCGACCTGGTGCATCTACCCGGATACGCGCCCCAGTTCACGCTGAGCGGAGCGCGCACCTTGGGCGAACGTGCGCAGGTGGGCGTGAGCGCGGTGCAGGGAGGCTTCGGCGGTGTGCGCGTGGGCGCGGCCGTGCGCATGCGGGTGGGCCAGCATCTGTTGATCGATCTGGCCACGCCCAGCCTCATCGGGCTGGTGAGCGAACGGGCCCACGGCTACGGCGCCCGGCTGGGTATCACGTACGGGTGGTAGGGCTCACGCGGTGCGCACGCGCGGATCGAGCAGCGCGTACACCACGTCGACCAGCACGTTGATCACCACGAAGATCGTGGCGAATACGAGCACGGCCCCCATCACCACGGGGAGGTCCTCGCGCTCCAAGGCGTTGAACACCTCGAGGCCCATGCCCTTCCAGCCGAAGACGTATTCCACGAACACGGCGCCGGCGAGCAGCGATGCGAACCAACCGCTCACGGCGGTCACCACGGGCATCAGGGCGTTGCGCAAACCATGGCGCAGCACCACACGGCGCTCGCTCAGGCCCATGGCGCGTGCGGTGCGGATGTGGTCCTGGGCCAGCACATCGAGCAGGCTGCCCCGCGTGAGCTGCACGATCACCGCCAGCGGCCGGATACCCAGGACGATCACGGGCAGGATGGCGTGACGCCAGTTGAGGAAGGGGCCGGTGAACGGGTCCACATCCACCAGGTCGCCGCTCATGGGCAGGCCGGTGCCGGGCAGGGCGAACGCAGCGGTGGCCCAGGCCCAGTTCCCCACATGACCGGCCAGCCACAGGGCGCACACCGCCAGCGGCACGGCCACGGGCCACACACGCGCCGGGCCGTACCGGTCCCCCGCCCACCAGCGTCGCGCCGCGCTTCGCAGCACGATCCACAGCAGCAGGGCCAGCACGGGCAGGATCGGCACGGGGATGCGTTCGAACCATACATAGCCGCCGAGCCAGGCCACCAGCACGGCCACGAAGAACGAAGGACCGGCCATGCCCAATGCGCTCACGGCCAGCAGCGCGCTATCGACCCATGTGCCCTTGCGGAGGGCTGCCCATACCCCCATGGCCACGCCGACCACCACGGCCAGGAGCATGCTCAGCACGGCAAGGATCGCGGTGTTCGGGAAGGCGGCGCCGAGGATCTCCGCCACGCCCCGGCGGCTTTGGTAGCTGAACCGCAGGTACGGCGCCTTCAATACCACCGACCAACGCGGACCCAGGCCCACCGCCCCGCCGATGCGGTAGCGGGAGCGGTCCATGAACGCCATGGCGTCGGGATCGGTGCGCTGCATGAGGGCCAGGGGCGAGACGTCATTGAGGTAGAGCACGTACCGCGTCATCAGCGGCAGCTCCAGCCCCAGGTCCTTGCGGATGGCGGCGAGTGCCTCCGGGCTGCTGCGTTGGTCGGCGAGCATCCGTGCGGGATCGCCGGGCTTGATGTTGAAGATGAAGAACACCACGGTCACCACCCCAAAGAGCACCAGCAGCCCATTGAGCAGGCGGCGGAGGAGGTAGTTCAGCATGGCGACGCGGGGCACCGGCCGGGGCGATGAGGATCAGGAGGCGGCCTTCCGGGCCGCTTCGATCGTGGGGGTGTCGTTGGCGTGCCACTTGCCCACCACACGTCCTTCGCGCAGCAGGATGATGCCGGGGTTGGCGCGCACGGCCGTCTTGATCGTCTTCTCATCGCACTGCAGGAAGTCGAACGCCAGCTGGTGCTCGTGCCGCAGTTCATCGATGGCGGTGAAGGGGCTCGCGCTCACGCCGTACACGTACCAGCCCTCGCGCTGCGCGGCGTCGGCCAGCGCGGCGACCTCCTTGAGCGGGCCGGCAGCGGTCCGGGTCACGTCGTACATCATCACCAGCATCACGGGTTCGGTCTCCGCCAGCACGTCCGCGGTGATCTCATTGCCATCGGTGTCCGTGAGAAGGAAGTCCTGCACCGGCGAGGTGATGCCTTCCTCGATCACCTTCACCCGCTGGTCCACGAACTCGAAATGGGGATCGTCCCACGGGTAGGCGCCATTGGCATCGAACTCCTGGATCTCGCCGGTACGGGTGTCCTTGTAGCGCAGGAACACCTGCTGCACAGGCGGCTTGCCCATCAACTTCTGTTCGGCGATGCTCTTGCCCACGGCGTACGGACGGTAGTCGCGCACGGGCAGATGCGCCACGCACCACCAGCAGAACGCGAGGGTGAGCACCCCCACCCAACCGGCGGTGATCCATTCCGAAAGGGGCGAGGCCCACCGGCGCTTGGCCACCAGGTAGCCGGCCATACCGATGATGGTGAACCACACCGGACCGGACCAGGTGAAGACCCAGCTCCAGATCGCCACCAGCACCACGCCCAGTGGCAGCAGCACCTTGTCATCGGCGGCCGTGTTCCAGTGGATGCCGGGCTTGCGGAAGGCCACGATGAACAGCGGCAGGATGAACACGAAGAGGATGGCGTCCTTGGCGAAGCTCTCCCACGGGGTGAGGCTGCGGCCCACGGACCCTTTCATGGCATCGCCGAAGCAGCCGCAATCGGTGACGCAGGTGACGCTGCGGGTCTCCTCCACCCCGTTCACCAGCACGGTGTAGGTGCCGTTGGGATCGCAGGTGGCGGTGTATGCCGTGAGCCAGCCGAAGAAGATGGTGAGCACCATGAGCGATGCGGTGGCCAGCTTCATGCGGCCGCCCACGATCACCGCGAAACCGAGCACGATCTCCGCCAGGCAGGCCAGCACGGCCAGCGTCAGCGCGAAGGGTTCCAGGAAGGGCAGGTTCAGGGCGCTCTCCGCGAAGTACTCCTCCAGCTTGTAGGAGAAACCAAGGGGGTCATTGGCCTTGATCAAGCCGCTCACGATGAAGAGGGGGCCGACGATCAGCCGGCAGATGAGCAGGAACGTGCGCATGGGTCACAGGGGATGGTCCGCGAAAATAGACCCCATACGGTTGGCGACCGTGCCGGGTGTGGGACGTTAACGAACCGTTGACGTTCGGAGGGATCGCCCGGTGATCACGGACGCGCCAGGGCCGGCGGCATGGGCACGGCGCGTTCGGCGGTGACCGTGGTGCGGCGGGCGCGCACTTCGGCGATCAGGCGTTCCACCTCCGGGGCGATCTCCTCGGCGTAGGTGGCGTTCCAGCTGAGCATGCCGGTCATGGGAACGAAGCGGCCCATCCCCATGGGCATCTCCGCGAAAAAGCTGAGGTCCATGTCGGGCACCTGCTCGAACAGCGTGATGCCCACCTCCACATCCTTCACGCGGTCATCATCGGCCCAGGCCGCACCGCGTGCGTCGATGGCGAAGCCCTTGGTGACGAAGCCATCGCGCACGAAGTGCACCACGTACTCCCCGCCTCTTTCGAACTTCACCTGGTAACGGCCGTTCGCACCGGTGCGCACCACCTTCTGCTTCACGCCATCCCGGTACACCTGCACCTGCACGCCCGCCAGCGGCCCACCGGTGAAGAGGTCCGTCACCTGGCCGTGGATGCGCAGGGAATAGGCCAGCACCGAGCCCGGCAGGGCAAGGAACAACACCAGGGAGAACCCGATCAGGCGGCCACGCATGGGCGGCGAAGGTACCCGCGCCACCGGGTGATCACGCCCACGGACTTTCCACCGTCTGCTGTGGAAAGCCTACCGCGCGGCGGCCTGCTCGTCGAGCTGGATCAGCGCGAACACGGCGTAGTTCACGATGTCGAGGAAGTTGGCGTCCAGGCCCTCGCTGGCCAGTGTGCGCCCGCCTTGGTCCTCGATGCTCTTGATGCGGTGCAGCTTCATCAGGATCAGGTCCACCAATGAGCTCACGCGCATGCTGCGCCAGGCCTCGCCGTAGTCGTGGTTCTTGCGCTCCATCAGGGCGCGGGCCGCATCGATGCGGGCGCGCACCTCGGCGCTGGCCTCAGCGGCGCTCAGGTCGGGGGCCTCCACCACGCCACGATCCAGCTGGACCAATGCCATGGCCGCATAGTTCACGATACCGATCAGCTCGGGCCGGATGCCCTCGCCCACCCGGCTCTCGCCCACCTCCTGCAGCGTGCGGATGCGCTGCGCCTTGATCATGATCTGGTCCGTGAGCGAGGGGACGCGCAGGATCCGCCAGGCCGTGCCATAGTCCTGCGCCTTCTTCGCGAAGAGGTCCATGCACTCGGCCACAACGGTGGCATATTGTTCCAGGGTCTTGTCCATCCATGGCCCATGGAGCATCTTCGCGTCCCATGGCAGGCGGCGAAGATAGCGGTGGCCGGGAGGCCATCTGGCGGGTGCGGCAGCGGCTGGTGCATGTGCCCCTGCCGGCGGTCATGGGCATCATCAATGCCACGCCCGATTCCTTCCACGCGCCGAGCCGGCACGCGGTGGATGGGGCCCTGCGCACCGCCGAACGCATGCTCGCCGACGGCGCCATCATGCTCGACGTGGGCGGCATGAGCACCCGGCCGGGATCGGAAGAGGTGGCTGCCGACGAGGAACTGCGGCGGTGCATCCCCGTGGTGGAGGCCCTGCGGAAGCGGTTCCCAGAGGCCCTGCTGAGCATCGACACCTACCGGGCCACCGTGGCGCGTGCCGCCGTGGAGGCGGGTGCCGACATCGTGAACGACATCGCGGCCGGGCGCGCCGATGCGGCCATGCTGCCCACCGTGGCGGCGCTGGGCGTGCCCTACGTGGCCATGCACATGCAGGGCACGCCGCGCACCATGCAGCACGATCCCCGGTACACGGATGTGGTGGCCGAGGTGGTGCACTTCCTCACGGAACGCATGGTCGCCGCCCATGCCGCCGGGATCGCCGATGTGGTCCTGGACCCCGGCTTCGGCTTCGGGAAGAACACCACCCACAACCACACGCTGCTGCATGCGCTGGACCGTGTGGTGGCCGTGGGGGCGCCGGTGCTGGTGGGCCTCTCGCGGAAACGGATGATCAAATACGTGCTCGGTATCGGGCCGGATGACGCGCTGAACGGCACCACGGTGCTCAACACGGTGGCCGTGATGAAAGGCGCCGCGATCCTGCGGGTGCACGATGTGCGTGAAGCGGTGGACGTGGTGAGGCTGCTGGGCGTACCGCGTTAGTACATCACCCGCCCGCGGCGGCGGTTGCGGGACTGTTGCCGGGCCTCCTTCTCGCGCTGGATGATCGCGCGGTCGTAGGCCACCATGATCCGCTCCATCTCCACCATGCGCCGGCGGGTGTAGTCCACGTCCCAGCTCAGGTTGCGTACGCTATGCTTGTACTCGGCCAAGCCCACCGGCTGCAGAAAGAAGGAGAGATCCATCTCCGGGATCCAGTTGAACATGGTCATCTGCAGGTCCATCTCGAAGAAGGGCACGTCGGGCTTCAGCGGGATCTCCCGGGCATCGATGCGCACGAACTTGGTGACCATGTCCGAACGCTGGAACCACACCTGATAGTCATAGCCGCGCTCCAGGTAGAGTTCGTAGCGGCCATTGTTGCCGGTCATCACGGTCTCGCGCTCCACACTGTCCTTCACCAGGCGCACCTGCACCCCCTTGAGGGCTTCGCCGGTGGGATGGCGGGTCACCACACCGCTCAGCACGATGTGGAAGGCCGACACAGGCAGCGCCCCGGCCATCAGCAGGGCCAATACCCCGAGACGCCATCCCCTGCACGTCAACCCGCTTCGGTATTCCATTGAGGCGCTTCCGGACAAGATCCGTTCCGGAGACAAAAGTACCGGATGGGGATGCATACGGGGGCAGTGCCGGGCGTGGCCGTGGGGCTTCCCTTGCCCGGGAGCGGGGCCGTTCCACCACCCCGGCCCATCTTTGCCGCATGGATGATGCACTGGCGCGCCTGCTGAGCTGGATCTCTCCGGTGCCGGTGGAACGCGCCAAGGGACGCCGGTCGGACCTGTGTGTGCGTTGGGAGCTGGGCCGCAAGGTGCTCAACACGGCCAACGCCAACCAGAGCTTCGGCAGCCTGCACCACCTGTGGCGGGAGGTCTTCGCCCATGTGGGGTTGAAGGACCAGCCGCCCACCGATGTGCTGATGCTGGGTTATGGCGGGGGAAGCGTGGTGCGCATCCTGCGGCAGGAGCTGGGGCTGCACATGCCGATCACGGCCGTGGAGTACGACACCGAGGTGATCCGCCTGGCCCGCCGTCACTTCGGCCTGGACCAGCATGCCGATCTGCGCATGGTGGAAGGCGATGCCACGGTGCAGATCCACGCGCTGACCGGCCGATACGCCCTGGTGGTGGTGGACCTCTTCAACGACCTGGACATGGCCTTCGGGGTGGATGCGATGGGCTTCGCGCACGCGCTGCGCGACCGTTGCGCCGAGGGCGGCATGGTGCTCTTCAACACCATCGGTTATTCGGAGGAAAGCGAGGCCCGCTGTGAACGCATCGGGCAGAACCTGCGCCGGGTGTTCCACGCGGTGGAGGTCTACAGTGCGCTCGACATCAACCGGGTGTACATCGCCCGGTGAGCATTACCGGTCCTCACCGAAGCCTTCCTCGCGCCAGATGAAGCGTCCGGTGGTGATGTCGATGTAGCCCATGCGATCATCCCGCTCCACGCGCACCAGCCCCGGCAGCACCACCTGCACCGCGTCGTATACGAAGGCCGTGCGTTCCACACCGGCGGCATCCACCACGCCCACGCCATCGGCCCCCGCGGCCAGCCACAGGCCATGCGGCATGCGGTCCAGGGCACTGTAGCGCGGGGGGATCACCTCGCGGCCCGTGCTGTCGATCACACCGAAGAGCTGACCGGAGCGCACGCGCGCGTAGCCATCGATCATTTCACCGGCCAGGTCGTAGCGCTCCGGCACCACCGCCTGTCCGCGCCGGTCCACATAGCCCCACTTGGCCTTGCGGCGCACGGGAATGAGCGTGCCGGGCTGACCGATCTCCGCATACTGGAACGGCAGCACCACACGGCCCTTGGGGTCGATCACCCCCCGGCGTCCGTTCTGCTGCACCCGCATCAGCCCTTGGTGGGGATCGCCCCAGGAGACGATGCCATCGCCGGCTTCATATTGAAAGGCCACCACCGTCTGTCCCGTGGTGTCCACGTAGCCCACCTTGCGGTCGTCCACCACCAGGGCCAATCCGTCCACGAACGGACCGATGTGCGTGTGGGTCGGCTCCAGGAGTACGTGCCCGAACCGGTCCACCAGGCCCATGCGCCCGCCCTTGCGCACGCGTGCCACGGGACCGGTGAGGTCCTCCACCCAGTCGTACTCCATGGCCAGCACCACGTTGCCGCGGGCATCGATCACGCCATAGGCACCGTTCTGCTTCACCACGGCGAGCCCGTTGTGGAAGGTGCCGGCCGACTCGTATTGGAAGGGGATCACCACGCCACCCCGAGGATCGATGTAGCCATACTGTCCATCGCGCGCGGCGAACGCCAGGCCTTCGGCGAAGTAGCCCACATCCTCATAGATCATGGGCACCACCAGCTCACCGTTGCGGTCCACCGCCCCGGCCTTGTCATTGCGCTCCACGGTGCTGGTGCCTTCGGCGGGGTCCATCACCTGGTCATAGACGATGGGCACCACCACCCGGCCCAGTCGGTTGATCGTCCCCGCGAAGCCTTCGCGCCCCACCACGGCCTGCCCGCCGATGAACGGTTCGACCCACTCGTACTCGGCCTTGATGCGTTCCACGCCGGTGTCATCAAGGAAGCCCCACCTGCCCTCGCGCCGGAAAGGCAGCAGCACCATGGTCGCCGCGCGATAGTCGTCCACCAGTTCCTCCACGAACGGGTAATCGGGATAGGTCTGGAGGAAGCGGGTGATGCTGCCCACGCTGAGATCGCGGGTGTAGAGCTCGTAGATGGCGCGCCAGGCATCGGGCAGGCGGTGGCTCGATGGGTTGTCCTGGATGAAACGGTGGAACTCCTCGGCGGTGCGGTTCGGCGTGCTCAGGCGGTAGATCTCCTCATGGGCCTGGCGTACCCAGGGGCTCTCGGGCCGTTCGCGAACGAAGCGGCGGTAGGCCTCCAACGTGCCATCCACCGTGGCCTCGCGGAAGATGGCCTCCTGCAGCCGCGAGCGGGCCTCGTACACCTCGCGGGCCTGCGGATAGCGGTCGATGAACGACTGATAGGCCACGGACGTGTTGCGCTGACGCGCCTCCTGGAAGGCCAGGTGATCGCGCACCAACGTGGCATCGGCCATGTGCGGACCGTTCACATAGGTGTCCAAGTAGCGCTGGTAGGCGGCGAGGGTGTTCTGTGCCTTGGTGAGCTCCCACGCCAGGGTGAGCACCACCGATCGTTGCTCCGCGATAGACTCGGGGCCCACCCCCACGCTCGCGGCGCGCGTCCTCTGCTTGTCGGTGGCCAGCCCGTAGGCGGCCTCGCTGCGCTGGATGTAGACGTAGGCCGAATCGATGTGGAAGAACGGGTTGTTGTCCCGTGCGGCGATCACGCTCAGGCCGTACCAGGCCGGCGCCGGCTGCTTCGGCACTGCCTTGAGGAAGAGCTGACGCGCCTTGAAGTAGTCGTGGATGGAGAGGGCCTCGAAGCCCTTTTCCAACGGTCCCGCCCACGCCTGGAGCGGCGCCAGCAGGCACAGGAACAGCGCGGTGCGCAGCAATGATCGCGGCATCGGCGGTCAAAGTTAGCCGGGGAGCGAGGGCTGCTGCCCACCTTTACCACGCGCTATCAACCAACGCCATTGGATGAACCGCACCCTCGGGTGGATCGAACGCCGGCTTACGCGCTCCAACGCCATCGTCGCCCTGGTGGCGATCGCGCTGCTCACCGCGGCCGCGTGCGCCATGCTGCGCCAGGTGCGGTTGGACCACGCGTACGAGCGCTTTCTCCCGCACGACGATCCGGAGATGGCGCGGTACGCGGCCTTCCGGGCCCGATTCGGCTCGGACAACGACCACCTCTTCATCGCACTGGAGCATGCGCCATCGGTTTTCCGCAACGACTTCCTGCGGCGCGCGGACAGTCTGCTCATGGCCCTGCGTCAGGTGCCCGATGTGCGCTCGGTGATCGGGCCCACGCGTCTTGACGAGCCGCGCATCACGCCGCTGGGTGTATTCCAAGTGCCCTGGCTGCGCTGCGACCACGACAGCACCCTGGCGGCCGACAGCGCCCGCATCTGGAATGACCCGCTCATGCGCGATGCCTTTTTCGCCCCCGACGCCCGGGCCATGCTGCTGATCATGCACACGGAACCCGGGCTCAGCAAGGCGCGCAGTGACGCACTGCTCCACGCGGTCAACGCGTGCATCGCCGGGAGCGGGATCGCGCCTGTACGTGTGGGGGGCCGCGTGCATGGGCAGTTCTGGTTCCTGAAGAAGATGCGCGACCAACTCGCCTTCTTCCTGCCGCTCTCCGTGGTCGTGCTGGCGCTGGGGCTCTTCCTCGCCTTCCGCACCTCCTGGGGAGTGCTGGTCCCGCTGCTCACCGTGGGCCTGTCCGTGCTGTGGCAGGTGGCGTTGATGACCGCCCTGGGACGCCCGCTCACCATCCTCACCATCCTCCTCCCCACCATCCTCTTCGTGGTGGGCACCAGCGACATGGTGCACATCCTGGAGCGGTACATCGGTCTGCTGCGCGCCGGCCACGACCGCGTGCGGGCACTGGCCATCACCTATCATCAGGTGGGCCTGGCCACCACGCTCACATCGGTCACCACGGCCATCGGCTTCGGCACGTTGATGCTCAGCGCGCTGGAGCCCATCCGCGAGTTCGGGCTGTTCACGGCCATCGGTGTGCTGCTTGCGTTGATCCTCTCGTTCACCCTGCTGCCGGCCGTGCTGCTGCTGGTGCCTCCACCGCCCATCGCCGCACGCACCGAGGACAACGCCTTCTGGCACCGTTCCCTGCACGGGCTCTTCCGCGGCGTACTGCGCCACCGCCGTCGCATTCCCATGGCATTCGCCGTGGTGGCCGTGACCTGTGCCGCCGCCCTGCCCCGTCTCCATGCGGACGACCATCTCCTGGGCGACTGGGCCGATCACGACCCGCAGAAGCAGGAATACCGCTGGTTCGAGGAGACCTTCGGCGGGGTGCGGCCATTCGAGATGGAGGTGAGCGTGCTCGACAGCGGCACGATATGGGACCATCATCACCTACAGGCGATCGCGCAGGTGCAGGACCATGTGGCGTCCACGCTGGGTGTTCGAGCCGTTCTCTCTCCGGTGACCGTGGTTCGCGCCCTGAACAAGGCCACCCACGGCGGTGATCCCGCCCACTTCGAACTGCCCGCTGATCCCGATGCGACCGAGCGGCTGGTGCGCACGGCCCGCGCCCAACCCGGGCACACCCCGATCACCGCTTTGGTGAGCGCGGATGGTCGCCGGGCGCGGATCACCGGACGCATGGTGGACCACGGCAGCCGCCATCATCTGGAGCTTTCCGCCCGTACCGAGGCGTTCCTCCGGGTGAGCGCCCCACCCGGCATCGCCTTCCATCCCACCGGCATGGCCCACCTGATCGACCGGGGCAATGCCGCACTGGGCCGCAGCCTGTTGCGTGGGCTGGTGGCGGCCTTCCTGCTGGTGGCGCTCACCATGGCGCTGGCCTTCCGGGACCTCCGCATGACCCTGGTGGCCCTGCTGCCCAACATGCTGCCCTTGTTGATCGTGGCCGGGGGCATGGCCATGGCCGGCATGCCGCTGCAGGTGAGCACTGCGATGATCTTCACCATCGCGTTCGGCATCGCAGTGGACGACACGATCCACCTGCTGGCGCGCCTCCGCATCGAACTCGCGGCCGGGCGCCCCCTCGCCTGGGCGCTGAAGCACACGATGCTTTCCGTGGGCAAGGCCCTGGTGGTGACCACGCTCCTCCTCCTCGCCGGCTTCGCGCCACTGCTTGCCTCCGCGCTGGGCACGGCCCACCACATGGGGCTCCTCATCAGCCTCACCCTCGTGGTGGCGGGGATCACCGACCTGGTGCTCCTTCCGGTGCTGGTGCTGTGCTGGGGCGCACGTCGCTGAGGATCACGAGCGCTCCATCAGGGCGCGGGCGTTGTCCATCGCCACCTTGCTCAGGCGTCTTCCGCTCAACATGCGGGCGATCGCCGTGATCCGCTCCTCGCCTTCCAGCGGCACGATGCGCGTGGTGGTGCGCTCGCCCGTGGTGGACTTCACCACTTCGAGATGCGCCAGGGCCTGAGCGGCCACCTGCGGCAGGTGCGTGATGGCGATCACCTGACGCGTGCCGCCCATCCGGGCCATCAGTGCGCCCATCCGCTCGGCGACGGCACCGCTCACCCCGGTGTCCACCTCATCGAACACCAACGTGGCGAGCCCCGTGGCGTGGGCGGCTTGCGAGATCAGCGCAAGCATCACGCGCGACATCTCACCACCGGAGGCGGTCTTCTCCAGCGGACCGGGTGTGCGGTCGGCATCGGCGCTGAAGAGCGCCTGCACACCGTCCATGCCGTACGGCCCCGGCTCGGCGAGGTCCCGCAGCTGCAATTGGAACACGGCGTGCGGCATGCCCAGCTCATGCAGGATCTGCTCCACCGCGCCGGCCAGACGGGGCGCGGACTTTTGGCGTGCCTTGGACAGCTTGCGCGCCTGGTCGTTCACCTGTTTCGCCAGCTGTTCCTCCTCCCGGGCCAACTCCGCCATGCGATCGCCCATTCCCGTGGCGCGGTCCACACGTTGACGCAGGTCGTCCTGCAGGGCGATCAGCTCCTCCACCGTGCGGACGCGATGCTTTTGCAGCAGCGCGTTCAGCAGGTCGAGCCGCTCGCTCATGCGTTCCATGGCGATGGGGTCATCGTCCAGATCACCGGCCAGCGAGGCGGCCTCATCGGCCACATCCTTCAGTTCGATGCGCACGCTGCTCAACCGATCGGACAGGGCCCTGATGCGGGGATCGTGGCGGGCCGCACGGTCCATGCCGGCGCTCAAGCGGGTGAGCACGGGCAGTACGCCCATGTCGTCGTGGATGCCTTGTTCCACGGCGAGCAGTGCCGCGCGGATCTCACCGGCATGGGTGGCCTGTTCCAGCCGCTGGGTCAGTTCCTCCAGTTCGCTGGGACGCAGGGCCGCCGTCACGAGCTCATCCAACTGGAAGCGCATGAACTCGAGCTCCTGCCGCAGCCGAGCCTCCTCCTCCCGCAGGCGCTCCAGTTCGGCACGCACGCTTCGCCAATGGCGATAAAGTCCGCCGTAGTGCTGCGTATCGGCCTCCAGTGCGGTCACGCGGTCGATGGCGCCCAGGTGCAGACGCGGATCGGTGAGGAGCTGAACGTGGTGCTGTCCATGGATGTGGATGCACTGTGCCGTGAGGGCGCGCAACTGGTCCAACCGCACGGGGGTGTCGTTGATGAAGGCGCGCGAGCGACCGCCCGGCTCCAGCTGACGGCGCAGGATCACGGGCTCCTGCCAGGGCAGTTCATTCTGCTCGAACCAGGCGTGCACGCCGGGCGCGTCCATCTCCACCTCGATCACGCATCGGCGCGAAGGATCATGGAACTCCACGCCATCCGCGCGTTCGCCCATGGCCAGGCCGAGCGCACCGAGCAGGATGCTCTTCCCACTGCCCGTCTCACCGGTGATGACGGTGAAGCCCGGGCCGAGGTCGATCTCGGCCTCGTCGATCAGCAGGAAATTGCGAATGTGGATGCGGCGGACCATGGACTGCGAACGGGGCACGAAGTTGCGGATCGGCGCGCGACCCTGCCCCACCGCACCGCACAGAAAGCAGGAACCCCGCGTTGCGGCGGGGTTCCCGGGTGCCGGTCCGATGTGATCGGTCCGGTCAACGTGCCACCGGCAGCGGGAAGGCGCGGTCCCTGTCCGGCAGGTGGACACGCATGAAGTACAGCCCGGCGGACCAGCCATGGGTGGCGATGCGGAGCGTACCGGTGCCCGGACGCAACTGGTCCCTGTGCACGACGCGGCCCGTGGCGTCACTCACCTCCACAATGGCCGGCTGCCTCACATCGCCCTCCAGCACCATCCAACCTTCGGCGCTCCATGCCCGCATGTCGGCCTCGGCACGGGAGATGATGCCCGTGGCCCCACCCACTGCGATCAGGTGTTCGAGCTGATGTGTGCAGGTGCCATCGTGCAGTTCGAGGCGCACCACGTACGTGCCCGACATATCATAAGCATGGACCGTGGTGCGGGTGGTGCTGGTCTGCCCATCGCCGAAGTCCCAGAGGTGGTCCACGTCGGCCGGGGCGGTGCTGTGGAACACCACAGGTTCCTGATGCGCGACATGGTCCGGAGCCTCGATGGTGCCCGCCATGACCGGCGCCGCGGAGATCTCCAGCCTGTCCAGTTCTTGCACACAGCCGTTCGCATCGGTGATGGTCACGCCGTAGGAGCCAGCACCCGCGGTAAGGACATCATCGCTGGAACCATCGCTCCAGGACAGGCTGTACGGCGCGGAGCCTCCGCGCACATCCAGCACCAGCTGCCCATCGTTCGTATTGGCGCAGCTGGTGGGGGTCATGGTCACATCCGCCTCGATCGCCCCCGGCGCCTGCACCAGGAAAGTGGCCGCCATGTGGGGACAGGCCAGGCCGTGCACGGTCATTTGGTATAGGCCCGGCGCCAGGCCCACGAGCGAGAAGGGACCGGTCACTGCTTCGGCCGTGGCCACCAGCATGCCGTCCGGATCGGTCCATACCAGGTCCACCGGCGGACCACCCGTGTTGTCCACGATGATGGCGCCGTTGGTGCCGTCGGCGCAACTCACGTGCTGCACCGTGGCTTCGATCATGGACGATGCATGGATCAGCATGCGCGGCTGACCGACCGGCGCATCGGCCTCCACGTGGAACGTGTATGTCGCGCCCTCGTGCAGGGGTGTGTGTTCGCCGGTGAGGAGGTCCTCCAGCACCAGGCAGCTCAGGCCGTTGAGG
>CAYXKE010000032.1:26123-28925 GCA_964464935.1 uncultured Chryseobacterium sp.
GTTCATGTCACTGCTCATCCGCAGCCGCAGCATCGGTACGCCGGCCGAGAGCGACCCACCGAAGTGCCCGCCCTGCGGTGCCATCACCTTGGCGCTCTCCTGCACCGTGGTGGCATGGTCGGGACCATTGGCCTTGAGGAAGAAACCTTGGAAGGCATGAATGGTGTCCGTGGCGCCCAGCGTGCCCACCATCCCGTTCCAGGTGGCGAAGTTGCCGCTCACCGGATCGAAGAGATGGTAGGCGTTGTCCACGTCGGCGCCCCGCTGCAACTGGCTGAACCGGATGGGGCTGGGCAGCGGGTTGCAGACCAGGTTCCAGCCGTCGGCCTCGGGCGCACCGGTATCGGTCCAGCTCATGGGCAGCGGGATGGGCGTATGCGCGATATGCGGCGCCCCGGTCAGGTCCACGGTGAACGCGGACGTTCCGTTCAAGGCATCACCGCTCCAGGCGGCGAAGCCCAGACCCGTGGCGAGCGGTGTGCTGCTGTGGGGCACGCCCATCAAGCCGTCGAGCGGGTCGGCACCCGGATGTGCTTCGTTGTAGATGCGTACGCTGGGCCAGAGCTGCCCATCGTGGTGGAAGGGGGGATAGTGCGAACCGGGGAAGCCCGCCGTGAAGAAATCGTCCTTCCAATCGTTCACAGTGGCGCCGCTTACGGGGCTCCCCAGCAGTCGCCAGTTGGTCACACCACCGGGGATCCAGCGTTGCACGGTGAGGTCGCCCACGAACTCGGCCGTTCCACCCACCGGACCGAGACGCGCCGTACGCAGCGCGTCGGACACGAGCGTGACGGAGGCGCCGGTGGTGTTGAACGTGCCGGCATTGAGCTGCAGGGTGCCGTGCACGCGCAGGGCGGTCTGCACCAGCACCGTACCCGGCGTGTTCACCACCAGATCATGGAGGTCCAGTGTGGACCCACCCATGATGATCTGCGCGGCCGTGCCGTTGAGCACCAGTTGGCCTCCATTGACGTCCAGCAGGCCGTTGGCGACACAGTTGGCCGTGAGCGACAGGCTCCGCCCCTCTCCCATGGTGAACACACCGCCCTCGTCCACGATGAAGGACATCGCCTTCAGTTCGGCCACGTCCTGTTCCACCGTATGGCCGGCCTGTACCACCACGTTCATGGTGGGGCTGAATATGGCCGGGCCGGGCGTGCCGTTGGGCAGGTGCGACCAGATGGGATCGGAGAGGTTGCCGCTGCCGCGGGAGTACCAGGTCACCGCGGAACAGGCGATCACGATCTCCCCGTTGCCCTCCTCGCCGTTGTGGCCCGCGACACGGATCAGGTATTCCTGCCCTTCCACCGTGCTGAACGTGGTGGCGCTGGTGAAGTAGAGGCAGTCGGTGTAGTCGTTGCTGCAGGCGATCTCGTTCCCGTCGCAGCCATCGAACACGCTGAGGGTGGTGTTGAAGTAGGCGGTGCCGCAGGTGCTCACCATGGCCAGGCCGGTGCAGCTGGCCGTGTAGGCGAACCACACGTCGTTCGGGTCCGTGGCGGAGCAGGAACTGGTGATCGAGCCGGTGGCGCTTTCCACGTTGAAGGGATGGATCCCATCGCCGATGGCCAGGGCGTTCGCGCAATCGTCATTGCTCGCCGGCGGAGGCGGGGGGCCGCAGGTAATGGTGACATTGCCCACGCCGGCCGACCCCTCGAAGCCCGCGATGCGGATCAGGTAGGTATGGCCGGGCACCGGCGCGTTGAGCACGGCCGTGCTGGTGTAGTTGGCGCAGCCATAGTGGTCGTCCTGGCAGGAGAGCACGTTGCCACCGCAGGCATCATGGATGCTCACGGTGGTGTCGAAGTTGGCATCGTCGCACGTGGTCACACGCAGCTGTTGGTCGCAGGTGGCGGTGTAGGCGAACCAGATGTCGCGGGTGTCGCCCATACCGCAGGGCGAAGTGCCGGTGCCGCTTGCCCCCAGCGTGGAGAACGGGTGTGTTCCTTCCCCCACGGCAATGGCGTTCACACATTCATCGTTCTCCGGCGCGGCCGAAAGCGGGGTGATGCACAGGGTGCCCTCCATGTCCTCGTTGGAGGTCATGCGCTGGACCCGAACGCGGTATGCGGCGCCAGGCTCGGTGCTGATCGTGACTGTGGCCACGGAGCCGATGCCCACATCGCCCAGATGGCAGGCCACCGGCACCATGGAGGAGCAGTCGAGACCGGCGAACACGTGCATCACCGGCGCGGCGAACACCTCGCATAGCAGGCCGGAGCAGCCGGTCATGGTGAAGGTCACCTCGGTCAACTCGGACACTGCGGTGAACCAGGCCCAGGCATCGTCCACGTAGGCACCGTTGCACCCGGAGGGGACCACACCCTGGGTCATGCCCGTGGTGAACATGGGCACCGCCTGGCAGGGCTGGGCCACGGGGTACTCGTTGGCGGGCCCGAGTTCGTCGCAGTGGTCAGCCGGCACTTGTGCGTGGAGCGGACCGACGCTCCCGAGCATGGCACACAGCAACATCGGACCGGCAGGGATGCGGATGGACAACGGATGCTTCATGACAGGCTATGCGTTGGTGAGGGAACACGGGCGGGCTTGGCATCATACGCTCCGCTCCGGCAGCGGGTTAGTGCCCGCACGCCACGATCCGACCAACGCACACCCGCGGCATCCCCAACGCCATGGGGCCAACGACCAACCGGCGATCCGGGTGGGCGGGAGATCCCGCGTCCGACCTCGGGCCCCTGGAAAAGACGAGGGGGACAGCCGGTGCAGCTGTCCCCCTCTGGCGGACCCGTAGGGATTCGAACCCCAAACCTTCTGATCCGTAGTCAGATGCTCTATCCAATT
>CAYXKE010000033.1:0-15351 GCA_964464935.1 uncultured Chryseobacterium sp.
CGCTCGCGAGCGGTGAGCTTGCCCTTGGCGTGCTGGGCGGCGATCCGGTCGGCACCGCCACCTTCCAAGGCTTTGGCGGTGAGGGCATCAAGACGTTCAACGTGCTGCTTCATGCGAATGGCCGGCACAATGGGTGCGAGCGGGCCGCCAAAGTAAATCCACCGGACCGGCCGCACGGACATCGTCCGCGGGCTGTACATTGGCCGCAATGAGCTGGCGCTTCGCAGACCTGCCTGTCCGCACCAAGTTCATGTTCACCCTGGGCATCCCGGTGATGGGCATGGTGCTGCTCATCGGCAAGCAGGTCGACTCCAACATCAAGCGCCACTCGGTGTACAGCTACATCCAGGGCCAGTCCGAGCGCATCGGCCTGTATGCCACGGTGATGCACGAGGTGCGGCGGGAATCGGCCTTCGCCGTGGCGCGCCTGAGCGGCTGGCCCGTGACCGACCACGAGTTGCACAAGGAATGGGCCCGGACCGACAGCGCCGTGGCGGCCCTGCGCGCGCCCGGGCCCGAGGACATGCCCACGGTGGTGGAGGAAAGCGTGTTCAACGGGCTGGGGCTGGTGCGCGAGCGGGTGGCCGCCGGCACCATCACGGTGCCCGCCGTGATCCGCACGTACGAGGCGATGGACAACGCCATCCTGGAGGAGCTGGGCCGGCTGCAGCAGCTTGCGCTCGACCCGGAGACCAAGGACCGGGTGTATGCCCACCTGCGGCTGCTCCATGCCAAGGAGTCCCTCAGCGGCGTGCACGACCAGCTGATCGGGCGGTTCGGCAACGGCTCAACGGGAGAGGAAGACCCCACCGAGCTCTGGGAGCAGGTGTCGCAATACGAGACCAACATGGTGCTCTTTGAGCGGCTGGCACCGGCCGATGTGATGAACACCTACCGCGCCCGCTTCCAAGGGCCCGACGTGAACTTCCTGCGCTCGGTGATCGGCACGGTGAAGGAACGCGGCGCCATGGACCAGGCCGCCCTGAACGGACAGGACTGGTGGGCGCTGGCCATGGGCGCGCTGGAAAAGCTCAAGGACGTGGAGGACCACAGCCTGGCGATGATCGTGTCGAACACCGCCGAGAACGCGCGCAGTGCACGCATCCGTCTCATCATCGTGCTGGCCGCACTGGTCGGCGTGGTGGGCGCGGTGCTGGTGATGGGCGTGGTGATCATGCGGAGCCTGCAGAACACCGTAAGTGGCGTGACCCGCGCGGCGCAGGCCATCGCGGTGGGCGACGTGAGCGCCCATGCGCCCGTGAACAGCAACGATGAGATCGGGCAGATGGCCATCTCGTTCAACGAGATGATCGACAACATCCGGTCGCTGGCCAGCAGTGCCGACGCCATCGGCAAGGGCAACTATGACACGGTGGTGAACGTGCGGGGGCCGAAGGACGTGCTGGGCATCGCCCTGTCGCGGATGAAGGAGAACCTCCGCGCCGCCCGCATCCGGTCCGAGGAGCAGACCCTGGCGCTGAAGGAGGAGAAGGCCCGCCTGGAGCAGGCCAACGAACGCATCCAGGTGCTGATCAAGGAGATGCACCACCGGGTGAAGAACAACCTGCAGGTGATCGCCAGCCTGCTGCGCCTGCAGGCCGGCTCCATCGCCGATGAGCGGCTGCAATACGCCTTCGACCAGAGCCAGAACCGCGTCACCTCCATGGCCCTGATCCACGAGCGCCTGTACCGGGGCGATGAGCTGGCCATGGTGGAGGTGGGCCCCTACCTGCACGAGCTCTTCGCCGAGCTGGTGCGCCTCAACGACGTGAGCGACCGCATCCAGTACGGCACCGACCTGGACGACGACCTGGCCTTCGGGCTCAACGTGATGGTGCCCCTGGGCCTGCTCTTCAACGAGCTGATCACCAACTCCCTCAAGCACGCCTTCGTGGGCCGCAACGGTGGCCGCATCGACCTGGCCCTGCACCGCGTGGACGCCGACACCTTCGACCTGTTCTACAAGGACGACGGTGTGGGGATGACCGTGGAACAACAGCAGGGATCCGAGACCACGCTCGGCTTTTCCCTGATCGAAAGTCTGGTGGAGCAGCTGAACGGGCGCATGTCCGTGAGCGGTGATGCCACCGGCACGCGCTACCACATCCGCTTCAAGGCGAAGTAGGGGCCTAACCCTTCTCCAGTTCCGCCTCCACGGCCTCGGTGAGGTCCATGTTGTGGTAGACGGCGTTCACGTCGTCGTCCTCCTCCAACAGTTCCACCAGCCGCAGCACGGTGCGGGCCGTTTCCAGGTCGGCCGGGGTGGTCACCAGCGGGAAGCGCTTCAGCTCCGAGCTCTTCACCTCCACCCCCAGCTCGTCGAGCTTCTGCTGCATGGCACCGAAGGATTGGAAGGCGGTGTACACCACCACCTCCTCCTCGTCGCGCACCACGTCATCGGCCCCGGCATCGATCAGCTCCATCTCGAATTCGTCGAGGTCACGGCCCGCCAGTGCGGCGTTGGTGATGACAAATTCGGCCTTGCGGTCGAAGAGGTGGCCCAGCGAACCGCTGGTGCCCAGGCTGCCGCCCACCTTGCTGAAGTAGCTGCGCACGTTGCCCACCGTACGGTTCACGTTGTTGGTGGCGGCCTCCACGAAGATGGCCACCCCACCGGGCGCATAGCCTTCATAGGTGGCCTCCTGGTAGGCGGCCTCCTCGTTGCCCATGGCGCGCTTGATGGCGCGTTCGATGTTGTCCTTGGGCATGTTCACCCCGCGGGCGTTCTGGATCGCCACTTTCAGGCGGGAGTTGGCCTCCGGGTTGGGACCGCCGGCCTTCACCGCCATGCTGATCTCCTTCCCGATGCGGGTGAAGAGCTTGCTCAGCTTGGCGTTGCGCGCGAAGATCTTGTGCTTGCGTTTCTCGAAGATGCGGCCCATGGAAGGTGGTTTCGGGGTGAGCGCCGCAAAAATAGGGGCCTTGGCCGGGCCACGAAAGCGGACCGCAGGCACCGGACCGGCGTACCGGCGATGCCTGCGGCCCATGGGTCCAATTCCCTCGTAGCGCCTGCCAGCCCGCGCGGGCCGGGGGGGCTAATTGAACCCGATAATGGTGAGCCCGATGGTGAGGGGCGTGAGCTCAGGGCCCTTGTTGTCGGCGAAAAGCGGGGTGAGCGCGTACTCCGCGAAGAAGTTCCATGCCCCCCAGCCCACCCGCGCGCTGGCGGCCAGACGGTAGGGCAGCAGGTGCATGTCGCCCTTGTCGCGCGACCGGTGCACATCACCATCCAACCGATAGCGCAGCTTGTACATGGTATCGAAGTACCAGCTGCCCACCACGCCAGCGGCCAGGTGCACGTTGCCTTTGCGGTCGAACGCGGTCTTGCGCCCGGCGCGGATGTCGTCCAGGCTGGGCAGGGGCGCACGCTTGGTGTTGAACTCCAACATCAGCGGCACGCGCAGGCCGATCTGGCGCAGCTTGTTCTTCTGCAGGTTCATGGGGGCAGCGGGCACACCGAAGATGGAATCCGCGTGCACCTGCAGCACCTGGTCGTTCTTCAGTCGGTAGTTCACGAACTCAAAGCCCAGGCCGGTGAAGAGGCCCGCGTGGTGCGAACCGAACTCCAGCTTGCGCTCCCAGATGTTGAGCGCCACGAAGCGCGAACGGCTGTTGTCGATCTCCATGAACTCCACATCGCGGTCCAGGTCGGCATCGCCGTCGGGGCCCAGCAGGGTGTTCACGCCCATGTCCAGGCCCGACCAGTAGGTGAAGGTGCGGCGACGCTCGCGGCGCAGTTCGGCCAGGCGGTCGTCCAAGCTGTCCGTCACCGAATCCCACGGACGGGGCTCACTGGTGATGATGATCTTCTTCCGCTTGGTGGTGATCACCACGGGATCCTTCTTCGTGGAGTCGGGGTGCACCTCACTGACCCGTGCATAGGTGCCTCCGTCGGAGCTGATCTTCAGGTCCAGTCGGGGTTCGGTCTTGACACCGGTGCTGTCCTCCTGCGCGCTGATGTTCAACGCGACGAGCAGCAGGGGAAGAAGGATGATGCGTTGCATGGCGTTGTGCTTCTGTTCATAGGACGGGGCACACGGCCGGTTGTTACAGCACCGCCATAAAATCACAGAAGCCCCGACAGGCGGGGCTTCCGTGAGGAGATGCACGAGTGGATCAGGCCTTCTGGGAGCGGAAGTTGATCACCAGGTGGGTGGTCTTCCAGATGCCATCGGGATTCTCGCCGATGTCGATGCGCTCCAGTTTGCGCACCACATAGTCGTTCAGTCGCTGGTCGGCGCCTTGGCAATCCACCACTTTCACGCGGCCGGCTTGGTCCACCACCAGGCTCACGCGCACTTGACCTTCGGTCTTTTCGGTGATGGTGAGGGGGAAGACGAGGTGCTTGTTCAGGGCGCGTTCCAGGTTGCGCTCCAGCACGGCGCGGTCGGTCTTCGCGGCGGCTTGGCGGGGAGCGGCGGCCTCTGCCGAGGTGAGGGTGAAGAAGGCGGCGGCCAGGATCAGGGTGCGGGCGATCAGGGTTTTCATCGTGCTTGGGGTGTTGGTGGTCGTTCTGATCATGGGACGGCGCCTGAGCCCCCGGAGTTACTGGAGATGGGGCCGATCGTGATGAGCGGTACGCGTGGTGGGATGAACGGCCTGCCCCGGCCCCTGCGCACCTGGCCATAAGCACAGCGCGCGACCCAGGCATCTGGATCGCGCGCATGCAGCAGGCGTGTTGGGCAGGGGCGCGTCAGCGGCTGGCGGTGATGGCCAGGTTGCGGCCCAGGCGCAGCTCATAGTTGCGGCGACCGCTGCGGGGGTCGCGCTCC
The DNA here is from genome assembly GCA_964464935.1 of uncultured Chryseobacterium sp. Classification (GTDB taxonomy): domain Bacteria; phylum Bacteroidota; class Bacteroidia; order Flavobacteriales_F; family PHOS-HE28; genus PHOS-HE28. The sequence goes on from CAYXKE010000033.1 coordinate 4,773, forward strand.
ACCTCCAGCCCGGCACGGCCGGCGCTGATGGTGCGCAGCCCTTTGTCCACCGCGGCCAGGGCATCCTCCTCGCCCAGCTTTCCCGTACCCGCCGCGTTGTCCAGCATCCGCTCGCGCACCTCCCGGGCGATGAGTTCACCCAGTCCGGTGCCGCTGCCATTGTCGGCCAGCAGGGTCTCCGGCAGGGCATCCACAGCCTGGTCACCGGTGGCCTCCACCTCAGGTGTTAGGCCCCCGGTGGGGCTGTCGGGAGCGATGGGTTCGTACGCCAGTTGCGCGTTGACGGGCTCGAGCGTGGGGGCCGTCCGCTCTTCCACCCACGCAGGGTCGGAATGGTCCATCGAACCATTGCCGGGCCCACCCATATGCCCCTGGGGCGCGACCTCGGGATGGCGGTGCTCCGTGGGCGCGGTGCGGATGGCGCTGTCGCCCGTCGTGGTGGCACCATCGCTCGCGGGTACGCCATCGGTCGGCGTGCCCGGCATGGCGGTCGTGGTGGAGGGGGGTTCCGTGGATGCCCCCGGCACCTGGGCCAGATGATCGGACCCTTGCTGGGGGGCGCGGAGCACCCACCATGCACCGAAGGCCAGCAGGATCGCCACGGAGGCGGCCAGACGCAGCGCTGCGAAGCCCCGCTGCCCGGTGAATAGCGGGATCACGCGCACCTCCTTCTTCTTCAGGCCGGCCTTGTCGGGGTAGGTCACCGGTTCAGCGGCGACCCGGGTCCGCTGCATGAGCGCCCATTGGCGCCGGGCCTGGGGGTCACGGGCCAGCAGCTGGTCCAGCGCATGGGCCTGCTCCGGGGAGAGGTCCCCCTCCATGCGCGCCACCAGATGATCGTCCAGATCACCGGGGGTGGGCATGCCCGTGGGCGGCAGATCACGCTTCAGGTCGAGGGGGGCCGGGTAACGCTCGGCCGTGGCCGGCACGCGGGCAAGGGCATAAAGACGGGCGGCACGCGCATCCTCCGGATGTGCGGCGAGCCAGACATCCAGCGCGGCGAGCTGCGCCGGGGTGAGGTCGCCCTCTTCCCGGGCGATGAGGAGATCATCGATCGGAGCGCTCGGCATGCCGGTGGGCGGCAGCTCGCGCTTCAGGTCCTCCGTGGTCGGAAAGCGCACCTCCGCATGGGGCACACGGGCCAAGGCATAGAGGTGGGCGGCACGGACATCCTCCGGGTGGGCGGCAAGCCAGGCTTCCAGCGCGGCGAGCTGCGCTGGGTCCAGATCGCCCTCTTCCCGGGCGATAAGGAAATCATCGATCGGCGCGCGGGGCATGCCGGTGGGTGGCAGCTCGCGCTTCAGATCGTCCTTCACCGTGGGGGGCAGGCCCGGCAAAGGGTCGTCCAGCGTGGGCAGCGGGCCGTCATCGAGCGGGGCCAGGTCCGGGTGCAACAGCAGGAAGGCGTCGAGCGCACGCTCTTGTTCAGGCGTGAGCCGGCCTTCCAGGCGGTCGAGCAGCCAGGCCTCGTAGTTGCTGTGGTCCGGTCCGTTCATCATACCACGAGGTCCAATTGGCCGATGTACGCCTTGAGCGCGGTGCGGCCACGATAGATGTACACCTTCACCTGGGGAAGGTTCAGACCGGTGAGCTCCGCGATCTCCTCATACGTGTACCCTTCCAGGTCGCGCAGCAGCACCACGCTGCGTTGAATGGCGGGCAGCGTGGCCAGGGCCTGGTCGAGCACGGCCTTCAGATCGGGCTGGTCCTGGTTGATGTGCCGCATTTCCTCATGATGGCCCTCCATGCGCGTGCTGCGGGCATCCTTGCGCACTTCGTCCACCATGATGTGGTGGGCCGTGGTGAAGAGGTAGCTCTTGGCCTTGGCGGCGTCCACCTGGTCCAGCCGGGTCCACAGCCGCGTGAAGGTCTCCTGCACCACGTCCTTCGCGCGATCCTGGTCGCGCAGGTGTTTCAGTGCGAAGCGGTAGATGCCATCGGCGTGGTCATCCACGGCGGCGTTGTAGTCTGCGGCGGTCATCGCTGAGGGGTAGCGGTACGTCCATGGGACGGGGTGCCGAACTGGAAGTTACAGCCCGCCACGAAATGCCCTGGAGGCGTGGTCAATCCAGTTTCAGCACGGCGAGGAATGCCTGCTGGGGGATCTCCACGCTGCCCACCTGACGCATGCGTTTCTTGCCCTCTTTCTGCTTCTCGAGCAGCTTGCGCTTCCGGCTGATGTCACCACCGTAGCACTTGGCCGTCACGTCCTTGCGCAGGGCCTTCACCGTTTCGCGGGCCACGATCTTGGCGCCGATGGCGGCCTGGATGGGGATGTCGAACTGCTGGCGGGGCAGGAGCTCCTTCAGCTTGCTGCACATCTTCTTGCCCAGCTCGTGGGCGTGATCGCGGTGGATCAGTGCGCTGAGCGCGTCCACCTTCTCACCGTTGAGCAGGATGTCGAGCTTGATCAGGTCGCTCTCCTTGCTTCCGATGGGGTGGTAGTCGAAGCTGGCGTAGCCCCGGCTGATGCTCTTGAGCTTGTCGAAGAAGTCGAACACCACCTCGCCCAAGGGCAGCTCGAAGGTGAGTTCCACGCGATCGGTGGTGAGGTAGTTCTGGCCGATCATGATCCCGCGCTTGTCGATGCAGAGGTTCATGATGGGGCCGATGTACTCGCTCTTGGTGATGATCTGTGCCTTGATGTACGGCTCGCGGATGCTGTCGATATGCACCGGGTCGGGCAGCTCGCTGGGGTTGTGCACCTCGATCAGCTCCCCTTTGGTGGTGGTCACTTCGTAGCCCACGTTGGGCACGGTGGTGATCACCGTCATGTTGAACTCGCGCTCCAGCCGCTCCTGGATGATCTCCATATGCAACAGGCCCAGGAAGCCGCAGCGGAAGCCGAAGCCCAGGGCGGCGCTGGCCTCGGGCGTCCAGGTGAGGCTGGCGTCGTTGAGCTGGAGCTTCTCCATGGCGTCGCGCAGCTCCTCATACTCGTCGGTGTCCACCGGGAAGATGCCGGCCCACACCATGGGCTTCACGTCCTCGAAGCCTTTGATGGCCTCTTCGCAAGGGCGGTCCACATGGGTGATGGTGTCGCCCACCTTCACCTCGCTGGCGGTCTTGATGCCGCTGATGATGTAGCCCACATCGCCCGCGCTCAGCTGGGGCTGGGGCTTGAGGTCCATCTTCAGCACACCGATCTCATCGGCGTGGTAGGTGACCCCGGTATTGAAGAATTTGACCCGGTCGCCCTTCTTGATGGTGCCGTTGAGCACGCGGAAGTAGGCGATGATGCCGCGGAAGCTGTTGAACACGCTGTCGAAGATGAGCGCCTGCAAGGGGGCCTGCGGGTCGCCTTTCGGGGGGGGGATGCGGTGCACGATCTCCTCCAGCACCTTGTCCACACCCAGCCCGGTCTTCCCACTGGCGGCCATGATCTCCTCGCGGCGGCATCCCAGCAGGTCCACGATCTGGTCCTTCACTTCCTCGGGGTTGGCGCTGGGCAGGTCCATCTTGTTGAGGATGGGGATGATCTCCAGGTCGTGCTCCAGGGCCAGGTAGAGGTTGCTGATGGTCTGCGCCTGGATGCCCTGGGTGGCGTCCACGATGAGCAGGGCGCCCTCGCAGGCGGCGATGCTGCGGCTCACCTCGTAGCTGAAGTCCACGTGACCGGGCGTATCGATCAGGTTCAGCAGGTACTTCTTCCCATCCAGGGTGTACTCCATCTGGATGGCCTTGCTCTTGATCGTGATGCCGCGCTCCCGTTCCAGGTCCATGTCGTCCAGGGCCTGGTTCTGCATGTCGCGGTCGGCGACGGTGCCGGTCATCTGCAGCAACCTGTCGGCCAGGGTGCTCTTGCCGTGGTCGATGTGGGCGATGATGCAGAAGTTGCGGATATGCTCTGCGGGGACCGAGGCCATGGAAAGGTGGGAATGACGGAGTAGACGTGAGACCTGGGGAGGAAAAGGAGCGCGAAGGTAACCTGATCGCGGGGCTCAGCCCGGTACCGGTCCCTCCGCCGCCGGGGGAAATTTCGGGGGTGTCGGCGGACCGGGCAACCTCGGGGATCGCGGCCGCATCATACTTTGGCCTGATCGGACCCTGGTGTCCGTGACCTGTCCCCCCATGACCCGACAAGCCGTGCTCTCCCTGCTGTGGACCTTGGTCGCCGCGACCACGGCCACCGCCCAGATCCTGCCCACCAGCCAGGCGGAGTATGACGCGTGGAAGCTCACCCAGCTCCTGCCGGTGGGTGACGTGGTGATGCTCCCCGATGGGACCGAGCTCGTACCGCCCGATGGGGCACGCACCTCGTGCGATTGCTGGGTGGAGCCGGACAACAGCTACACCACCATCAACAACAACCTGCAGTGGAACGCGGCGGGCGGGTGGAACAACGCCGATGATGGCAGCCACGGGCCCATCAACCTGGGCTTCCCCTTCCACCTGTACGGGCAGAACTACTTCTCGGCCTACATCAACACCAACGGCAACATCACCTTCGGCCAGCCCTACACCTCCTTCACGGCAGCGGGCTTCCCGCTGAACGGCTATGCGATGGTGGCGCCGTTCTGGGCCGATGTGGACCTGCGCGGGGCGGGCGCCGGCAACAACATCGTGCGGTACAAGGTGACCCCCACCGCGCTGTACGTGAACTGGATCAACGTGGGGTACTACAACTCCATGGTCGACAAGCGGAACACGTTCCAGGTGATCATCACCAACGGCAACGATCCGGCCGTGCCGCACGGGGCGAACGTGTCGTTCTGCTACAAGGACATGCAATGGACCACCGGCAGCGCCTCCGGTGGCAGTGGTGGCTTCGGCGGCACCCCGGCCAACGTGGGGGCCAACCGCGGTAGCGGCGGCCAGTACATCCAGTTCGGCCGCTTCAGCCTGAACAACTCCAACTACGACGGGCCTTTCGGCGCCAACGACGGGGTGCACTGGCTGGACAACAAGCACTTCATCTTCGCCACGGACATCAGCTCGGCCAACGTGCCGCCCGTGGCCACCAGTGAAACGGTGTGCGACTCCATGGTGCTGTGCGTGGGCCAGTCGGCCAACCTGGATGTGGTATTCCTCTCCCCGGAGCCCACCCAGACCACCACGGTGACCGTGAGCTCCCCCACCCTCACCGGCCTGAACATCCTCACCAACACCCCGGGCGTGAGCGCCACGGTGACCAGCGAGGTGACCCCCACGATGGCCGATGTGGGTGAGCACATCGTGACCTTCACCGCCACGGACAACGGCAGCCCGGTGATGACCACGATCTTCGAGGTGCGGGTGATCGTGCAGCCGGCCGGTGAGCTGGAGCCCGGCAGCCTCACCGTGTGTTCAAGTGCGACGGCCACACCCCTGCTCAACGGACTGCCGGGCGTTCCACCCGGGGGCACATGGACCGGTCCCGCAGGCACCACCCACAATGGCCTCTTCAACCCGGCGACGGATGCCCCCGGCAATTACACGTACACCGTGCTTTCCAGCGGCTCCACCTGCGCCTCCACGGGCATCGTCACCGTGTCCCTGGAGAACGCGCCACAGGCCGGCTCCAATGGCACGGCCACCCTGTGTTCCAACGGACCCGCCGTTGACCTGGTCGGCTACCTCGGCGGCACGCCGATGCCCGGCGGCACCTGGCTGGACGCGGCCGGAACACCCGTGAACAACATGTTCGACCCCGCGGTGCAGGCCAGCGGCTCCTTCCAGTACGTGGTGGCCGGCGGCACCGTATGCCCCGATGCCATCGCCACGGTGGACGTCACGGTGAACCCGGCACCTGACGCCGGCGGCAATGCCACCGTGGCCATTTGTGCCGACGCCACACCTTTCGCCATGCTGGGCCACCTGACCGGCACGCCCGCCACCACCGGCACGTGGACCGGCCCCGTGGCGACCCCCACCGGCATGTTCGATCCGGCCGTGCACCCGGCCGGCACTTACACCTATTCCGTGCCGGGGACGGCACCGTGCGTATCGGCCAGCGCCACGCTCGAGGTGCAGGTGCAGTCCGTGCCCACGGCGGGCACCAATGGCCAGGTGGTGGTGTGCACCAGCGGCCCCCTCACACCGCTCTTCCCGCTCCTGGGCGGTGCACCCCCCGCGGGCGGCACCTGGGCGGACCCCTCCGGCCAACCCCACAGCGGCCTGCTCGACCCCGCCACCGCCAGCACCGGCAGCTACACCTACTCCGTGGCCGGCCAGGGCGAGTGCGCCCACCTGACGGCCACCGCCAGCGTGGCCGTAACGGTCCAGTGGCCGATGAGCGCGGGTGAGAATGCCACGGTGCAGGTCTGTCCGCTGGCCGACCCGCTGGCCATGAGCCTTGCCTTGGGCGGCACTCCAGCACCCAACGGCACGTGGACGGGTCCCAGCACCACCAACGGCACCTTCATACCCGGTACGCACCAGCCGGGGGTGTACACCTACACCGTGCCGGGCGTGGACCCGTGCCCCGCGCAGAGCGCCACGCTCACCATCAGCCTGGCTCCCGTGCCCTCGGCCGGCGAGGACGGCACCCTGGTGCTGTGCGAGAACGGCCCCACCACCGCGCTGCTCCCCCTGCTGGGCAGCAACGCCCAGCCCGGCGGCGCATGGACGGGCCCCACGGGCGAGCCCTTCAGCGGGAACCTGTACCCGTTCAGTGATCCGCCCGGCGCCTACCAGTATGTGGTACAGGGCCAGGGTGCCTGTGCGCCATACACCGATGTGGCCTATGTGCAGGTGACCATCCAGGCGCTGCCCAACCCCGGCCAGAACGCCACGATCAACCTGTGCATCGACGCGGACCCCGTGGACCTGTTCGCCTCGCTGACCGGATGGCCGCAGACCGGCGGCACGTGGACGGGCCCCAGCAGCACCAACGGCACCTTCATAGTCGGCACGCATCAGCCGGGCGTGTACACCTATACCGTCGCGGGTACGGCACCCTGTCCGTCCCAAAGCGCCACGGTCACCGTGGGCATCACCCCGGCACCCAATGCCGGTGGGGATGGACAGCTGGCCCTGTGCAACAATGGCGTGGCCGCACCCCTGGCCCCGCAGCTCACCGGCCCCTATGACCCGGGCGGCCAATGGCTGAACCCCGCCGGCGCCCCCTCCGTGGGCGCGGTGCAGCCCCAGCTCGACCCCGCCGGCACATACCTGTACGTGGTGCAAGGCGCCGGCCCCTGCGGGCACCTGACCGACACCGCCGCAGTGCTGGTGACCATCCAGGCCCTGCCCAACGCCGGTGTGCCCACCACCGTATCGCTCTGCATGGACGCGGGCCTGCTGGACATGACCGCCACCCTCAATGGCGACCCCGCACCCAACGGCACTTGGACCGACCCCTCCGGCCAGCCCATGAACGGCTCCTTTCAGCCCGGTGCCCAAGCGCCGGGGGTATATACCTACACCGTGCCGGGCACGGCGCCCTGTCCTTCCCAAAGCAGCACCCTCAGTGTGGGCGTGGTGCAACTGCCCAACGCCGGTGACGATGGTTCCCTGGTGACGTGCATCAACGCGCCGCCGACGGAGATGTTCGGCGTGCTGCAGGGGAATCCGCAAGCCAACGGCACCTGGTTCACGCCCACGGGCATCCCCTACGGCGGCTGGCTCGATCCCGCCACCCACACCGCCGGCCAGCACCGCTACGTGGTGACCGGCACCGGCCCCTGCTCCCATGCCCGCGATACCGCCGTGGTGTGGGTGACCATCGACACCCTGCCGGAGATCTCCTTCACCATGTGGCCCCTGCGCGGCTGCCACCCCTTGGAGGTGAACCTGATGAACACCACCGCGCCCGAGCTGATCGAGAGCGCCCAGTGGACCATGGGCGACGGCACCGTGCTGCCCGCCAACGGTTCGGGGACCCATCTCTATCTGCACCCCGGGGTGTACACCGTGACCTTGCAGGTGCAGACCGTGAACGGCTGCCAGGCCACCACCCAAGGCCCCCCCGTGATCGTGGACCGCGCACCCGAGGCCACGTTCGTCTCTGCGCCCAACCCGTTGACCAGTGCCAACCCCACGCTCTACCTCAGTGCCACCGACCCGAACGCCGTGGCGCACGTTTGGACCCTGGATGGCACGCCGATCGGTACGGGCGCACAGACGCAGGCCACCCTGCCGAACGTGCTCTCGCAGGATCTCACCGTGTGCCTGCACGTGGAGGACCAGCACGGCTGCGAGAGCGACAACTGCCGCACCGTGCACATGATCGTGCCACAGATCTCCGTGCCCAACGCCTTCACGCCCGATGGCGATGGGGTGAACGACGTGTTCCTGCCCATCCTCACCGACATCGACCCCAGCCAATACCTGCTGGAGATCTTCGACCGATGGGGCCAGCTGGTGTTCAGCACGGAGGACCCCCACAAGGGTTGGGATGGCGATGGCCGCACCCCGGGCGTGTACGTGTGGCAGCTCAGTGCCCTGCCCTTGGGCACCGCGGACCGCGTAACCCACGTTGGACCGGTGACCTTGGTGCGATAAGCCCCCGTGGGTGGCCGTAACTTCGGGGAGGCACCGCCAGCCAGATGCCCCGGGCAACTTTTCCGCACCGGGACGCATCATCACCCACGAACCGGTCATGACCGACGAGGAAATTGTACAGGGATGTCTGCGCTCGGACCCTTCGGCACAGAAGGCCCTGTACGGTCGGTTCGCGCGGAAAATGATGAGCATCTGCATGCGCTACGCGAACGACCGCGAGCAAGCCCAGGACATGCTCCAGGACGGCTTCGTGAAGGTCTTCCAGAAGATCGGCATGTACCGGAACGAAGGGCCGCTGGGCGGTTGGATCGCGCGGACCATGGTGAACACCGCGTTGGACCATCTGCGGCGCAACAAGCCCTACGACCACAGCGTCGACCTGACGGATGCCGAACACCTGCACCAGGAGGACGCCACGGTGCTCAGCACCATGACCACCGATGAGATCATGGCGCTGATCCAGGCCCTGCCCCCAGGGTACCGCACGGTGTTCAACCTGTTCGCCATCGAGGGCTACCCGCACAAGGATATCGCGGAGATGCTCGGCATCTCGGAGAACACGTCGAAGTCCCAGTTCATGAAAGCCCGCGCATACTTGCGCAGGCAACTCCCGAAGGCCGTGGTGAGTCAATATGGTCAGGAAGATGAGTGAGCGCCTGGAAGACCTGCTGCGAGATCGTTTCGCCGACCACGAGGTGCCGGTGGATCCCGGCATGTGGGCGGCGATCCACGCCCGGTTGGCCCCGGCCGCTGCCCCTGCGGACCACACCGATCCCGTGAGCGACCTGCTGCGGGAACGGTTCAAGGACCACGAGGTGCCGGTGGACCCCGCCGCCTGGCAGGCGATCGAGTCACGCATCGCCACATCCGGGGGCTGGAAGACCTGGGCCGGCCGAGCCGCCGTGGTGGCCGGGGTGCTGGGCATCTGGGCCGGCGCCCGCTGGATGCGGGCTGACGAAACCCCGGCGCGGGTCGAGGAGCGCACCGCTGCACCCGTGGAGACGCCGCAGCGCGCGGAACAACCTCTTCCGGAAGCCAGGGAAGCCGCCCTGCCCGTGGTGGTGCCCGAACACACCTCCGAACCTATCGCGGCCGCCGCTGAAGAGCCGCCACACACCGCCCAGGCGCCTGCCGAACGCACCGAAGATCGGGTCGCCAGCACCATGCCCGAGGCCAACGCCCCGCTGGAGCCCATCACTCCCCTGACCCAGCCGGCGCAGCAGGAGACCCCCGCACCCCTTCCCGCACCCGCACCCGACCCCGTGGGCCAGGCCGTGGTGGAACGCGTGATCGCCGAAATGGCCCAAGCGGCCGAACAGCAGGCCCGCAAGGTGGACAAGGTCGTTCCGGTGGAGGAGCCTGCCCTGGAACCGGCCGCCGAGGAGGATCCCTGGCGCACGGACGAGCCGAAGCTCTACCTCCCCGGCATCTTCACCCCCAACGGCGACGGCGTGAACGACCTCTACGAGGTGGTGGGCGAAGGCTTCGACCAGATCCGCATGCGGGTGTACGCCATCCGCACCAATGAACTCGTCTTCGCCACCAACAGCGGCGAGCCGTGGAACGGCGCCGGCAGTCCGGACGGTCACTATGTGGTGGCCGTGGAGGCCGTGACCACGGACGGTCGCATCATCACGGAAAGCAAGGTGGTGTGGCTCGCGCGGTCGCACTGATCCCTCTGGACAGCAGAGCCCAGCTTGTTTACATTAGCCGCTTTCGGCACAACGCCAGTGGCCGATCAAATGCCCCCCATGAGAGTACAAGTACTGAACCTCTTCGCTTGGCTGGGAATCCTCGCCCCCAGCGCGCTCATCGCTCAAGAGGCAGCGCCCGTTGCGCTCCCCGCCGCCGTGTATGACCAGCTGAAGCAGCAGGGTCAACTGCCCGCGGGCGCGATCCCCATGTACGCAGCCACCGAGATGGTGGCCCGCCCGATCGAGGGCGATGACGGAACGCCCAAGGGCGGAGGTGGCGGTTCGGACCATTGTGGCTGCTGGATCGAACCGGACGCGTCGTACAGTACACTGCCCAAGTTCGATGACGGGTCCTCTTCCGTGATCAACCTGCCGTTCCAGTTCAACCTCTACGGGGACCTGTACAACTCCGTGTACGTGAACAACAACGGGAACATCAGCTTCGTGCAGGCCTTCGGCAC
>CAYXKE010000033.1:15451-28752 GCA_964464935.1 uncultured Chryseobacterium sp.
CTCGGGCATCACTGCCACGATCATCTCGCAGTTCGCGCCCATCGCCGGTGAAGAGGGCTTCCACACCATCACCTACAGCGGTACGGACAACGGCGCTCCGGCGCTGACCAGCACCGTGGACATCGTGGTGCAGGTGGTGCCCGGCCCGCCCGTACCGGAGATCACCGGCCCCAATTTGGTGTGCGCCGGTGACCAAGTGGTGCTCACGGCCAACCCGCCCGGCGCGGGCACGTTCAACTGGAGCAACAACACCAGTGGACCCACCATCACCGTGGGCCCCGGCACGTACACCGTCTCCATGTCCCAAGGGGGCTGTGCGGTCACCTCCGCCCCGTTCACCGTGGCGCTGGCACCCGACCCGGCCATCCCGCAGATCACCGGCCCCACTTCCACCTGTGCGGACCCCGTGCTGCTCACGGTGGAAGGTGAGTACACCACCTATCTCTGGAGCACCGGTTCCACGGAACAGACCACCATGGCCGGGGCCGGCAGCCACACGGTGACCGTGACCAACGACCACGGATGCGAAGCGACTTCCGCCCCCTTCGTGGTGGAGCACATCCCCTTTGTGTACCCCGTGATCACCGGCGACACGCTGGCCTGCGAAGGCAACACCGTGACCCTCGCCACCACCGCGCCCTTCGACAACTACGTGTGGTCCACCGGCGAAACGACGAACACCATCGAACTGGGCCCCGAGCCGGGCGTCCACACCGTGACGGTGGATGTGACCACCAATGCCGGCTGCCACGGCACTGCGCCGGCGGTGACGGTGACCATCTCGCCCGCCCCGACGGCATCCTTCACCAGCAACCCCACCTCCCCGCAGCCCCCGGGCACCGAGGTCACGTTCACGGACCTCTCCAACGGTAATGGCTACGCCCTGACCGCCTGGGATTGGACGGTGACCGGTCCGGAGTCCTTCACCGCCTTCACCCAGGATGTGGTGCACCTGTTCCCCACGCCGGGCAACTACAGCGTGCTGCTGACCGTGACCAACGAGCACGGCTGCACGGCCAGCTTCCAGACGGGCTACCTGATCCGCCCGGATTCCGTGCAGGTCCCCAACGTCTTCACCCCCAACGGTGACGGCGTGAACGACATGCTGGTGTTCGAGAACGCGCAGTACTACCGCAACCACCTCAAGGTGTTCAACCGCTGGGGCCAGATGGTGCTGGACCGTCCGAACTACCAGAACAACTGGCGCGCCACCGACATGCCCGAGGGGACTTACTTCTTCGTGCTGTACCTGTACGACACCGAACAGGAGATCTCCGGTCACGTGACCATTCTGCGGGGTGATTCGCAGTGATCCGCCACGGAGCGCTGTAGGAAGGCCGCCCACTTGGGCGGCCTTCCTACTTTCGTCCGCCCCATGAAGGTCATCGACCACCTGCGCCAGGCCAAAGGCACCCTGTTCTCGTTCGAGATCCTGCCGCCCCTGAAAGGCCGCGACATCCGATCGATCTATGCCGGCATTGATCCATTGATCGAGTTCAAGCCGAACTTCATCAACGTCACCTACCACCGCGAGGAGGTGGTCTACCGCGAGCACGGCCATGGCCTGCTGCAGAAGGTGCGTGTGCGCAAGCGGCCGGGCACCGTGGGCATTTGTGCCACCATCAAGGCCAAGTACGACATCGACACGGTGCCCCACCTGATTTGCGGGGGATTCAGCCGGGAGGAGACCGAGGATGCCCTGATCGAACTGAACTTCCTGGGGATCGACAACGTGCTGGCCCTGCGCGGCGATGCGGTGAAGAACGAGGCGCATTTCATCCCCGAGCGCGACGGCCACGCCCACGCCGTGGACCTGATCCGCCAGATCGCCGACCTGAACCGGGGCAAGTACCTCTACGAGGAGGAGCAGGAGGCCGCCCCCACGGACCTGTGCATCGGCGCGGCGTGCTACCCCGAGAAGCATCCCGAGGCCCTGAACCTCAATGTGGACATCGCCTACCTGAAGGAGAAGGTGAAAGCGGGCGCCGAGTACCTGGTGACGCAGATGTTCTTCGACAACGCCGCCTTCTTCCGCTTCGTGGACATGTGCCGCGCGCAGGGCATCGATGTGCCCATCATCCCGGGCATCAAGCCCATCACCACCCTGCGCCACATCGCCTTCCTGCCCAAGACCTTCGGCGTGGACCTCCCCGATGCGCTGGCCGACGAACTGGTGCGCTGCCGCACCGACGCCGACGTGAAACAGGTGGGGATCGAATGGGCGGTGGCCCAATGCCGCGAACTGCGCGACCGTGGCGTGCCCGGCCTGCACTTCTACACCATGGGCCGCAGCGAGGCTGTGCGGGCCATCGCCGGGCAGCTCTTCTGAACAGTGCCGTACCTTTTGGACGGTGAAGCGCCTGTTGCCCCTGCCGCTCGTGCTGCTGTGCGCCGCGCCCCTCGTGGCCCAGGACCCCCTGTGCTGCGCCCACGCGAACACCCCTTGGCGGGATGCCACCGCCGCTCCCACCCGCGGCTATGACGTGAAATACCTGCGCCTGGAGTGGGACCTCGATCCGGCCGAGCACGCCATCGCAGGGCGCGTCACGCTATGGTTCAACGTCATCGATGCCCCGCTGGGGACCATCTTGTTGGATGCCAGCGATGCGCTGGTGATCGAGCAGGTGGACCATCAGGGGGTTCCGGCGGCCTTTGACCATCTCCCCAACGATCGCCTCGCGGTGCATCTGCCCGCCCCCCTGCCCCCAGGTGCGCTCGACTCCATCACCGTGACCTATCACGGCGTACCCGACCCCACGGGCTTCGGATCGTTCGTCACGAGCCACACCGCCAGCGGGCCCGTGCTGTGGACCCTGAGCGAGCCCTATGGCGCCAAGGACTGGTGGCCGTGCAAGCAGGACCTCCACGACAAGGCCGACAGCCTGGACATGCGGGTGACCACACCGAACATCCACCGCGCTGCGGGCATTGGTCTGCTGGTGGACAGCACCACCGTTGACGGGCGCACCACATGGCACTGGCGCCACCGCCACCCCATCGCCTACTACCTGATCGCCGTGGCCGTGGCCGACTATGCCGTGTTCGAGACCACCATCGACCTGCCGGAAGGGCCCCTGCCCATGGTGACCTACTTCTATGGCACCGACACGGCCGGCGCGCTGGCCAGCGCCCAATATGCCACCGAGCAGATGGCCCTGTTCCGCGACCTGTTCGGGCCCTACCCCTTCATGGGCGAGAAGTACGGCCACGCCCGCTTCGGATGGGGCGGCGGCATGGAGCACCAGACCATGAGCTTCATGGGCCACTGGGGCTACGAACTCACCGCCCACGAGCTGGCCCACCAATGGTTCGGCAACAAGGTGACATGCGCCAGTTGGGCGGACCTCTGGCTGAACGAAGGCTTCGCCACCTACCTCACCGGGCTGTGCGACGAGCATCTGCGCCCCGAGCGCTGGGCCGATTGGAAGGCCGCCCGTGTGAGCCACATCACCACCCGGCCCGATGGCAGCCTCTACTGTGCCGACACGCTCAATGACGCCCGCCTTTTCGACGGCCGCCTCACCTACGACAAGGGCGCCATGGTGCTGCACATGCTGCGCTGGGTGGTGGGCGACGATGCCTTCTTCACCGCCTGCCGCAGCTACCTGAACGACCCCGCCTTGGCCTATGGCAGTGCCCGCACCAGCGACCTGCAGGCCCACATGGAGACCGCATCGGGCATGGACCTGTCGACCTTCTTCGACCAGTGGTACCAAGGCGAGGGCCACCCCACCTACACGGCCACCTGGACCCAGCACACCGATGGCACCGTGCGCCTGCGGCTGGACCAGACCACCTCCCACCCCTCGGTGAGCCACTTCGTGCTGCCCGTGCCCGTGCTCTTCCGCGGCAACGGGGCCGACAGTACAGTGGTGCTGCACCACACGCACAGCGGTGAGCTGTTCACCTTCCACCTGCCGTTCCAGGCTGAAATGGCCTTCATTGATCCGGAGATATGGTTGATCAGCGGCAACAACCGCACGCTCCATGTGCCCGTGGCCCGTTTCGACGACGAAGGCGCACTGGTCTACCCCAACCCCGCCACGGACCACGTGCGGATCTTTCTCCAGGGCATGCTCCACGGCACCGTGCAGGTGGAGATGATCGACGCGATCGGCCGACCCGTGCGCACGTGGAACACCACCGTGGTGGATGATACGATCACGCTGCCGCTGGTGGGCATGGCGGCGGGCACGTACATCATGCAGCTGCGTGCGGGCGACCTGTTGCTGCGTCTGCGGATGATCAAGGAGTGATCCGGGCCACGGCGGGGCGCCTACCGGGTGCCCCCAGCGTTCAGCAATTGCTGCACATACTTGCCCAACACGTCGTACTCCACGTTCACCAGGTGACCGGCGGCCCATGTGCGGATGTTGGTGTGGGCCCAGGTGTAGGGGATCACGGCCACCATGAACGCGGTGGCGTCCACCTCGGCCACGGTGAGGCTCACCCCGTTGAGGCAGATGCTGCCCTTGGGTACGATCAAGCCGTTCTGCTCGGGGAGTGCCAGCCACACCGCATGGCTGCCGTCGCGGGGCTCCACGGTGAGGCAGGGCGTCACCGTGTCCACGTGGCCCTGCACCATGTGCCCGTCGAGGCGGTCGCCCAGGCGCATGGCGCGCTCCAGGTTCACGGCGTGGCCGGGCCGCCACTGACCCAGGTTGGTACGCCGCAGGGTCTCCTCCACGGCCGTCACGGTGTAGGTGTCGCCTTCCACCGCGGTGACCGTGAGGCACACACCGTCATGGGCCACGCTCTGGTCCACCCGAAGCTCCGGGGTCATGGCCGCGCGGATGCGGAAATGGCGGTTGCTCCCGTGGCTTTCCACGGAGGTCACCTCGCCCAGCTGTTCAATGATCCCGGTGAACATCAATTGAGGCGCGTGCCATCACGGCCGCCGATCAGCTGCACATGGCCTTTGAGCACCACCATTTCCTCGCCTTCGAGGCGGGTGAACACCACCTGGCACACGTAGTAGTACACGCCGTCGGGCAGGCGCTCACCGGTCTCTTGGTGGGTGCCGCGCCAACCGATCTCCGGGTCATCGGTGGTGAACACCACCTGGCCCCAGCGGTTGAAGACCTGCAGCTCGATCCGCTCCACCCCGCGGTACGGGAACGGGCCGAACAGATCGTTGGTGCCGTCGTTGTTGGGGGTGAAGACGTTGGGTAGCGTGTACTCGGGGCAGTTGTCGCCACAGACCATCGCACTGCGGCCGCTCTCATTGCCCAGGGAGTCCACCGCGCTCACCCGGTAACAGCCCGCCACGGAGCTGCCGTTCACGTGGGTGAAGGTGGTGTTGCCAGCGCCCGTCACCACGGCCACCAGCTCGAAGGGCCCCTCGGGTGTGGGGCTGAACCAAATGTGGTAGCGCTCGGTGTCGGTGTCGCCGCATTCCACGCTGGGATCGGTCCACGCAAGGGTGTTCAGCGGCGCCTCACAATCATTGTCGAGTTGGGCGGTGGGTGTACAGGGCGGGGTGAGGTCCATGGGCACACCGCACACCTCCTGGCTGTAGTTGAGCAAGGGGGACACCACATCGGGATCGCCGTAGGCACCCGTGCTGCGGACACGATAGCAATACTCCTGTCCGTTCACCAGCCCCGTGTCCACATGGCTGGTGGTGGTGGAGGTGCCGATGAGGTCCCAGTCATTGCCGGACCAGCGGTACACCTCGTAAAGGGAGTTGATCCACGGGGTGTTCGACTGCCAGGTGATGGTGAGCTGCTGGTCATCGGGGGCGGTGGAGGTGAACACCGATGAGGCGGTGATGCTGGAACCGACCACCGTGCTGCCGCCATCGCCCAAAAGTTCCACGCGGTACACGTGCGGCGTGGTGCGGGTGTCGATCCCCTGGTCCAGGAAGAAGGTGTCCGGATGCTGCACGTAGGGGTGCACGGTGCTCGTCCAGATGAGCTCCCCGGCGGCGTTGAGGCCGGAGCCCCGGTACACGCGGAACTGGTAAGGACCGGGCCACGCCACGGAGTCCAGGTCCATGGCATTGCTCCAGCGCACGGTGTCCACACCGGTACTCACGTCCGTCACGCCCACGCTCACGTGGGTGATCAGCGGCAGCTGGCGCTCCTGCAATGCGCAGAACTCCTCGCTGGCGATGCTCTCCACCCCGCCGGGGAAGAGGGCCACCACCATGTAGCAGTACGTGTTGCCGGGCACGTTGGCCGTGAGGTCGAGGTAGCTGGTGCTGCCCACCCCGGTGGTGCCCCCGATGTAGGTGTAGCCGGTGTAGGCCGGCACGCCGGTCTCACAATGGCCCGGCAGGTAGCCATACGCCCCGTTGCGGCGGTAGATGGCATAACCGATGGCGTTGCCGCACACGCTGGCGTCCCAGTGGAGCTGCATGGCCGCACCGCTGGGTGTGGCGCTGGGGTTGAGCGGTGGCGGGGCCACCACCCGGATGTTCATCGTGGCGATGTCGAACAGGTGCACGTTCTGCCAGTTGTCCTCCGCGAAGAAGGTCACCTGGTAGGGCTGGGCGCGCACGTGGCTGCAGTGGGTGGGCCAGGTGAGCAGGCCCGTGGGGTGCTGGCCGGTGCTGGTCTGGTTGAAGATGGCCGGCGAGGTGGGCATCAACAGGGGTTGGCCCTGGGCGCTGAGGGTCACGCTCTGACCGGCGTCGGGGTCGCTGGCCGATACGGGGAGATGGAGCACCGTGCCGGCCACCACGCAGGTATCGCCGGGAACCTCGATCTGCGGCGGTTCATTGGCACAGGGCAGCACGGTGATCTGCATGTCACGCATCACCCAGCCCACGTTGATCCATACGCCGTTCACCTTGCGCCACTCCTTCACCTTGAAGGCGATGTTGTATTCCCCGGCGATGGGCGGCGCGTCCCAGATGATGGTTCCGGTGGTGGGGTCGATGGTGTAGTTGGGCCCGGGGAAGGTGTAGTCGGGAATGGGCGAACACCCCTCGCCCAGGCACACGGAGGCCTCGTACGACAGGCTGTCGCCGTCCAGGTCGTAGGCCACCGGGTTGTGGATCCAAGGCCGGTTCAGGCAGGCGTCCTGCACGGGTGGGTTCTGGAACCGCACCGAGCAGTTGTGGCCCGTGGCCGGGCTGATGGTGAGCATCGTCTGGATGCAGAAGGGCACGTTCACCGAATTGGGCACGTTGACCACCCCGGCGTTGCGGTTGGGGTCGTTCACGTTGAGAATGAAGCTGCCCGGGCCCAGGTAGCGGTGGCGGGCCACATAGGTGGAGCGCCTCAGGTCGCGGCCGGGGTCGTCCACGATGTTGGTGCGGGCGATGGTGTCCACCGGTGAGCCGTCGCCCCAGTCCAGGGGCAGGTCGGGCCGGTCGGCGGGGGCGCTCAGGCGGGTATAGGTGATCACGGTCACCTCGTACTCGAAGTCGGCCGGGTCGTCCGCCACCACCTTGCAGATCAGGATCTCGCCAGCCCGGTTGTGCGTGGCCATGGCCGCGGGAAGGCCCATGAACAGGCCCAGGAGCAGGAGTAGAAGATGCCGCCCGCGCATGGTGGAAGTACAAAGGTCGGTGATCCGGGGCCTATTGCGGCAGGGGCCGGAAAAGGGGTCCATGCGCCGATCCATCGCCGGGTCGTACATTTGCCGTCCCCTTTTCGGAAGGGGCCTTTCCCGTGGAGGCACAGAAGGACCATATCATCGAGTTCACCGGCCTGAAGGACGGACCGCACGATTTCGTGTTCGACCTCGGCGCGGACTTCTTCACCGCCGCGGCGGAGGATGACTTCCAAGGGGGCGACGTGCGCGCCATGGTCCACATGGAGAAGAGCCCCACCATGCTGGTGACGGACATCCACGTGGAGGGCCAGGTGCAGGTGGTGTGCGACCACTGCGGCTCCCCCATGGACCTGAGCCTGAGCGGTGACCAGCGCCAGATCTTCCACCTCACGGAGGAGGAGCAGTTCGACGATGAGGAGCTGGTGGCCCTGGGCCCCGCCGCCCACAGCGTGGAGCTGACGCACTACTTCTACGAATGCCTGCGGCTGGCCGTGCCGGCCCGCCATGTGCACGCCCCCGGCGAGTGCGACCCCGAAGCGGAGGCCGTGCTGGCCCGCCTCCATGTGGAGAACACCCACGGCCCCGACCCCCGTTGGGCCGCACTGAACAACCTCAAGAACAAGCGGCCTTGATCCGCTCAAGGTCGAACCTTTGCCATCATGCCAAACCCGAAGCGCCGCCACTCGAAGACCCGTACCGCCAAGCGCCGTACGCACCAAAAGGCCGCCACCCCCGCGATCACCATCGATCAGGTGACCGGTGAGATGCACCTGCGTCACCGCGCCTACAAAGTGGGCGACGATCTGTACTACAACGGCAAGCCCGTGGGCACCACCAGTGCCGAGTAAGGCCCGGCCCGTGTTCCGCTGCAACGGCCTCCGATGAGGATCGGCGTGGACATCATGGGCAGTGACCATGGGCCCCAGGTGCCCGTGCGCGGTGTGGTGCGCGCCATGCGCGACCTGCCCGCCGAGGTGCGCTTGGTGCTCATTGGCCAGCAGCAGGCCATTGTGGACTGCCTGCGTGCCGAGGGTGCGGACCCTGATCAGTTCGATATCGTCCCCAGCCGGGACGATATCGCCATGGACGACAACCCCACCAAGGCCTTCCAGACCAAGCCCGAGAGCAGCATCAGCTTGGGCTTCCAGCTGCTCAAGACGGGCAAGATCGATGCCTTCGCCAGCACCGGGAACACCGGCGCCATGCTGGTGGGCAGCGTGGTCATCATCAAGCCCATTCCCGGGGTGATGCGCCCCTGCATCCCCACCCTGGTGCCCAAGGATGGCGGCGGGGTGGGCATCCTGCTCGATGTGGGCGCCAACGCCGAGTGCAAGAGCGAGGTGCTGGTGCAGTTCGGCCTGCTGGGCGCCCTCATGGCCGAGCATCTCTACCATATGCCCGACCCGGGTGTGGGCCTGCTGAACATCGGTGAGGAGGAGCAGAAGGGCGACTCCCTCCGCAAGGAGACCCACGCGCTGATGAAGGCCCAGGGCCAGTACCGTTTTGTCGGCAACGTGGAGGGGCGCGACCTCTTCACCAAGAAGGCCGGTGTGATGGTGTGCGATGGCTTCACGGGCAATGTGGTGCTCAAGGTGATCGAGGGCTTCCACGACCTGCTGGAGGACCACGGGGTGCAGGACCCCTTCCTGCAGCGCTTCAATTACGAGAACTACGGCGGGTTGCCCGTGCTGGGGGTGAACGGCAACGTGATCATCGGCCACGGCATCAGCAATGAGGCCGCGATCCGCAGCATGGTCCTGGCCGCGCGCGATCTGGTGGAAAGCCGCCTCAATGAACGCATCCTGGAGGCATTGAAATGAGCAAGGTCACCGCTGCCATCACCGCCGTGCAGGGCCATGTGCCCGAGTTCCGGCTCACCAACCAGCTGTTGGAGTCCATGGTGGACACCAACGACGCCTGGATCACCGAGCGCACCGGCATCAAGGAGCGCCGCATCCTCAAGGGCGAGGACCAAGGCATGAGCGTGATGGCCATCGAGGCCGTCAAGGGACTGTGTGCCAAGCGCGGCATCGACCCCCTGGAGATCGACCTGCTGATCTGCTGCACGGTGACCGCCGACATGCAGTTCCCCGCCACGGCCAACATCATCTGCGACCAGGTGGGCGCCCGCAACGCATGGGGCTTCGACGTGAACGCCGCCTGCTCCGGCTTCATCTACGGCCTGGTCACCGGCGCCCAGTTCATCGAGAGTGGCAAACACAAGAAAGTGGTGGTCGTGGGGGGCGACAAGATGAGCTCCATCATCGACTACACCGACCGCGCCACCTGCATCATCTTCGGCGACGGCGCCGGAGCGGTGCTGCTCGAGCCCAACGCGGAAGGCCTCGGCATCCGGGACAGCATCCTGCGCAGCGACGGCAGCGGATGCCAGTTCCTGCACCAGAAGGCCGGGGGCAGCCGGCGCCCCGCCTCGATCCGCACCGTGGAGGCCAAGGAGCATTACGTGTACCAGGAGGGCAAGGCGGTGTTCAAGTTCGCCGTGACCAACATGGCCGACGTGAGCGCCGAGATCATGGAGCGCAACGGCCTCACCAGCGACGATGTGGCCTGGCTGGTGCCGCACCAGGCCAACAAGCGCATCATCGATGCCACCGCCCACCGCATGGGGCTGGACGACAGCCGCGTGATGGTGAACATCGAGAAGTATGGCAACACCACCAGCGGCACCATTCCCCTCTGCCTGTGGGAGTGGGAGCCCCGCCTGAAAAAGGGCGACAATCTGATCCTCTCGGCCTTCGGTGGCGGCTTCACGTGGGGCGCCATCTGGCTCAAGTGGGCATACGGCGGCTGACGGGCGCCCGCCACCACCCCGATGTTTCGCCAGCACCGCCCGGCTGGCTACCTTGGCCCTCCCTTTCCCGGGTGAAAGCCACCCCGACCAACGGACCGACCCCATGAACCTCAACCAGATCCAGGACCTGATCAAGTTCGTCGCCAAGAGCGGCGTGAGCGAGGTGGAGATCGAGCAGAAGGACTTCAAGATCACCATCAAGACGGCGCGGAAGGAGAAGGAAGTACAGGTGGTGACCGCCCCTGCCCCCGCCTACGCGCCCCCTGCCCCGGCACCGCCCGCACCGGCTGCGGCACCCGCACCGGCCGCTGCGGCACCCGCGCCACCCGCCGCCACCCAGGAGGACCGCTACATCACCATCAAGTCGCCCATGATCGGCACGTTCTACCGCGCCGCGGGCCCGGGCAAGCCGCCCTTCGTGAACGTGGGCGACGAGATCAAGCCCGGCCAGACCATCTGCATCATCGAGGCGATGAAGCTCTTCAATGAGATCGAGAGCGAGGTGAGCGGCAAGATCGTGAAGGTGTTGGTGGACGATGCCAAGCCCGTGGAGTACGATCAGCCGCTGTTCCTGATCGATCCGGCCTAGTGCAGCGGCCACTGCGGTTCGTGCACGAAGAATGCTTGACAGGCACGCAAGCGGTCTCTTCGGCCCGAACGCCCCAATGGTACTTCTCCTTCTTCGCTGAGTGCTCCGTGCCGCTGTGGTGAACCAGACCAGAAGCCTTCCATGTTCAAGAAGATCCTCATCGCCAACCGCGGGGAGATCGCACTGCGCGTGATCCGCACCTGCCGCGAGATGGGCATCCGTACGGTGGCCGTATACAGCACCGCCGACAAGGACAGCCTGCATGTGCGGTTCGCCGACGAGGCCGTGTGCATCGGGCCTCCCCCCAGCAAGGACAGCTACCTGAACATGGCGCGGATCATCGCCGCGGCCGAGATCACCAACGCCGACGGCATCCACCCCGGCTACGGTTTCCTCAGCGAGAACGCCAAGTTCAGCAAGCTGTGCCAGCAGCACGGCATCAAGTTCATCGGCGCCCTGCCCGAACAGATCGAGGCCATGGGCGACAAGGCCACCGCCAAGGCCACCATGATCGCCGCCGGCGTGCCCGTGGTGCCCGGCACCGAGGGCCTGATCACCGATGTGGCCGAAGCCAAGAAGGAGGCCAAGCGCATCGGCTACCCCGTGATCCTGAAGGCCACGGCCGGGGGCGGCGGCAAGGGCATGCGCCTGGTGTGGGAGGAGAAGGAGTTCGAGGAGGCCTTCGAGAAGGCCAGCCAAGAGGCCGGCGCCGCGTTCGGCAACCCGGGCATGTACATGGAGAAGTACATCCAGGAGCCCCGCCACATCGAGATCCAGATCGCCGGCGACCAATACGGCACCTTCTGCCACATGAGCGAGCGCGACTGCTCCATCCAGCGTCGCCACCAGAAGCTCGTGGAGGAGACGCCCAGCCCCTTCATGACCAAGGCGCTGCGCAAGAAGATGGGCGAGGCCGCCATCAAGGCTGCCGCCGCCGTGAACTACGAAGGCGTGGGCACCGTGGAGTTCCTGGTGGACAAGGACCGGAACTTCTACTTCATGGAGATGAACACGCGGATCCAAGTGGAACACACCATCACCGAGGAGGTGATCGATTACGACCTGATCCGTGAGCAGATCAAGATCGCCGCGGGTGTACCCATCAGCGGTCTCAACTACGAACCGGTGCGCCACAGCATCCAGTGCCGCATCAACGCCGAGGATCCCTTCAACGGCTTCCGCCCCAACCCGGGCAAGATCACCAGCTACCACAGCCCCGGTGGTCACGGTGTGCGTATCGACACCCACGTGTATGCCGGCTACACCATCCCGCCCAACTACGACAGCATGATCGGCAAGCTGATCGTGAGCGCGCAGACCCGCGAGGAGGCGATCACCAAGATGGAACGCGCCCTGAACGAGTACGTGATCGAGGGGGTGCACACCACCATCCCGTTCCATCTGCAGCTCATGCAGAACGAGAAGTTCCGCAAGGGCGAGTTCACCACGAAGTTCCTCGAGGACTTCGAGCTCAAGCCCGAGTGACCGCGGCGATGGCCACGCTGCGGCGCGCCCTGCTGGCCGGCCTGGTGCTGGCCGGCCCTGTGCTCCACGCCCAGACCATCGTGAACGACAGCACGGCCGCGGTGATCGCCTACTGGGAGGCGGGCGACGCCTGGACCTACAAGGTGGAACGCAGCACCAGCGGACCGCGCTGGGGGCGCATGGTGTACCAGATGGACTTCCGCGTGGCCGATGCCACCGACACCACCTACGTGCTCGACTGCACCTTCCGCGACATGCGGGTGGAGGCCGAGTGGCCCGAGGACCCGCGCGAGCGCCGCATCTTTCACCGCCTGCTCACGGCGCTGGACGGCATGCGATTCCGCTTCAGCACCGATGAGACCGGCGTGCCCATGCGCGTGGTGGAGCCGCATCTGGTGGAGGACCATGCGCACCAAGTGTTGCAGGAACTGCTGGACGGCGCACTGGACCCCGACGAGCATCGCGCCCTGCGGATGGCCCTGGCGCCCATGCTCGACCCCGCCACACTGGCCCAGGAGGCCTTCTACGACATCGGCAACGTGTTCTTCCCCTTTGGCGTGGCCTATATCACCGGACGGGCCGAGGAAGTGCAGGGTGAGACCCCCAATCCGCTGGGCGGCGACCCCTTCCCCACCCGGCAGGTCTTCACCATGACCGCGCTGGACAGTGCGGCGGCCACCGCCTCCATGTTCATGCACCAGGAGGTCGACCCCAAGGGCGTTGACGATGCCATCGATGCGCTGATCAACAGCTGCGGCGGCCAGGGACTCACCGGCGATGCGCGGGAGAAGCTGCGCCGCACCATCGAGGCCGTGCGCATCGCCGAGACGATGGAGTTCACCGTGGACCTCACCGGCGCGTACGTGACGCTGCTGCTGTACGCCCGCGAGAGCACCGCGCGGGGGGCCACCA
>CAYXKE010000034.1:0-28152 GCA_964464935.1 uncultured Chryseobacterium sp.
GCGGCGCCCGGGGCACGGACCGTGCCGAACATACGCACGGTGCGGGCGGTGAATGGTGCGGGCAGCCGCTGGAAGGTGGGCGCGCCCAGCTCGAAGAAGACCACCGCCACGGTATCGGTGTTCGCGGCCGTGCGCGCGAGGTCGGCGGCCCGGGCGATCCGTTCCGGTGTCATGCGCTCCACGCGCACCACGTCGCCCAGGTGCAGTTCGGGTCGGTGCGCATTGTCTTCGCGCACCACTTGCATCAGCCCCAGCGTGTCGCCGCGCAGCAGCCCGCGCCGCAACGCATCGTCCAGCAGGTCTTCCGGCAGCAGGCCCACGAAGCGGTCCTTGCGGAACTGCGCGCCCCAACTGAATGCGGGCAGCGCGATGTCCAGCGGAAGGGGGTATGCGCCGCTGCGGAAGTAGGGCTCCGCCGCCTTGCGGTCGAAGATGGAGTTCGCGGTCCCGGGCTCGTCCACCCGCCCGATGTTGTAGGGCATGAGCAGGCCGCGGTCCACGGGTGGCACGCCGGTGCGTTGCGGCCGGGCCAGCTGGTGCAGGCGGATGGTGGCCGTCACCGGCACGTCCGTGCTGTCGGCGATGGTGCGCGCCAGCCGGAAGAAGCGGTCGCGGCTGCGGTCGGTCCAGTCCATGTCCAGCATCACCCCATGGACGGGTGCCGGGCACAGGGTGCGCAGCTTCCTCAGCAGCCGCATCGCCAGGGTGTCCGCGCCGGCATCATCGAGCCGCACCAGGGTCCGCTCGGTGATGTAGATGGAAGGCACCAGCTCGGTGCCGGGCGGCAGGCCATCGCGCGGGCAGGGCACGGTGGAGACCGGCGCCGCGCCCAGCGTGGGGTGTGCGTCGATGTCGAGCACCTTCACGTACACCCGTTGCGGGCCATGGGCGGCCAGGGCGGCGCGTTCGGCGGGGCCGAGGGCGGGGTCGTTCTTCCAGCGGAACACGCCCGGCACCACCACGGGATCGGGCCTGGGGCCACAGCCGATGAGACAGAAGGCCAACGGGCCCAGCCAACCGCGCATAGGGTCAAAGATGCGGGTACCTTCGTTGCATGGCCGCCCGCACCGTCCTCATTGCCGGCGCCACGGGCCTGATCGGCTCCTCCGCACTCCGCCTGGCCTTGGCCGATCCCCGCTTCGAGCGGGCGGTGGTGGTGGGCCGACGCAGCACCGGGCTCCAACACCAGAAGCTGGAGGAGTGGATCGGGCCGGACATGCTTCAAGCCCTGCGCACGGAGCGCGTTGATGCGGTGCTCTGCTGCCTGGGCACCACCATCGGCAAGGAGGGCGGCGACAAGGCGAAATTCATCCACGTGGACAAGGACCTCGTGCTGGGCCTTGGTGCGTGGGCGAAGGAACAGGGCGTGCCGGTGTTCGCCGTGGTGAGCGCCATCGGTGCCGATGCGGGTTCGCGGATCTTTTACAACCGGGTGAAGGGCGAGATGGAGCAGGGGTTGAAGGCGCTGGGCCTGCCCGTGCTGCACATCTTCCAGCCGTCGATCCTCGTGGGGCCACGCAAGGAGTTCCGCCTGGGTGAACGCTTGGGCATCATCGCCATGCGGCTGGCCACCCCCGTGCTGCCCGGCCGGATGCGGCCCATGCACCACGATGTGCTGGCGGGTGCGTTGGTCAATGCCACGTTCGCATCCCCCGGCGGCATACACACCTACCGCGCGATCCACCGCCTCGCGGGCCGCTGATCATGCCAGGTAGGGGCAGTTCCCTCGGAATGGGGGTTTATCGGCCCACCAGTTCGATGTCGAAGTCCACCAGGTCCACGAAGTCCTGGATGCGGCGGTCGATGTCCGCCTGGTCGATCTCGAGCATGCGTTCCACACCGAAGCGTTCGCAGCAGAAGCTGGCCATGGCGCTGCCCACGATGATGGCGCGCTTGAGGTTCTCGAAGCTGTGGTCCTGCGTGCGGGCCAGGTAGCCGATGAATCCGCCGGCGAAGGTGTCGCCTGCGCCGGTGGGGTCCACCACCTCTTCCAAGGGCAAGGCGGGGCTGAAGAACACACGGTCGGAGCTGAAGAGCAGTGCGCCGTGCTCCCCTTTCTTGACCACCAGGTAGGTGGGGCCCATTGCCAGGATCTTGGCGGCGGCCTTCACCAGGCTATGCTCGCCGCTGAGCTGGCGGGCTTCCGCGTCGTTGATGGTGAGGATGTCCACCCGGGCGATCACCTCCCGGAGTTTCTCGGGTGCGTGCTCCATCCAGAAGTTCATGGTGTCCATCACCACCAGGGCGGGCGGAATGGCCATCTGGTCCAGCACCTTGGCCTGCACGGTGGGGTCGAGGTTGCCGAGCATCACATAGGGTGCCTGGCGGTAACTGGCGGGCAGCTCGGGGTCCAGGTCCAGCAGCACGTTCAGGCGCGTTTCCAAGGTGTCGCGCGTGTTCATGTCGTAGTGGTACCGACCCGCCCAGAAAAAGCTCTCCTTGCCGGCAAGCACCTCGAGGCCCTGCAGGTCCACATGCCGCTCGCGCAGCTGCTGGAGCATGGTGTCCGGGAAATCGTCGCCCACCACGCTCACCAAGCCGAGTTGGTCCACGAAGGCGGACGCGGCCAGGGAGATGTAGGTGGCGGCACCGCCCACGGTCTTCTCGGCCACGCCGAATGGAGTTTCAATGCGGTCGAAGGCGACCGTTCCGACGGTGATCAGCTGCATGGGCTGTGACATAGGGACAAAGATGCGGGATCCCCGGGGTTGTGGAGTTCGTTGCATTGTCTACTTTTGCGCTCCCGATATCGGGACCTTCCTCGGTAGCTCAGCCGGTTAGAGCACCTGACTGTTAATCAGGGGGTCGCTGGTTCAAGTCCAGCCCGGGGAGCAAGAAGCCTCAGCGATCGCTGGGGCTTTTTTGTTGAAGGGCGGAAAGGAAGTCCGTACGGTCATCGGGCAGGCGGGCGGGCCGTGGGGCAGGGTGGTGGTCGGCGCGCGCTCGGCTCGGGACTGGTCCGTCAAGGCTGGTCCGGAACATCGTATATGAACCGGTACCCGGGCACGCCCTTTTGGCCGGCCAGTTCCTCGGCGGTGCCGGGGCGGAAGCGCACCCGCTCCGCGGCAACACCTTCGCCCAGCAGGAATTGCATGACGTGCTCTCGGCGCGCCGCCTCGAGGTCGTGTGCGATCGTGGTGCATGCCTCGGCACCCACCAAGGATACCGCGCGCTCATGCAGCGAACGACCGGCCATGGTAGATGTGCGCTCCTCCAGGAATACCGTGAAGAGGCTATCGCGCGTGCCCAGTGCGGCGATCTGTACGCTGTCCGCGGCGGTGAGGGTGTGCTTGTCGCCGAAGAGGAATACCTGTTTCGCCCTGAACACGGCCACCTCCTGCATCTCGCTGCGGTCGTCCACGATCGGCACCAGGTCCACCACCAGTTCGGGCTTGGCCTTGAGCACGCCGGCCAATTGGCGCAGGGTCTTCGCCTGCCCTTTGCCGGGCGCGAACTGCAGATGATCGAAGCGCACGCGTTCCAGGTCGGTCTCGTCGGCGCCGGCGAAGGCGCTGGCCAGCAGGCGTGCGGGCGCGGTGGCCGCCTTCACGATCAAGTTCTTGAAGACCTGCCACACGATGGGCCATACCTTGAACTGGGGGTCGTTCAGGTCGCCCTGCACCGGAATATCGAGCTGCACCACCCCGTTCACATCCTTCAGCAGGCCCACCGCCAGGCGCAGGGGCAGCACGGGGATCTCGGGGTCGTGCTCATCCACCTTGCGGCCTACCTTCAGCTTGTCCACGCGCAGGTGGTTCTGCGAATCGAGCTGACCCTCGAAGATGGAGGTGGTGGTGTGGAAGCGCAGCACACCGTCCTCCATCGGGTGCGCGGCGTACCAGCGCACGTAGGGGTCCAGGTGGGCGAGCTCCAGCCCATCGATGTCCAGGTCCACCACCACATTGCGCAGGTCGCCGGGATCGAACACGGCGTCGGCGCTCATCCGGCCCGTACCGTTCAAGGTGGCCCTGGCGGTGATGATGCCCTCCTGCTGCTCGCTGGTCACGCGCTGCGAGGCCACGTGGATGTCGGTGATGGCATAGCGGAAGGGCCGCGCGGGCGTGTGGTCCTCGAAGTACACGGCGCTGCGCACCAAGGCGAGGCTGTCAGCCGTGTACTCGCTGGCGATCATCTGCTGCCCCAGGTAGCTCACGTACTCGGCGAGCATCACGAACACGTTGCTTTCCGAGGCCTGTAGCTGGGCGCCTTCTTCGCCCATGGCGGTGCTGTCGAGCTTCAGGTGGCGCGACCAGTTGTCGGTGCCATCGGCCAGGAGGATGAAGTGCACATCGGCGCCGTCCACCAGCACGCGCCCCACTTCGATCTGGCCGGTGCTGGCCACCATGGTATCGAGCGTGGCACGGGCATGTTCCAGCGCGAACAGGGGCTGTCCGGCGGGGTCGGTCAGCGCCAGTTGGTTCAGGTCCAGACCAGCGCTCAGCTGCAAACTGGTGGTGTCGGCATAGTTGTCCAACACGTTCAGCCGCAGGTCCACGGTCCCGGTCAGGCTCGCGCAGTCGAAGAAGTCCTGCAGGTAGGGCAGCAGTTGCGGCAGTTGGAAGCCTTTGAGCTCGGCATTCACGCCATAGGCCGACACGCTCGGGTCGATCATGAAGCCGGCGTCCAGCCTGCCACCGCTCACCAGGTCCAGGCCCAGGTCGAAGTCCATGCGCGCCTCGGCCGATGTGATCCGGGTGCAATGCGCCTCCAGCCCCACCACCTGTACGGGCGCCCGCAGCAGGTCGCTGATGTAGTCGATGCGTCCGCCGGTGAGTGCGATGCCCTCCACCTCGAATGGCACGTCCGCCGCACTGGTGTCCGGTGCCGTGTCCGGGGTGTGGTCGCCCAGCTCCATGAGGTCGCTGAAGTTGAAGCGGTCGCCCTGCTGCACGATGTGGAAGTACGGATCGCGCAATTCCGCGTCCCGGAAGCGCCAATGGCCGGTGCGCAGGCCACGCACCACATCGCCCTTCACCCCCAGCTTGCCGAAGCTCACGAACAACGTGCTGTCGCGGGGTTCATGGCATACGAGGTCGTGCACGGCATAGGTCCCGGTGAACGGGTTGAGCACTATGGAGCCGATGCGCACCTGCCGGTCGATCCATTCCACGCTGTTGCGCTCGATGTAACGCTTCAGCAGGTAGGGGAACAGGAAGGCGACGCCCACCAAAATGATGATGAGCGTGATCCCTCCGATCACCAGCCAGCGGACGATGCGGCGTTTGGCGGCCATGCCGCAAAGGTGCGGGAGAGCGGGCTATGGGACCATCGGTCCCCGGGCTCAGGCGCGGATGGCCGCGCGTTCCTTCCGCCACACCACGGCCAGGTAGCCCAGCAGAAGCAGCCCATGCAGGGCGTACTTCAACGCACCTTCCAGCGCCAGCTGTTCGGCGCCCCACCAGAGCGCCACGCCCGCGGCCATATAGAGCAGCACCCGGGTCACGTCGTAGGGGATGGGGTAGTGGCGCTGGCCCCACACGTAGCTGATGATGGCCATGGCCGCATAGCAGCACAGGGTGGCCCAGGCGGCGCCCACGTAGCCCCAGGCGGGGATCAGGGCGAAGAGCAGGACGAGCGTGATGCCTGCACCGATGAGGCTGATGGTGCTGCCCACCCGGGTGCGGTCCGTGAGCTTGTACCACACGCTCTGGTTGTAGTAGATGCCCAGGAACACGTTGGCCAGCATGAGGATGGGCACCACGCGCAGGCCGGCGTGGTAGGCCGGGTTGGGGATGAACCACTTGAACAGGTCGATGAAGAGCATCACCCCCAGGAAGGCGGCCATGCACACGGCCACGAAGAGGTTCATCACCCGGGCGAAGGTGGCCCGGCTGTCGGCTTGGCGGGCCTGCCCGAAGAAGAACGGTTCGGCGGCGAAGCGGAAGGCCTGGATGAAGAGGGTGATGAGCACGGCCAGCTTGTAGCACGCGCCGTACACGCCGATCTCGTGGTCGGCCACATCGGCGGGCAGCAGGTATTTCAGCATGGCGCGGTCGGCGGTCTCGTTCACCATGCCGGCCAGCCCGGCGATGGCCAGGGGCCAGGCGAAGGCCACCATGGGGCGCAGCAGCTCGGGGTCAAGGCCGGCGGGACGGGGCCACAGCGGGGCGAGGAGCACGAAGCGGGCGGCGCTGGCGATGAGGTTGATGATGAACACGTGCGCCACGCCGATGGAGGGGTCGTGCGGTTTGCGGTAGGCGAAGAAGTACAGGCTCAGCCCCACGGTGATGCCGATGTGCAGCAGGTTCAGCCCGGCGAAGCGCCACGCGCGGCCCTCCTGCCGCAGACGGGCCATGGCGATGGCGGACAACGCGTCCAGCCCCAGGGCGCAGGCCAGCATCCACACCAGGCGGCCTTGGTCCGGATAGCGCATGGCCCGGGCGATGGCATCGGGGAATGCCGTGCACAGGGCCACGAAGGGCAGGACGATGCCGGCCACGGTGAAGAAGGCCGTGGCATAGGCGCGGCGCGGGGCCACCCCATCGTCCGCCTTGTTGGTGAAGCGGAAGTAGGTGGTCTCCATGCCGAAGGTGAGGATCACCGTGAGGAAGGCGGCCCAGGCATAGAAGGCGGTGACCACGCCGTACTCCTGGGGTGGGAACACGCTCCGGCTGGTGTAGAGTGGCACCAGCAGGAAGTTGATGAACCGCGCCACGATGCTGCTCAGCCCGTAGATGGCCGTCTGGCCGACGAGTTGGCGGAGGGCGCTCATGGGGTCGGACGGGCGGGCGGATGTGCCCGCCGAAGATCACTCGCCGGTGAACACCGCCTTGCGCTTCTCCATGAAGGCCGTGGTGCCCTCCTTGAAGTCGGCGGTGCCGAAGCAGTTGCCGAACTCCGCGATCTCGCGCTGCAGACCGTCGGCGCCAGGTTCGAAGCCGGCGTTCACGGCGCGGATGGCGGCGGCCAGGGCGGTGGGGCTGTTGCGCATGATGCGCGTGGCCAGTTCATGGGCTGTGCTCAGCAGTTGATCGGCCGGTACCACGCGGTTCACCAAGCCCCATTGCAGCGCGTCGGCGGCGTCGATCATCTGCGCACTGAGGATCATTTCCAGGGCCTTGCCGCGACCCACCAGGCGGGGCAGGCGCTGGGTGCCCCCGTAGCCGGGGATCACGCCCAAGCTCACCTCGGGCAGGCCCATCTTGGCCGTCTCGCTGGCGATGCGCACGTGGCAGGCCATGGCCAGTTCCAGACCGCCGCCCAGGGCGTACCCGTTCACCGCGGCGATCACGGGCTTGTTCAGATGCTCCACATGGTCGAAGAGCTTCCGCTGGCCGTCGGCCGCCAGGGCCCGGCCCTCCTCCACGCTGAAGTGGGCGAACTCCTTGATGTCGGCACCGGCCACGAAGGCTTTCTCGCCACTGCCGGTGATGATGACCACGCGCACCGTCCGGTCGGCCTCGGCTGCGGTGAGGGCCTGGTCCAGCTCGGCGATGGTGGCACGGTCCAGCGCGTTCAGCTGTTCGGGCCGGTCGATGGTGATGGTGCGGATACCGTTCGTGTCGGTGATGAGGAGGTTGCTCTGGCTCATGGGGCAAATGTACCCGGTCGGGGCGGCCTCAGGCCCGCTCCCACAGGGGGAGGGCCAGATAGAAACTGCTGCCCTCGCCCGGCCGGGTGGTGAACCATACGCGGCCGCCGGCGTTCTCCACCATGCGCTTCACCATGGGCAGGCCCAGCCCCATGCCGCTGCTTTTGGTGGTGAACTTGGGCACGAAGATCTGGTCGGCGGTATCGGCGGGCACGCCCTGGCCATTGTCGCGCACCTCGGCGACGGCCTCATTGCCCTCCCGGCGCAGCAGCACGTGCACGCGCCCCTCGCGTTCCTCGGGAATGGCTTGCAAGGCGTTCTTGATCAGGTTGTTGAAGGTGCGCAGCAGGTGTTCGCGGTCGGCATGCACGATCAGACCGGGCGTGTGCGCCAGATGCACCGTGCTGCCGGGGGTGCTGGCGAAGAGGTGCACGGCGGCATCGGCCACCTCGGCCAGGTCCAGCGGGGTGGGGTGGGCGGGGGGCATCTGGGCAAAGTGGCTGAACTCACTGGCGATGCGGCTCAGCACATCGATCTGCTCCACCAAGTTGTTGCTGAAACGGTCCAGGCGCTCACGGGCATCGGGTGCGGCGGGATCCCAGGTCCGCTGGAAGTGCTGGATGCTCAGCTTCATGGGCGTGAGCGGGTTCTTGATCTCGTGAGCCACCTGGCGGGCCATCTCCTTCCAGGCGCTCTCCCGTTCACTGCTGGCCAGGCGTTCGGCGCTTTCGCGCAGCTCGTCCACCTTGCGGTTGTACACCTCCACCAGCTGGCCCACCTCGTCGCCCCCGCGGTAGCGGATGGGTTCGTTGGTGGTGCGCAGGTCCACGCGGGCCAAGGCGTTCTTCAGCAGGTCCAGTGGGCGGGTGGTCCAGTTGCTGATGATCAGGGCGACCAGCACGCTCAGGGCGAAGAGCAGCACGAAGAAGTTGGCGACGGCCACCCACACGCCGGCCCGGTCGCGCTCCTGTTGGTCCTGATCGGCAAAGCCGGGTAGCGCGAGGTAGGCCAACACGGTGCCGTCGCGGTCGCGCAGGGGCAGGTAGGCGGCGCGGTAGGTGGCGCTGCCCACGGCCTCCTGGTGCACGAAGCTGCCCAATCCGGCCAGGGCCAGGCGTTCGTAGGCCACGGGGTTCATGCGCCGGCCCAGCAGCCCGGCCACGAAGATCTGGGGGCGCGAGGTGGCCAGCATGCGGCCGTCCAGGGTATAAAGGGTGATGTCCGTGAAGTGCACGTTGCTGAGGCGGCCGAGGAGGTGCTCGAGATAGCGTGCATGTGCCTGGCCCAGAACGGGTTCACCATCCAGCCGCTGCTGCATGTCCTGGTGCACGGACCGGGCCTTTTCCATCATGGCCTTGTCGAACTGCTCCTCGTATTGGCGGGAGAGCAGCTGCCGGGCGCCCACACCGAAGAACAGGCTTCCGGCCAAGGCGAACAGCGCCAGGGCCACCCGGACCTTGGCACCCAGCCCCGCCGCCGGCAGATGCCCGGTGCGCACCAGGGACGCGCCCAGGGTGAACATCACGAAGAGGATGCTGTACAGGGCGAACATGTAGCTGAAGCTGGTGGCGCGGGTCATCAGCCCGGGGGCTGGCCGGGCGAGCACGATCACATTGCCGAGCGGATCGCCCAGGGCCAGTACATCGGCACCGTCGTCCTTGTACCAGCTTTCGCCGCCGGGGCCCAGTGGCCGGGTCCAGGTGAAGGGGGTGTGTGGGTCGCCGGAGCGTTCCACCAGCCGGCCATTGGCGTAACGGGCGAAGTCGTACCGGCCCACCCGTCGCGCCAGACCATCATCACCGGCCAGCAGCAGGGCGGGGAATCCGATGCCCTGCACGGCCGAGCGGGGGTAGAGCTCGATGATCAGCTGGGCGGGTTCCAGCGTGTCGGTGGGCATGATGGCCACGCGGGTGTGGTAGAAGGGGTCGCGCCCGGCCTCCTCCTCAATGAACAGGTCGGGCATGTCGGCCACGGCCGTGGGCATGGAGAAGGCGCTGCGGCTGCTGGTGAAGCTCCGCGGGGCCTCGCCGTCGGTGGCGCACACCGGCCGGCCCTTGGTATCGAAGGTGAACAGGCGCACGTCGTATCGCTCCCAATAGGCGCTGGAGAGGTGCTGGCGCACGGTGCGGTCCAGGTCCGCAGGATCGCAGGCGGTGCGGCCGGTGATCATGCGGTACAGGCGCCGGTCCCGGCCCAGGCGGGGCGCCACGGCACGGAACTCCTGCTCCAGGGCGGGGTCCTCCCGGGTGAAGGTGCGCTCGGCCAGGGACCGGCGTTCGCGGCGTTCCCGCAATTCGTTGCGCGAATCCAGGATGTGCGTGGTGATGGCCGCCAGCACCACGATGAGGGCCACGGAATGGCCGAACTGGCCCATGGCCCGGCGCGTGAAGGTGCTCACGGCCAGCACCGCGATGGGCCAGCCCAGTTGCACAGTGTCGCGCACGCCGAAAGCCATTTGCACGGCCACCACGGCGACGAAGGCGGGCAGCACCCAGAGCCAGTCGCGGCCGCTGGTGGGCCGGGGCAGGAGCCGGGCGGCCAGGGTGCGGGCCAGGGTGGTCCAGGTGAGCATCAGCAAGCCCATGGCCAGCAGGGCGAGCACACTGAACACACCCATCTCCTGGATGTGCCGCAGGTCGAGCTCGATGATGCTGTGGTCCACCAAGCCGGCGGCCACACGGGTGGTCCACGCGGCAAAAGCAAAAAGCGCCGCCCAGGCGAGGAGGCGCAGGGCCTTGGGCAGGGAAGTGGGCAGGGGGGCGCGCCCGATGGTGAGTTGGAGGCTGCGCACGGCCGCGGCCACGAAGAGCACGTTGATGAGCAGGTCGCCCAGTGAGGCAAAGCCCCAGGAGCTGGCATACACCGCCGGGTCGAACAGGGGCATGCGCTGGTACACCTGTCCCGGCAGCACCATCCACAAGGTGGCGCGGAGCAGGGCCAGCCCCGCTACGAACAGCAGCCAGGCCAGCCATGGGTGCCGGCTCAGGCGGTGGTGCAGCAGGTGCCAGCCGGCCAGCATGAGCAGAGCGAGCGCCAGCACGTGGAGGGCCAGGCGCACGCGCACCCACGTGCCCAGTTCCAGGGCGCCGTCGCGCCAGGCGAGCTGGAGCATGGGGGCGCCGGTGGCATCGGTGAGCACGGGGCCGTCACCTCCCTCGGGGGGGTGGGCCAGCGCGCCGGCCGGCACGTCGAACATCGGCCCGAACCGCTGTTGCAGGTAGCGGTTCTCGATCGGCGGGGTTTGGTACACGGGCAGCAGCCCATGCACGCGCGCGTTCCCATGTACGGCCCATACGTGCACCCACGTGCCGCCGGAGGTGTGCACATGGTGGTTGGTCTCCTCCAGCAGGCGGGCGGGGCGCATCATGGGCTGCCCGCTCCAGCACACCAGGCTGTCGTCCTCGAACCCCAGGAACACGGCCCCCAGCGCGTCCGGATCATCGCCCAGGGCGGCATGATCGTGCATCCAGGCGGTACTGCCATGCTCGGCCAGGTACCGGGCCAGCTCGCCGGTGCGCGTGGTGAGCGCCTGGGTGTGGAGGTCCAGCTCCTGCTGCATGCGGCCGCGCAGGCTCTCCAGTGCGCGGTCGGCGTCGGGCTCGCGCACGAACGCGGCGGCCAGGGCGAACAAGCCGGCGAGCAGGAGAAGACCCAGGTGGCGGCGCATGAGCGGGGCGGGGCGGCAAGGGGTGCACCAAAGTACGCGCCGGTGTGGGGCCACTCCTTTTTCCGTGCCGGGAACCGTGGCGGAGTTACCCACGTAGAACGCCCCCGGCCATCTGGCCAACTCTCCAGAATGATCAAACGATTGGCTTTCTCCTGGGCTCTGGCCTTGGTGTTCCTGACGACGGTCTCGGCGCAGACAGGCACGGAGTTCTGGTTGGCACCGCCGGACGTGACCGTGCACCACAACACGCCAGGGGACGAACCGATCTACCTGAACGTGACCACGGGCGCCGAACCGGCGGTGGTCACCGTGTCACAGCCGGCCAACCCCGCCTTCAACGGCGGGAGCCCGATCGTGCTGACCCTGGCCCCGTTCACCTCGGTGCGGCACGATCTCACCAGTCTGAAGGCCCAGCTGGAGACCCGCCCCACCAACTCCGTGCGCAACACGGGTCTGCTGATCCAGGCCACGGCCAACATCACCTGCTACTACGAGATCAGTAACACGAACAACCCGGACATCATCGCGCTGAAGGGTGCCAATGGTCTGGGCCACGAGTTCTACATCCCCCTGCACAAGCACGCCCCGTTCGAGAACCACCAGTTCGGCAATTTTCCCGACGACCTGGCCTTCTCCTCGTTCGACATCGTGGCCACCGAGGATGGCACCACGGTGATGATCTATTCGCCGGTGGCGGTGGACGGCCACGCTGCGCTCACCCCGTTCACCATCAGCCTGGACCGTGGCCAGACCTATTCGTGCGCCAACACGAACATGGCCAACTACTGGCAGCCGGCCACGCACCCCTCGGGTGCCGTGGTGCTGGCCAACAAGCCGGTGGCGGTGTCCATCAAGGACGACTCCAACCACAACCCCTCGGGCAGCTGCTACGACCTGATGGCCGACCAGATCGTGCCGGTGAACATCCTGGGCACGGACTACATCGCCATCAAGGGTGGACTGAACAACAACGGCGACGAGTCCATGTTCATCATGGCCGTGCAGAACAATACCCAGGTGTTCGTGGGTGGTTCCGCCACGCCGGTGGCCACGCTCTTCGCCGGCCAGTATTACCGCCACGACATGGACGGCATGGCTGCCGGCAGTGCGGTGCACATCCGTGCCACAAAGCCCGTGTACTCCATGCACGTGACCGGCTTCGGCTGTGAGCAGGGCATGGCCATCATGCCTCCGCTGAACTGCGCGGGCAGCTCCACGCTGAGCTTCACCCGCTCCACCGACGAGGCGTTCTTCCTGCACCTGCTCGTGCGCAACGGCGCGCAGGGCAGTTTCGTGGTGAGCCCGGCCACGGCCAACATCCCGGCATCGGCCTTTGCACCGGTGCCCGGCACCAACAACGAGTGGATGGCCGCCCGCATCGAGTACAACCTCACGCAGGTGCCGGAGGGCCAGGGCTTCGTGGTGACCAACACCAACGATGTTTTCTCCATGGCCGTGATCAATGGGGGCGCGTCTTCGGGCTGCCGTTACGGCTTCTTCTCCGAGTTCGCCGGTGAGATCGTGGTGGAGCCCGGTCCGGCCGAGGTGATCTGTGCGGGCGATGTGGTGGAGCTCAACGGCCAGGTGTCCGGCGGTACCACCACCGGCATCTGGACCTCGAACGGCAGCGGCACCTTCCAGCCTTCGGCCACGGCGCTCAATGCCACGTACGTTCCCAGCATCGGCGATATCGCCCTGGGCACGGTGACCCTCCGCCTCACCTCCACCGGCAACTGTACGCCGGTCTACGCCGAGAAGGAGATCACCATCCAACCGCTGCCGATGCCCGAAGCGGGTCCTGAGCTGCAGGTGTGCGCCAACAACCCCCAGGTGCAGCTCGCGGGAAGCGTGCTCAACGCGGTGGGTGGCGTGTGGAGTGGCGGCGCCGGCAGCTTCCTCCCCAGCAACTCCGCCCTGAACGCCACCTACACGCCCACCGCCGCCGAGGTGAACGCGGGTGAGCTGTGGCTCTACCTCTCCACCACGGGCAACGGGGTGTGCAGTGTGGTGACCGACAGCGTGCGCATCGAGTTCACCCCGTCGCCCACGGTGAACGCCGGTGCGGACCAGACCCTCTGTGCCAACAACGCGGCCGTCACCCTGAACGGCTCGTTCACCGTGGCCACGGGCATCGTGTGGAGCGGCGGTGCGGGCAGCTTCGACCCCAGCACCACCAACATCAACGCGGTATACACCCCCACGGCGGCCGAGATCGCCAGCGGCAGTGTGGTGCTGACGTTGACGACCACGGGCAACGGCAACTGTCTGGCGGTGAGCGATCAAGTACAGCTGAACTTCACCCCGGCCCCCACGGCCAACGCCGGTGCCGACCAGACGCTCTGCGCCAACAACGCGGAGATCGCGCTGAACGGTGGCGTGAGCGTGGCCACGGGCGGCGTATGGAGCGGCGGCACCGGTGTGTTCACGCCGAACAACAGCACGCTCAACGCCACCTATCAGCCCACCGCGGCCGAACTCGCCGCCGGCACGCTGACCTTGACGCTGTCCACGACGGGCAATGGCAACTGTCTGGCCGCCACGGACCAGGTGACCTTCACCTTCACGTCCGCACCGATCGTGGACGCGGGCGCCAACGGTGCGGTGTGCAGCAACAACGCGGCGATCCCGCTGAACGGCAGCGTGATCGGTGCCACGGGCGGTCTTTGGAGCGGGGGCAACGGCACCTGGTCGCCGAACAACACGACCCCAAACGCCACCTACACGCCCACCGCCGATGAGATCGCCAGCGGCAGCGTGACCCTCACGCTCACCAGCGCTGGTCATGGCAACTGCAACGCGGTGAGCGACCAGGTGACCTACACCTTCACGCCCGCTCCCACGGCCAATGCGGGATCGGACATCGTGGTGTGCGCCAACAACTCGGCGGCCCAGCTGAACGGGTCCTTCTCCGTGGCCACCGGTGCGGTGTGGAGCGGTGGTGCCGGCAGTTTCGACCCCGGCCCCACCAACATGGGCGCCGTGTACATGCCCACGCCCGGTGAGATCGCCAGTGGCAGTGTGACGCTGACGCTGACCACCACGGGCAACGGCAACTGCCTGGCCGCCACGGACCAGGTGATGATCTCCTTCACGGCGGCCCCGGTGGTGAACGCCGGCATGGACCAGGTGCTTTGCGCCAACAACGCCACCATCGCCCTGAACGGCAGTGTGACCGGTGCCACGGGCGCGGCCTGGAGCGGCGGTGCCGGTTCCTTCCTGCCCAACAACGCCGACCCGAACGCCACCTATCAACCCACTTCCGCTGAACTGGCCGCCGGTACGCTGACGCTGACCCTGACGACCACCGGCAATGGCAACTGCAGCGCCGTGAGCGATCAAGTGACCTTCACCTTCACGTCCGCGCCGATCGTGGAGGCGGGCACCAACGGTGCGGTGTGCAGCAACAACGCGGCGATCGAACTGAGTGGCAGCGTGATCGGTGCCACGGGTGGTGTGTGGAGCGGTGGCAACGGCACGTGGTCGCCGAACAACACGACCCTCAACGCCACCTACCACCCCACGGCGGCCGAGATCGCCAGCGGCAACGTGACCCTCACGCTCACCAGCGTGGGCCATGGCAACTGCAATGCGGTGAGCGATGCGGTGACTTACACGTTCACGCCCGCCCCCACGGTGAACGCGGGTGTGGATGTGACCGTGTGCGCCAACAACCCCGCTGTGGCGCTGAACGGCTCCTTCACCGTGGCCACGGGCGCGGTATGGAGCGGTGGTGCGGGCAGCTTCGACCCCGGCCCCACCAACATGGGCGCCATCTACACGCCCACGCCCGCGGAGATCACCAACGGCAGCCTCACGCTCACGCTGACGACCACCGGCAACGGCAGCTGTGTGGCGGTGGCCGATCAGATGACGATCACCTTCACGGCTGCCCCCACGGCCAATGCCGGTCTGGATGGTTCCGTGTGCGTGAACAATGCCACCATCGCGCTGAACGGCAGCGTCACCGGTGCCACGGGTGGCGTGTGGAGCGGCGGTGCCGGCTCTTTCCTGCCGAACAACACCGCGCTCATCGCCACCTACACGCCCACGGCCGCCGAGCTCGCGGCGGGCACCATCACCCTCACGCTCACCACCACCGGCCAGGGCAATTGTGTGGCGGTGAGCGATGATGTGACCTTCTCCTTCACGTCAGCGCCGATCGTGGACGCCGGCGTGGGTGGTCCCGTGTGCAGCAACAATGCGGCGATCGCACTGAATGGCAGCGTGGTCGGTGCCACCGGTGGGGTGTGGAGCGGTGGCAACGGCACGTGGTCGCCGAACAACACGACCCTCAACGCCACCTACCACCCCACGGCGGCCGAGATCGCCAGCGGCAGCATCACCCTCACACTCACCAGCGCGGGCAACGGCAACTGCAACCCGGTGGCCGACCCGGTGACCTTCACCTTCACCCCGGCGCCCACGGTGAGCGCGGGTTCCGACCAGACGCTGTGCGCCAACACGCCGACGGTGTCGCTCAACGGTTCGTTCACCATTGCCACCGGCGGTGTGTGGAGCGGCGGTGCCGGCAGCTTCGACCCCAGCACCACGAACATGAACGCGGTGTACACGCCTACGGCGGCCGAGATCGCCAGCGGCAGTGTGACCCTGACGCTGACCACCACGGGCAACGGCAGCTGTCTGGCGGTGAACGACCAGATGACCGTGTTCTTCACCGATGCGCCCACGGCGAACGCTGGTCCTGATGTGACCGTGTGCGCGAACAACGCGGGCGTGGCCCTGGGTGGCAGCGTGATGCTGGCCACCGGTGGCGTGTGGAGCGGCGGCACCGGCACCTTCAGCCCGAACAACAGCACGCTCAACGCCACCTACACGCCGGGTGCGGCCGATATCGCCGCCGGCATGGTGGTGCTGACGCTGACCACCACGGGCAACGGCAACTGTGCCCCGGCAGTGGACACCAAGGTGATCTACTATACCCCGGCCCCGATCGTGGAGGCGGGCACGGCCGGCACGGTGTGCGCCAACAACAACCAGATCCAGCTGGCCGGCACGGTGAACGGTGCCACGGGTGGCGTGTGGAGCGGCGGTACGGGCACCTTCAGCCCCAACGCCATCACGCTCAACGCGTTGTACACCCCGAGCGCGGCCGAGATCGCCGCGGGCAGCGTGACGCTCACCCTCACCACCGCCGGCAACGGTGACTGCCTGGCCGAGACCGACCAGGTGACCTTTACCATCATCCCGGCGCCCACGGTGAACGCCGGTGCGGACCAGACCCTCTGTGCCAACAACGCCGACGCGGTGCTGAACGCCACGGTGACCGGTGCCACGGGGGTGCAGTGGAGCGGTGGAAGCGGCCTGTACAGCCCCGGCAGCACGGCCCAGAACATCACCTACACGCCCTCGGTGATCGAGATCGCGAACGGCTTCGCCCTGCTCACGGTGACCACCACGGGCAACGGCCTCTGCAACGCCGTGAGCGATCAGGTGCAACTGAACTTCACCCCGGCGCCGGTGGTGGACGCCGGTCCCGACCAGTCTGTGAGCGAGAACAACCCGGCCACCACGCTCGCGGGCAGCTTCTCCGTGGCCACCGGTGCGGTGTGGAGCGGTGGTGCGGGTTCGTACGATCCGAACAACACCACGATGAACGCGGTGTACATGCCCACGGCAGCCGAGATCGCCGCCGGCAGCGTGACGCTGACCCTCACCACCACGGGCAACGGTTCGTGCGTGGCGGTGAGCGATCAGATGACGATCACCTTCACGGACGCCCCCACGGCCAACGCCGGCCCGGACCAGACCGTGTGCGCCAACAACCCCTTGGTGCAGCTGAACGGTGCGGTGACCATCGCGGCGGGCGGCATCTGGAGCGGTGGCAACGGCACCTTCAGCCCGAACAACAGCACGCTCAACGCCACCTACATGCCCAGCGCGGCCGAGATCGCCGCCGGCAGCGTGACGCTGACGCTCACCACCGTGGGCAACGGCAACAGCAACCCGGTGAGCGATCAAATGGTGATCACCATCACCCCGGCACCGGTGGTGAACGCCGGTACGGACATCACCATCTGCGCCAACCAGCCTGTGGCCCAGCTGGCCGGTGTGGTGAACAATGCCGGTGGCGGCATCTGGAGCGGTGGTGCGGGTTCGTTCGATCCCAGCAACACCAACCTGGGCGCCACCTACACGCCCACCGCGGGTGAGGTGGCCAGCGGTCAGGTGGTGCTCACCCTCACCAGCACCAACAACGGCCTCTGCAATGCGGTGGCCGACCAGGTGGTGATCTCCATCGTTCCGGCTCCGGTGGTGAACGCCGGCACCGACCTCACCGCCTGCTCCAACAACGCCACCGTGGCCCTGAGCGGCTCGGTGAGCAATGCCGGCGGTGGCATCTGGAGCGGGGGTGCCGGGGTGTTCTCTCCCAGCGTCACCGCACTGGGCGCCACGTACACGCCCACGGCCGCTGAACTGGCCAACGGCAGCGTGACCCTGACCCTGACCAGCACGGGCAACGGCACCTGCCTGCCGGTGACCGACCAGGTGATGGTCGTGTACGCGCAGAGCCCCACGGTGAACGCGGGTGCCGATGTGACCGTGTGCGCCAATGATCCCACTGTGCTGCTCGGCGGCATGGTGACCGTGGCCACCGGCGGTGTGTGGAGCGGCGGCGGTGGTGTGTTCATCCCGGACAACACCACGCTCAACGCCACCTACCTGCCCAGCCCGGCCGAAGTGGCCCTGGGCACGGCCACCCTTACCCTCACCAGCACGGGCAACGGTCTGTGCAACCCGGTGAGCGACCAGATGGTGATCACCATCATCGCTTCGCCTGTGGCCGATGCCGGTGACGACCTCTTCGTGTGCAGCAACAACCCGCAGGTGCAGCTCGGCGCGTCCGTGACCGGCGCGGGCGGCGGCCAGTGGAGCGGTGGCGCGGGCACATTCTCGCCCTCCATCGCCACGCTGAACGCCATCTACATGCCCACCGCCGCCGAGGTGGCCAACGGATCGGTGATGCTCACCCTCACCACCATTGGCAATGGCAACTGCGTGCCCGTGACCGACCAGGTGCTGATCACCTTCACCGACAGCCCCACCGCCGATGCCGGCGTGGGCGCCATGTACTGTGCGAACAACGCCGCCATCCAGCTGAACGGCAGTGTCACGGTGGCCAATGGTGGTCAATGGAGCGGCGCCCAAGGCACCTTCTCGCCCAGCGCCAACGTGCTCAACCCCATCTACACCCCTTCGGCCGGTGAGATCGCCGCGGGCAGTGTGACCCTCACGCTCACCACCACCGGGAACAATGGCTGTGTGGCCGTGAGCGATCAGGTGACCTACACCTTCAGCCCGGCCCCCACGGTGAACGCCGGCGCCGATGTGACCGTGTGCGCCAACAACCCGGCCGTGCAGCTCAACGGTGCGGTGACCATCGCCGCGGGCGGCATCTGGAGCGGTGGCCTGGGCACCTTCAGCCCCAGCAACACCGCGCTCGACGCCATCTACACGCCAACTGCGGCGGAGATCGCGGCGGGCACCGTGACCCTGACGCTGACCACGTTCGGCAATGGGGATTGCAACCCGGAGAACGACGCGGTGACCATCACCATCGTGCCGGCCCCCGTGGTGGAAGCGGGCGGCCCGTACACCACCTGTGCCAACAATGCCAGCGTGGCGCTGAGCGGTGATGTGGAGTTCGCCAACGGCGGCATCTGGAGCGGTGCGGGCACCTTCACCCCGAGCCCTGCCAACTTGGGTGCCACCTACATCCCCACGGCCGCCGAGATCGCCGCGGGCAGCGCCACCATCACCCTCACCAGCACGGGCAACGGCACCTGCCTGGCCGAGGCCGATCAGGCCACCATCATCATCACGCCGGCTCCGGTGGTGGATGCCGGTGCCGCGCAAACCCTCTGCGCCAACAACGCCGCCATCCAACTCGCTGGCACGGTGACGGGGGCCACGGGGGGAACGTGGAGCGGTGGTGCAGGCACCTTCTCGCCCAACGCAAACAGTCTGGGCGCGGTGTACACGCCCAGCGCCTCGGAGATCGCCAACGGCTCCCTGTGGCTCTTCCTCACCAGCACCGGCAACGGCGGCTGCGTGGCCACCACTGATTCCGTGGCCTTCACCTTCACCCCGGCCCCCACGGCCGATGCCGGCAGCGATGTGCTGGTGTGCGCCAATGATGCCGAGGTGCAACTGAACGGCGCGGTGACCGTGGCCGGCGGTGGCCAATGGAGCGGTGGTGCGGGCACCTTCAGCCCCAGCGACCTGGCCCTGAACGCCATCTACATCCCCACCCTGGGCGAGATCGCCGCCGGCAGCGTATCGCTGACCCTGACCACCACGGGCAACGGCAATTGCAATGCCGTGAGCGATGTGATGACCATTTCCTTCGATCCGGTGCCGGTGGTGAACGCCGGTCCCGATCAGCAGGTGTGCGCCAACAACCCCACGGTGCAGCTCAACGGCTTCGTGGGCAACGCGCCCGGCGCGCTCTGGACCGGTGGAGCCGGCACCTACCTGCCCGCCAACACCGCCCAGGCCGTGATGTACCAGCCCACGCCGGAGGAGATCGCCGCGGGATCCATCACCTTCACCCTGAGCAGCACGGGCACCACCACCTGCAACGCGGTGACCGATGAAGTGGTGGTGTACTTCACCGATGCCCCCGTGGTGGACGCCGGTGCCGACCTGGCCATCTGCGCCAACAACCCCGCCGTGCAGCTGAGCGGGGATGTGATCAACGCCAACGGCGGCACCTGGAGCGGCGGCAACGGCACCTTCAGCCCCAGCGCGAACGTGCTGAGCCCGGTGTACCAGCCCACGGCCGCCGAGATCGCGGCCGGTAGTGTGGCACTGACGCTGACCAGCACGGGCAACGGCAACTGCCTGGCCGTGACCGACCAGGTGCTGGTGACCTTCACCCCGGCCCCGGTGGTGGACGCCGGTGCCGACATGCAGATCTGCATGAACAACCCGGTGGTGGAGCTCAACGGTTCCGTCACCGTGGCCGAAGGCGCCTCCTGGAGTGGCGGCCTCGGCACCTTCACCCCCGATGCCAACACGCTGAACGCCACGTACGTGCCCTCGGCTTTCGAACTGCAGTCGGGAAGCATCACCCTGACGCTGACCACCACGGGCAACGGCAACTGCCTGGCCGTGACCGACCAGGTGCTGGTGACCTTCACCCCGGCCCCGGTGGTGGACGCCGGTGCCGACATCCTCACCTGCTCCAGCGATCTGGCGGTGCAACTCAATGGCAGTGTGGCGGGTGGTTCCACCACGGGCATCTGGTCCACCAGCGGCACGGGGATCTTCCTGCCCGCCAACAATGTGCTCTCGCCGGTGTACATGGCCAGCAGCCTCGACTCGCTCAACGGCGTGGTGCAGGTGGTGCTGACCTCCACCAACAATGGCAATTGCGTGGCGGTGAGCGACACGGCGACCATCACCATCCTGCCCAACGCGCTGGCCCACGCCGGCGAGGACCTCACCATCTGTGCCACGGAACAGACCGTGCAACTGCAGGGCGGCATCACGGGCAACGCCACCAGCGGTACATGGAGCACCACCGGTGCCGGCAGCTTCAGCCCGAGCGCTGATGCAATGGATGCCGTGTACACCCTGGCCCCCGGTGATGCCGCCCTGGGCACGCTCACCTTCACTTGGAGCGTGAACAGCTGCGACAATGCCACCGACCAGATGTCGGTGACCATTGTGCCGGCCTCCACGGTGAGCGCGGGTGCCGACATGGTGACCTGTG
Organism: uncultured Chryseobacterium sp.; assembly: GCA_964464935.1. Lineage (GTDB taxonomy): Bacteria > Bacteroidota > Bacteroidia > Flavobacteriales_F > PHOS-HE28 > PHOS-HE28. The sequence continues at coordinate 20,935 of CAYXKE010000034.1, forward strand.
CCAACGACCTCTCCGTGCTGATCAACGGTACGGTCGGCGGGGCCTCCAACACCGGTGTGTGGACCACCCTCGGCACGGGCACCTTCACCAACCCCACGAACGCGCTGGCCAACATCTACAACGCGAGCGTGGCCGACTCCCTGATGCAGGGCGTGGACCTGGTGCTCACCGCCACCAACACCGGTGTGTGCCCGGCCGCTTCGGACACCCTCCACATCGCCATCCGCCCCTTCGGCACGGTGTACGCCGGCCCGGACATGACCTTCTGCGCCAACAACGCCTCGGTGGAACTGAACGGAGTGATCGAGGGTGACGCCCAGCAGGTGAGCTGGACCAGCTCCGGCACCGGCTCCTTCTACCCCAGCGCCAACGTGCTGAACCCCACCTATGTGCCCAGCGTGCTGGATACCATCGCCGGTGGGGTGACACTGACGATCGCCGCGGTGAACAGCTGCAACAATGCCACCGACGCCCTCACCGTGACCCTTACCCCGGCCCCCTATGTCAACGCCGGTCCGGACCAGGTGTACTGCGAGCTGGTGAACGAATTCACCCTGCAGGGGCTGGTGAGCGGCATCACCACGCAGGGCCTGTGGAGCACCACCGGGGCGGGCAGCATCGCCAACCCGGGGGCCCTGAGCACCGTTTATACCGCCTCGCCGCTGGATGTGGCGAACGGACACATCGACCTGGTGCTGACCTCCCAGAACAATGGCAACTGCAACCCGGTGAGCGACATGATGACCATCTGGCTCACCAACGGCATCACCGCCAACGCCGGTCCTGACCAGCAGGTGTGCGTGCTCTCCGGCTATGCGCAGATGCAGGGCACCATCGTGAACGGTGCGCCCTCCGGCATGTGGGCCACCACGGGTACCGGCACCTTCGTGCCCAGCGCCGATGTGCTGAACGCCCAGTACCACTTCTCCGAGGCCGACATCGCCAACGGCGCCGTGGTGCTGACACTGACGGCCACAGAGACGGGCACCTGCCCCACCTCCACGGACCAGATGACGCTCACCTTCGGCAACTCCAGCTTCGCCTATGCGGGCGAGGACCAGCTGGTGTGTGCCAACGCACCGATCGTGCAGCTGGCCGCCAACTACAGCGGCGGTGCCATGGGAGGCGTATGGAGCACCTCGGGTTCCGGATCCTTCAGCAACAGCACCGACCCCAACGCCACTTACATGCTGAGCGCGGCCGACATCGCCGCGGGCAACCTGCAGCTCACATTCACCACGGTGACCAACGGTGACTGCGCCGCCGTGAGCGATGCGATGATGCTCACCGTGCAGCCCATGCCCACGATCAACGCCGGCCCCGACATGGTGGTGTGCACCGCTGCTCCCGTGCAGCTCGCCGCCGCTGCCACGAACGCCACCGGTGGCATGTGGAGCACCAGCGGCACCGGCTCCTTCCTCGATCCCAACCAGCTCGTCACGGTATACTACCCCAGTGCCGCCGACAGCCTGGCCGGGTCCGTGACCCTCACCGTGGTGACCACGGGCATGATGCCCTGCAGCGCGGCGAGCGATCAATTGGTGATCACCTTCGGTGGCGGCCTCACCGCGTTCGCCGGTCCGGACGTGGCCACCTGCAGCACTTCGCCGGAGATCGCCCTGAACGGTAGCGTGGAGGGCACCTCCTCCGGCGTGTGGAGCACCAGCGGCACCGGCACCTTCGTGCCGAGCAGCACAGCCCTGAACGCCACCTACGTGCCCGGCCCCGCCGACTTCCTCATCGGCAACGTGAACCTGGTGCTCACCACCACGGACAACCAAGGTTGCCCGGCCGGTGTGGACACCCTGGTGGTGACCTACCAGCTGGCCCCCACGGCCAACGCGGGTGGCGATCTGAGCACCTGCGACGTGAACGCCCCGGTGGCCCTCAGCGGCACCTTCACCGGCGCCACGGGCGTGCAGTGGACCACCACCGGTTCCGGCACGTTCCAGCCGGATGCGTTCTCGCCCAACGCCACCTACCTCCCCAGCGTGGGCGATGAGCTCGCCGGCCAGGTGATGCTGCTGATGAGCACCACCGGCAATGGGCTCTGCCCCGCGGCCACCGACACCACCGTGCTCAGCTTCGTGAACCCGCTGCAGCCCGGTCTGGAGGTGAACGGCACCTGCGTGAACGTCAACTCCGTGTTCTCCAGCACCAGCACCTCCACCGGCTCTCCGATCATCGGCTGGCAGTGGGACTTCGGCAACGGCACCACGGGCAGCGGCCCGCAGGCCACCACCATGTTCACCGAGGTGGGCCAGTATGCGGTGACCCTCACCGTGTTCGCCCAGAACGGCTGCAGCGCCACCCATGTGCAGGTGGTGGAGGTGATGGAAGCGCCGGTGGCCGGCTTCACCACCGACTCCCTGAACGTGTGGACCGACCAGACGGTGGTGTTCACCGACCTCTCTGAGGGCGGCACCAGCTGGTGGTACAACTTCGGTGATGGCAACGGTTCCCTGGACCGCGAGCCCACCCACGTCTACACCGAGGAAGGCCAGTACATGGTGGTGCAGACGGTGACCAACGCCGCTGGATGCACCGCGCGCGACACCCTGCTGATCACGGTGGACCGCGCCACCATCCTGCCCCCGAAGCTGCCCAACGCCTTCAGCCCGAACGGCGATGGGGTGAACGATGTGTTCTATGTGCGAGGCGGGCCCTTTGAGACCATCGACCTGAAGGTGTACAACGGCTGGGGCGAGATGATCTTCCAGACCAACGATCCCACGTTCGGATGGGACGGCACCCATAAAGGCAAGCCGGTGGTGAGCGGTGTGTATGTGTACACCGTGGTGGCCACCACCTCCGAAGGCGATGAGTTCGACCGCAGCGGCAAAGTGACCCTGATCCGATAAACGACCATGCGCAAGATGACCCTTCATAAGTTCCTCCCCGTGGTCGCCTTCGCGATCGCCACCCCGGTGCGGATCCTCGCCCAGGACGGACAGCTCTCCCAGTTCGAGATGGCGGCGGCGATGCTCAACCCGGCCCTGACCGGCATGTATGAGAACGCCGAGTTCCGCATGAGCGCCAACGTGCGCAACCAGTGGGGGCGCCTGGGTTCCAACTTCACCACCACGAACTTCTCCTATGAGAACAATGTGCAGCAGCGCTACGGCTTCGGCTCGTACCTGAGCAACTACAACATGGCCGGCATCATGAACACCTTCCAGTTCGGGGTGTCCGGCGCGTACAACGTCTCGGACAAAAGCGCCAAGCACACCCTGAGCGTGGGCACCACGCTGGGGCTGATCTACAAGAAGCTCAACCAGCAGGAATTGGTGTGGGACGCCCAGTACGATGATGGCTACTTCAACACGGACCTGCCCTCGGGCGAGTTCTTCGAGAAGGGTGCCCGCCTGATGCCCGAGGTGGCGGTGGGCGTGGCCTATCGCTCCATCGACCGCAACCGCAAGGTGAACCCCTTCGGCAACTTCGCCATGCACCACGTGACCTCGCCCGATGAGTCGATCATGCGCGTGGAGAAGGCGCCTCTCCCCATCCGCTATTCGGTGAACGGGGGTGCGCGGATCTCGGTGACCGAGCAGCTGATCCTGATCCCCCAGGCGCTCTACTGGCGCCAAGGCCCGGCCCAGATGATCAACGTGGGCATGCTGGCCGAAGTGCCCCTCATCGGATCGGTGTACAGCGTGGTGGGCGGTGGCGCCTATCGCGTGGGTGATGCCGCGATCGTGCACCTGGGGGTGAAGCACAAGAGCAGTGTGTACCGCTTCAGCTACGACATCAACACCTCGCCGCTGAAGAGCTACACCAACAACCACGGGGCCTTCGAGTTCGCCATCCTGTACTACGGCACGCACAGCGGACGGGAGGCCGGACGACGGCTGCAGAGCAGCACGTTCTGACCCCCGACACCGCAGGGCGAAGGGCGGTGCGGCTTCCGGGCCGTGCCGCCCTTCGGGTATCTTCGCGGCCTGCGGGAACGACCCGCTGCACCCCATGTCCGTCAAGGTCCGTTTTGCACCCAGCCCCACCGGTCCCCTTCACATGGGCGGTGTGCGCACCGCTCTCTACAACTACCTCTTCGCCCGCAAGCATGGTGGCCAGTTCATCCTGCGCATCGAGGACACGGACCAGGGACGTTTCGTGCCGGGCGCCGAGGACTACATCCGCCGTTCGCTGGAGTGGTGCGGCCTGGTGCCTGACGTCAGCCCGTGGGATCCCGGGCCGGACGGGCCCTACCGCCAGAGCGAACGCAAGGAGCTCTACCGCGCCTATGCCGAGCAATTGATCGCCTCGGACAAGGCCTACTACGCCTTCGACACGCCCGAGGAGCTGGAGGCGATGCGTGAACGCCTCAAGGCCGCCGGTGTGGCCGCGCCCGCCTATAATGCGGTGACGCGCGAGCACATGCGCAACAGCCTCTCCATGAGCGCGGACGACGTGAAGGCCCGGCTCGATGCCGGCGATCCCTACGTGGTGCGCCTGAAGGTGCCCCGGCGCGAGGAGGTGCGCTTTGAGGATGCCATCCGCGGATGGGTCACCGTGCAGAGCAGCACCATCGACGACAAGGTGCTGTTCAAGAGCGACGGCATGCCCACCTACCACCTGGCCAACATCGTGGACGACCACCTGATGGGCATCACGCACGTGATCCGCGGGGAGGAGTGGCTGCCCAGCGCCCCGCTGCACGTGCTCCTATACACGGCATTCGGCTGGGAGCGCCCCGTGTTCGCCCACCTGCCGCTGATCCTCAAGCCCGACGGCAACGGCAAGCTCAGCAAGCGCGATGGCGACCGCCTCGGCTTCCCGGTGTTCCCGCTCGACTGGCAGGACCCCACCAGCGGGGAGAAGAGCAGCGGCTACCGCGAACGCGGCTACTTCCCCGAGGCGTTCATCAACATGCTCGCCCTGCTGGGCTGGAACCCCGGCGGCGACATGGAGATCATGTCCATGGCCGAAATGATCGAGCGCTTCAGCCTGGACCGCGTGCACAAGGGCGGGGCCCGTTTCGACCCCGAGAAGACCAAGTGGTTCAACCAGCAGTACCTGCGCCAGCGCAGCGATGCCGACCTCGCCGAGCAGCTGGGCGGCAAGCTCGCCGAACGCGGCATGAACGTGGAGGCCGCGCGCCTGGTGGGTGCGGTGGGCCTGCTGAAGGAGCGCGCCACCTTCGTGGACGACATGCTCGAGGGCATGTACCTGTTCACGGACGGATCGCCGCTGCAGGGCAATGCCGATGCGGATGCCGAGCTGCGCAAGCGCTGGAAGCCCGAGGCCGGTGCCGTGATCGAGGACTACATCGCCGCGCTGTCGGGGTCCACGGCCGGCACGGCCGCCGAGTGCGAGGCGCTCTTCAACGAGGTGCTGCACAAGCACGGCGCCAAGGTGGGCCAGGTGATGCCGCTGTACAGGCTGTTCGTGGCGGGTCGCATGCAGGGCCCGGGCATGTTCGATGTGACCGCCCTGCTGGGCCGCGATGAGGTGGTGGCCCGGCTGAAGGCCGGCCTGGAACACTGCCGCGCATGGGCGTGATGCACGTGAACGGCATCCGGGTGTTCGCCTACCACGGCTGTCTCCCGGAGGAGGCCCGGATCGGGGGGCATTTCCGGGTGGACGTGCGGGTGGAGGGCGATCTCTCCAAGGCCGAGCGGAGCGACGACCTGGCCCATGCCGTGGACTATGGCCGTGTGGCGGCGATCGTGCGCGAGCAGATGGCCATCCGCTCCAACCTCATCGAGCACGTGGCGCGGCGCATCCTTGATGCCTTGGTGCAGGCCTGGAGCAGCGATCTGCGCTGGCAGGTGCGCGTGGTCAAGGAGCACCCTCCGATCCATGCCGGTGCCGACGAAGCCGTGTACGAGATCGGCAACTGACCGCTCCGGCGGATCCGTATCTATGTGCTGCGGCCGCCGTACAAGCGGTGATCCAGCCGGCCCATGTCCCTTTCACGCAGCGCGGTCCTGCTCTATTTGGTCGTCGCCGCCACCCTGGTGAGCCTGGCGATCGATGTGCACCTGACCCGCAGCTACGGCGGGGTGGATCTGCGCGACAAGGTGGTGGGCAGCCGCAGCCTGCTGGCCGGACGCTCGCTCTACTACGACCCCTGGAGCCCCGGTGATCCCGAGGAGCTCGCCGATCCGATGCTGCCGCCCGGTGCGGCCATGACGCGCTACACCGGCACGCCCTTCCAAGCCCTGTTGTTGGCCCCGCTGGCCAAGTTGCCATACGGCCTGGCCCGGTGGCTGTGGTTGATCGCGCAATACGCACTGCTTTTCCTGGCCGTGTGGCTGGCCGGGCGCACGCATGGCACGTCCCATGTGGCGCAATGGCTCGTCATGGCCGGCGTGCTGCTGTTGTTCCTGGGCAGCCGCTCATGGCACCTGCACGTGGAGCGTGGCCAGGTGTATGTGATCGCCGCTGCGCTCATCGGGGGGCTCTTCGCCACGGTCGCCACGGGCCGGGCCGCACTGACCGGTGTGCTCGCCACCGCCCTCCTGATGCTGAAGCCCACCTATGCCGTGGTGGTGGCCCCGCTGCTGTGGGTGGTGCCGCGCCGGGCCTGGTGGGGCGGTATGGGCGCACTGCTGGTGCTGCTCGCGGTCTTTGCTGTACTGCCGGGCGGTCTGAACGCATGGGCCGAGTACCGCACGGCGATGACGGCCTGGGGGCAGTTCATCGGTCGGGGAGAGCCGCCCGTGACCGCCCTGGCGCACAGCGGCTACCCGGCCACCATCGAAGGGATCAGCGGCATGGACCGCCACCATCCCATGGAGTTCGAGGATGGGTCCATCGCAGCGATCCTCCATGCCTTCGGATGGGAACTGCCCGGATGGATGCCCGGTGCCCTGTTCGTGCTGCTGGTGGCGGGCGTGATGGGGCTGGCCGGCCGACGCATGAAGCACCTCCGCCCCGGAGATCTGTTGCTGATGGGCTTCTGCGGCTGGACGGTGCTCATGTGGCTGCTGCCCGTGCCGCGCTTCGACTACCAAGTGGTGCACTGGGCCGCACCGCTCACCGTGCTGCTGCTCACCCACACCGATCGACCCTTCGCCTGGAACGCGCTGGCGGTGGTGGCCGCGGCCCTGCTGCTGGGCGCCTGGCCCATGCTCCCCGTGAACGTGCTGATGGCCGAGATGATCATGGTGGGGCTGGTGGGCGCCGTGTTGTGGCAGCGGCTGAACACAGCGCCATCGGCAACATCCTCCCAAGGCTGATCCCACCCGGGTCACGGGCCTCCGCTATCTTTGC
>CAYXKE010000035.1:0-27353 GCA_964464935.1 uncultured Chryseobacterium sp.
CCCGTGGGTGGGCCTGGGCGCGGGGGAAGGGCACGCCCCCGGTCACCCCACCAGCCGGCGCATCTCCTCCCGGAACTCGGTGGGCGTCTGGCCGGTGTTCTTCTTGAAGACCCGGGTGAAATAGGAGTTCTCCTCGTAGCCCAGCTCGAAGCCGATCTCGGCGATCGGTTTGTCGGTGGAGATGAGCAGGTTCTTCGCCTCGATCAATTTGCGCGTCTCCACGATGCGGCTCACACTCTGCTGCAGGATGGACTGCGTGATGAGGTTGAGGTTGCGCACGCTCATGAAGAGTTGCGAGGCGTAGAACTCCACGTCGTGCGGCTGGCGGAAGTTCTCCTCGAGGATCTCCAGGAAGTGGCGGAAGGTCTCGTTGTGACCGCTGGCGAGCGAGCCGGTCTCGGCATCGGGGTGGCGCTCGCGGTGCATGGACCGCAGCAGCGTGAAGAGCGTGCCCAGCAGTTGGCGCACCACGGCGAGGTCGGGCGTGGGCTGCTCCAGCTCATCGGCCATCATGCCGGCGATGGCGCACAGGCGGTCCAGGCTGCGGCCGGCCTCCAAGGGCATCTGCGCCTGGCCGTGGAAGAGCGAGTACAGCTGGAAGATGGTCTCGGGGATGAACTCGCTGCGGAAGCGCACCACCCGCATGTCGCAGCGGCCCTCCTGCAGGCCCGGCCGCACGCGATGCACCTTGCCCTTGGTGACGAAGCTGACGAAGGGCGCGGCGATCGTCTCGGAGCGGAAGTCGATGAAGTGTTCCAGCGTGCCCTCCCGACCGATGATGAGCTCCTCGTAGTCGTGATGGTGCGGATCGTTCGGCTCCGCAGCGATCTTTTCCACATCGGCGGGCCCGATGGCGAAGGTGCGGATCATCTCTTCCATGGGGGCAAGGTACGGGCGGGAACGGGCGTGCGGACCGGCCCCGCCACCGCCCCGGCCCTACCTTGGCGATGGTCCGCCCACACGATCGCCATGCGCCATTCCATCCTCGCCCTGCTGCTGTTCTTCACGCTCCAGGTCGCGGCCCAGGCCCCCGCGGTCCATGAAGCACGCCCGCGCATGCTGGCCGATGCGGAGCGCATCGCATGGATGCAGGCGCACCACCAGCAACCCGGCCCCTTCGGCGATGCCTTCGCCACCGTGCTCAACGCTTACACCAACAATTGGATCACCGACCCGGACCTGTACATGGCCTGCTGGTGGGCGACCCCGACGCCGAGCAGCAGGTGCGTGGCTGGCTCGCCACCCTCGGCCCGCTCATCGACAGTCTCTCGCACGCCGCCGCCCAGGTCGACCGTTTCGCGCAGGGCCTGAACACCCCGGGCGGGCTGGGCCACGCGCGGGCCCAGCACCTTCAGCTCGGCCGGGTCGCCGCCACCCACGATGCCGCGGATCACCGAGGTGACCACCAGCGGGATCATGATCATCTGGATGAGCCGCACGAAAAGCAGTCCGGGCAGCGCCAGCCAGTCGATCAGCGGAGAGGCGATGCGCGCGGGCACCAGGGCGGCGTCCGGGCTCAGCACCACGCCCAGGCCGATGCCCAGGAACATGGCGATGAGCACCTTCAGCCACAGCCGTGTTTCCACCATCCTTTGCAGGTGGCGGTACATGTCCTGCAATGCCAGGATGGGGCGGGGCGCGTGAACGGACATCGGCGACGAAGGTATCCCGGTCCGCACCAGCGAAGCTCAGGGATCGTTCGGCCGCCAGCCGATACCTTTCCACCATGGCCCGGTCAACGAGCGCGTTCGTCCGCATCGTGGAGGAGGTCGGCAGCATCGCCCACTTCACCGGGCGCTTCTTCCGCCAGGCTTTCCATCGGCGGTTCGCGTGGGACGAGCTCCTGCGCCAATGCCTGGTGAACGGCTACCGTTCGCTGGCCCTGGTGGGCATCACGGCCTTCATCATGGGGCTGGTGCTCACCGTGCAGAGCCGGCCCACCCTGGCCCGTTTCGGCGCCGAGGCCATGATCCCCGGCATGGTGGCCATCAGCATGGTGCGCGAGATCGTGCCCGTGATCACCGCGTTGATCTGCGCCGGCAAGATCGGTAGCAGCATGGGCGCCGAGCTGGCCAGCATGCGCGTGACCGAACAGATCGATGCAATGGAGGTGAGCGGCACCAACCCGTTCCGCTATCTGGTGGTGACGCGTGTGTGGAGCACCACGCTGATGCTGCCCATCCTGGTGGTGCTGGCCGATGTGATCGCCATCGGCGCCAGCTGGGTGGGTGTGAACATGCGCGCCACCATGAGCTGGCCGCTCTTCCTGCACAACGTGCTCGAGTCGCTGGCCTTCTCCGATCTGGTGCCCGCCTTCATCAAGACCTACTTCTTCGGTCTGGTGGTGGGCGTGGTGGGCTGCTACACCGGGTGGCATGCCGAGCGCGGCACGGCAGGCGTGGGTGGCGCCGCCCACAAGGCCGTGGTGGTGGGCTCCCTGCTCGTGTTCATCATCGACCTCATCGCCGTGCAGATCACCGACCTGCTCGGCATCAACTGATCATAGCCCCGCATGGTGAACAGTCCACCGGTCCATGGCGATGCACGCGAGGTGGTGGTGCGGCTGCGCGACCTAAGGCTGTCGTTCGGCAGCAACCACGTGCTGCGCGGCTTCGACCTCGATGTGCACCGCGGCGAGAACGTGATGGTGCTCGGTCGCAGCGGCAGCGGCAAGAGTGTGCTACTGAAGTGCGTCGTGCGCCTGCTGGACCCCAACGCGGGTCAGGTGGAGGTGCTGGGGCAGGACGTGCTGGCCTTGGACGAGGAGGCGCTGGACCGCCTGCGCGTGCGTGTGGGCTTCCTCTTCCAGAGCAGTGCGCTGTACGACGGCATGACCGTGCAGGAGAACCTGGAGTTCCCGCTGCGCCGACACTGGATCGCCACCACGCCCGGCGAGGCCGACGCCCGCGTGGAGGAGGTATTGCAGGCCGTGGGGCTGGCGCACACCAGGCACATGTACCCGGCCGAGCTCAGCGGTGGTATGAAGCGGCGCATCGGCCTGGCACGCACCCTGATCCTCAAGCCCGAGGTGGTGCTCTACGACGAACCCACCTCCGGCCTCGACCCCATCACCAGCCTGGAGATGGTGGAGCTGATCCTCGATCTGCAACGCAACTACGGTACCTCGTCGATCATCATCTCGCACGACCTCAACGTGGCCAAGCGTGCCGCCGACCGCATCGCCGTGCTGTACGAGGGCCGCAACCACATCGAGGGTACCTACGACGAGCTGCGTGCCAGCACCGATCCGCTGGTGCGGAAGTTCTTCGTGATGATGTGAGGGGGATGGCTGGGAGTCGCCGGATGGTGAAGGGCGGATAGTGTCCATCCAACAACACCCATGCACCAACAACCATCCCTTTCGCCGCACTACTTTGCGCCCATGACCGCCAGCAAGACCGACCACCTTCGCCTCGGGCTCTTCGTGCTCGCAGGCACCATCGTCCTGGTGGCGGGCCTGTACCTGCTGGGGGCCAAGCGCGGCCTGTTCCGCAACACCATCACCGTCACCGCGCACTTCGGGCAGGTGAGCGGCCTGCGTCCCGGCAACAACGTGCGGTACGCGGGCATCGATGTAGGTACCGTCAGCAGCATCCGCATCGTGAGCGACACGGCCGTGTTGGTGACCATGGCGATACGCGCGCGCGATGCCGGCCACATCCGCACCAACGCCATCGCCAGCCTGGGCAACGATGGCTTGATGGGCAGCAAGGTGGTGAACCTCGGTCCCGGCGATGGCCCCGGCGGGCCGATCCAGGACGGCACCCACCTGCGCAGCAGCGTGCCCTTGGACACCGACCTGATGATGCGCACGCTGGATCGCACCAACGTCAACCTCGCGGCCATCACCGACGATCTGCGCCAGTTGAGCAGGCGCCTCAACGCCCCCGGCGGATTGGGTGAGCTGCTCGGCGACACCACCCTGGCCCGTCAGGTGCGCAGCGCCTTGGACGACCTCGGCCATTCCGCTGCGCAACTGCGGTCGGCCACGAGCGATGTGGAGGATGTGATGGCCGATGTGCAGGCCGGTCGCGGCGTGATGGGCCTGCTCGTGGGCGACCCCGATGCCGAGCAGCAGGTGCGTGGTTGGCTGGCTTCCATCGGTCCGTTGATCGATACCCTCGCGCAGGCCGCCGCGCAGGTGGACCGCTTCGCCGAGGGCTTGGGCGCACCCGGTGGGCTCGGCCATGCCCTTACGCGAGACACCGCCGTGGCGGGCGATGTGCGGCGCACGCTGCAGCAACTCGAGCGCAGCAGTGTTCTCCTGGAGGAAGACCTCCGCGCCTTGCAGCGCAACTGGTTCTTCCGCCGCTACTTCCGCGAGAAGGAGAAGACCCGGTGAACCGCCCACCCCCCGGGTGGAGAAAGCTCGGCGGGGCGATGGATGTCCATCGCCCCGCCTCGTCACGTCGGTGGGTCAGTGGTCAACCGCACTTGGTGCTGCCGCAGCTCTTGCACTTGAGGCAGCCTTCCTCGTAGATCAGGCCATCGGAATCGCCGCAATCCATGCATTTGCGGCCGCTGGCCTTGGTGCCGTCGGCGATGTAGCGCTGCAGGGCGCGTACCACGCCGTTCTTCCAAGTGCCCAGCGTCTCGTCGTACAGCTTCAGGTTCGCCACCACGTCCACCACTTGGGGCAGGGGCATGCCTTGGCGCAGCATGCCGCTGATCAGGATGGCGTAGTTCCAGAACTCCTTGTCGAAGGTGCGGCTCAGGCCCTGCACCGTCACGCGGTAGCCCTCGTCGTCGGCGTATTCCAGGTCGTACACGTTCTTGCGCTGGCCGGGGTCGGCGCGTTTCACCACCCAGCCCTTGGTCACCCACTTGGGGATCTCGAAGCTGCCGTTGGCGCGGCCGGTGAAGATCTCGTACGGATGGCCGTCGAGCAGGCCCACCACGGCCAGCCAGGGCTCGGCGCCGTTGTTGAAGCGCAGCACGTCGGCCTCCAGCCGCTCGGGGCGCGACACATGATGGACCGGCTGCCCGGCCTTCTTCTCCTCATTGCTCACCAGCACACCGCTGCGGCTGCCGTCGCGGTACACGGTGATGCCCTTCAGCCCCTGCTTCCAAGCCTCCAGGTAGATGCCGCCCACCTGTTCCACGGTGGCCGTGCCGGGCAGGTTGATGGTGCTGCTGATGGAGTGCGTCACGTACTTCTGCACCACGGCCTGCATGCGCACGCGGCGGCGCCAGTCGATGTCGCTGGCCGTGGCGCCGTGGTAGGGGCTCAGCGCGGGATCGTCCTTGCCGGTGGCCTTCATCCAGTCCAGCAGGCGCGGATGGTGCACGGTGAACTCCTCCCACTGGTCGCCCATGTCGTCAGTGAAGCTCACCTTGGCCTTGTCGTCGCCCGCCACGATCTTCCGGCGGCGGGTGTAGCCCAGCATGAACACCGGCTCGATGCCGCTGCTGGTGCGGGTGAGCAGGCTCAGCGTGCCGGTGGGGGCCACCGTGCTGATGCTCACGTTGCGCCGGCCGTGGCGCATCATGCGGTCGTGCACATCGGGCATTTCCTTTTCCATCATGGCGACGAAATCGCTCGTGCGCTCGATGGCGGGATCGAAGCCTTCGAAGGCGCCGCGCTCGACGGCCATGTCCACGCTGCTCTCGAACTCCGCGCGGCACTTGGTGCGCATGATGGCCTCGGTGGCCTCCAGCGCCTCATCACTGTCGTACTTGAGGTTCAGCGCGGCCAGCGCGTCGGCCATGCCGGTGAAGCCCAGGCCCGTGCGGCGGCCCTTGCGGCCGGTCTCGCGCAGCAGGTGCCAGGTCTCCAGCTCCACGCGCTTGATGTGATCGGGCTCGGGGTCGGACTCCACCTTGGCGATGATGCGGTCCACGGCCTCCAGCTCCAGGTCCACCAGGTCGTCCATCAGGCGTTGGGCCTCGTAGGTCACGGCGGCGAAGCGGTCGTGGTCGAACCAGGCCTTCGGGGTGAAGGGGTCGTGCACGAAGCTGTACAGGTTGATCGCGATCAGGCGGCAGCTGTCACCACCCTGCATGGCGATCTCACTGCAGGGGTTGGTGCTCTCGTTCTTGAAGCCCGGGTACACGCTGCTGGTGCTGTACTTGTGCTGGCGGTCCCAGAAGATCAGGCCGGGCTCGGCGGTGTTGTGCGCGCAGGTGACCAGCGTGTTCCAAAGCGCGCGGGCGTCCACCTCCTTGGTCACCTCGGGCTGCTTCGCGTCGATGGGCCAGCGGTGGGTGTACGTGGTGCCCTCGGCCACGGCGCGCAGGAACTGATCGCTCACCCGCACACTGATGTTGGCACCGGTCACCTTGGTCAGGTCCTGCTTGATGGTGATGAACTTCTCCACGTCGGGGTGGGCGATATCCATGGTGAGCATCAGCGCACCGCGACGGCCTTTCTGGGCCACCTCGCGGGTGGTGTTGCTGAAGCGTTCCATGAAGCTCACCGCGCCGGTGCTGGTCCGTGCGGCGTTGCTCACGGCGGTGCCCTCGGGGCGCAGGGTGCTGAGGTCGAAGCCCACGCCGCAGCGGCGCTTGAAGAGCTGGGCCAGCTGCTGGTCGTTGTGGAAGATGCCGCCGTAGCTGTCCAGCGGAGCGGGGATCACCACGCAATTGCTCAGGGAGGCCAGGCGGAAAGGATCGCCCAGCGAGGCCATCACGCTGCCCTGGGGCACCACATCGCGGAAGCCGTCGAACAGCTTGAAGATGCGGTCCTCGGTGAGGGGATCGCGGGTGCGGCCATAGTCGCTCAGCAGCGCGTGCTTCGCACTGGGCACCCGCCCGTACTTCGCCTCGATCCGCGCGAATTCGCGGGCCAGGCGGCGGTGCATGGCCGCGGGCGTGTCCTCCAACAGCTCGCCCTCGGCGTTGCGCAGGGCGTACTTGTTCACCCAGGTGGTCGCGGCCAGCTCATCGCCCTTGAAGTACGCCAGCGAACGCACGATGGCCTCCTCCTTCGAGAAGGTCCGGGGGGTGGCGCGGTCGTCGATGGGTTGCACGGCGGTCTGGTCGAGGGCGGTGGTGGACATGGCGGAAAACGTTCAAGGCGGGGACGGCAAAGTTCTCCCGCGGATCGATCGAAGAACGGCCCGTGCGCCGATCGTTGTGCACGGGTTTGTTCACGATCCGCGTGGATCGTCGGTCCTCTTGGATCCCTTGATGGACGCGGGTTTTGGCGCGGCAGCGGCCGCGGTGCAAAGGTACATCGGCAACCCGGGGGGAAAGGTCCCGTGTACCGGGCGATGGGGGGGGCGCTGATCCGCCAAGCCCCGATCGGCGGGGCTGCCGGGACCCAATGCCGCATGGGGGGCGGCGTTGCGGGCGGGGTGCGGCGATAGGCGGCCTGGACGCGTACCATGATCATGGTAGATGGGGCAGCGCACGGGGAGGGGGGCGATCTACCCGATCGTCCGCTTCGCCGCCAGCCACGCGCACACGCTCACGAAGCCCACCACGCTCACGCTGCTCAGGGGCATGAGGATGGCGGCGTAGAGCGGCGTCATGTAGCCGGCCACGGCCACGGACACGCCCGCCACGTTGTAGCAGAGAGAGATGCACAGGCTGGCGAGCACGATGCGGCGGGCCTTGCGGGCCAGGGTGAGGAAGCCCGGCAGGCGGTGCAGCGCGGCGGCGTCCATGATGGCGTCGCTGGCGGGGGTCAGGGCCGCACTGGTCTCGGTGACGGTGATGCCCACGTCGGCCTGGGCCAGTGCCCCGGCGTCGTTCAGGCCGTCGCCCACCATCAGCACACGGTGGCCGGCGTCCTGCTCTGCGCGGATGGCCAGCTGCTTGTCCAGCGGGGAGCAGTTGGTGCGCATGGGGCTGCCGGCGAGGACCTCGGCGAGTTCCGGGTCCACCTGGGCATCGCCGGTGAGCAGGGCGGTGCGGTGGGTGGTGTGCAGTTGCTGCATGGCCTGCGCGATGCCGCCACGGGCCGGTTTGCGGATGCGGAAATGGCCCAGGTGACGCCCATCGATGGTGATGTGCACGTGGGCCTCGCCGGGTTCACGGGGCTCGTCGGCAGCGCCGCAGAAACTGGCCGAACCCAGGCCCATCTTCAGCCCTTGCACCACACCCCCGATGCCCTGACCGGGGAACTCGTGCACGTCCCAGGCCTCGGGCACGGAAAGGCCATCGCGGGCCAGTTCGCGGGCGATCGCCGCGCTGAGCGGGTGGGTGCTGTTGCGGGCCAGCGCGTGGATGAGGGCCCGCTGCTGTTCACTGAGCGCCGCGCCGGACCATTGCACTTGGTGGGCCTCCCGCGCGGTGAGCGTGCCGGTCTTGTCGAACACCACCGTGTCGACGTGGGCCATGCGTTCCACCACGTGGGCATCGCGCAGGAAGAGGCCCCGCCCGCCCATGAGGCGCACCGTGTGGCCGTAAGTGAAGGGCATGCTCAGGGCGAGTGCGCAGGGGCAGGCCACGATGAGCACGGCAGTGACCACCGGCCATACCTGGCTGCTGTCGCGGAAGGCCCAGAAGATGGCGGCGCCAGTGGCGATGACCAGTACGGCGATGGTGAAGCGGCGGGCCACGGCGTCGATCATGCGCGGCATGGGCGGACGCTCGTGGGCGTCGGCCTGTTCGGCCCAGAGGCGTTTGAGGCGGCTGTCGGCAAAGGAGCGCAGCACCTCCAGTTCGATGACGGCGCCGCGCTGGCGCCCGCCGGCCTTGATGGTGTCGCCCAGCTGCTTCCGCACGGGCATGGGCTCGCCGGTGATGAAGCTGTTGTCGATATGGCCGGTCCCGGCGCGAAGGATGGCGTCCACGGGCACCAGCTCCTGGTCGCGCACGATGATGCGGTCGCCCGGATGCAGGTCGGCCACCTTCACGGGCTCCTCGCCACCGGAGGCCGTGCGGCGCAACACCACCAGCGGCAGGAAGTCCTCCAGCGCGCGGTCGAAGCGCAACGCGCGGTAGGTGTATGCCTGGTACCAGCGGCCGATGAGCAGGAAGAAGAGGAGGCCGGCGAGCGAGTCGAACCAGCCGGGGCCGGTGCCGCTGATCACGTCGTACAGGCTGCGGGTCCACAGGGCCACGATGCCGAGCGCGATGGGGATGTCGATGTTCACCGTGCGGCTGCGGATGGCGGCCCAGGCGCTGCGGAAGAAATCGGTGCTGAGGAAGAATACCACCGGGATGGAGAACAGCACGGCCAGCCACTGGAAGCCGGTCTTCAGCCCGGCCTCCCCATCGGCCCCCAAGTACTCCGGGAAGCTGAACATCATGGTGTTGCCGAAGATGAAGCCGGCCACACCCAGACGGATGTACACCATGCGGGGCACGCCGTCGGTGCGCGCGCGTCCGGCGGTCACCTGTGGGCCGTAGCCGATGCGGCGCATGGTACGCACCAGTGCAGGCAGGGGCAGGCTCTCCTCGCGGAAGGTGATGGCCACCTCCTTGTCGGCGAACGACACGCGGGAGCGCATCACGGCGGGCTCGATGCGATCCAGGTTCTCCAGCAGCCAGATACAGCTGCTGCAGTGCATCTGGGGCACGTGGAAGCGCACACGGGTCACCCCGTTCTCACTGAACTCCACCAGCTTGGTGCGCACCTCGTCCAGGTCGAACAGCTCGGCGCGCTGCTCATCGGCGGAGCTCTGCTGCTTCACCCCGGGGCGGTCCTCCAGTTCATAGTAGGTGCCCAGCCCGGCCTGTTGCAGCAGGTCGTGCACCACTTCGCAGCCCTGGCAGCAGAAGTCCCGGCCGTTGCGCACGCGGTGGTCCTCGCCGCACGGATCGCCGCAGTGGAAGCAGGTGACGGATGTCAACACCGGTGGGGCCACGGTGCAAAGAGCGGGCTTCTGGCACGACCCGGCACTGACGGATGTCAGCGCTGCGCATGGGGGGGGAATGCGGACCTTTGTGCCCTCATGGCCCATTCACGATCCCTGCTCAGCGGCATCCTCGGCCTGCGTTGCCCCTATTGCCGCGAGGGCGATTTCTTCGTGTCCCACCCCTACGACCTGCGCCGCGCGGGCGATACCCACGATGTCTGCCCCAAATGCGGCGGGCGCTTCAGCATTGAACCGGGCTTCTACTACGGCGCCATGTACGTGTCGTACGCCCTCACCGTGGCCATGGCCACCGCCGTGTGGGTGGCCATCCAGGTGCTGTGGCCTTCGCTCTCCATGGAGGGCACCATCCTGGCCATCGTGCTGGCGCTGCTCGTCACCGGCCCCTGGCTCTACGCCCTGAGCAAGGTCATCTGGGCCTGCATGTTCCTGCCCACCAAGCAGGCGCGCAAGTCCTGATCCCCCCCAAGCCGATCGTGTTCCGCCCCGCGGTACGATCCGTCCGGGTGGATCGTTGAGCGCATCTTCGCTCCTCCGCACGCCCATGCGCCTGCTGCTGCTGGACAACTACGACAGCTTCACCTGGAACCTGCACCACCTGCTGTGCGCGCATGTGCCGGTGGACGTGGTGCGCAACGATGCCATCACGGTGGACGAGGCGGCGGCCTATGACCGCATCGTGCTTTCGCCGGGGCCGGGTCTGCCGGCGGAGGCGGGCATCACCATGGAGCTGCTGCACAAGCTGATGCCCTCGCATCACATCCTGGGCGTGTGTCTGGGCATGCAGGCCATTGTGGAGGCGTGTGGCGGTGCGCTGTTCAACCAGGAACGCGTGCGGCACGGTGTGCCCACCACCCTCACGCCCGATCCACCGGTGGACCCGCTGTTCGCCGGGCTGCCCGCGCGCTTCGAGGTGGGGTTGTACCACAGCTGGGCGGCCGATCCCCAGCGCATGCCGGCGGAGCTGCGCATCACCGCACGGAGCGCCGAGGGGGTGGTGATGGCCGTGCGCCACACGAACGGACGTGTGTGCGGGGTGCAGTTCCACCCCGAGAGCGTGCTCACCCCGCTGGGCGCCGCGATGGTGCGCAACTGGGTGTGGGGGTAACTTTGGTCGCCCGGCCCGCCCATGTGCCTCATCGCCCTGGCCTACAAGGTCCATCCGCTCTATCCACTGATCGTGGTGGCCAACCGCGATGAGTTCCGCCAACGGCCTGCGGCACCGGCCGCGTGGTGGGCGGACCGCCCGGAGATCTTCGCCGGGCGGGACCTGCAGGCCGGCGGCACGTGGATGGGCCTCACACTCAGCAAACGGTTCGCCGCCATCACCAACCACCGCGATCTCTCCCGTCCACAGGTGCAGGGGCCTTCGCGCGGCCGCTTGGTGGTGCAGGCGCTGGAGCAGGGCATCGATCCGGGAGCCACCGGAGGCTACGCCGGCTTCAACCTGATCCACGGGCCCATCGACGCCTTGCGTTACCACAACAACGTGCAACCGGCGGACATGCCGCTGCGTCCGGGCTTCCACGGGCTCAGCAACGCGTTCCTGGACACCCCGTGGCCCAAGGTGCGGCGCGCCGTGCAGGCCCTGGAGGACCGCATCGATCCCCGCTCCGCCCCCGATGTGGAGGCGCTTTTCGCGCTGCTGAACGACGCCGAGCCAGCGCCCGACAATGCCTTGCCGCGTACGGGCCTTCCGCTGGAGATGGAGCGCCTGGTGAGCAGCGTGATGATCAACGGTGCGGACTACGGCACGCGCTGCAGCACAGTGGTGCTGGTGGATGCGGCCGGCCACGTGCACTTCAGTGAGCGCACCTGGCCCGGCGGCGTCACGGTGGAGGCGCGTTGGTGAGCGGCCTCAGTGCGTGGCCAGCTTGCGTACCATCTCCTGGGTCATGGAGGAGGCGTCCGGTCCGTAGGCGTTGATCAGGAGGCCTTTGATCCGCCCGTCCTTCGAGCTGATGGCGTAGACGATGCTCTGGTCGTCGGGGTCCGTCATCCCCTCAAAGCGGTGGAACTCATCGATCTCGAACTCCTCGGGATCGAGGTTGCGGTCCCGGGCCTGGCACACCAGACAATGGCCGCCGGCCATCAGGTCGTCGGTGTAGCCGCGGCGTTGCAGGTCGTTCACGGCTTCGGAGAGCGTGGAATAAGCGCGCATGGGCTGAAGATACGCATGGCCGTGCCCTCAGGCCCGGTCGGTGGTCAGGGGCAGCGCCGCGAGCAGGTCGTTGGAGATAGGCCGTTCCAGTTTGCGGGCGAAGAGCTTGCCGCTGGCGCGCAGGGCGGTCAGGTCGTCGCGGTCCAGTACGGCGGGTACGTTGCCGTTGCGTTTGCGCCAGTCGATGTAGCGCAGGTTGTCGTTCACCACGTGCGGTGCGAAGGGGGAGTCCATCACCAGCGTGGGTATCAGGATCTCTTCCGGGCAATGCGTGTGGGCGAAGCGCCGCAGCAGCCTGGGCTCCCGGTCCAGTCGGTGGAGCACGTGGGCCACGCAGGCGCGGCTGAGCGACCACCAGGTGGAGCCGCCGTACAGCGGAGGAAGTCCTTGCACGCTGCGCCGGATGCCCAGCATCTGCTGCAGGCGCACCAATCGATTCACCAGCTGCCGGTTGTTGCCGCGCTTCACATCGATCAGGTCCAGCGGGTGGTAGTACTCCAGGCGGTCCAGTCCGCCGTTGCGCCAGTAGGGGGTGGGGAGGGGGAAGTGCTCCAGGAATTCCCGGCCGCGATGGTCTTCCATCCAGGCATTGAAGGCGGCCGGTGCCCGCAGGGGTTGGTCGCTGCCGCTGATCACGTGCAGCATGTCGGCCTGGCCATCGCCCACGGCCAGGCGGGCCAGGTGCAGGATCGCCTGCAGGTGGGCGAAGCTTCCCCAGCGCACGGCGTACCTGCGGCTCAGGGCGTTCACGCTGTCCATCCGCAGCAGGGCCCGCAGGTGCTGCCGGGGCACGCGGCTGCGGCGGTCCAGGTGGATGTACACGTGGGCTTCAGGTCCCAGCGCCCGCACCAGTTCCTCCAGGCGCGGTACGTCCTTGTAAGCCGTGATGAGGAACGCGTGGACCATGCGGGGGGTAAATGTACCCGTGCGGGCCGGCCGGCCATGAACAGGCCAATGTCGCGCTGCAGGCCCCGTCGTCCTTGGATCTTTTTAACGGCGGTGGCGTTCCGTGCCCGGGCTGAGCGATCGGTTACATTTGCCACCCTTCACATGCCGCCCATGCCATGTTGAACAAGCAGTTGGATCCCATTGAACGCCTGCCCATGTCCCGACTCTCGATCGCTTCCGTGCTTTTTGCGTCCATGCTCATGCTGCCCGTTCAGGCCCAGCAGGCCGGTTCGCCGACCGTGCTCTCCGTGGGGGGGATCCCGGTGACAAAGGCCGAGTTCGAGGCGATCTACAAGAAGAACAACAAGGAGCCCCAGGTCACGCGTGAAGCGCTGGACGAGTACATGGAGCTCTTCGTGAACTACAAGCTGAAGGTGCGTGAGGCCCAGGCCTTGGGCATGGACACCATCAGCCGTTTCCGCACGGAGCTGGAAGGCTACCGCAAGCAGTTGGTGAAGCCCTACCTGATCGACCGCAGCCTGAACGATGCCTTGGTGCGTGAGGCTTGGGAACGTGCCCAGAAGGAGGTGCGCGCCAGCCACATCCTGGTGGCCTTGCAGGAAGGCGCCACGCCGGAGGACACCCTGGCCGCCTGGAAACGCATCAACGCCCTGCGCGACCGGGTGCTGAAAGGCGAGGACTTCGCGGCGGTGGCCCGGGGCAAGGGCGGCTCGGACGACCCCAGCGCCGCCTCCAACGGTGGCGACCTGGGCTGGTTCAGCGTGCTGCAGATGGTGTACCCCTTCGAGAACGCGGCCTACAACACGCCGGTGGGCCAGGTGAGCCAGCCGGTGCGCACCCGATTCGGCTATCACATCGTGCGGGTGGACGGCATGCGTCCCGCCCGGGGGCGCATGAAGGCCGCCCATATCATGTTGCGCAGCACCGAGGCCGATCCCGAGGAGAAGCGTCGCCGGGTGGAGGACCAGGTGCGCGAGATCCATCGCCGCATCGCCACCGGAGAGCTCACCTTCGAGGCCGCCGCCCTGCGCTACAGCGAGGATGATGGATCCAGCACCCGGGGCGGTGAACTGCCCGAGTTCTCCACCGGCAAGATGATCGAAGAGTTCGAGGACGCCGCCTTCGCCCTGCCCCACGATGGCGCCGTGAGCGAGCCGGTGCTGTCGCGCTTCGGCTGGCACATCATCAAGCGGTTGTCGCATACGCCCCCGCCCAATTTCGATGAGGCCCAGAGTGAGCTGAAGAACCGCATCGCCCGAGACAGCCGCGCGGAGATCACCCGCACGGCCTTCCTGCGCAACCTGCGCAAAGCCTATGAAGTGAAGGAGGAGACAAAGAACCTGAAGGGCGTGATCGCCCGCCTGGACACGACGGTGTTCATGAAGGGCGTCAGCATCCACGATACCATCGCCCGGCGCGACTTCCAAGCTGGCCCCATCATGCACGGCGGCCTGCGCTACGAACGCGAGCTCATGGGCATGCTGCACAACGGCCGCCTGATCTCCGTGCGCAGCAAGCAGTACGAGGAGCTGCCCCACACCATGGACGATACCCTGGTGGTGCGCGACCTGTTCCCCGGCTGGAAGATGGACCGTTCGGCCAAGGCGCTGAAGGCCTTGGGCAAGCCCTTGTTCTCCTTCCGCGGCTTGACCTACACCCAGGCCGATCTGCTCACATACATCGAGTCCGGCCAGCGGCGCGAGCCTTCCATGCCGCTGAAGGACTACGTGGAGCGCAAGTACCAGGCCTTCGTGGACGAGAAGCTGCTCGCCTATGAGGAGGAGCATCTGGAGGAGAAGCACCCCGAACTGCGCATGCTGCTGCAGGAGTACCACGACGGCATCCTGCTCTTCGAGCTCACCGACCAGAAGGTCTGGGGCAAGGCCGTGCGCGACACCGTGGGCCTGATGGAGTTCTTCAACGCCCACCGCGACCGTTTCATGTGGCCCCAACGCCATGAGGCCACCATCTACACCTGCGCCAACGCCCAGGTGGCCAGGGAACTGCGCAAGCAGCTGGCCAAGGGGGTGCGCGGTGCCGAGCTGGCCAAGCGCCTCAACAAGGACGATGTGCTGGCCCTGCAGATCGATGCGGGCACCTACAGCGCCGAGGAGCGGCCCGTGCTGAAAGACCTGGACAAGACCGGTCTGAGCGCCGACATCCCCGTTGACGGCCAGGTGGTGGTGGTGGACGTGGTGCGGATCCTGCCGCCCGCGCCGAAGGAGCTCGATGAGGCCCGGGGCGCGGTGACCGCCGCCTACCAGGACAGCCTGGAGAAGGCCTGGATCGAAGAGCTGCGGGCCAAGTACCCGTGGGAGGTGAACCGCGACGTGCTATACTCCATCCAGTGATCCGTCGGCGCCCCACGTTCCTGCTCCGGCCATGGCCGACCATCGCCATGAGCGTCTGCGTGGTGATGGGGGGGTGCCGTCCGGCGGCCGACCTCGAGGACCAGCCCGTGGCCCGGGCCTATGGCAACCAGCTCACCTGGCTGGAACTGCGCAACGCGGTGCCCGTTGACGCCACGCCCGAGGACAGCACCGCGCTGGCCGAGCGCTTCATCCGCAACTGGCTGGAGCAGCAGGTGTTGCTGCACAAGGCCGCCGAGAACCTGCCCACCGAGGCCCTGGACCTGGAGGCCCAGCTGCGCGACTACCGCAACTCCCTGGTGATCTTCGCATACGAGCGCGCCCTGGTGGAGCAGCGGCTTGACACCGTGGTGCGGCCCGTGGAGATCGAGAGCTACCACCAGGAGCATGGCGCGGCCCTGGAGCTGAAGGAGAGCATCGCGCGTGCCCGCTGGACCCGCGTGAAGGACGAGGAGCGGCGCACCATGGACAAGCTCAAACGCCTCTTCCGCGATGGGCGCCCCGATGCGCTGCACGAACTGGAGATGTGGCTGGCCGCGCGTGGCTACGCTCCGGTGGACCGAAGCGAGCATTGGATCAGCATGACCGAACTGCTCGCCACCGTGCCGATGGAGGAGCCGCAGGCCGCCGGGCGCTTCGTGGTGCAGCGCGATGGGTACACGTGGTTCGTGGAACTCATCGAACTTCGCACCAAGGGCACCATGCCACCGTTGGAGGTGGTGCAGGCCGATATTCGCGCCATCATCATCAACCAACGCAAGCTGCTCCTTATCGAACGCATGCGTCAAGACCTCTTCCGTGAAGCACTTGAGAACAATGAGATCGAGGTGCTGTAGCACCTTGCTGGTGGCCATGCTGGCGTGGCCCGCCATCGCCCAGCCCGTGCTCATCGACCACATCGTGGCCGTGGTGGGCACACAGGCCGTGCTGCGCTCGGAGCTGATCGGCCGCCTGGACCAGGGTGGCCAGAACGGCTTCGAGGCCGAGTGTGGTGAGCTGGAGGACCTGCTCTACGAGAAGCTGCTCGTGGAGCAGGGGCGCATCGACAGTGTCACCGTGGACGACGCCCAGGTGAACGCTGAGCTCGATCGGCGCATCCGCTATTTCGCCGCACAGCTGGGCGGGGAGAAGAAGCTGGAGGAGTTCTACGGCAAGAGCGTGGCCGAGATCCGCGCCGAGTTCCGCGACCAGGTGCACGACCAGATCCTGGTGCAGCAGATGCAACAGCGTGTCACCTCCGACGTGCGGGTGACCCCCCGCGATGTGGAGCGCTTCTACCGCTCCATCCCCGCGGACAGCATCCCCTTCATCAACAGCGAGGTGCGGTACGCCCAGATCCTGCGCACACCCAAGCCCAGCGAGGACGAGGAACGCCGGGTGCGCCGCAAGCTGGAGGAGTACCGTCAGTCCCTGCTCGACGGCCAGCGCGACTTCTGCACCGTGGCCGTGCTCTACTCCGAGGACCCCGGCAGTGCCCGCGACTGCGGGGAGCTGGGCATGGTGCCCACCGGCGTGATGGTGCCGGAGTTCGACGCCGTGGCCATGAGCCTGAAGGACGGTGAGATCTCCCAGGTCTTCCGCACCCAGTACGGCTTCCACTTCATGCAAATGATCGAGCGCCGCGGGGAGCAGTACAATGCCCGCCACGTGCTGATGCGTCCCCGCGTGAGCAACGAGGACCTCATGGCCCAGCAACACCTGCTGGACAGCCTGCGCCAGCTGGTGGTGAGCGGTGGGGCCGATTTCGGCAACCTCGCCGCCCAGTACTCCGACGACGAGGAGAGCAAGGCCTCCAACGGCCTGATGATCGACCCGGCCACCAACTCCACGCGCTGGGACATGAGCTCGCTGGACCAGCAGACCTTCTTCGTGCTGGACCGCCTCCAACCCGGCGAGGTGAGCGAGCCCCAACTGGTGGCCATGCCCGATGGCACAAAGGCCTACCGCCTGGTGCACCTGATCGAGCGCACCGAGCCCCACAAGGCCGACCTCACCACCGACTACCACCTCATCCAGCAGGCCGCCGAAGGCAAGTTGCGCGCCCAAGCCGTGGACCGCTGGGTGAAGGAACGCCTGGAGACCACCTATGTGCGGCTGCACCCCGACTTCACCGGCTGCACCTTCATGCACCAGTGGGACCGCAGCAGTACGCCCACCGACAAGTGATCATCCGAAACGCCGATATCCATGAGCATCCCCGCCAACGACGTACAGGCCGTAGAACGCTTCGGTGAGCAATACCGTGCCCTGCGCCGGGAGATCGGCAAGGTCATCATCGGGCAGGACCAAGTGGTGGACAACGTGCTGCTGGCCATCTTCAGCCGCGGCCACTGCCTGCTGGTGGGTGTACCCGGCCTGGCCAAGACCCTGCTGGTGAACACCGTGGCCCAGGCCTTGGGCATGAGCTTCAACCGCATCCAGTTCACCCCCGACCTGATGCCCAGCGACATCATCGGGTCGGAGATCCTGGACGAGGACCGCCGTTTCCGCTTCGTGCGCGGACCCATCTTCGCCAACATCATCCTGGCCGACGAGATCAACCGGACGCCGCCCAAGACGCAGGCCGCGCTGCTCGAGGCCATGCAGGAAAAGGCCGTCACCGCCGCCGGGCAGACCCACCGCCTGCCCGAGCCCTTCTTCGTGCTGGCCACCCAGAACCCCATCGAGCAGGAGGGCACCTATCCGCTGCCCGAGGCCCAGCTGGACCGCTTCATGTTCAACATCTGGGTGGATTACCCCACGTTCGAGGAAGAACTCGCCGTGGTGAAGGCCACCACCGCCGATCGCGCTCCCCAGGTCCAGCCCGTGCTCAGCGCCGAGGACATGCTGGGCTACCAAGGGCTGGTGCGCCGCATCCCGGTGCCGGACAACGTGCTGGAGTATGCCGTGAAGCTCGCCGTGCGTACCCGCCCCAACGTGAGCGGCGCGCCCGCCATCGTGCGGGAGCACGTAAGCTGGGGGGCCGGCCCGCGTGCCTCGCAGTACCTCATCGTGGGGGCCAAGGCCCATGCCGTGGCCCATGGCCGCTTCTCGCCCGACATCGCCGATGTGCAGGCCGTGGCCCTGCCGATCCTGCGTCACCGCATGGTGCGCAACTACAAGGCCGAGGCCGAAGGCATCACCGTGGAGCGCATCGTGCAGGAGATCCTTTGATCCTATCTTCGATCAGCGCAGGGGCACAACTCCGCGCGCCGCACCATGCTTCCCCGTTCCTTGCCGGTGATCGCCCTGTGGGCCATCGGCCTCTCCGCCCCCGCACAGCCCGTCGTGGATATCACGCTGGTGCCGGTGTCGGCCACACAGGTCGAGGTGCGGCTGCGGCCGGACGGTGATTTCGCCGAGTTCTTCGCCGCTTCGGTGTTCACCGTGCGGTGGCCCGATGGGGCGGGCACCTTGGGGGCCATCGTCCAGTCGCCCGGCGTGGCGGTCTATCACGCCGTGGCCCGTTCCGGTCCCGAGCAGGTGGATGCCGGATACCGCTACCAGATCTTCGCCGGCTTTGGCGGTGCCACCATGGCCGATGCCGGTGCCAGCTGGACGGCCAACGAGGAAGTGGTCCTGTGCAGGCTGAACAGCACCGGCGATCCCGCGACCTTTCAGCTGGTGAACGACCCATGGACCGAGGCGAACAACGGTTCGTTCTACATCTCGCTCAATGGCCTCGACCGAACGGGGGGGATCTATGGCGATGGCCTCACCAGTGTGGTGGAGGAGCAGCGCCCGCCGCTCACCGTGCGCCCCGATCCGTCGACCGGACGGTTCTTCATCACGCTGCCGCCCCAGGTCCAGGTGCGGGATCTTCAAATGACCGATGCATCGGGACGTATCCGGAACGTGGGCACTTCGATCATGAGCGATGCGCTGGTGGTCGACCTGAGCGGGGTCGAGGCGGGCGTATACCTCCTGCGAATGGGCACCACGGCGGGGGTGCGGGTGGTGCGCTTGGTGCGCGCCGGTGATCGAGCGGGGTGGTGAAGCTTGGCTGCAGGTCCCTAAATTGCCCACCGGCATACCTGCTAGACATGCTCAAGACCAGAACCTTCCGCTTCCTCCATTGCCCGCTTTTCCTCCTTCTGATACCCACGCTGAGCCCCGCGCAGTCGGGTGCGCCATGGTCGGTGCTACAGGAGGAGGTGCTCTCCACCATGCAGGTGGAACGCCGCATCGTGCCTGCGCGCTACCGGGTGGTGGCCGTGGATGTGGAAGCGGTTCGCGCCCAGCTGGCCAATGCCCCCTACGGGGAGATCGATGGCTCGTCGCCGGTGATCGAACTGCCCCGGCCCGATGGCGCCACGGAGCGGTTCCGTTTCGTGCGCAACACCCTGCTGCACCCCGAGCTGAGCAGCCGCTATCCGGACATCATCACCTGCACGGGCAGCAGCATCGACCGGCCGGGGGTGACCGCCAAGCTGGACATCACCATGCACGGCTTCCACGCCATGGTGCTGGATCATGAGGGCTCGTGGTTCATGGACCCCTATGCGGTGGGTGTGCCCGAGGCGGCGGTGGTGTATTGGCGCCGCGACTATATGCGTGCGGGCCCCGATGCGGGTTTCAGCTGCAGCTATGATGCCGTGAACGACATGGAGGCCGCCGCCCAGTGGGCCGCGGAGAACATCGAGGAATACACCGAAGGTGCCCGGGCCGGCGACTGCATGAAACGCACGTTCCGCCTGGCGCTGGCTTGCACCGGTGAGTATGCCAACTACCACGGCAGCACCCCGCAGAACAACAACAAGGGGCCGGCCCTGGCCGCCATGGCCACCACCATGAACCGGGTGAACGGCCTGTTCGAGCGCGATGCCACCCTGACCATGCAGCTGGTGGCGAACAACGATGCGTTGGTGTTCCTCAACCCCAGCACCGACCCGTACTCCAACTACGACGGCGGTGCGATGCTGTCGCAGAACCAGACCACCTGCAACCAGGTGATCGGGTTCAACAACTACGACATCGGCCATGTGTTCAGCACCGGTGGGGGCGGGGTGGCCTACCTCGACAGCCCATGTTCCTCGTTCAAGGCCGGTGGTGTCACCGGGTCGCCCAACCCCGTGGGCGATCCCTTCGATGTGGACTACGTGGCGCACGAGATGGGCCATCAGTACGGCGCCAACCATACGCAGCACAACCCCTGCAACCGCCACGGTCCCGCCGCCCGTGAGCCGGGCAGTGCGTCCACCATCATGGGCTACGCCGGCATCTGCTCGCCCAACGTGCAGAACAACAGCGACGCCCTGTTCCACGCCTACAGTCTGCAGGAGATCGCCAGCCGTCTGGCCAGTGGCAACGCCGGTCAGTGCCCCCAGGTGACCTCCTCCAACAACCAGGCGCCCTCGGTGACCGCCGGTGCGGACCGCACCATTCCGCACAGCACCCCGTTCGTGCTCACCGCATCGGGCTCCGATCCCAACAGCGGCGATGCGCTCACCTACACGTGGGAGCAGATGAACCAGCAGAACAGCAACCCGGTGACGCACCCGCCCCAGCCGAACTACACGGCGGGGCCCAACTTCCGGGCGAACCTGCCCACCACCAGCCCTTCGCGCTACTTCCCGGCCCTCAGCGCCGTGGTGAACAACCAGACGCCCACGTGGGAGGTGCTGCCCAATGTGGGCCGTACCCTGAACTTCCGCACCATGGTGCGTGACAACCGTGCCGGCGCCGGCTGCACCGCCGAGGCCGACCGCGTGATCACCGTGAGCGGTGGCGCCGGGCCTTTCCTCGTGACCCAGCCCAACACCAACGTCAGCTGGCCCGCCGGCAGCACCCAGACCGTGACCTGGAGCGTGGCCGGCACCAACAACGCACCCGTGAACTGCAGCCAGGTGGATATCCTGCTCTCCGTGGACGGCGGGTACACCTACCCGTACACCCTGGTCACCGCCACGCCCAACGATGGATCCCAGACCGTGACCCTGCCCGCCATCGCGCCCACCAACACGGCCCGGATCATGGTACGGGCCAATGGCAACGTGTTCTACGACATCTCCAACACCAACTTCACCATCACGGCCAACGTGAGCTGCCCGGTGCCCGCCAACCTCGCGGTGACCACCACCAGTACCAACACGGTATCGGTCACGTGGACCGGTGCGGCCGGCGCCACCTACCAGCTGCGCTATCGGCCGCAAGGCAGCGCCACTTGGACCACCCTCACCGGCATCACCACCCCCAGCCAGGCCGTGAGTGGGCTCCAGACCTGTACCACCTATGAGTTCCAGGTGCAGCGGCAATGCCCCGCCGAGGTGAGCGGTTGGTCCGATAGCGTCACCTGGCTGCACGAGGCCTGCTGCACGCCGGTCACCATCAACGTCGCCACCGATCGATACGGTGAGGAGACCACCTGGGCCGTGATGAGCGGGAGCACCGTGTTGGCCAGTGGTGGCCCGTACACGCAGCAGAGCTCCAGCGGCAGCTACCCGCAGCCATCCACCAACCTGTGCCTGCCCAATGGCTGCTACACCCTGGTGGTGAACGACATCTGGGGCGATGGCCTGTGCTGCGCCTATGGGAACGGCTTCGTGAACGTCACCGATGGCAGTGGCAACGTGCTGGCCACCACCGGGAGTGGCAACTTCTTTACCGTGGAACTGCCCTTCTGTGTGTCGAACGAGGTGAAGGTCAATGCCAAGGTGTTCCTCGATGGTCCGTACGTGGGCCCGCTGATGAGCGATGGCCTGCGCACCGGTGGCCACATTCCCTCCATCGAGCCCTACACCGCCTTGGGCTGGCCCCAGGTGATGGGCGGTGGGGAGACCATCGGTGCCGGTGTGCTCAGCGTCACCGGCAGCAATGCGATCGTTGACTGGGTGCGGCTGGAGCTGCGCCAGAGCACATCCCCGTATGCGGTGGTGGCCACCCGTCAGGCCCTGCTGCAGCGCGACGGTGACATCGTGAGCGCCCAGGATGGAACCTCCCCCGTGAGCCTGGTGGCGCCACCGGGCAATTACCGGCTGGCCATCCGCCACCGGAACCACCTCGGAGTGATGACCAACGCATCGTATGCCTTCAGCACCACGCCCGTCACCATCGACCTCACCGTGGCCGGCACCGCCACCTATGGCGGCACCACGGCGCGCAAGACGGTGGGCAACGTGCGCACCCTGTGGGCCGGTGATGTCACGGGGAATGGTCAGCTGAAGTACACCGGCTCGGGCAATGACCGCGAACCCATCCTGCAGCTCATCGGTGGAACCGTGCCCACGGCGACCACGGCGGGCTATCATCCCACGGACGTGAACATGGACGGCCAGGTGAAGTACACCGGTGCCAACAACGATCGCGAGATCATCCTGCAGAACGTGGGCGGTACCGTGCCCACGGCCACGCGCAACCAGCAGCTGCCATGATCCGCAAGGCCGGGCGCTTCGCCCTCGTCCTGGCGTTCACGCCTTGCGCGGCCCAGCAGTGGGACGTGTTCGACATGGCCGGCGCCGGCTTTCCCAGCGACCACATTACGGCGCTGGCCGAAGGGCCCGACCACACCTTGTGGGTGGGGACGGACTGGGGGCTGCTCAATGGCCAGCCCGGTGACTGGACCATCTACCAGACCGCCAACTCGGGTCTGCCCAGCAACGCGATCAGCTGTCTCGCCTTCGATGACGCGGGTCGCCTTTGGGTGGGCACCGTGACCGCGGGGATCGGGATCCTGGACCAAGGCATGTGGTCCACGCTCACCACCGTGAACAGTCCGCTGCGGGTGGACGAGATCAACGGCATCGATCACGACCATTTGGGGCGCACCTGGATCGCCACGCCGGCGGGCCTGCACCGGATCATCGACGGCGAATGGGTGGTGTATGACGACTCTCCGGAAAGCCACGATGGCCAGGTGCTCTTCGGCCCGCATATGCGGGGGACCGTCACCCGCAACGATGGCCTGGTGGCCGTCTACACGCGCAATGCGGGCCTCATCTACATCGATGGGAGCGAAGTGCTCTACCACACCTCGTACACCACCAACTTCTTCGACAATTCGGGCAACGGCGTGGTGTTCGATGCCCAAGGCGACCGCTGGGTGGCCAGCCCGGCGGCCGGGCTGGTGTGGCACTTCGGCCCCTATGATGAGCATGCCTGGCTGGCCTTCAACGCCATCACCGCCGGCCTGCCCGACAACACGGCCACCTGTGTGGCGTTGGGGCCCGGCGGCCGCAAGTACGTGGGCACGGAGATCGGCGGGCTGGTGTTGTTCGATGCGCCGGGCCAGTGGAGCGTGCTCGATCCGGGGAACTCCGGTCTGCCTGACCAGCACGTGACCTGCTTGCGCTTCACCACGGACGGGGCCTTGTGGGTGGGCACTTTCTTCGGAGGGTTGGCCCGATACACCCTGCCATTGGAAGTGCCGGACCGGCAGGCGAGCCGCGCATTGACCGCCTCCCCCAACCCGTTCGCTCAGCGCTTCCACCTGCGCAGCCACGAGGTCATGGGTGAGGTGGAATGGATCATGACGGACCTCACAGGCGCGGTGGTCCGCACGGGAAAGGCCCAATTCCCCGGAGAGGTCGTGGTGAACGTTCCGGGCCTGTCCAAGGGTACCTATCTCCTGCAAACCCGCTGGGCGCATGGGGGAGCGGTGCAGCGTTTGGTGGCCGGCGAATGATGTGGAAGGCGTTTGACCGGCATCGACCCACCCGCCTATTTTGCGCACCTTACCTACTCCGCACATGATATTCCTGCCATCCGGGAGACCAGCCTGGCGTTCCGCCGTGGTACTGGCCTTCTCCTCCCTCGTGCCCATGGCCACCCTCCAGGCCCAGTGCACGCTCACACAGGCGAACACCTGTGTGTGCCAGCAAAGCGGGCAGACGCAGTGCGACCTGCTGCCCGATATGACCATCTCCTGGTACGGGTTGCAGAACTACGCCAACGGTCCCTCGGAGTACAGCCAGACGCACAACACCAACCCCGGTCGTCTGCGGGTGAGCGGTTCCACCCCGAACATCGGGCACGGTCCGCTGGAGGTGCGCACCGCCGACCAGACCGGCATGCGGCGCTTTGTGTGCGGCACGGACACCTTCGCCATGGCGGGCCAGCAGGGCTTCAGCTGCCCCAACGGGGAGAACCCCAAACAGATCATCTTCCAGCAGGTGTACCGCAAGCAGGGGAACACCATGTTGCGCCAGGAGCGCATGGCGGGCAGCATGACCTACCACGCCTCCCACGGGCACTACCACGTGAACGACTGGACCATCATGAACCTCTGCCTGGAGGACCCCACCGAGCCCGACCCGCGCAAATGGCCGGTGGTGGCCACCGGGGCCAAGGTGGGTTTCTGCCTGATGGACTACGGCTCGTGCACCTACTACAACGGGCACTGCCGCGATATCCAACTCTACGGACAGGGGCAGGTGCTCACCACGAACATGTTCCCCAACCAAGGTCTTTACGGGGGCTATGGTTGCGGTACGAACGTCCAAGGGATCTCGGTCGGTCGCACGGACATCTACTCCGAGTCGCTCGACAACATGTGGATCAACCTCATGGACGGCCTCTGCAACGGCAACTACTGGATCGTCGCCACGGTGGATCCCACCAATGTCTTCGTGGAGGAGAACGACGACAACAACTGGACGATGATCCCCTTCTCCCTGACGCAGCAGCGACCAGCGGGGAGCGGGGGCACCGCCACCATCCAGGCACCCGAGGGCACCCGCCTCCCGCCGGGCGGGACCATTCATTTGACCGCCACTCCCGGCTACGCGTACCAGTGGAGCAATGGCGCCACCACGCGCACCATCGAGGTGGACACCCCGGGCAGCTACAGCGTGACCGTGACGGCCCCTTGTGGCCAGCTCAACTCGGGCACGGTGCAGGTGACCGCGCTGCCGACACTGCCGGCCCCCATCGGGGTGGGTGACGCCATCGTGGGCCCCGGCAGCTGTGAACTCTCCGCCAACGGCCAAGGCCAGGAGATCCTGTGGTACGATGCCCCCGAGGGTGGCGCGCCCTTGGCCACGGGCAACACGTTCACCACGCCCGTGCTCGATGAGACCACCGCCTACTATGCCAGCACCCGCACGGTCCACACCGGGGAGCAGATCAATGGCGCCAAGACCGACCGTTCCGGGGGGGCACAGAACTCCGTCAGTGTCCGGCAATGGCTCGTCTTCGATGCGTACGAGCCCTTCGAACTCGTCTCCGCCAAGGTCTACGCCACCGGTAACGGCGATCGCCACTTCGTGCTCACCGACAATGTGGGCAACCTCCTGGCCGAGCGGTATGTGTATGTGCCCGCAGGCGCCCAGCGCGTGGACCTCAACATGTCCGTGCCCGCCGGCACCGGCCATCGCATCTCAGTGTATGGGGACAACACCGAGGTGGTGGTGCAGCTTCACCGCGACCAGAGCGGCGTGAGCTATCCCTATGCGATCGGGAGCCTCGGTGCCATCACCGGCAGCACCGGTGGCAGCTCGTATTACTACTACCTCTATGATTGGGAGGTGCGTACCCCCGACGTGGTGGTGGAAAGCGCCCGCACGGAGGTGCTGGCCCAGGTGTCCGCCGGTGTGCCGGTGCAGGTGAAGGCGTTCCTCGATGGCGCCTTCGATGCCGGCACCGGCCTGATGCACGATGCCCTGCGCCAGTCCGGCCTGATCCCCACCGCCGAACCGTACACCGCCCTGGGCTATGTGCACGTGGGGGGGGGGCAGGAGCAGTTGGCCCCCGGACTGCTTGCCATCACCGGCCCCGAGGCCGTGGTGGATTGGGTGGTGGTGGAGCTGCGCAGCGCACAGGCGCCGGCCACGGTGGTGGCCACGGCCAGCGGTGTCCTGCGTCGGAACGGCACGATCACCGATGCCCAAGGGGGCACCCTTACCTTCATGGTGGCCGCAGGTGATCATTACGTGGCCGTTCGCCATCGGAACCATCTCGGAGCAATGACGGCCACACCCGTCGCCCTATCCGGCGCCATCCAGCAGATCGATCTGACCCAGGCCAGCACCCCCACATGGGGCACCGATGCCCGCCGCGCGCAAGGCGCCTACATGACCCTGTGGAGCGGCAATGTGGAGTGGGACGACCGCGTGAAGTACACCGGTGGCGCCAACGACCGCGACCAAGTATTGACCACGGTGGGGGGCACCGTGCCGACGTCCTCGGTATCCGGTTACCTTGGGGCCGATGTCAACCTCGATGGACTGGTGCGGTACACCGGTAATTCCAACGACCGAGACCCCATCCTGACCACCATTGGCGGTTCCGTTCCCACCGCCGTTCGTTTCGAACAACTTCCCTGACACCGACCTCCCAAACCAATGCACATAACCTGTACGCGCATCCGCTCCTTGTTCGCACGATCCTTCGGTGCACTTCTGCTGTCGCTCCTGATGCTATCGGGAGCGCAGGCACAGGTGCAGGTATCCAGCATCGATATCGACTTGGTGCCCAGCGCCAACGCTGGTCAGCTTGAGGTGAAGATGCGGTTCAATGGCGCCAGCTTCGGTGTGGTGTTCAGCGGACTGGTGTTCACCATCCGCTGGCCCGAGTCCTCGCCGGCCCTGCTGCCCGTGGGTACGCCCTTCTGCTCCGGCGCTGGCTTCCCGATCAACGCCTCGGCCCACGTGGTCGAAGGGGGCTGGCGCTACCGCACCTGGAACATGGAGGCCACCGCACAGCTTCAGGCCGATCCCGACCTGGACGGCGGTTGCGGCTTCGTGTTCCCTCAAGGGCAATGGGTCACCGTCCTCACCATCAACCCCATCGGCAACACCGAGTGCACCGAGTTCCAGATCGTGAACGACGCCTTCACCGCGGCGAACAACCGCGACTACTACGTGTCGCTCAACGGTGAGCCGAACAACTCCAGCGGCCAACCGCTCATGGGCATCATCGAGCCCACTCCTGTGGAAGTTGGTGCCTGCAACCTGGACTGTGCCGGCGTGCCCGGTGGCAGCGCCTACCTCGACAACTGCGGCACCTGCGTGGGTGGTACCACCGGCGAGGAAGCCTGTGTGCAGGACTGCAATGGTGAGTGGGGCGGCAGCGCCTACCTCGACAACTGCGGTACCTGCGTGGGCGGCACCACGGGACAAACGCCCTGTGTGCAGGACTGCAATGGTGAGTGGGGCGGCAGCGCCTACCTCGATAACTGCGGTACCTGCGTGGGCGGCACCACCGGTGAGGTGGCTTGCGTGCAGGACTGCAACGGCC
>CAYXKE010000036.1:0-26808 GCA_964464935.1 uncultured Chryseobacterium sp.
GGTGATCGCTCAGGAGAACGGCGGTCGGCCCTTCGCAGTGGAGAGCCTGCGTCCCATCCAACTTTCAAGCTCCGACCCCTTAGGCACGCTCAAAGCCGGCCGTGCCAAACTGAGCACGGCGGCCTGGTGGGACCTGCTGTTACGCAGCATCGGTCTAGAGCCGGACAACCTGACGCCGCGCGCCAAGCAGGTCGCGCTGCTCCGCATGGTGCCCTTCGTTGAGCGCAACTACAACATCGTGGAGCTGGGTCCGCGCGGCACCGGCAAGAGCCACCTGTTCCAACAGATCTCGCCCTACGCGCACCTCATCAGCGGTGGCAAGGCCACCGTGGCGAAGATGTTCGTGAACAACGCGAACGGTCAGCGCGGTCTGGTGTGCCACTACGATGTGGTCTGCTTCGATGAGGTGAGCGGCATCTCCTTCGACCAGAAGGACGGCGTAAACATCATGAAAGGCTACATGGCCAGCGGTGAGTTCAGCCGTGGCAAGGAGAGCATCCGCGCACAGGGCAGCATCGTGATGGTGGGCAACTACGACGTGGATGTGCAGCAACAGCAGGTGGTGGCCCACTTGCTCAGCCCTTTGCCCCCGGAAATGCGCGACGACACCGCCTTCCAGGATCGCATCCATGCCCTCGTGCCCGGTTGGGAGTTCCCCAAGCTAAAGCCCGACCAGCACCTCACCGATCACTTCGGCCTTGTGAGCGACTTCATCAGCGAATGCTGGACGCGGTTGCGGGATCAGTCGCGACTCTCGGTGCTTCAGAACCGGGTACACTTCGGCGGCGCCCTCAGCGGCCGGGACATCGAAGCGGTGAACAAGACGATCAACGGGCTCATTAAGCTATTGTTCCCTGATCCCAACGCGGCGATCGCGGACGAGGAGTTGGAATTGATCGTGCGCATGGCCCTGGAGAGCCGCCGCCGAGTGAAGGAGCAGCAGAAGCGCTGTTTCCCCAGCGAGTTCCGCAACACGCACTTCAGCTTCACCATGGGGCTCGATGGCGTGGAGCAGTTCGTGTCCACCCCCGAGCTGCATAGCGACGATGCCATCGACCAGGATCCATTGCCACCGGGCCAGGTGTGGGCGATCTCGCCCGGCGG
Organism: uncultured Chryseobacterium sp.; assembly: GCA_964464935.1. Classification (GTDB taxonomy): domain Bacteria; phylum Bacteroidota; class Bacteroidia; order Flavobacteriales_F; family PHOS-HE28; genus PHOS-HE28. The sequence goes on from CAYXKE010000036.1 coordinate 1,105, forward strand.
AGCGGATGGGAAGCCCGGCCTCTACCGGATCGAGGCGACCTCGGGTCCGGGCAGTGGCGTGCGCATCCTGAACAGTCCGCCGCCACCCGGCTTCAAGGAGAGCGTGAAGGTGGGCGAGCAGAACCTGTACGTGAACGCCAAGCGCCTTGTTGGCGACCGCGACCCGCGCACGCACGAATTCACGTTGCAGATGCGCGCCATGGATAACGACAAGAAAGGGGCAGGGCTCGGCATGCCGGTGCTCGCAGCATTGGCTGGTTCCTTGCTGGAGCGCAGCACACGCGGTGGGTTGGTGATCGTGGGCTCGCTGAACCTCGGCGGCTCCTTCGACATCCTGCCCAACGCTGCATCCATCGTGGAGTTGGCCGTTGACCGCAAGGCCACCACCTTGCTAATGCCCGTGGGCGCCCGTAAACAGCTCAACGAGATGAGCGACGAGCTCTGGACCAAGGTCAACATCGAGTTCTACAGCGACTCTCAGGATGCGTTCTTCAAGGCGTTGGCAAGTTGAGACCCCGCCCCCTCTCCCTCCTCCTCTCCTTCCTACTCCTCCACGCCACGGGCCAGGCCCAGCAGCTCAGGACCGATAACCTCACGGCCCCCAACGGCGCACGACCTGCGGCTTTGGCTGGATCCCGCTAGGGCGGGACAGGTTGCGCAGGGCGTGTCCACCTACACGGTCATCTTCCCCGGGTCCTGCCGGCTATCGAAGACGTCCACGATGCGCACCTCATCTTGGTGTACACGGTAAACGACCTTGTAGTTGCCAGCTACCACGCGGCGATGCCCCAGCCCTTTGTGCTCCAACCAAGGTTCCACCTGGCCACTGAAGGGGAATTGTTCCAGCAGGTGCGTTACAGCGAGGATATCCTCCACGATGCGGTCGGCCACCTCGGGTGATGCTTCCGTGCAATACCACGCGTGGATCTCGTCCACCTGCCGCAGCGCCCACGCTGACCAGACGACCTTCACCGTGCACGCTTGGCCTTGAAATGGGCCTCTACTTGTTCCTGCGTGTACACACGACCAGCAGCGAAGTCGGCCTCGGCACGCTCCGTTCGCGCGCTCAGCACCGAACGCCAGAGCAATTCATCCTGATCGCCGCGTAGGAAGGCAAGCACGCTGCTCAGCACCTGCGTATCGCGCACCTCATCGACCAGTCGCTTCACTTCGGCACGCAGCACAGGGATGGGTTCGGGCTCCTTGAGGACAAGGCCGCTGATGTCGGGTTCATCCTCCCCGTACGCAGCTTCGCCAAAGATGGTGGCCGCTGCGATCAATTCTTCCTCGTGCTCATCCCGGCTGCCGGGCTTCTTGGCACGCAGCAACTCCAGCAGCCGCTTCACCTGGGTGAGCACGGTGGCATCGTCGGTGGAGACCAACTGTTGCACCAGCTCGAGCTTGAGGGCCTGGATGTCCATGGTGTTCCAAAGATAAACCGGCGACATACCGCGATGCGATCGGCAAGTGATCCACCCGTGTCAGTGAACGCGTTCCATTGACGTTGGTTGATCCGGTGGTCCGCGTGAGCGATCGAAGGGCGAGCCGGCACGCCCAAAGCATGCCCATCACCTCAAGCCTTTCGCTGGCTACCGAGCTTCGGAGGCCAGCTGACCTCCAAGAGGACACCCGGCGCGGTCCGTGTTTTCGGAGTGAAGCGGTCCTGAGGCGGTCGCATGCGGTGGGTGGGTGGAGCGCCTGGCCCGGGTGGGGTGGCGCGGTGAACCTCATCGGCCACCTTGTCGGCCCGCGCCCGGTGGTCTGCCGACCGCCTGCCCCGAAGCACCGGACCTGTCTCACCGCATGGCCCCCCGGCGACGGGACCCCGTTGCCGCTGGGATGAGAAAGGCTTCCCGCGGGATGGGGAACGCGTACCGGCGACGCAGGCACGCCCCGAATTGCGCTGCCGCTCAGCGGGGTCTATTCACCGCCCTTACCGATCCAACCCAGGTGGGTGTGCTTGAAGGCATCGGGGTACTTGAGGCCGTAGCCGAAGATGCGGTCCATGGCGCTGTGGCCCAGCAGCACCCAGCCGGCGAAGAGCAGCTGGGGGTGGTGCAGCCCGGCGCCGAGGGCGATCACGAGCACGGCCACGCCCTGGTGATGCGCCAGGTTGTAGGTGAAGGCCCCCACGCGCGGCCCGAAGGCATAGCCGATCATGCTGAGGTCGGGCGCCAGCAGCCACACGAGGTAGAGCCACCAGGGCTCGCCGGCGTAGAGGGTGGCGCCATAGGCACCGAGGAAGAGGGCGATGGATTCGAGGGCAAGGAGCTTTTTCATGGGGGGCGGGCTCGGCGGCCGCGAAGATGTGCAGCGCAGGCCGTTGCCCGGCGCAGGAATTGGCTGAGGAGGGAAGGGGCGTGGCGGATACCCGCGAGCTTGCTGTCCGCGGTTCGCCGGTATGCTCCCGGACAACGGACCACCAGCCCGCCTACCTTGGCCCCATGCCCCGCAACCCGTTCCCGTTCGCCGGGCTCACCGATGCGGAAGTGCAGGCCGCGCGGGCCGCGCATGGCCGCAACACCATCGCCACGCGGCGCAGCAGTCCCTTCTGGTCCTCGGTGAAGGGCGCCGTGACCGAGCCGATGTTCCTGCTGCTGCTGGCCACCAGCATCATCTACTTCGTGCTGGGCGAGCGCACCGAGGCCTACTTCATGGCCGGCGCCATCGTGCTGGTGTCGGCCATCAGCGTGTTCCAGGATTCGCGCAGTCGGCGGGCGCTCGATGCCCTGCGCAGCTTCAACGCCGCGCGCGCCACGGTGATCCGCAACAACGCCGTGGTGCAGGTGCCCATGGACGAAGTGGTGGTGGGCGACCATGTGGTGGCCGAGGAAGGCACCATGCTGCCGGCCGATGGCGAGCTGGTGCAGAGCAACGATTTCAGTGTGAACGAATCGATCCTTACGGGCGAGGCGTTCGCGGTGTCGCGCCAGGCGGAAGATCCGGCCACTTGCACGGTGAGCAAGGGCACGCAGGTGGTCTCGGGCCAGGGCGTGGTGCGCGTGACCGCCGTGGGCGACCACACCCGGCTGGGGCGCATCAGCACCTCATTGGCGGAGATCGAAGTGCCGCCCACCCCGCTGCAGCAGCAGATCACGCGCTTCGTGCGCAACATGGCCTTCGCCGGGGTGGCCGTCTTCCTCGCGGTGTGGATCGTGGCCTTCGTCCGCAGCGGCTCGTTGTGGGACAGCCTGCTCACCGGCCTCACGCTGGCGATGTCGATCCTGCCCGAGGAGATCCCCGTGGCCTTCGCGACCTTCCTCGCCTTGGGTGCGTGGCGCCTGGCGAAGCAGGGCGTGATCGTGAAGAGCGCTTCCACCGTGGAGACACTGGGCTCGGCCGCCGTGGTGTGTACCGACAAGACCGGCACCATCACCGAGAACCGCATGGAGCTGGCGCGGCTGCATGTGCATGCCACCGGCACCACCGTGGGCCCCGAGGGCTGGGACAGTGCCGAAGCGCGGCGCGTGCTGGAGGTGGCCATGTGGGCCAGCGAGCCCGTGCCCTTCGACCCGATGGAGCGCGCCCTGCACGCGGCCTACGCCAGGCACACCGAGGTGGACCGCCGACCGCAGGCCGAGATGGTGCACGAGTATCCGCTGGGTGGTCGTCCGCCCATGATGACGCACGTGTTTGCCCTGCCCGACGGCACCCGCGTGATCGCGTGCAAGGGTGCGCCGGAGCGCGTGCTGCGCCAGTCGCGCCTCACGGATGCGGAGCGCGCGGACCTGCTGGCGCGCGTGCAGGCGTTGGCGGGCGAAGGCCTGCGCGTGCTGGGCGTGGCCGAGGCCCAGCCACCGGGCGACACCTATCCGGAAGACCAGGAGGCGCTCACCCTGGATTTCCTCGGGCTGGTGGCCTTCCACGATCCCCCGAAGGCGAACATCACCGAGGTGTTCCAGCGCTTCCACGACGCGGGCATCACCGTGAAGATCATCACCGGCGACAACGCCCTCACCACGGCGGCCATCGCGCGGCAGACCGGCTTCCGTGGCGCGGACCGGACGATGGACGGCGATGAACTGATGCAGCTGGATGATGCGGCCCTCACGGAGGCGGTGGCGCACACGCACATCTTCACCCGCATGTATCCCGAGGCCAAGTTGCGCATCATCCAGGCGCTGCAGGCCCGCGGCCAGGTGGTGGCCATGACCGGCGACGGCGTGAACGACGGTCCCGCGTTGAAGGCCGCGCACATCGGCATCGCCATGGGGAAGCGGGGAAGCGAACTGGCCAAGGAGGCGGCCTCGCTCATCCTGGTGAACGACGACCTGGCCGACATGGTCGACGCCGTGGCCATGGGCCGCAAGATCTACGGCAACCTGAAGAAGGCCATCCAGTACATCATCTCGATCCACATCCCGATCATCCTCACTGTGTCGTTGCCGCTCTTCCTGGGCTGGATCCATCCGACCATCTTCACCCCGCTGCACGTGATCTTCCTGGAGCTGATCATGGGCCCCACGTGCAGCATCGTGTACGAGAACGAGCCGCTGGAGAAGGACGGCATGCGTCGCCCGCCACGTCCGCTGGACCGCACCTTCCTCTCGTGGCGCGAACTGTCCATCAGCATCTGGCAGGGTCTGGTGATCACCCTCGGCACCCTGGGCACCTACCAACTGGCGGTGCATCAAGGCCATGGCGAGGAGCTGGTGCGCACCCTGGTGTTCTGCACGTTGATCGCGGCGAACATCGGCCTCACCCTGGTGGACCGTTCGTTCACGGCGTCGGCCTTCCGCACCTTTCTCAACCACAACGTGCTGCTGCGGATCATGCTGCTGCTCACCGTGGCGCTCGTGGCGGCGATGATCCTCATCGGACCGCTCCGGGCGCTCTTCCACCTGGCCGTACCAACGGCGCCGCAGCTGCTCACCGCGGTGGGCATCGGTCTGGCCTCGGTGGCCTGGTTCGAGGTGTACAAGTGGGTGCAGCGGCGGAAGGGCATCGCTTCCTGAGGCCGGCCCGCCACATCGTTCGCTCGGTACCCGTGCCGTTCGCTCGATCCTTCCCCCTGCGCGCTTCAACGCGCCGGAACTTGGCGCCGCACATCACCCACGGCCATGAAGCACTTCTCCTTTCTGATCCCGTTCATCGCCCCCCTGGCCTTGTCGGCCCAGAGTTTTCTGGACCCCACCTTCGGCACGGGGGGCTATGTGACCCTGAGCGTCTCCAACATGTTCGAGCAGTTCCACGGCATCGTGGTGCAGCCCGATGGCCGGATCGTGGTGGCCGGCCACGCCGCCTTGTCGGCGAAGACGCATCCGCTGGTCGCGCGGTTCACCTCGGACGGTGTGCTCGACCCCTCGTTCAGCAGCGGGGGCTGGTCGCTGGGTCCCGGCCCGGACTGGTACGATCCCGGCATGTACTACGGTGTGGCCCTGCAGCCCGATGGCAAGATCGTCTGCGTGGGAAAGGCGAAGCTGCTGCCGAACACCCCCATCCGCATCCTGGCGGTCCGCTACCTCCCCGACGGAGATCTGGACCCGGACTTCGGCGAAGGGGGCCAGGTGACGTTCCTGCCGCCGGTGGGCAACGTGTGGATGGCCTTCGATGTGGTGATCACCCCGTCGAACAAGATCCTGATCGGTGGCCGCGCCGATCTGGACCCGAGCGATCATGACGAGCTGCTGGTGATGCAGCTGCAGGAGGATGGTTCGTTCGACCCGGGGTTCGGTCAGGGCGGCTACGTGGCCTTCCATCCCGGCTCGCCGTTCACCGATTGCAGCGCGTACGACATCGCCCTGCAGAGCGACGGCCGCATCGTGCTGGCCACCAAGGGCGTGGCCGATGAGCCCGGGTACGTGCCCTTCTGGAGTGTGCGCCTGCTTCCCGATGGCACATGGGACACCAGCTACGGCGACGGCGGCCTGGTGAAGTCCCAGGAGAACGGCACCTATGTCATGAAGGTGGCCGTGGGCCCGAACGATGAAGTGCTGCTGGTCGGCTCCGATGCGGTGGTGGGCTCCTTGCAAGACCTGGTGACGCTGCAGCTCGATGCCGATGGCGCCAACGTGGTGGAGCGCTACTACGAATGCGATCCGTTCGAGTCGCTGATGGGGCAGGGGGCATGGGTGCAGTCCGATGGCAAGGCCATTGCGATGGGCGTGGCCGGTGAGGACATCTACCTGATGCGCCGACTCCCGGACGGCACCGTGGACCCGACCTTCGGGATCGACGGCATCGTGGTGGGGACCGGCCTCCGCATCAGCTACGGGGGCGACGGCCAGACCGGGGACCTGTGGGTGGAGGACAGCGGCCGCATGCTCGTCTGTGGCCGCACCGACATGCCCGGCAGTAGTGGTGGCGACGCGATCATCATGGCCTTCCTGCCCCATCCGATCGGGATCCCGGAGATCGAGGCGGGCCTGCCCCTGTCCATGGCACCCAATCCGGCCTGCGACCAGGTGGACCTGCTGTCCGATCCCGCGATGATCGGTCGGTCGGCCACCTGGGAATTGGTCGACCTCACCGGTGCCCGCGTGCATGTGGCCCACATCAGCTCCCTGGCGCAGCGCACCACGATCGATCTGCCCCCCACGCTGGCCGAAGGCATCTACCTGGTGAAGTTGCGGGCCACGGGGCACCGCGACCGCACGGCACGGCTGGTGATCCAGCGGTGAGCTACCACCGGTGGAAGGGATCCCCATGCGGGTGGGCGGGGGCGCGCACCGGCATGCCCGCCTGCACCCGCAGAAAGGCCAGGACCTCATCCAGCAGCGCCCGGTAGGTCCGTTCCTGCGCCTCCATCAGCGCGGCATCGGGCACCGCGAAGCGGCCCCGGCCCGCCAGGCGCAGCAGATAGGCGCTGGTGTAGCTCTCGTGGCCGAAGGCCTCCTGGGGGTCGAGGTACCGCACGTCGCCCCGCACCCCGCGGAACATGGCGAAGGGAGGCAAGGAGTCAGTATCGGCCACCATCAGGATGGGCATTGGGTAGGCATGGGTGGTGATGGCGGCGAACACCTCGGGCCACTTCTCCTTCACCTCGGCCGTGTCGGTCTTCCATTCCATGGTGGTCTCCAGGCTGATGAAGGCGTCGACCAGGCCCGGTTCGTGCAGCTGGCACCAGCCGTGCTGCGCGCCCCAGCTGTGGCCGACGAAGAACACGTTCGCGCCGTTGGCAAGACGCCGCGTGAAGCGCAGCATGGTACGGATGCCCGCGGTATCCGGCCCGTCCACGAGCGACTCGCCGTACATCGCGCCCTCCATGGGCCAGTGGAAGTTGGCCGATACGAAGAGGAAGCCGTGGGCCGCCAGGTGTTCGGCCATCCACACGTTCTCGTCGCTGAGGCCCTGCGCGCCATGATGATAGAGGACCACCGGGGCGGCGTGATCGAGCGGCAGCGGCGCGCGGTGGGATCGGGTGCGGCCGGCGAGCAGACTGTCCTTCACCTGCCAGATGGTGAAGGGCGCATAGTCGATCGGCTCCACATCGTCGAACGGCTCGCGCAGGCAGTAGTCCACGAAGGCACTGTCCATGTGCGCCACCAGCGCGTGGTGCACGGGCTGCAGGGCCGGGGGAAGTGCGGGTTGGCGCAGTTGGTGGTAGGTGAGCGCGGGGCCCGGGGCCGGGCCATCGATCGGGAACCAGGCCTGCACGAAGAGCGGTGCGGGGCCCGCGTAGCCGTAGCCGCTGTACGGGGTGGCAAGGAAGAGCACGGTGTCGGCGAAGCCCACGGAGAGCGGGTCCTGGGCGTGGAGCGCATGGGCCAGGCCCAGGGCGAGCCAGACCGGTGCGGAACGGGGGCGCATGATGACAAGGTAGGGGTGAACGCGCGTGGTGGTCCGCGCCGGGTGCCTACCTTGAAGCACTACATGGCGCGCACCCTTCTCTCCCTGCTTGCGGCCGGCATCCTCCAAGCCTGCACATCGCCGCCCACCTTGCCCATCCACCACGCCACCACCGCGGAACTGGGTTTCGTGGTGGATGGCGATACCAGCAGCTGGACCCTGGCCCCCGAGATGCGCCCGGACGAGTTCACGCACTACTGCATGGACGACAGCGGAGTGGTGGAGCTGCTGGGCACCGTGCCCCCCGCCCGCTACGTGCTCACCCCCGGTGATACGGTCGACTTCGTGGTGGTGCTCGATGGGGACAGCGCGCATACGCGGTTCATCGGTCGGGCATGGTTGCCGCCGGCCCGATTCACCCCCGAATATGCCGAGGCCCATCGCGGCCAATGGAGCGTGGAGGTCCCGGAGACCATGGAGCTGATGCTGATCGCCATCGCCCTCACCCCCACAGGCATGGCCGACAGCAACATGATCGCGCACACCGGCGGGTACCACCGCGCCGTGCTCGATCATTTCGGGCCCCATCGCCACAGCCCCGTGGTGCAGGCCTTGGAGGCCATGCTGGCCCAGGACCCCATGCGCTTCGCCCACCTGGTCATGGACGCCAACGCATTCCAATTCACCGATGATCGCCTCGTGCCCGATCCCGTGTACGACCGCCTCTCGTGGGGCCCGGAAAACGTGGTGCGCCCCCTGGTGGAGGACCTTGCGCAATTCGCCCAGGTGAGCAACTTCCGCGCCTTCCACGCGCGCCACACCGCCCTGTACGACAGCCTGCGCGCCGACACCCGCGCGGCCATGCCGGTGGATGCCATGTGGCGCTGGCTGGAGGAGCGATTCCCCGAACGTTACGACCATTACCGCATCCTCATCAGCCCCTTGATGGAGGGCTTCCACTGCACCAACCACTTCGACAACGCCGGCTTCCGGCAGAGCGTCATGGCCATCTGCCCCGCCTGGAACCTGCCCACTTGGAGCCCGGGCATGCGCGAAGGGCGCAATACGCGGATCGTGTTCACCGAGATCGACCACAACTACGTGAACCCGGTGAGCGACGCACATGTGGGCGCCATCCAGGCCGCGCTCGCCGACCTGGCGCACTGGGCCACGGACGATGCCCGCGCCGCGTACCACAACAGCTACGCGGTCTTCAACGAGTACATGACCTTCGGCGTGTTCCTGCTCTACACCTGCGACCGGCTGCCGGCCGATGACTTCGCCGCGCTGCGCACCAGCGTGGTACGCAACATGGAACGCGGGCGCGGGTTCCCCCGGTTCGGCGCGTTCCAGACGCTGTTGGAGCAGGTCTACGACCAGGCGCCCACACGCGACATCCCCGCGCTCTATCCCGCCCTGCTGGCGGAGTGCCGTACGCTGGCCCCGTGAGGGGGGCGCAGTGGCCCACGGGATCGCGCGCTTCTGTAACTTCGTCCACGCACTTAGCGATCCCGCCTGCCATGCCCGGAACCCTGTCCACCAAGCGCTACAAGATCCTTGTCCCCACGGACTTCACCAAGGTGAGCGACGTGGCCGTTGAACACGCCAAGACCGTTGGTGCCCACCTGGGTGCGGAGGTGTATCTCCTGCACGTGGTGCCCCGCCGCGAAGAGGTGGAGGAGGCCCGTCGCCGGCTCACCATCGCCGTGGAGCGCGCCACCGACCCGGGCTCGTCGCTGAAGATCCACAAGCTGGTGCGCGTGGGCTCCATCTATGACGACGTGGCCGATGCGGCCGCCGAGATCGACGCCTCGTTGATCATCATGGGCACCCACGGCATGCGGGGCATGCAGTTCATCACCGGCAGCCGCGCGCTGCGCCTGGTGGGCAGCTCCGAGGTGCCCTTCATCGTGGTGCAGGAGCGCGGCATCAAGCCCAGCGGCTACGACAACATCGTGGTGCCCCTGGACCTGCACCGCGAAACGCGCCAGAAGCTGGCCCTGGTGGCCGCCATGGCCGGCACGTTCAAGAGCAAGGTGCATGTGGTGGTGCCCCGCGAGTCCGACGAGTTCCTCGTGCAGCAGCTCAACAACCACATCAAGTTCGCCCGCCAGTTCCTGGGCGAGCGCGGCATCGACCATGACACCACGATCCTCGATGCGGACAGCCGCGAGTTCGTGGACGGCATCCTGGCCTACGCCGGCAAGGTCGACGCCGACCTGATCACGATCATGAACCTGTCGCAGGGCAACATCTTCGGCGTGCTGGGGGTGCCCTATGAGCAGGAGCTCCTCGCCAACGACCAGCACATCCCGGTGATGCTGGTGAACCCGCGCGAGACCACCACCGGCAGCGGCTGGTCCTTCCAGTAGGGCACGGGGCTCAGGCCCGCATGCCGATCACGAGGATGTCGTCCACCTGCTCGTGGCCCTGGCGCCATGCGCGGAAGGTGCCGCGCAACTTGTCGTGCTGCTCCTCCATGGGCAGGTCGGCGATGGACACCAGCAGCTCGCGGAAGCGGCGGTAGAGGAACTTCTTGCCCTTGGGCCCGCCGAACTGGTCGGCATAGCCGTCGGAGAACAGGTACACCATGTCGCCCGCCTGCAGCTGCACCTGGTGGCCCTGGATCTCGCCGCCGTCCATGGCAAAGCTGCCGATGGTGTTCTTGTTCGGCGTGTAGATGAGCACCTCGCCCTGGCGCACCACGTACATGGGCGCGTTGGCACCGGCGTACTCCAGCATGAGCGTGGCGGGGTGGTAGGCGCACAGCGCCATGTCCATGCCGTCGCGGATGCCACCCTCGGTCCGGTCGCGGTGCAGGGTGCTGAAGGCGATGCGGTCCAGCTCCTTGAGGATGCGGGCCGGCGAGGCATGGCCGTACTCCTTCACCGCCTGGTTGAGGCTGTTGTGCGCCACCAGGCTCATGAAAGCGCCCGGCACCCCGTGGCCGGTACAGTCGACCGCGGCGAACAACACGCGGTCACCGGCCTTTTCCAGCCAGTAGAAGTCGCCGCTGACAATGTCGCGCGGGGCGAAGAACACGAACGACTGGGGCAGCAGCTCGCGGAAGCGCTCGGCCGGCGGCAGGATGGACCCCTGCAGGCGCTTTGCGTAGCGGATGCTGTCCGTCACGTTGTTGTACAGTTCCTCGATCCGGCGGCTCTGGCGTTCCACCTCCTCCTTCTGGCGCAACACCTCCTCGGTGCGCTTGGCCACCTTGCTTTCCAGCACGCGTTCCCGTTCGCCGAGCTCGTCGCGCATCTTCAGCAGTGCGTGGCCCAGCACGTCCTCATCGCTCAGCGGTACGTACTGCGCGCTGAAGTCGCCCGCGGCCACACCGTGCGAGAATTCGGTGGTGCGGCGCAGACCGTCCACCAGACCGGTGAGGGCCTTGCCCATGTCGCCCACCTCGTCGTTGGTGATCTGGATCTGTTGGCGGGGGAAGACCCCGCGGCCCAGGTCGATCACCACGCTGCGCAGGCGCTGCAGCGGGCGCACAATGCCGCGCACGATCACCCCGGCCAACACGGTGCCCACCACCACCAGGGCCAGGCCCAGGTAGAGCACGAAGAAGCGCAGGGAGTTGAAGCTGCGGATCATGCTGCCGCTCAGGTGGCGGCGCTTCTCCTCCAGCAGGTCGAGCAGGCGGTCCAGTCCGCCGAGCACCGCCTCGTTCTGGCGGTCCAGGATACCGCCCTCCTCGGCCATCTCGGTGCGCTCCATGTGGAGGATGGGGTCGCTGTAGCTCTCCAGTGAGGGCAGCATCTGGCGGATGCGCTGGTGCAGGGTGAGCAGGCCGTCCATCTCCACGATCACCTGCTCCATCAGCGCCACCTCCTCGGGGCCCCAGTGTCCCATCAGTGTGTCCACGCGGTCCAGCAGGCGCGGCAGCTCCTCTTCGGTGAGGGTGATCAGGGCGGACTTCTCGGGCGCGTCGGCGCGGCTTTCCATCAGGGCCCAGTGCTTGATGAGCATGTGGGCGTTGGTGGTGAGGTTGCGCAGGCGGGCGAGGGCGTCGACGGAAGGGGAGTAGACCTGGTTGATCTGCTCGTTGATCTGGCGGCTGCGCTCCAGGGTGGCATTGGTGAGCACCACCACCACCAAGGCGAAGAAGATGAACAGACCGAAGCCCAGTCCGATCTTCCTGCCGATGGTCATGCGCACCCCCATGGCCGGTCAGCGCTCCGGTTCCATGGGAACGATCTGCTCGTACCGGCGGCGGAACTCGTCGGTGCGCTGGTCGTCGCCCAGGCTGTAGTAGATGTTCTCCAGCCCCAGCAGGGTCTCGGGCCGGTTGGGATTGAGCTCGTGGGCCCGCTGCATGTAGGGCAGGGCCAGGAGGAAGAACTCACGGCTCACCTCCTGCACGCGCTGCAGGGTGGGGAGGTCGTCGCTGGCGCTCACCGAGCGGATGGCGTGCACGGCGCGGTTGTAGTGCAGCGTGGCGGTGTTGTAGTTGGCGCCGTAGTTGTCGGGGTCCAGTGCCAGGGATGCGGCGAAGGCGGCGGTGGCCTTGTCGAACAGATCGACCCGCGAACGGTCGCGCACGTACATGTTGTTGTACACCGACCCCAGGGCGTTGTTGAACTCCACGTCGCGCGCGTTGAGCGAGATCGCGGGGTCCAGGCGCAGCATGGCGGCGCGGTGTCGGCCGTAGAGGGCCACGGCCTCCTCGGGCTGCTCGGCGTTGAGGGCGCGGGCGGCGTCGTTGAAGATGGTGCGGGCCAGGAAGTCATAGGCCTGCTCGGCGTTCTCGCGGTACACGCCGCCCTGGTCCAGCTCCAGGCAGGTGAGCAGGCTGCTCATGGCCTCCGCGCGGATGGTGTCGGCCTCCGCGGTGGGTGCGGCCTTGAAAAGGTCCTTGTACACGAAGCCGCGCAGCAGCCAGGCCTCGGGGTCGCGGGCGGTGGCGGGCGCGGCGATGGCGCGGTCGATGGCGGAGCGGGCCGAGTCGAGCTGCCCGGCCTGGAACCAGCGCAGGGCATCCACCAGGGGTTCACCTTGGGCCATGGCCCCGAGGGCGGGCCCGAAGGCTGCCAGAACGATGGCTATGCGGAGCAGGGACCTCATTCCTGTACGCGGTGTGCGAGGTTCTTCAACGTGGACCCCACCACCAGGCCGTGTTTCTGGGCGTTGGTCAGGCTCAACTCGTACTTCAACAGATTGTCCACGTGCACGAAGTTCACGGCCGCCCCGTCGTCCAGGGCGCCGTCGTACTCGGTCACCACCATCGTGGGGCGGTCGGCCATGCGTTTGTAGATCTCCGGCAGCAGGGCCAGCTCCTCGCGCGACACGAAGAGGATGTGGCACTGGTCGACCGTGGCGGAGCGGGGCAGCTTGCGCACCTCGATCGGCTGCCGGCCAATGGAACGCGTGGAGTACTGCTTGATCAGTTCCTGGTACAGGTTCGCGCCCCCCAGCACCCCGATGATGAAGTTGCCCTGCCGCATCTCGGGCTGGCGCCACTCCACCAGCTTCGCGATGTTGTACAGGTAGTTCGCCTGCAGCATCGCGCGGGTGTCCTTGTCGGGATCACGCTGGAACGACCCGGCCGAACAGATCAGCACGGACAGCACCAGCATCCCCCTCAGTCCCCAGGTTCGTGGCATCGGGCGGGTACGTAGTTTTGACGGGCCACCAGGCCGGTCTTGCACAGGTCCATTGCGGTGGCCCCAAAGTACCGTGCGCCTTCTGATCACCTTGTTCTTCTGCGCCACCATCTGTGAACAGCCGGATGTTGACGCTTCCCGTTCGGTGGAAGACCTGCGCCGTTTCGACCGCGAGGCAGGCGAAGGTGCCCGCGGCTATCAATGGCTGCGCTGGAGCACCGATGCCATCGGTCACCGCCTCACGGGCAGCCCCCAGGGCGCCCGCGCCGAGCGCGCCGCCGACAGCCTCTTCCGCATCAGCGGGCTGGACCATGTGGAACGCATGCCCTTCTCCGCCGAAGTGTGGACCCGCGCGCATCTGCAGGTGCACGTGACCGTGGGCACCGAGGTGCGTGAGGTGCGTGCCGTGGCGCTGGCCAACACGCCCGTGGCCGCCGATGTGCACGCGCCCCTGGTGGATGCGGGCAATGGCCTGGAAGCCGACCTCGATGCCGTGGGTGATGCGCTGCGTGGCGCCATGGTGCTGATGAACCTGCGGCTGGTGAACGCCCCCGCCGGGGCGCGCAACCTGCACCGGAGCATGAAGGTGGCCCTGGCCCGGCAACGTGGTGCGGCAGGCGTGGTGTTCGTGAACCAGGTGGAGGGCGGCGTGCTGCTCACCGGCACCGCCTCGCTCGATGGTGAGCAAACGGATATTCCCGCCGTGTGCATCGGTTTGGAGGACGGCGCCGCCCTGCGGACCGCTCTCGCGGAGGGCCGCACCCCCACCGCGCACATCACCATGCGCAACCACCGCGGTCCGGTGCAGGCGCACAACGTGGTGGCCCAGATCACAGGCAGCCGCTGGCCCGATGAGGTGATCGTGGTGGGCGGCCACCTCGACAGCTGGGACCTGGCCACCGGGGCCGTGGACAACGGCATCGGTGCCTTCTCCGTGCTTGACCTGGCGCGGGCCATGGTGGCCGCCGGCGTACGCCCCGAACGCACCGTGCGCTTCGTGCTCTTCATGGGCGAAGAACAGGGCCTGCTGGGCTCACGTGCCTTCGTGGACCATTACCGCCGCACCGGTGAGCTGGAACGTGTGCGCTGCATGATCAACCTGGACATGAGCGGCTCACCGCAGGGCTTCGGCGTGGCCGGGCCCGAAGGCTGGAGCGACCAACTGGGCACCATCTGCGCCGCCATGCGCATGGAGGACAGCACCCACTTTGCCGGGCGCACCAGCGAGGAGGTGTGGCTGCACAGCGACCATCAACCCTTCCTGCTGGCTGGCGTGCCCGTGCTCTACCCGCTGAGCGATCTGGGCGCCGCCGTATACGCCTGCTACCACAGCGACTGTGACGACATCCAACTGGTGGACCCCCGGGCCATGGTGGACAACGTGCGGCGCGTGGGCCGGCTGGTGTTGGAGCTGGCCGCCACGCCCGCGCTCCCGCCCACCTTCACGCCGGAACAGCTGCGCACACGCCTGCAACGCGCCGGCCTGGAGCAGGAGCTGCGCGTGTCGGGCGAGTGGCCGTGGTGACCCTCACCGGGCGTTGCCGCCGTCGGCACCGCTCATGCTCTCCAGGTCGCGGTCGAAGAGGTAGAGACCGCCCTTGTCGTTGCCGATCAGGTTCAGCTTGTCGATGAGCGTGCGGGCCAGGGCTTCCTCCTCGATCTGCTCGCTCACGTACCACTGCATGAAGTTGTGCGTGGTGTAGTCCTTCTCCTTCAGGCACAGGTCCACCACCCTGTTGATCTCCTCGGTGACCATGGTCTCGTGCTCCAGCAGGGTGCGGAACACGTCGGTGATCGACTTGAAGTCGGTGCTGGGTTTCTCCAGGGCGGGGATCTCGGCGCGGCCACCGCGCTCATTGATGAACCGCACGAGCTTCAGCATATGCACGCGCTCCTCGTCGCTGTGGCGGTAGAGGAAGGCGGCCGTACCGCTGAGGCCCTGGTTCTCGGCCCAGGAGGCCATGGCCAGATAGGCCTGGCTGCTGCGGGCCTCCACGGCCACTTGCTCGTTCAGTGCGGCTTGGATCTTCTTGGATAACATGGTGGTGCGGGTTGGTACCTGCGAAGGTAGTGGCCCCGCGCCGGGGCGCAGCACACGATCGTCAGCCCCGCAGGGGCGCCGCCGCGAACTGCTCCAGGAAGCGCACGTCGTTCTCCCAGTACAGCCGCAGGTCGGGCACGCGGTACAGCAGCTGCGCCACGCGCTCGATGCCCATGCCCAGCGCGAAACCGCTGTACTCCCCGGGGTCGATGCCGCAGTTGCTCAGCACGGCGGGGTCCACCATGCCGCAGCCCATGATCTCCAGCCAGCCGGTGTGCTTGCACACGGCGCAACCCTTGCCGGCGCAGATGGTGCAGCTCATATCCACTTCGGCACTGGGCTCGGTGAAGGGGAAGTAGCTGGGGCGCAGGCGCACGGCCACATCGGGGCCGAAGAGCGCGTGGACGAAGTGTTGCAGGGTGCCCTTCAGCTCGGCGAAGGTCACACCGCGGTCCACGTACAGGGCTTCCACCTGGTGGAACATGCAGTGGGCCCGAGCGCTGATGGCCTCATTGCGATACACGCGGCCCGGCGACACGGTGCGGAAGGGCGGCGCACCGGCCTCCATCACGCGCACCTGCACGCTGCTGGTGTGGGTGCGCAGGGCCAGCCCCGCGGCGGTGCGCCCATCGGGGTCGGCCACGAAGAAGGTGTCCTGCATGTCGCGCGCCGGGTGGTCGGGGGGGAAGTTCAGCGCACTGAAGTTGTGGTGGTCGTCCTCCACCTCGGGCCCCTGGCTCACCGTGTAGCCCATGCGGGTGAAGATGTCCACGATGCGGTCGCGCACAATGGTGATGGGGTGCAGCCCGCCGGGCAGGGTGGTGGCGGCCGGCGCGCTCAGGTCCACGGTGGGTGTGGCGGCGGCATCGGCGGCATCGGCCCGGGCCTTCCACGTGTCCACGCGCTCCTGTGCGGCCCGCTTCAGCTGGTTGAGGCGCTGCCCCAGGGCCCGCTTCTCCTCGGGCGGCAGCTCCCGGAACGCGTCGAACAGTTCGGTCACGGCCCCCTGGCGGCCCAGCATGGCCACGCGGAAGCGTTCGACCTCGTGGGCCGTGCGGGCCTCGGCCCGGGCGATCTCCTCCTCCAATGCGGTGATGCGGTCCAACAAGCTCATTCCAGTACACGCATGAACATCCGTACATCCTTCTTTGGCCGGTCCAGCGCATCGCACTCCGATCCGGCGATCGCGTCCAGTGTGGTCAGTCCGTCGACCACCTGACCGAATACGGTGTAGGCGCCGTCCAAGTGAGGGGCACCGCCTTCGCGTTCGTAGTCCAGGCGGTCGTCGGTGGTGTAGTGCATGGTCACCCCGTGGCGGGCCTGCCGCTGCATGACGCGCTCCAGTGCGTCGGCGGGGTAGGTGCGGCCATGCACCAGGTAGAAGCGGCTGCCATCGCTGCGGCGCCCCGGGTTCACATCGTCCGGCGCACGCATGGCGGCCAAGGCCCCTTTGCGGTGGATGGCACCGGGCACGATCTCGGGGGCCAGCAGGGTGTCCATCGGGGTCTCGGACAGGGGTTGTCCGGGAGCGAGTGAGCGGCTGGCGGGGGCGCCGCCTTCCACGATCAGGCCGGGCACCACGCGGTGGAAGAGCATGCCGTCGTAGTGCCCCTGGCGCACCAGGTCCAGGAAATGGTCGCGGTGCACGGGCGTGGCGTCGAACAGGCGCACCACCATGGTGCCCAATTCGGTGCGCACCTCCACCAGCGGGCCGGTCTGGGCGCGGGCTGCGGGCAGCGCCAGCAACAGCAGCACGGCCACGGCGCTCCAGGCCCCCCGCCCGCGGTATTGCCGGCGGATCGCCGCTTCGCTTACATTTGACATCCTTCGGCCCGGAAGGGCACCGGTCCTGCCGGCGCTCCAAGGGTCCCAAAAGTAGTTCGCATGTCCGTTCGCAACCTTCGCCGTGGCTGGGCCTACCTGCTGATGCTGGGCATGATCGCCCCGGTGCTTCCCGCCTGCAACAAGGAGGAACCCACCAAGGCCTATGTGCTGGTCCGGCTCCCCAACGGTGATCCCGCGCCGGGCGCCCTGGTGAAGCTCTACGCCAACCCCGCGCAACCGCTGGGTGATCCCAACCGCCTGAACAAGGAGGGCACCACGGGGTCCGATGGCCGCGCCGAGTTCGACTACACGGACTTCTATGAGCAGGGCCAGGCCGGCTTCGCGGTGCTGGACATCCTCTGCACGCTCGACACCCTCACCGGGTCGGGCATGATCAAGATCGTGGAGGAGGAGGAGACCGAGGAGATCGTGGTGCTGGAGTGATCTGCGCCCCTCAGGCCATCTCGAAATAGGCCAGCACGGCCTCCTTCATCATGCGCTCCTGCTCCTCTCCGGTGAGCGGCGGCAGGTCCTTGGTGCGCGCGAAGTGCGGCCATCCGTCGGCATCACGGCCCAATTCGCGGTAGTAGCCATAGGGCAGCAGCACCACGCAGATGCCGATGTGCATCAGCGCCACCTTCTCGTCCTTCTTGAACACCCGCGGGGGCTGCCCCAGCTCCTGCACGCCGATGAGGAAAAGTACGGTGTGCAGGTCGGGCGTGCCGGCGCCGAAGCGCTCCGCCAGCTGCAGGGTCAGATCGCGCCAGCGTTTTTCGAAGTGGAGGTCCAAAGCGGAAGCAGGATGGGGCCGCAAAGATGAAGTTCCCGATCTTCAACGCCGCATGAACTGGCTGGACTGGACCATCGTGGCCGTGGTGGCCCTGGCCGCGCTCAAGGGCTTCGGCCGCGGGCTGGTGGTGGAGATCACCGCACTGCTTGCGGTGGTGGTGGGCGTGTGGGTCGGCCTGCGTTCCGGCCCGCAGGTGGTGGAGGCCATCGGCATCTCCACCAGCAACGCCCTGCTGGCGTTCATGGTCACTCTGGTGGTGGTCCTGGTCGGCGCCCACCTGATCGCCCGGCTCGTCACCGGTGCCTTGGACCTCACCCTGTTGTCCATCCCCAACAAGCTGGGTGGAGCGCTCTTCGCCGCCCTGCGCACGGTCTTCGCCATCAGCATCATGGTGGGCCTGCTGGAGGCGTACACCGCCGGCGCGCAGCCATCGCCCACCGTTCGCGCGGACTCCGCGCTATACGGGCCCGTGCGCGCCCTGGCCCCGACCGTGCTGTCCCCCTTCGGTGGGGTGGAATGGGTGAAAGACGCCGCCACCCGCGTGCGCGAAGAAGCCCAGGGGTTGATCCGGCACGAGAAGGGCACGGAGGAGTAGGCCTGCCGCCGGAGCCGCGTCCGAGCGGTTCGCCGCGCAAGGCGATGGCTCACTTCAGCGCCTTCGCCGCCTTTACGAGCTCCTCCACCACGGCCTTGGTGTTGCCGATGAAGATGCGGTCGCCGATGATGGCCACGGGGCGCTTCAGGAAGGAGTACTCCTGCAGGATGAACTTGCGGTAGTCCTTCTCGGAGAGGGTGCGCTCATGCAGGCCCATGGGGCGGTACTTCATGGAACGGCGGCTGAAGAGCGCCTCGTAGCTGCCGGCGAGCTGCTTCATGGCATCGAGCTCCTGGGCGGTGATGGGCTCGGTCTTGATCTCGCGCAGGGTGAACTTCCGGAGGTTGGGCACCTGCTGCAGGATGCGCTGGCAGGTGCTGCACGTGGCGAGGTGATAGATCACGCGGGTCATGTGCGTGCGGGGATGGGTGTGGCGCAAAGGTCCGGCTTTCGGTGGATGGGCCGCAGGAGGTGACGCGGGATCATCGGCACGGTACGCTGGATCGATGACCGCCGCGCGCATGGCCCTTTCCCCGTCCTTCGCCGCCACACAACACACCCCATGCGAACCCTGCTGGTCCTTTCCGTGTTGGCGCTCCTGTGCGCCCCGCCGCTCTCCGCTCAGCAATACTCCCACACGCTCGCGTTCAGCGGCAGCGGGTTGAACAACTGGACGGCCTTCACCTTCCCCAACACGCCGCCCACCTACGGGGCGGGGCAGATCACCTTCAACTGGCTGGCCTGCTACAACACGGGCTCGGGCAGCAGCATCCAGATCCAGTTCCGCACGGGCGAGAGCACCTACCTGACGGTGTATTCCGAGAACGGCAATACGCAGAGCTGCTCCAGCCTGCCGCGCAGCGCCAACGTGAGCGCCAACGTGCTGGCCGCGGCCATCGCCTACGGCGGGGTGAACAATGTGCAGGGCCGCGTGCAGATCCTCGATGGTTGCGCGCCGGGCATCGGCTGCTTCGTGAACGACCCGATGCTCACGAACTTCAAGCTCATCTACACCGTGCAGGCGGCGCATTTCACCTCGCCCGACCCCACGACCTGCCCCGGCGGCGTGGTGCAGTTCACCGATGCCAGCTACGGCAATCCCACCTCCTACGCATGGAGCTTCCCCGGCGGCACCCCGTCCACCAGCGACCTGCCCAACCCCGTGGTGCAATATGCCGAGGCCGGCCAGTACGATGTGGAGCTGACGGTGACCACCGCCGCGGGCAACAGCACGGTGACGCGCACCAACTTCGTCACCGTGCATGCGCCGCCCGCCGCCTTCGCCGGTGTGGACCAGGCGTTCTGCGCGGGTGGCAGCGCCCAGCTGCAGGCCTCGGGCGGCACGGCCTACCAGTGGATCCCTGAGACCGGACTCTCCGCCCCCAACATCGCCAATCCGGTGGCATCGCCCGCCAACAGCACGCTCTACACGGTGATCGTCACCTCCGCCCAAGGCTGCCAGGCCAGCGATGCCGTGCAGGTGTCGGTGGTGCCCCCGCCCACGATCGTGCTGACCAATGAGGACCCCGTGCTGTGCCCCGGCGACACGCTGACGCTGAGCGTGAGCGGGGCCGACCTCTACACCTGGAGCCCGGCACTGTTCATCAGCGCCACCAGCGGTGACCAGGTGCAGGTGTGGCCGCCCTCCACCTACACGTGGACGGTGAACGGCTCCACCATGATCGGATGCAGCGGCCAGGCCTCGGTGACGGTGACCGTGGCGCCCCCGCCCGTCCCTCCGGTGATCACGTGGGCGGACATGGCGCTGAGCAGCACCGCCGCCGCCACCTACCAGTGGTACCTGAACGGCGTGGCGATCCCCGGGGCCACCGCGCAGACCCTGGTGCCCGGGGAGAACGGCCTCTACACCGTGGTGACCACCGATGCGTTCGGCTGCAGCGCCACCAGTGCGGGTTACTTGTTCACCTCAGTGGGCATCGCCACCGGTGATACGGAAGTGTCCCTGCGCGCCTACCCCGTGCCCGCCCACGATGCGCTGATGGTGGAAGGCCTGGTGCCGGGCGCTCCCTTCTTCCTGGTCGATGCCCAAGGCCGCACCGTGGTGACCGCCACGGCCACCGCGGCCCGTACCACGATCGATATGTCCCACCTGGCGCCGGGCACGTACGTGCTGGGCGATGGCCTGCGCCGCGTGCCGGTGGTGGTGCGGTAACGCCCCATGGCGTCGAATACGGAAGAGCCCGGCACCATGTGCCGGGCTTTTGCTTGGGGTGCGGCAGGATCGGGTCCGCGAACGGCACGAGCATTCATTGGACCAACCCCGCCCCACCGTGATGGGCACAGGCGATCGTGCGCCGGGCACCAGGTGCCGCGCCTTGGCGGGAGAGGGGGCTGGGCCTTAGGGAATGGGCTGTCCCACGGGCACGCTGCACACGTGACCCGGCTCACCATGCGGCGGGTTGATCATGCCCGACTGGCCGGAAGCGTTGTCGTCCAGCGTGATGGTGGGCTGTGTGGCTGGCTGGCCGAAGCTCTCGGGCGAGGTGGCGATCGTGGCGCTGGCGTCCCCGCTGCCGTCCAGGGGCTGCCCCACCGGGATGCTGCACACGTGGCCGGGCTCGCCGTGCGGGGGGTTGAGGCGCACGCTGCCATCGGCGCTGTTGGCCACAGCGGTGCCGGCGCTCGCGGGCCGGTTCTGGATCTGTTCGGGGGCCACGCGTTGCACGGCCGGGGCACCGCTGCGCGCGGGGCGGTCCGCCGGACCGGAGCACGCCGTGAACAACGCGATGCACATGGCCGGCAGCAGAAGAGGACGAAGCATGGGATGGGTCTTGCCCCACAAGGTAGGGAACATCCCACGAGGCGCGCCGGCAGGGCTCAGAACTCCGCGCTCTTCGGCGTCCGCGGGAAGGGGATCACATCGCGGATGTTGCCCATGCCCGTGACGAACTGCACGAAGCGCTCCAAGCCCAGGCCGAAGCCCGCGTGGGGCACGGTGCCGAAGCGGCGCGTGTCGAGGAACCACCAGAGCTCGTCCTTGGGCACACCCATGGCGTCCATGCGCTTCTCCAGCACGTCGAGGCGTTCCTCGCGCTGGCTGCCGCCGATGATCTCACCGATGCCGGGGAAGAGCACGTCCATCGCGGCCACGGTGTCGCCCTTTTCGGTGTGGCCGAAGTCGCCCGGGCCGTTCAGGCGCATGTAGAACGCCTTCACCGCCGCCGGGTAGCCGGTAACGATCACCGGCTTCTTGAAGTGCTTCTCCACCAGGTAGCGTTCGTGCTCGCTCTGCAGGTCCATGCCCCAGGAGACCGGGAACTGGAACTGGCCCTTCTGGTGCGGCTTGCTGCGCAGCAGAATGTCGATCGCGTCGGTGTAGGTGATGCGCTCGAAGGGGTGCGCCAACACGAACTTCAGGCGTTCGATCAGGCCCATCTCGCTGCGCTGGTTCTGCGGCTTCTGCTTCTCCTCCTCGGCCAGGCGCTGGTCCAGGAAGGCGAGGTCGTCGGCGCTGTGCTTCAGCACGCGTTCGATCAGGTGCTTGCAGAGGCCCTCGGCCAGGTCCATGTCGCCGTGCAGGTCCATGAAGGCCGCCTCCGGCTCGATCATCCAGAACTCGGCCAGGTGGCGTGCGGTGTTGCTGTTCTCGGCACGGAAGGTGGGCCCGAAGGTGTAGACCTTGCCCAGCGCCAACGCGGCCAGTTCGGCCTGCAGCTGACCGCTCACGGTGAGGCGGCTCTCGGCGCCGAAGAAGTCCTCCTTCCAGTTCACGCTGCCGTCATCGTTCAGCGGGGGGGTCTTCGGGTCGAGCGTGCTCACGCGGAACATCTCCCCTGCGCCTTCGGCATCGCTGGCGGTGATGATGGGGCTGTGGAAGTAGTTGAAGCCCTGCTGGTGGAAGTATTCGTGGATGCCGAAGCTCACCTGGTGGCGAATGCGGAACACCGCGCTGAAGGTGTTGGTGCGGAAGCGCAGGTGGGCCTTCTCCCGCAGGAATTCCAGGCTGTGCTTCTTGGGCTGGATGGGGTACTTCTCCGGGTCGCTGTCGCCCAGCACTTCCACGGTGTGCACCTGCATCTCCACGCGCTGGCCGCTGCCCTGGCTCTCCACGATGGTGCCCGTGCAGCGCAGGGCGGCGCTGGTGGTGAAGCGCGCCCGGGTGGCTGCATCGACCTTTTCCGGATCGATCACGCACTGCAGGTTGCGGATGGTGCTGCCGTCGTTCAGGGCGATGAAGCGGTCGTTGCGGAAGGTGCGCACCCAGCCGGCCACGGTGAGCGTGGTGCCGGTGAGGGCGGTGTCTTGAAGGACCTGGGCGATGGAGTGCATGGGAATGGGCGACCGGGGCGCACGCCCCGCGGGGCAAAGGAACGAAGGCGCGGGGCATGGGCGGCGGGGTGATGTACTTTGCGGCCACCCGGCGGTACCGGCTGCTTGCTTTCCTTTGCCACCCCCGTGCACAATGGACCGCACCCAGGACGAACATTTCATCCGCATGGCGATCGCGCTGGCCGAGGCCGGCATGGAGCGCGGTGATGGCGGGCCCTTCGGTTGCGTGATCGTGAAGGACGGCGTGGTGGTGGGCCAGGGCAACAACCGGGTCACCAGCAGCAACGATCCCACGGCCCATGCCGAGGTGGTGGCCATCCGCGCGGCCTGTGCGGCGCTGGGCCACTTCCAGCTCACCGGTTGCACGCTCTACACCAGTTGCGAGCCGTGCCCCATGTGCCTGGGCGCCATCTACTGGGCCCGTCCGGACCGCATCGTGTTCGCCGGCACCCGCACCGATGCCGCCCACGCGGGCTTCGACGACAGCCTGATCTACGATGAGCTGCCCCTGCCACCGGAACAACGCCGCATCGGCACCGAACAGCTGCTGCGCGATGAGGCCCGCGCCGTCTTCCAGCGCTGGATCGACAAGGCGGACAAGGTGAAGTACTGAGGCGGCCTCAGCTGATCATCACCCCGCGTTGGCCCATCAAGGGGATCTCCGTGAAGAACTCCGCGTCGATGCTGTTGGGCAGGAAGATGTACTTCCGGTCGTGCAGCTGGTCGTTGGCGTAGTAACTCAGCCAGTACTGGTTGCTCAGGCCGAAGACGTCCTCCACGATGCGCTCGATGCGTGCCCAGCTGCGCGGCCCCAGCTCCTCCAGGAAGTGGCGCATCTCGCTGGTGCGGCGCGTCTCGCCCTCCAGCTCGCCATAGCCCCGGGAGCTCACCAGCACGTTTCGCAGCGGCTGTTCGGTGGTGTTGATCAGGTACACGTACCAAGCGGTGTCCCCGGTTTCGTCCGTGCCGGGCACCACGGCCATGGCCACGCCTTTCACCTCCGGGGTGCGGATGTCCTTGCGCATGGGGACAAAGATCGGCCCTCGGCATGGTGCAGCGCCCGGGGTACATTTGGTGGACCAAGCCGCTACGCCATGTCCACCACCACCGCATCCTCGCCTTCGCCCGCTGTCGCCGCCTTGGTGGAGGCCCGCAACCACATCGCCGGGCAATGGACCGATACCGGTGACGGCACCTTCCTCACGGTGGTGGACAAGTACCACGGCACCGAGCTGGCGCGGATCCCCCACGCCACGTCCGCGCAGATGGACCAGGCGGTGGCCGCGGCGGTGAAGGCCCTGCCCGCCCTGCGCGCCATGAGCGCCGGGGATCGCAGTGAGCGATTGGAACGCCTGGCCGCCATGCTCGACGCGGGGTCGGAGGAGCTGGCGCGGCTGATCATGCATGAGGCCGGAAAGCCCATCAGCTACGCCCGCGTGGAGATCGCGCGGTGCATCACCACGGTGCGTACGGCGGCGGCCGAGGCATTGCGCCTGGGTGGCGAGGTGGTGCCCATCGACCACGGTCCCGGGGCGGGTCGTACGGCCTGCACGCGCCGCTTCCCCGTGGGCGTGGTGGCGGCCATCACCCCGTTCAACTTCCCGCTCAACCTGGTGCTGCACAAGCTGGCGCCGGCCCTCGCCGTGGGCTGCCCCGTGGTGCTCAAGCCCGCGCCCCAGGCGCCCCTCAGCGCGCTGGCCCTGGCCCGCATGGTGGCCCAGCTCGACTATCCCGTGGGCACCCTCAGCGTACTGGTCTGCGGTGTGCCCGTGGCCGAACAACTGGTGAAGGACGAACGTGTGGCCATGCTCAGCTTCACCGGTAGCGACCAGGTCGGCTGGCACTTGAAGCGCATCTGCGGCCGCAAGAAGGTGGCGCTGGAGCTCGGCGGCAATGCGGCCGTGATCGTGGACGCTGACGCCGATGTGGAGGCCGTGGCGCGCACGGTGGCCAATGGCGCCTTCCTCTACGCGGGCCAGATCTGCATCAGCACCCAGCGCATCTACGCGGTGGACAGCGTGTTCGACGCCTTCCGCGATGCCTTGGTGGAGGCCGTGCGGGCCGTGCGTTGTGGCGACCCGGCGGACCCGGCGACCATCGTAGGGCCGATCATCGACAAGGGTCATCTGGAGCGGATCGATGCATGGGTGCAGGAGGCGGTGGCCGGCGGTGCCACCGTACTCACCGGCGGCCAGGTGCACGATGCCGCCCACCATGTGTACGCACCGACATTGCTCACCGGAACGGCTACCACCATGCGCGTGAATTGTGCCGAGGTGTTCGGTCCGGTGGCCGTGCTGGAACGGGTGAAGGACTTCCAGGCGGCGATCGAAGCGGTGAACGACAGCCCCTACGGCCTACAGGCGGGTGTGTTCACCAACGACCTGGCGCACGTGAAGAAGGCCCACGCCGAGCTGGAGGTGGGCGGTGTGATCATCGGCAACGTACCGGGCTTCCGGGTGGACAACATGCCATACGGCGGGGTGAAGAACAGCGGGCTGGGGCGCGAGGGCGTGCGCTACGCCATGGAGGAGATGACCGAGCCGCGCCTGCTGGTGTACTAGGTCATTCCCATCGTGCGAAGCTCTCCCCCCACCATGACCGGGGTGAGCACGGGTCCGGTGCGGCCGGGGGCCAGTTGGTCCTGATCATACAGCACGGCCCACATATCGGGGGGTGTCGCGGAACATAGCCGCACGGTCAGAGCCCCGACCACGGGAAGCGATGACTGGCGCGGTAGGCCGGCCTTGTGGGCGCGACCTACCGGGGCACCAGCGTGTAGCGCCGGGCCTCGGTGATGGTGGCCCCCCGCGCGGTGCTCTCGCGG
>CAYXKE010000037.1:0-8176 GCA_964464935.1 uncultured Chryseobacterium sp.
ACTGGGACGTGAACAACGGCATCGCCCGCCGCGCCTGGGCCCGCAACCCCAACGCACGCTGGAGCATCGAGCAGGAGATGCAGCGCACCCCGCTGCTCAAGGTGACACTGCCGAACGAGGCGGAGGAGGGCTTGGTGGAAAGGCTGATAGGAGTGAGATGAGCCGCGATCGGTCGAGAGGTCTCGACCCACCAAGCATGCTCCGGATGCACAGGTATCTCATCCCGATCCTGCTCGCGTGGTCGTCCTTGACGCATGCCCACGCCCAGGAGCAGCGCATCCTCACCTCCGACAGCGTGGCGCTGTACGTGCACGTGAAAGGCGAGGGGCCGCCGTGCCTGTACATCCACGGTGGTCCGGGGTCGGGGAGCTATTGGCTGGAGCAGTTCTTCGGTGCGCAGCTGGAGAAGCGCTTCCGCATGATCTACGTGGACCAGCGCGGCGTGGGGCGTTCCACATCGCCCACGGACGGCAACTATGCGTTGGAGCGGGTCGTGCAGGACTTCGAGGAGGTCCGGCAGGCGCTGGGCATCGAGCGCTGGCTCACATTGGGCCATTCGTTCGGGGGGATCGTGCAGGTGGCCTATGCCGAGCGACACCCCGCCTCCGTCCCCGGCCTGTTGATGATCAACTGCACGCTGGACATGCGCGCGAGCTTCTGCGGGAGCTGGATCCCGCATGCGTCGCACGTGCTGGGCATCGATGCGCCCGCCGAATGTCCGCAGGAGCCGGCTGAATTGATGGCCGCGATGATGGAGCGGATCCAGCAGCTCAACGCGCAGGGCCTGATGTGGCGCATGGGCTTCGCCGCGCCCGCCAGCGAGGCCGCGATGCAGCGCACCTACGGCGAGATCCCCGACTGGAACAGCGACTTCGCCGCGGTGGCCTTCGACCTGCCCGACTATTGGCGCGATATGCGTGAGCGCACGCCGCATATCGCGCAGCCGGTGCTCTTCTTCCACGGCCGCACGGACCACATGGTGGGGCCGGCCCATCACGCGGGCATCGCCTTCCCGCGCATGATGAAATGGGCCAGCGACGTGGGCCACATGCCTTTCCTGGAAGCGCCGGACGACCTGGAGCGGGCGATCGACACGGCGCGGGCGGAGTTCGGGTGGTGAGCGGGCGGAATTGGCTTTGTCAGGCCGCCCGGCAACCTTCACTCGAACAACCATTCACCCATGCGCATCATGTTCCCGCCCAGCATGTTCGGTGCCCGCTGCGATTTGCTCATGGACATCGTCGTGGTGTCCATGGCCATCATCCTGCCCCTGCTGTGGTATTCCTACAAGAAGGTGCGGCATGAGCGCAAGTGCCGGGTGCACAAGAACATCCAGCTCACCATGTTCCTGGTCCTGCTGTTCGTGGTGCTGCTCTTCGAGTACGACATGCAGCAGCACGGCGGGATCTTCGCGATGGTGAAGGAGTCGTCGTACGCGGGCACCTTCTTCCTCAACTTCACCATCTCCTGCACACCTTCCTGTCCATCACCACGTCGATCATCTGGATCTACCTGGTGATCGCCTCGTTGAAGAAATTCGGCAAGGACCCCAAGCCGGGCAAGTTCAGCCGCACGCACCGGCTTTGGGGGAAGATCGGCATGTGGGACATGGCCCTCACCTGCATCACCAGCTTGATGGTGTACGTGTACGGCTTCGTGCTGTAGCGCTTCAGGCCTGGTACACCGCACCGCCCACGCTGTCCCGGTGGGCGCCAGTGACGCTGGCCAGGGCCGTGGGTGCGCCATCGAGCCGCAGCAGGCCCAGCAGCGCGAACACCAGCGCCTCCTTGTAGTCGACCACCTGCTGGGTGGGCACCTCCACGCGGGCGTGCGCGGCGATGCGTTCCATCAGGAAGCGGTTGTGCGCGCCGCCGCCGGTCACCAGCGCGGGCCCGGCCGCATCGCCCAGGGCGGCACCCACCTGCCGGGCGATGTGCTCCACCACGGTGCGCAGGCGGTCGGGCAGGGGAATGGCGCGGTCGGTGATCAGCGGTCTCACGGCGGCATCGAACCACTCGCGCCCCAGCGAGCGCGGCGGCGGCTGGTGGTGGAAGGGGAGGGCATTGAGCTGGGCGAGCAGGGCCTCGTGCACCTGTCCGCTGCGGGCCAGCGCACCATCGGCATCGAAGGGGAGGCCCGCCTCCTCGGCCAGACCGTTCAGCGCCTGGTTGCCGATGCACACATCGTAGCCCAGCACGCGTGCATCGCTGTGCAGCGCCACGTTGCAGATGCCGCCGATGTTGAGGAAGGCGCGGTGGCCGGGAAAGAGCAGCCGCTCGCCCAGGGGCACCAGCGGCGCACCCTGTCCGCCCAGGGCCACGTCGGTGGTGCGGAAGTCGCACACGGTGGTGATGCCGGTGAGGGCGGCGATGTGGGCCCCGCAGCCGATCTGGGTGGTGAGGCCGTTGTGTGGGGCATGGAACACGGTGTGTCCGTGGGATCCGATCACGTCCACCGACCGGCCGGCGAGGAAGTCGCGGCAGGCCTCGCCGATGCGCACGCCCAGGTCGCGGTGCAGGCGGGCCAGCTCCAGCGCGCTGCCCTGCATCACGTCCAGCAACCGCTGCTGGAAGGCGGGCTCCCACGGGATGGTGGTGGTGTCCACGATGGTGTGCGTCCAGCCGGTGCCGGCGGGGGTGAAGCGGCACAGGGCGAGGTCCAGCCCGTCGAGCGAGCTGCCGCTCATCACGCCCAGGGCGGTCCGTTCAGCGGTTCGGGCGGCCATGCAGCGAAGGTATCGGCTACATTTGCCGCCGTCAGCATCAACGTCATTCCTATGTCAGAGACCGCCTCCATCGCCGGTATGAACTTCGCCCTCACCGAGGAACAGATCGCAGTGCGCGACGCTGCACGTGACTTCGCCCAGAACGTGCTCAAGCCCGGGGTGATCGAGCGCGACCGCGAGCAGCGCTTTCCTGCTGAGGAGATCAAGCAGCTGGGCGAGCTGGGCTTCCTGGGCATGATGGTGAGCCCCGAATATGGTGGCGGCGGCATGGACACCATCAGCTACGTGCTGGCCATGGAGGAGATCAGCAAGGTGGACGCCAGCGCCAGCGTGGTGATGAGCGTGAACAACTCGCTGGTGTGCTGGGGCCTGGAGCAGTTCGGCAACGAGGAGCAGAAGCGCAAGTACCTGGTGCCCCTGGCCAAGGGCGAGGTGATCGGGGCGTTCTGCCTCAGCGAGCCCGAGGCCGGCAGCGATGCCACCAGCCAGCGCACCACGGCCGTGGACATGGGCGACCATTATGTGCTCAACGGCACCAAGAACTGGATCACCAACGGCGGCTCGGCCAGCACCTACCTGGTGATGGCCCAGACCGATCCGGCCAAGGGCCACAAGGGCATCAACTGCCTCATCGTGGAGAAGGGCATGCCCGGCTTCGTGGTGGGGCCGAAGGAGGACAAACTGGGGATCCGCGGCAGCGACACCCACACGCTGATGTTCCAGGACGTGAAAGTGCCGAAGGAGAACCGCATCGGTGCCGATGGATTCGGCTTCACCTTCGCGATGAAGACCCTGAGCGGCGGCCGCATCGGCATCGCCTCGCAGGCACTGGGCATTGCCAGCGGCGCCTATGAACTGGCCCTGGCCTACAGCAAGGAAAGGAAAGCCTTCGGCAAGCCCATCTGCGAGCACCAGGCGGTGGCCTTCAAGCTGGCCGACATGGCCACGGAGATCGAGGCCGCGCGCCTGCTCTGCCTCAAGGCCGCCTGGCTGAAGGACCAGCACCTGAACTACGACAGTGCCAGCGCCATGGCCAAGGTGTTCGCCAGCGAGGTGGCCATGCGCACCACGGTCGAAGCGGTGCAGATCCACGGCGGCTATGGCTACGTGAAGGAGTACCACGTGGAGCGCCTGATGCGCGACGCCAAGATCACACAGATCTACGAGGGCACCAGCGAGGTGCAGCGCATCGTGATCAGCCGCAACGTACTGAAGGGCTGATCCCTTCGGCCAGGCCGCAATAGCGCATCGAGCGGGCCGTTCCCGCGGGAGGATCCCCGTCCGATGGCCCCTGCTGCGGGCCATGCGCACCCGGCCGGTCCGGTGGTAAAGGACCGGTCTACAGGTCCTCCAACCGGAAGATGTCCTTCACGCGCACGCCTTTCTCGGTCTGCTCCACGGTGCAGCACTGGTGGTCGGCGTCGTGTTCGAAGAACAGCACGATGCCATCGCGCGCGGCCACCCGCAGGAAGTCGCTCTTCTCGTCCATGGTGAGCAGCGGCCGCGTGTCATAGGCCATCACCCAGGGGATGGGGATGTGGTGCACGCTGGGCAGCAGGTCGGCCATGTAGGCGATGGTGCGCCCCTTGTAGTGGATGTGGGGGATCATCATCGCGTCGGTGTGGCCGTTCACCAGGAAGACGTCCATTCTGGGCAGCACATCGCGCACATAGACGTTCTCCTCGCCGCTGCGCCGGCCGATGTCCACCATCTCCAGCTGCCCGCTCTCCTGGATGGGCAGGATGTTCTCCTTCAGGAAGCTCGCCTTCTCGCGCGCGTTGGGGTGCGTGGCCCACTCCCAGTGGTACTCATTGCTCCAGTAGCGCGCATTGCGGAAGGCCGGCACGAAGCCGTCGCGCTGGCTGTTCCATTTCACGCTGCCGCCGCAGTGGTCGAAGTGCAGGTGCGTGAGGAACACGTCGGTGATGTCATCGGGCGTGAAGCCGTGCTTGTTGAGCGACTCGATGAGCGTGGGGCCGTGCGGCTCGTAGTGGCCGAAGAACTTGGCGTCCTGCTTGTCGCCCATGCCATTGTCGATGAGGATCAGCCGGCCGCCGTCCTCGATGAGCAGGCACCGCATGGCCCAGGTGCACAGGTTGTTCGGATCGGGGGTGATGCGTTGGCTCCACAATTTCCTGGGCACCACACCGAACATGGCGCCGCCGTCCAACTTGAACAGGCCGGCATCGATCGCGTACAGCTTCATGCCCACGAAGGTCGGCCATGAGGGGCCGATGTCCAAAGCCGCGTGCTGTTGACAGTGGGCCGTGCATGGATCGCGATGGCGGTCGGTGCACCGGTGCGCGGACGGGTGGATATTGGCGGCATGAACACGGGTGCGGCGAAGCGCGTGCATTTCATCGCCATCGGCGGCAGTGCCATGCACAACCTGGCCATCGCGCTCCATCAGCAGGGGGTGGAGGTGACGGGCAGCGACGACGAGATCTTTGAACCGAGCCGAAGCCGGTTGCTGCGGTTGGGTCTGCTGCCCGACCGGCTGGGCTGGGATCCCGGGAACATCACGCCCGACATCGACGCGGTGATCCTGGGCATGCACGCCCGGGTGGACAACCCCGAGTTGCAGCGTGCCCGCGAGCTGGGCATCCCGGTGTTCAGCTACCCCGCCTTCTTCCATGAGCGCACGCGGGAGAAGACCCGCGTGGTGGTGGGCGGCAGCCACGGCAAGACCACCATCACGAGCATGATCGTGCACGCCCTGCGCCACGCCGGCCGCGAGTTCGATTATCTGGTGGGGGCACAGCTCGAAGGCTTCGACTGCATGGTGAAGCTGAGCGACACCGCGCCCGTGGCCGTGATCGAGGGCGATGAATACCTCGCCTCGGCCCTGCAGCCCGTGCCCAAGTTCCACCTGTACCGGCCCCACGTGGCATTGATCAGCGGCATCGCCTGGGACCACGTGAACGTGTTCCGCACCCATGCGGAGTACGAGGAGCAGTTCCGCCGATTCATCCATACCATCGAGCCGGGCGGCCACCTGGTGTACTGCGCCGAGGATCCCGTTGTGGAACACATGGTGCGCGCGGAGCTGCCCGCCGGCATCACGCCCATGCCCTATGGCACGCCGGAGTTCCGGATCGTGGACGGTGTCACCCGGCTGATCACGCCCCAAGGCGAGGTGCCCCTGCGCGTGTTCGGCCGCCACAACCTGCAGAACCTCGAGGGTGCGCGGCTGGTGTGCCAGACCCTGGGGATCGATGCGGCCACGTTCCATGCGGCCATCGGCGGTTTCCACGGTGCGGCCCGCCGGCTGGAGAAGGTCGTGGAGGCCCCGGGCCGCGTGGTGTACAAGGATTTCGCGCACTCACCGAGCAAGCTCAAGGCCACGGTGCAGGCCGTCCGCGAGCAGTACCCGCGGCACCGGCTCATCGCGGTGATGGAACTCCACACCTACAGCAGCCTCAGCGCGGGCTTCCTGGACGAGTACGCGGGCTCCATGGAAGGCGCCGACCGGGCCATCGTGTTCTACGATCCACACGCGGTGGAGCTCAAGCGCTTGCCCCCCGTGCCTCCGGAGCGCATCGCCGGGGCGTTCGCGCTCGAAGGGCTGGAGGTGCTCACGGACCCCATCGCGCTCATGGGCGCGGTGCGCAACGGGCTGGAGGGAGATGCCGTGCTGCTGATGATGAGCAGCGGCAACTTCGGCGGGATCGATCTGCCGGCGCTGAGCGAGGCGTTCATCGCCTGACCCTGCGCAGCACCTTGTGCTGGAACACCGCGCTGATGCCGGCCAGCACGGCCCCGCACAGCAGCAGGGCGGCCAGCGTGATGGTGGCGTAGTTGAACGGCGTGAAGAACCGCTCCATGCGCGGCCGGATCACGGCCTCCGGCTGGCCTTCGCCCACGCCCATGGCCACCAGTTGGTCGATCCGGTGCGGGAAGTACTGCGGGTCGAACCACGTATAGTAGGCCCACAGCATGACGGCGGTGGCCAGGGCGTACACGGCGGCACTGCGGAAGTTGGCGCGCATCAACGGTGGCAGCGAGGCGGTGCGGTCAGAGCGAAGCACCTGCACGCCGGCAAAGAACACCACGGTGACCAGCGCCAGTGAGTGGATGAGCATGAATGCGGAACCCTCCACCGGGCTTCCCACGGTGTGCAGCACCATGCGCAGTGTGGTGACGGCCAACGCGGCGAGCAGGGGTAGGAGCATCGGGGTTCAGCGATACGCGGTGCGCCGGACGGGGCCGGATCAACCGTTCATGCTCACCAGGAACTCCTCGTTGCTCTTGGTGCCCTCCATGTGCTTCTTCACGAACTCCATGGCCTCCACGCTGGTCATGTCGGCCAGGTGCTTGCGCAGGATCCACGTGCGCTGCAGCACGTCCTTGTGGTGCAGGAGGTCGTCGCGGCGTGTACCGGAGCTGAGGATGTCGATGGCGGGGAAGATGCGGCGGTTGGCGATCTTCCGGTCGAGCTGCAGTTCCATGTTGCCCGTGCCCTTGAATTCCTCGAAGATCACCTCGTCCATCTTGCTGCCGGTGTCGATCAGCGCGGTGGCCAGGATGGTGAGGCTGCCGCCGTTCTCGATCTTCCGGGCGGCACCGAAGAAACGCTTGGGCTTCTGCAGGGCGTTGGCGTCCACACCACCGGAGAGGATCTTGCCGCTGGCCGGCTGCACGGTGTTGTAGGCGCGGGCCAGGCGGGTGATGGAGTCCAGCAGGATCACCACATCGTGGCCGCATTCCACCATGGCCTTGGCCTTCTCCAGCACCAGGCCGGCCACCTGCACATGGCGCGAGGCGGGCTCATCGAACGTGCTGGCGATCACCTCGGCCTTCACGTTGCGCGCCATCTCGGTCACCTCCTCGGGTCGCTCGTCGATGAGCAGCACGATCAGGTACACTTCGGGGTGGTTCTTCGCGATGGCATTGGCCACGTCCTGCAGCAGGATGGTCTTGCCGGTCTTGGGCTGCGCCACGATGAGGCCCCGCTGGCCCTTGCCGATGGGGGCGAAGAGGTCGAGCACGCGCATGCTCAGGTTCGCTCCCTTCTCCGCCAGGTTGAACTTCTCGTCGGGGAACAGCGGGGTGAGGAACTTGAAGGGCACCCGATCGCGCACCCACTCGGGATCGCGGCCGTTGATGCTCTCCACCTTCACCAGGGGGAAGAACTTGTCGCCTTCGCGGGGCGGGCGCACATAGCCCTGCACGGTGTCGCCCAACTTCAGGCCGTACTGCTTGATCTGCTGCTGGCTCACGAACACATCGTCCGGCGAGGCCAGGTAGTTGTAATCGCTGCTGCGCAGGAAGCCGTAGCCCTCGGGCATCACCTCCAGCACGCCGCTGGTCTCGACGAACGCCTCGAACGGGATCGTTTCGCGACCCGGACGGTCGTTGCGTTGTTCACCGCGGTCGTTGCGGTCGCGCTGTTCACTGCGTTGTTCGTTGCGGTCATTGCGCTCCCGCTGCTCGCCCCGCTGGTCGTTGCGC
>CAYXKE010000037.1:8276-24701 GCA_964464935.1 uncultured Chryseobacterium sp.
GCGTTGTTCGTTGCGGTCATTGCGCTCCCGCTGCTCGCCCCGCTGGTCGTTGCGCGGCTCACGCTGATCACGCTGTTCACCACGCTGGTCGTTGCGGTCGTTGCGCGCACGGTCGTTGCGTTGTTCACGCTGTTCACCGCGTTGGTCGTTGCGTTCGTTGCGGGGCTGCCCGGCGGCGGCCTCCGGGCCTTCGCGGCGTTCTTCGCGGCGCTGGTCCGGGGAGCGCTCCACGCGGGGCCGCCGTTCGCGGCGCTGGCCTTCACCACGCTGGCCTTCGCCGTTGCGGGGGGCTTCTTCGGTGCGGGGGGCTTTGCTTTCGCGGCGCTCCTCGGCCGGTATCACCGGCGGCGGTGGCGCGTCGGCCGCGCCGCCGTTCTCATCCTCCGCATCGTCCTCCTCGTCATCATCATCCTCGTCGTCGTCATCATCGTCGTCGAGGTCCTCGTCCTCCTCATCGTCGTCATCGTCCTCGTCACCGCCTTCCGGTCCACCGGCTGTCGGCTCGGGATCCTCCACGGTCAGCGGTTCGTCCTCGGTGGCCAGCGCGGCGATGTCCTTGTCGTCGCCGATGAACTGTGGACCGATGGGGCGGCCTTTGGCGGCCTTCACCTCCTGCTCGGCGATGATCTTTTCGATCAGGTCCTGTTTCTTGAGCGTGTCGGCCTTCTTGAGGTTCAGCTCGCGGGCGATCTCACGGAGTTCGGCGAGCTTCATCGCGCTCAACGTCGATCGGTCGTGCATGGACGAAGGGGTAAGATGGGTCGGATGAGGGGCCCTGACAGCGGGCCGGGAGGCAAATAGCCGGAGGCTTCAGGATAGAAAAACTGCCGAGCGATGGGTGGGCCCCGGCGATGAAAGGTCCCGGTCCAAGGGAGGACCGTGCCGGGGAATGCGCTGCAATTTTACGGCATGACCCCGGAACCGCAAACGGGGCGGGCGGTTTTTTCGGCGTGGCGCACCGCGCAGGCCATGGGGCTACCTTCGCGGCCCGCAAAGCCTTTCGACCTCATGTGGCAACGCAAGCAGAGCCTTTACCTCGTTCTGGCGGCCGTGCTGATGGCCCTCACCTGGGCCACGCCCGTGGTGACCTACCTCGCCGGGCCGTACATCCACGTTTTCCGCACCACCGGCCTCTATGACGCCGCGGGGGGCGTGGTGCCCGATGTGGCGCTGCGGGTGCCCCTGCAATGGCTGTCCACGGCCTGCGCCGTGGTGCTCCTCGCCGTGGTGTTCATGTACCGCAACCGGCCCCGTCAAATGCGCGTGGCCCGGGGCGTTTCGATGGTGCTGCTGCTCATCATCGCCTTCACGTTCATCACGGACAACTCCATTCGCACCTACCTGGCCGGGCATGGCGAGGTGATCGGTCGTCCCGGGTTGGGCTATTTTCTGCCCTTGATCGCGCTGGTGCTCGATCTGATGGCCGTACGCGCCATACGTGCCGATGAGGAGCTGGTACGCAGCGCCGACCGCCTGCGTTGAGGTGCGCGCCTACCGCACCTCCACTTTCACCGTGGTGCTTGCGCCGCCCGCACGCACCAGCAGCAGATAGGTGCCGGCGGCGAGACCGTCCAGCGGCATCGCGTGCAAGTGCGTATGGCGGGCTTGGAGCATGCGCCCGCCCACCTTGTTCCCCTGTGCGTCGAACAGCTCGGCCACCAGGTCGTCGGGGGCGCAGGTGCCCAGGCGGATGGTGATGTGGTCGCGGGCCGGATTGGGGAAGACCTCAACGGTACAGGAAGGGGCACCGTGCGGGTGCATGCCCACCACGGTCGAGAGGTCCAGCTCATCGTGGCCGGCGTTGATCGGGCCCGCCAGCGTGGCGGCCGCGGCCAGCGTGGCCTTGGTCACCTGGGTGAGGAAGGGCAGATGCAGCGTGGCCGGCACATCATTGGCCGTGTGGTAGTGCGGGTTGCGGAAGTTGCTGCCGTCGGTGAGCATCAGGGCCTGATGGCCGGTGTCCCAGAACGGGGCGTGGTCGCTGCGCCGCAGGTCCGGGGTGATCTGCCCGTTGCCGGGGGTGGCCAGCGCGATGGTCCTCAGCTCCGGCACGTGGGTCGATGCGGCCTGCAGGTAGATGTCGATCAGCGGCTGCGAGGCGGTGTTGCCCACCACCGTGATGAAGTCGCCCTTGTGATCGTTGGCGGTGATGGCCGCCGTGGCATCGGGAAAGAGGATGTTGAACCCGGCGGGAATGGTCTGGCTGCCGGGCTCCTCGCTGTAGTAGCCGATCATCTCCATGTTGAGCACGCCGTCGATCTGCTCCCAGGCGGGGACACTGTTCTGCACGTAGTGCTGTGATCCGACCAGGCCCTGCTCTTCGAAGACAAAGCCGATGTAGCGGATCGATCGCCGGAAGGTGTACTGCGATAGGATGCGGGCGATCTCCAGGGTGGCGACCACGCCGCTCGCGTTGTCGTCGGCTCCGGCTACGTTGGCCAGGGCGTCATAGTGGGCGTCCACAATGCAGGTGCGGGTCTCGTCCTCCAGTCCGGGCTGGCGGCCCACCACATTGTCCACCGTGGCGCCGCCATAGGTCACGGGGATGGTCATGGTCTGCAGCCCGCCGTGGGTGAAGGTGGCCAGGAGTGTATCGCGCACGGTGGCCAGGCCCTGCGGGGCCGATACATGATGGCGGGGTATGGCCATCTGGTCCAGCCGTTCGGCCAGGGCGTCCTCCTGCACCTGTTCCACCATGATCTGGATGTCGGGCGCATGGCCATCGTCCGCCACCACCCGCACCCGCACGGCCTGGATGGCGGGGATGCCGGTGTAGGTCCATGTGATCGTGCGGCCGGTACCGGAGGCAATGCCGGTGCCCACATCCCCGCTCACCTGGTCCACTTCGGCCAGATAGGTGGTGCCACCGTCGGTGCTGGCGCTGAAGCGTACGGTGCAAAGGTCGCCCTCGGGGTCGGCCAGATCGTAGGTGATGGTCACCGTGCCTGCGCCTTCATCCACCACGGCCTGGGTGATGGTGACCGTGGGGGGCTGGTTCTGGGCCGAAGCGCTGAAGCCGGCGAGCAGGCAGGGTAGGAACAGCGAACGCATGGTGGGCATGATCCCCCCAAGGTAGGCCGTGGCGGTCACCGTTTGGCGGCCTCGGCCTTGAAGCGCGCGATCGCCTCGCGGGTGAAGTCGCTCAGTACCAACCTTCCGCTGATCGCGGCGCGTTCCGCCAGCAACGTGTCCCAGTCCTCCGTGCCGCGCCACATCACGCGCTTCAGTTCGGCCATGGCCTCGGGGCTGTAGCCGGCCAGTTCGCGCGCCAGGGCGTTCACGGCCTCATCGAGCGCTTCGGCGGTGGGGTACAGGGCCGCGAACAGACCATGTGCCAGGCACCAGTGGGCATCGCGGCGTTCTGCGGGCGTGGCGCTCAGCAGACCGAAGAGGCCCGTGCCCACCTTGCGTTCCACCGCGGGGCCCACCACAAAGGGCCCGATGCCGACGGCCAGCTCGCTCAGCCGGGCACTGGCCTTCTCGTGGGCATAGGCGATGTCGACCGCAGCGGCCAGGCCCACACCGCCGCCCACGCAATGCCCGTGGATGCGGCCGATGACGAGCACGGGTGCCTTGCGGATGGCATTGATCACCTGCGCGAAGCCGCTGAAGAAGGTGAGGCCTTCCGCCTCGGTGCGGATGCTGGTGAGCTCATCGAAGCTGGCGCCGGCGCAGAAGACCTTGTCGCCCGCACTGCGCAGCACGATCACGCGCACATCGGAGCGGGCGCCGGCCTGGGCGATCTCCTGGGCCAGTTGGCGCAGGATGTGGCCGGGCAGGCTGTTGCTCTTCGGGTGGAAGAATTCGATCGTGGCGATGCCATCGTGGATGGCGGCCGTCACGTGTCCATCAGTGCTGCCCATCGCGGTCTATTTCGCCTGGCCGTACTTGGGGGTGAAGCCCACGTTCTTCCAGAAGAAGCTCCACACGTCGGCCTGCTCGTCGATGATCATGCTGGTGGGCTTGCCGGCACCGTGCCCGGCGTTGACGTCCACGCGGATCAGCACGGGGTTGGGGCCCGAGTGGTGCTCCTGCAGGGTGCTGATGAACTTGAAGCTGTGGGCGGGCACCACGCGGTCATCGTGGTCGGCGGTCATCACCAGCGTGGCGGGATAGGCCGTACCCGGCTTGATGTTGTGCAGCGGCGAATAGGCCTTCAGGTAGGCGAACTCCTCGGGGCTGTTCTCGGCGTTGCCGTACTCGGGGGTCCATCCGAAACCGGCGGTGAACTTCTGGAAGCGCAGCATGTCGAGCACGCCCACGATGGGGAAGGCCACCTTGAACAGCTCGGGGCGCTGCGTCATCACGGCGCCCACCAGCAGGCCGCCGTTGCTGCCGCCCATGATACCGAGCTTCTCATTGGAAGTATAGCCCTCCTTGATCAGGTGTTCGGCCGCGGCGATGAAGTCGTCGAACACGTTCTGCTTCTTCTCCTTCATGCCGGCCTTGTGCCACTCCTCACCGTACTCGCCGCCGCCGCGCAGGTTGGCGATCGCGTACACGCCGCCCTGCTCCAGCAGGATCATGCGGCTCACACTGAACGACGGGGTGATGCTGATGTTGAACCCGCCATAGGCATAGAGCATGGCGGGGTTGTCGCCGTTCTTCTTCAGGTCCTTGCGGTGCACGATGAACATGGGCACCTTGCTGCCGTCCCTGCTGGTGTAGAACACCTGCTCAGTGGTGAACTGGTCGGGATCGAACTTCAGCTCGGGGCGGAAGTAGATCTCGCTTTTCCCGGTGGGGATGTCGTACCGGTAGATGGTGCCCGGGTCGGTGAAGTTGGAGAAGCTGTAGTACGTGTACGTGGCCGTGCGCTTGCCGCCGAAGCCGCCCGCGGAGCCCAGGCCGGGCAGTTCGATCTCGCGCTCGTTGCTGCCGTCGGGTTCATAGCGGTACACGCGGGTGGTCACGTCCTTCAGGTATTCGGCGAAGAGCTGGCCGCCCGTGAACGACACGCTTTCCAGCAGGATCTCCTTGTGGGGCAGGATGTCCTTCCAATCGGCCTTGGCCGGCTTGGCGGGGTCCACGGCCACCAGGCGGTAGTTGGGGGCGTCCACATCGGTCTGCACCAGCAGATGGCCGCGTTGGGGGTCGAAGTCGAGGATGGAGGTCTTGTGCGAGAAGCCCTGCTGCAGCGGCACCCACTTGGTGATGCCCATGCGCGGCAGGCCACCCTGGCGCAGGTCGTGGAAGTAGGTCTCGAAGCCGTCGGTGCCGGTGCTGATGGTCAGTGCGGCGAATTCCTCCTCCGCGGTGGTGTACACGCCCACGTAGCGGTCGGGGTTCTGTTCGTCCTTCCAGATCAGCACGTCCTCGCTCTGCGGGGTGCCCACCTTGTGGTAGTACACCATCTGGCCCAGGCTTGCCACGCTGAGCTTGCTGCCCTTGGTCACCGCGGGGAAGCGGCTGTAGAAGAACCCGTCCTTGTACCAGCTGGCGCCGCTGAACTTCACCCACTCCAGCTTGTCATCGAGCCGGGTCATGGTGGTGAGGTCCCAGATCTCGAACTCCTGCCAGTCGCTGCCGGCGCGCTGCACGCTCACCACCAGGTAGCGGTCGTCCTTGCTGGAGCCGGAAAGGCTGATGCTGGTGGTGCCGGCCGGGTCCACTTCGTTGGGATCGATGAAGACGCGGTCCTCGCCGTCCTCACCGTTGCGCACATAGATCACGCTCTGGTTCTGCAGGCCGCTGTTGCGGTACTGGAACACCAGATCGCCGATGCGACGGGGCGCGCCCACCCGGGGGAAGTTGTACAGTTCGGCATAGCGCTCGGCCACCTGGCCGCGGAAGGGGATCGCGTCAAGGAAGGCGCGGGTCACCTTG
The DNA here is from genome assembly GCA_964464935.1 of uncultured Chryseobacterium sp. Classification (GTDB taxonomy): domain Bacteria; phylum Bacteroidota; class Bacteroidia; order Flavobacteriales_F; family PHOS-HE28; genus PHOS-HE28. The sequence continues at coordinate 14,103 of CAYXKE010000037.1, forward strand.
TTCTGGCGCGCCACCCAGTCGGCCGTCTCGGCGCTGGTGTCGTTCTCCAGCCAGCGATAGGGGTCGGCCACCCAGGTGCCGTGCAGGGTGTCACCGGCGGTGCTGTCCTTGCGGGTCGTGGGGTATTCAATGGCCATGGTTCGTTCCGACGGGGTGGGACCACCGCAGGCGGCCAGAAGGGTCGCCGCGGCGAGGGTGGGAATGGACGTGCGCATGAGAACGTGGTTCGAGGGCCCGAATGTAGCCAGCCCACGGCGACTCAGCGGCCACCGGGGGTGATGGAGCGTTGGGATCGGGTTCAAGCCCGCTTGCGGGCCGGCTGAACGATCGACCGCACGCGGTACAACGTGCCGGGGCCGTCCTCCAGCTCCACGGTGGTGTCCAGCTGCTCGGCCAGCGTTTGGATCAGCTCCATGCCCAGGGACTTCGGCTTTTCCCACCTGTTGCGGTCGGGCAGGCCGATGCCATCGTCGCCGATACGCAGATCGATGCCGCCGTTGGCATCGCTGTTCAAGTGCACCAGGATCGTGCCCCGGTCGCGGCCGTGGAAGGCGTGCTTGAGCGAGTTGGAGATGATCTCGTTGATCAGCAGGCCCAGGGGCACCAGACCGTCCACCCCCATGGTGGGCACATGGATCTGGATGTCGAGCTCCAGGCGCACTTTCACCGCGTACACGTGGCACAGGTCGCGCACCAGCTGGTCCAGGTAGTGGTTCACGTCGATGTTCGCCAGGTCCTTGCTCAGGTAGCTGTGCTCGTGCACCAGGGCCATGGCGCTGACGCGGTTCACGCACTCGTTGAAGAGCTCCAGGGTGTGCGGGTCCTTCACCTGGTCCATTTGGAACCGGATCAGGCTTTTCACGATCTGCAGGTTGTTCTTCACGCGGTGGTGGATCTCCTTGATCATCACCTCCTTCTCTTCCTTGCTCAGCATGGTCTCCCGCAGCTCCTGATGGCTGCGCTCCAATTCCTGGCGGGCCTGCTCGAGTTGTGCGGTGCGCTGGCGGCTTTGGTTGAGCAGTCGATTGCTCAGGCCGGAGAGCCAGGCCAGCACCACGGCCAACAGACAGGCGGTGATCAGCAGGAAGCGGGCGTGGCCCCACAGGGCGTTGAGTTCGGCGGTGTGCTGCTTCAGGCCCTGCTCATGCACATGGTGCGAGGCGGTGGTCAGCACCTTGCGCGAGCGATCGAGCGTGAGCTGGAAGATGACCTCGCTGGGCTGCTGGCGGGGGTCGGCGGCCGCCAGACGCATCTGTTGGCGGTGTAAGGAATCCAATCGTGTGAGCAATGGGACGAACCGTTCGGAGAGGCCGTCCAGGGCGGGGGAGCGGTCGGTGCGCTCGGAAAGCGCCACCACGCGTTCCTTCAGGCGCTCGAATTCCTGCGGCCAGCGGTATTGCGGCGATATCACGTCCACCCGGTGCACCAGACCGAGTTGATGGATACTGGCGGAGAGGCTGTTGATCTCCTCGATGGTGGCCAGTTCGCGGGAGATGCGCTGCTGCACTTGGCGTGCACTGTGGACCAGATACAGGCCGAAGCCCACGAATACGATGGCAAGGGCGGTGACCACGGTGGGCCACTTGCGCCAGGCGAGATGATCGATGAGGGTACGCACGGGACCGTTCAACGGAGGCTGCCCGTGCAGGTTACGCGCTCATTCCGCCGCCTGGGACCGGATGCGTGCCTCGAACTGCTGCAGCAGGGTCTGGATCCGTTCGGTGGCCACGGTCCGCACCTCGTGGTGCAGCCGCACCGCATTGCTGCGCCCCATGCCCCGCACCTTCTGCAGGGGGCCCTCGCCGCGTACGATGAGCCCCACATCGCTGCCTCCCCGCATGGCTTGGCGGTTCCCGGTGTGGACCAGCTCGCTCACCTGCACGCGGCACTCACCCGCCTTCACCTGCACGCTCACCCGGTAGCGCACCGTGCCCATGGTCTCCTCGCGCATCGTCAGCATGGCCGATCGGAAGTTCAGGCGCGCATTGCCCTCGATCGATCCATTGGTGCGGTCGCTGCGGTGCAGGGTGGCGCCGGGCTCCTGCCCGAAGGTCCATTTCCACGCGGCCAGGGCCTGGTCGTACATCTTCACCGCGTTCAGTGGCGCGTGCACCACCCGTACGATCGTCAGCCCTGCCTCGCTGGTGGGGGCCACCGGTTGGGCCATCCCCAGCAGGGCGATGCACAGGCTCGCTATGGCCGACAGCGATCGGAGCATGGTGCGCAAGTTAGCCGGATACCCCCCTGCCCCGCACGTACATTTGGTGCATCCAATCGATGACCATGAGTACGACGAGAACGGCAGGGCGGGCCCTGAAAGTGGGGGTCTTCTACGATGGTAGCTATTTCACCCATGTAAGCAACTATTACAACTACGTGCATCCGCATCGTCGGCGCATCCATATCGGCGGTCTTCACGACTTCGTGAAGCACGTGCTGGCCGAGAAGGAGGGCACGATGCCCAACCTGTGCCACATCATCGATGCCCACTTCTTCCGGGGCCGGTTCACCGCCCGGGAGGCCAACGAGAAGCCGAACCAGCTCTACTACGACCGCATCTTTGATGATGTGCTCATGTACAACGGCGTGCAGAGCCACTACCTGCCCGTGAAGGACCTGGCCGGACGCAAGCGCGAGAAGGGCATCGATGTGCTCATGGCGCTGGAGACCTATGAGCTGTGCATGCTCAAGCGATACGATGTGGTGGTGCTGGTGGCCTCCGATGGCGACCACGTCCCCTTGGTGCGCAAGCTGCACACCCTGGGCTGCAAGACCATGTTGCTGGGTTGGGATTTCGAGTTCACCGACCAGGAGACCGGCGAGGTGCAGACCACCCGCACCAGCACCGATCTGTGGAACGAGGTGAGCTATCCGCTGCCCATGCACGACCTCATCGAGGAGGGGCTGAAGGACGATGACCAGGTGGTGCGCGAAATGTTCGTGACCCGCGAGAGCCGTGAGATGGACAACGAGGACCGCCCCGCGCCCACGCTGGTGGACGATGAGCGTCACCGCAGCACCATCATGAGCCTGATGAACGGCTACGGCTTCATCCGCTTCCCGGACAACAACCTGTTCTTCCGCTACGATGACCTGCAGGGCGTGGGCTTCGACACGCTGCAGGTGAACGACACGGTGGAGTTCAACGTGGCGGTGAACCACAAGGGTCAACGCGTGGCCCGCAACATCACCGTGCTCGAACCGCACGAAAGCTGATCCATCAGGCTGTGGGCAGCCGCAGCGTGAATGTGCTCCCGTGGCCCGGGCCTGCACTGGCGGCCGTAAGCTCGCCGCCGTGCGCCCGGGCCATGTCGCGCATACGGGCCAGCGTGCTGCGGCCTTGCGCCTCGCCATCGGTGGGGCGGCTTTGCAGCCAAGCGTAGCGCACGAAGACCTGGTCCAGATCGGCGGCGGTGAGACCCACGCCTTCGTCCTGTACGGTGAGCACGGCATGGTCGCCGTCGCGCCTCAGCCGCACGTGGATGGGGCTGCCCGCGGGCGAGAACTTCGAGGCATTGCTCAGCAGTGCGCTCACCATCCGGTCCAGGTGGTCCGCGTTGCCCGGCACGTGGATGCCTTCGTCCAGGTCGCTCTCCACATGCTGATCCTTTCTGCCGAAACGATGCTGCAGCCCGTTGATGGCCGTTCGGACCACCGGTGCCAGATGCACATCCGTCACGGTGCCGGGCAGGGGCGTGCGGTCCACGCCAAGGTCGTCGAGGAGGTCCTCCACCTGGCGCAGGGCCTTGAAGAATTGCTGTTCGCCGAAAGTGACCAGTTCGGTGCGGTCCATGCCGGCGCCCTCATCCGAGAGGTGCTGCATGACCTGCTGCATGCCGGCCAGCCGGTTGCGGATGTCGTGCGCGAACCGATGGAGCCGGTCCGCCAATGCGGGATCGAGCGGGGCGGGGGAGGGGCCTGGCGGGGGCTCAGTGATCATTGCGCGTGATCCGTTGCAGCATATCCTCGAAGCTGTCGGGATTGATCGGCTTGGAGAGGTAGCCGCACCCTTTCAGTGCGCTGATCGCCTCCACCACTTCCGGGCGGGTGCTGGCCGTGAGGAAGAGGATGGGGATCGGGTCCTGCGCATGGATCTCCTGCGCCAGCTGCAGGCCGTTCTTTTCCCCCTTGAGGTAGATGTCCATGATGATCACGTCCGGCCGGTCGGTGCGTAGGAAGGCCTCAGCCTCCTCCGAACTGCGTGCCGTGCCGATCACCTCGAAACCCATGCGCTCCAACTGCAGTCGGTAGCCGAACGAGATGATGGTCTCGTCCTCGACGATCAGGATCTTTTTCATTGGCGGAGAGTCGCCCAAAGCTAACTCATCCGCGCCTTGAGGTGGTCGCTCACCACATGGTGGAACCCGTCCACGGTAAGGGCCTTCTCCACATAGCCGATCACCGAGCGGAAGGACAATGCCTGGTCCAGGTCGGCGGGTCGGTTGCTGGAGGAGAACATCACCACGGAGGTGATGCCGTTGGGCAGCAACTCCTCGGCCTCGCACATGGTCAGCAGCTCGAAGCCGTTGATCCGCGGCATATTGATGTCCACGAACATGATGTCCGGGAGATCCACACAGTCGCGCAGGAAGGCGATGGTCTCCTCGGCGCTCGTGAAGCACGTGACCCTGCCCGTGTACCCGGCCTTCTGTAGTACGAGCTTGGTCACGAAGTTGCAATCGTCCTCATCATCCACCAACAGCACATGCGAAATGGCGATATCGGTATTGAATAGCGTGGTCATGCCGGCCTTTGGAACGCAAAGGACGGGGCAAAGTTGCGACCGTGGGGGCTCCCCCCGAAAAATGCGGTGATCACCAGAGGGGTGCGCCGATCTGGCAGTCAGGTGCCATCGTTCCGCTTGCGGCTTCCCCAGGTCCGGTACTCGGCCGTGCTCGTCCGTTCCCCGGGCGGGGGCTCCAGCAGCGGCGTGCAGGGGCGCAGGGTGGCGTGCAACTCGGCGGGCAGGCGTTGGTACAGGGCCGTCCCTTCGGTCTTCCACGCGATCATCTCATCGCTCACGGCTTTCACTGCCCGGGCGGGATTCCCCACGATCACCTGGCGACGCTCCCACACGCTGCCTTCGGGGAGGAACGCCAGGGCGCCCACGATGCATTCCTCGCCCAATATCACGTGGTCCATCAGCACGGCGTTCATGCCCACCAGGCAGTTGCGCCCCACGTGGGCGCCATGCACCACCGCCCCGTGGCCGATGTGCGCCCCTTCCTCCAGCACCACCGTGGTGCCAGGGAACATGTGGATGGTGCAGTTCTCCTGCACGTTGCAGCCGTCATGGATGATGATCGTGCCCCAGTCGCCGCGCAGGGCCGCGCCCGGGCCGATGTACACGTTGCGCCCGATCCGCACATCGCCGGTGACGGCCGCCTGGGGGTGGACGAAGGCCGTGGGGTGCACCACCGGCCGGTGCCCATTGAACTCGTAGATCATGCCGGGCAAGGTATGGCGCCCACCGGGGAGCCCCGCCAGTGTTAAGGATGGGTTAAGATTTCGCACCGGCCCGTTCATCACTTCACCCGGCCGGATACCTTTGTCGGCGTTACATCGGCCATGTCCATTGAGAGCCTTCTCCAGTTGTTCAAGCCCCGCGACCGGGTCTTCTACTACCACTTCGAGGCCTCAGCGGCCAACGTGCGCAAGATGAGCGACCAGTTGGTGGCGATCATGGCCACCAAGGCCGGACCCGAGCGGACCGCCATGCTGGAGGAGCTCCAGGTGGCCGAGAACGTGAACGATGATCTGACGCACACGATCTTCACCGATCTGGCGCGGAACTTCATCACGCCTTTCGACCGCGAGGACATCCACTACCTGGCCACCTCGCTCGATGATGTGGCCGACTTCATCCTGGCCTCGGGCAAGAACCTGGACCTGTTCGGCATCGATACGCCCGACGAGACGTGCCAGGAGCTGGCCCGGCTGGTGTCCAAGGGGGCCGGCATCGTGCAGGAGTGCGTGGCCCAGCTGCGCTTCATGCACAAGGCCAACAGCAACTTCAACGACTTCGTGGTGCGCATCAACAGCATGGAGAACGAGGCCGACGAGGTCTACGACCAGGCGATCAAGCGCCTGTTCGCCTCCGAGCGCGACCCCATCCAGCTGATCCGCATGCGCGAGGTGTACACCACCCTGGAGCTGGCCACGGACAAGTGCGAGGATGTGAGCAACGTGATCGAATCGATCATGCTGAAGTATGCCTGAGCGATGACCCTGCTGATCGTCATCATCGCCCTCGCCCTCATCTTTGACTATATCAACGGCTTCCACGACGCGGCGAACTCCATCGCCACCATCGTGAGCACCAAGGTCCTCACACCCTTTCAGGCGGTGGTGTGGGCCGCCTTCTTCAACTTCGTCGCCTACTTCATCTTCAGCGACCACAACGTGGCCAACACGGTGGCCAAGACGGTGCACGAGGAGTTCATCACGCTCCGCGTGGTGCTCGCGGGCCTGATCGCCGCCATCAGTTGGAACCTGCTCACCTGGTGGTACGGGATCCCCAGCAGCAGCTCCCACACCCTGATCGGCGGGTTCGCCGGTGCGGCGCTCGCGGGTGCCGGGTTCGACCTGAACAGCGTGAACATGAGCAGTGTGCTGCTGATCGCCGTCTTCATCTTCCTGGCGCCGATCATCGGCATGGTGCTCGCCACCATCATCACTTTGGTCACCATGATCCAGCGCCTTTGGGTGAAGCTTCTTTTCATGCTGGGGGGCACGGCCTTCATCGTCACCTTCGTGCTGGAGAACAACGATCTGCGGATCGGGCTGGTGATCTTTGTCGCCGTGTTCGCTGCGGCTTTCACATGGGACCACACCCGGCCGCCCAATTCGGGCCGCACGGCCAACCTGTACAAGCGCCTGCAACTGCTCAGTTCGGCCGCCTTCAGCATCGGCCACGGGGGCAACGACGCCCAGAAGGTGATGGGCATCATCATGGTGGCACTGGTGGCCGGCGGGGTGAAGGAGGACATCCACGACATGGACGCCTGGGTACCCCTGGCCTGTTATGGCGCCATCGGCCTGGGCACGCTCAGCGGGGGCTGGAAGATCGTGAAGACGATGGGCACGAGGATCACCAAGGTCAGCCCATTGGAGGGTGTCTGTGCGGAGTCGAGCGGTGCGCTTACCCTGTACATGACCGAACAGATGGGCATCCCCGTAAGCACCACGCACACCATCACCGGGGCCATCATCGGTGTGGGGGCCACCAAGCGCCTCAGCGCTGTGCGATGGGGGGTGACCCTGCGCCTGCTCTGGGCCTGGGTGCTCACCATCCCCGTGAGCGCGACCATCGCCATCATTGCGTGGTACGCCTGCGGCATCTTTGGGATCTGAGCCCCGCCCGCGGGCCCCTATCCTTGTGCCATGAACTTCCCGAGGTCATTGGCCGTGCCGCTCATCGTGCTCGCCTGCGGCTCGTCGGCCGCCCAGCCCATCGCCCCGTACGATCCGCTGCAGTATGTCGATCCCATGATCGGCACCCAGCGGATGGGCCACGTCTACCCCGGCCCCACCGCCCCCTTCGGCATGGTGCAGCTCAGTCCCGACACGGATACCATTCCCTACGCGGTGAACGGGCAGTACAACCCCGACGTGTACGCCACGTGCAGCGGCTACCAGTACGATGACCCCACCATCGTGGGCTTCAGCCACACCCACTTCAGCGGCACCGGCCACAGCGACCTGGGCGACATCCTGCTCATGCCCATCCAGGGGCGCGTGCAGCTGAACCCCGGCACCGCCCACGCCCCGCACTCCGGTTATCGGTCCGCATACAGCCACGCGAACGAAGTGGCCAGCCCCGGATACTACAAGGTGCTGCTGGACGACCACGGCATCACGGCCGAGCTCACCGCCACCACCCGCGTGGGCATGCACCGCTACACCTACCCCCGCCCGGACAGCGCCATCGTGGTGCTCGACCTGGTGCACGGCATCTACAATCACGCCGACAAGAACGTGTGGACCTTCGTGCGGGTGGAGAACGACACCCTGGTGACCGGCTACCGGCAGACCACCGGCTGGGGCCGCACGCGCTTCGTGTACTTCGCCATGGTGTTCGACCGGCCCATCAAGCGTTACGGCCAACGACCCGATGAACGGCCCTCTGAGTACCGCGGTTTCTGGCGCCGGTTCGATGAGACGCAGGACTTCCCCGAGATGGCCGGTCGCGAGCTGCGCGCCTGGTTCCGATTCGACCTGCAGGAGAGCGATCCGCGGCTGCAGGTGAAGGTGGCCCTGAGTAGTGTGAGCACCGCCGGAGCACTGGCCAACCTGAAGGCCGAGGTGCCCCATTGGGACTTCGATCGGGTGGTGGCGCAGACCCGGGAAGAATGGCGCCGCGAGCTGGGGCGCATCCGTATCGCCACCGACCGCCGCGATGTGCGCGTGAACTTCCATACCGCCATGTACCACGCCTTCCTGGCGCCCACGGTCTACATGGACGTGGACGGCCGCTATCGGGGCCTGGACCAGAACATCCACAGGGCGGAGGGTTTCGTGAACCATGGCACCTTCTCCCTCTGGGACACCTATCGCGCGCTGCATCCGCTCTTCCACATCGTGCAGCGGGAGCGTGCCGGGCACATGGTCAACAGCATGCTGGCCCACTATGATCAGAGCGTGCACCGCATGCTCCCCATCTGGAGCCATCACGCCAACGAGAACTGGTGCATGATCGGCTACCACGCGGTGAGCGTGATCGCCGATGCACATGCCAAGGGCATCACGGGATTCGATCCGGAGCGCGCACTGGATGCGTGCGTGGCCACCGCCACCAACCACCGCTTCGATGGCATCGGTGCCTACATGAAGCTGGGCTATGTGCCCGAGGACGTGAGCTCCTCGAGCGTGAGCAAGACCCTGGAGTACGCCTTCGACGACCGCTGCATCGCGCTGATGGCCGAGCGCCTGGGCAGGACCACCGAGTACAAGCACTTCAACCGCCGCAGTTTCTTCTTTCACAACGTGGCCGACCGGGTGTCGCGGTTCATGCGGCCACGCGACAGCTCGGGGGCGTTCATCACCGACTTCGATCCGCTCGACACGCACCAGAAGGGGTACATCGAGGGGAACGCATGGAACTACAGTCTTTACGTGCCGCATGAGCCCGTGGCCCTGGCGCACATGTACGGTGGCCCGGCCGGCTTCGGCCAGCGCCTCGATTCACTGTTCACCATGCAGCTGTCGGACCACCACTTCGCCAAGACCGAGGACATCACCCGCGATGGCATCATGGGCAACTATGTGCACGGCAATGAGCCCAGCCATCACGTTCCCTACCTGTACAACTACACGGACCGCCCGTGGATGACCGGGGTGCGCGTGCGCGAGGTGCTCGAGCGCATGTACCGTCCCACACCCGATGGCCTCAGCGGCAACGACGACTGCGGTCAGATGAGCGCTTGGTACATCTTCAGTGCCCTGGGCTTCTATCCCATGGCCCCCGGCACCGACCGCTACGAGCTGGGTGCGCCGGTGGTCGAACGTGCGGAGATCCCGCTGGACAATGGCCGGACCTTCCGGGTGATCGCCAAGGGGCAGGGACCGAAGAACGTGTACGTGCAACAGGTGCGGCTCAACGGTCAAGTGTTGGACCGGTCGCACATCACACATGCGGAGATCATGGCCGGTGGTGAATTGGAGTTCACCCTGGGGTCCAGGCCTCCGAAGAAGTAGCGCGCGGCGTTACGGACACTCCCCGCGCGAAACCGCCCGAACGCCCGCCCGCCAGGCCGCGCACCGGTTGGGATACGTCCTGCCATCGCAGCCGCACAAGGGGTCGTACTCCATGGTGCATGGTCCTTCGCCGGGAGGGTCCGGCAGGGGGCAGGGGCCGTCATTCAAGACCCTCATCAGTTCCGCCTCGAATTCACGCGGCCGCTCCACGTTCGCGATGTGCCCGGCCTTCGGGATCATGATCAGGTGATCGGGCGGCAGTTCGTTCACACGCATGATGCCACGCCCCACGCTGGGCGGGATCAGCCGGTCACCTTCCCCCCAGAGCACATACACCGGCATGGTCCACATGTAGCGGCGTGTGGCGTATTGGTCCTCGCGCTGGATGAGGTCTTCCAGCAGGCCCCGGTAGACCGGGCGGCGCTGCGTGCCAGCCTTGTGGATCTGCTTCAAGGCAAAGCCGGGTACTTTGCGCGGCTTGTATAGAACACCATTGATGTTCCGCAGATGGTCGTCCGGTCCGGTGGGCGTGAAGAAGTCCAGAATGCCCTTGGCGCCCAAGGCCTGGGTGGCGCTATCGGCCAGGGCCCGGGTGTATGCATTGGCCGGCCCGTCGTAAATGATCAGGGCCCGCGTCCGGTCGGGTCGCTGCTCGGCGAAATTGGCGGCCATCGCACCGCCATAGCTGTTGCCCACCACGTACACCGCTTCGTTCACCCGCAGGCTGTCGAGGATCGCACTGAGATGGGCCACCTGGGCATCCACGCTGTTGCCGCTCCAGGTATCGGTGCTTCCGCCATGGCCGATCAGGTCGGGCACGATCAGGTCGTAGGTGGCACTGAGCGGTGCCGCGTTCTCCGCCCACATGGCCGCACTGCCCGTGATGCCATGGATCAGCATCAG
>CAYXKE010000038.1:0-16145 GCA_964464935.1 uncultured Chryseobacterium sp.
ACATCGCATCGCGCACACCGATCTGGCGGTCGGTCGCATCAACCTGGGTGGCAACGTGTTCGGCTGGACCGTGGACGAAAAGCGTTCGTTCGAAGTGCTGGACGCCTTCGTGGACGCGGGCTTCAACTTCATCGACACCGCGGACACCTACCCGTGGTGGGTGAACGGCACCGGCGGCACCTCGGAGACCATCATCGGCAAGTGGCTCAAGTCACGCGGCCGCCGCGACGAACTGGTGATCGCCACCAAGGTGGGCTCGCAGACCCGGGAGCATCCGAACGACATCAGTGCGGCGCACATCCTGCGCTCGGCCGAGGAGTCGCTGCAACGCCTGGGCACGGACCACATCGACCTGTACTACACGCACTTCGACGACGAGAAGACACCGGTGGAAGAAACGCTCGGGGCCTACGCCCGGTTGATCGAGCAGGGCAAGGTGCGCTACATCGCCGCGAGCAACCTGAAGCCGGAGCGCCTGGAGCGTTCCATGGAAGTGGCCGAAGCGCAAGGCCTGCCCCGCTACGTGGCCCTGCAGCCGCACTACAACCTGATCGAGCGCACGGGCTACGAGACCGACCTCGCACCGCTGGTGGAACGCTACGGACTGTCGGTGTTCCCGTACTACGCGCTGGCCGCGGGCTTCCTCACCGGCAAGTACCGCAGCACGGCCGATCTGGGCAAGAGCCCGCGCGGCGGCGGCATGGCCCGGCACCTCGAAGGCAGGGGCCCACAGGTGTTGCAGGCGTTGGACATCGTGGCGGGCAGGCACCACGTATCACCGGCCACGGTGGCACTGGCCTGGCTGCTGCATCAGCCGCACATCGGCGCTCCGATCGTCAGCGCCACGAGCGTGGAGCAGGTGCAGGCCATGGCGGCGGCCCCGCGCCTGCGGTTGGACGCGGACGACCTGCGCATCTTGGACATCCCGTGATGCCGGGGTGCGGGACGGCGGGTCAGCTCACGAGCCGGTCCACGTCGCACTTCGAGTTGTCCACACGCACCAAGGTGATGGTCTGATCGCCCTGGGGCAGCTTCCACACGATCTTGGAGCCCTCGCGGTAGCCGATCAGTGCGCTGCCCAGCACGGACAGCACGGACAGCTTGTTCTGCGCCAGGTCGGCGTCGGCGTGCATCACGATCTGCAGCCCATTGCGGCGCCCGGCCGGCGTCTCCACGTCAACCGTGCTGCAAACACGCACCACGTCGGCGGGCATGTCCTCCTCCTTGCGCACATCGGCCCCCTCCAGTTCCTTGTACAACCGGTCGAGGCTGTTACGTACGTGGATGTCCGGCGCATTGTGGCCGATGATCCAAGAGCGCATCAGATCGCGCTCCTTCTCGGAGACGATCAACTTGGGGTTGTCCATGGTCAAATGCGTTTTAGCTCGTCGATGATGGCGCGCAAGCTGGCCCGGGCATCACCGAAGAGCAGGCGACAGTTGGCGCGATCGAAGAGGAGGTTCACTTCACCACTATAGCCGGTGGCCATGCCCCGCTTGAGCACGATCACCTGCTTGGCCGCGTAAGCCCGGATGATGGGCATGCCATGGATCGACGAGGCGGGGTCGCTCTCGGCGGCCGGGTTCACCACGTCGTTGGCGCCGATCACCAGCACGGCATCGTAGCGGTCCATGACGTCGTTCACGTCCTCCATGGCGATGATCTGATCGTAGTCGACATTGGCCTCGGCCAGCAGTACGTTCATGTGGCCGGGCATGCGGCCCGCCACGGGGTGGATGATGTAATGTACAGAGGCCCCCATCCGCTCGAGCATCACCTGCATCTCCTGGCACACGCCCTGGGCCTGGCTCACGGCCATGCCATAGCCGGGGATGATGGCCACCTGCTTGCTGAATGCCAGCAGCGAGGCGGTCTCGGCGGCGCTGATCGCGCGGATGTCCTGCTCGCGTTCGGCACCGGCGGTGTCGCGCTTGATCACGCCCTTGAGCACACTGGCCAGGCTGCGGTTCATGGCCTTGCTCATGGCGATGGTGAGCAGCGAGCCGGTGGCGCCCACCAGCACCCCACCGATGAGCATCACCGTGTCCTGGAAGAACAGACCGGCCAGCAGGGCCACCACCCCGTGCAGGGCCACCAGGAAGCAGATCAGCACGGGCATGTCGGCCCCGCCGATGGGCAGGGTGAAGAGCGCGCCGTAGATGAGCGAGAGGGCGGCGAAGAGGATCAGCAGCGAGGTGAAGGGCATGAAGGGTTCCGGCATCACCATGTAGGCCACCAGGAGACCCAGCATCACCCACAGCAGCACGCGGGCGGCCAGCAGGTGCACGGGGCGGGCCTTGGGCAGCTTCTTCCCCTCGAGCTTGCTGTGGGCCACGAGACTGCCGGTGAAGGCCACCCCACCGAAGGCGGCGCTCAGCAACAGGAGCCCACCGGCCATGCGGTCATCTGCCGGCACGGGGTGCGCGATGCCCTCCAGCAGGGCGATGATCACGGCGGCCAGACCACCGAAGCCGTTCAGCATGGCCACCAGCTGCGGCATGCCCGTCATGGGCACGCGCGTGGCCATCACCCGACCAATGATGGTGGCCGCCACCAGGAGGGCCACCACGAGGATGATGTTGAACATGCCGGCACCCTTGTCCGGTGCATAGGAAGTGATGGCCACGCCCACCAGGGCGATCGCCACGCTGATGGCCGCCACCGCGTTGCCCAGCACGGCACGGGCGGGGTCGCCCATGAACTTCAGGCCGAGGATCAGGCCGATGGTGGCGATGAGGAAAAGGATCTCCATGGATGCGGTCTGCCTTGTGGTGAGGGGATCGGGGTCCGGTCGGTGGCGCTGGACATCGCCCACCACCGTGTCGGACTCACTTCTTCACGTCCTTCTTCTTGTTCACTTGGAACATGGACAGCATGCGGTGTGTCACGAAGAAGCCGCCCGCGATGTTCATCGCGCCGAGCAACACGGCGATGGACGAGAACACCAGCACCCACACGCGGTCGGGCGGGGTGCTAAGCAGCTGGATGAGGCCGCCGAAGAGGATGATGCCGCTGATGGCGTTGGCTCCGGACATCAGCGGGGTGTGCAGCACCGCCGGCACGTTCTTGATCACTTCGAAGCCCAGCAGCAGGCTCATGGCCAGCACGAACAGGCCGTCGATGGCAGTGATGTGGTAGGTGAAGTCCATGCGAAGGAGGATGTTCGGATCATGGGGAGGTCCTGCGCGCGGGTCCAGGCGTCAGGCACCGAGGTAACGGGCGTTCACCACCTCACCGTTGGACACCACGAGCGTGCTGCGCAGGATGTCGTCATCTGCCGCACCGTTGTGCTTGAGCAGGTACTCGATGAAGGTGGTGTAGTTGTTCGACAAGAGGAAGGAGGTGGAGTGCGCGCAGGAGCACTCGATCATCGTGGGCCCGAGGATCGTCACCTCATTGCGCATCACGGTGGCATCGGGCTCGGTGAGGGCGCAGTTGCCCCCGGTGGCGGCGGCCAGGTCCACGATCACGGCCCCGGGCTTCATGCTCCGCACCATGTCCTCGGTGATGAGCAACGGTGCACGCTTGCCGGGGATCTTGGCCGTGGTGATGATCACATCGGCCTGTACAGCCTCCTGGTGGATGGTCTGGCGGATGCGCTCCAGATGCTCGGCGGTCTGCTCCACGGCATAACCACCGGCCTGCTTGTCCTCCACGGCGCCTTCCACCTCGATGAAGGTGGCGCCGAGGCTCTCCACCTCGGTGCGCGACGCGGAACGCACATCATAGGCCCGCACGATGGCGCCCAGCCGGCGCGCGGTGGCGATGGCCTGGAGCCCGGCCACACCGGCGCCCATGATCAGGAAACGCGCAGGCCGCAGGGTGCCACCCGCACTGGTGATCATCGGCACGGTGGCCAGGGAACGCTCAGCGGCGAGGAGCACGGCCTGGTATCCGCTGATGGAGGCCACCGATGACAGCACGTCCATGGCCTGGGCCAGCGTGGAGCGGGGTATCAGGTCCAGGCTGTACATGGTGATGCCCGGCTTGAGGTAGGGCTCCACCACGGGGCGATCGCTCAGCACGTTGAAGAACCCGATGAAGGTTTTGGGCACGCCGAAGTCCTCACCCCGGTAGTGGCTGTCGTGCCCCAGGATGAGATCGCAGCTGCGCAGGATGTCGTCGCGGTTCTCCACCAGGACGGCACCGGCCTGCTCATAGGCTTCGTCCGAATATCCGGCGGCACGGCCTGCCCCGCGCTGCACGGTCACCTTCAGGTGCTTGCTCAACTTTTGGACACCGGACGGGGCCAGGGCCACCAACCGGCGGCGTTCGCCCTCCTTCAGTACGCCGAGATGCTGCATGCTCTACGGGAAGATGCCCCGCTCCTTGTAGGTCTTCTCCAAGCGGCGCAGGGACGCAATGTAGGCGCTGGTACGCCAATCCGTCTTGAATTCCTCGGCCGTATCGACCACATTGTTGAAGGCCGTGTCCACCTTGTCCTGGATCATCCGCAGCACGTCGTCGATCTTCCAGATCTCGCTGCGCTTGTTCTGCAGCCACTCGTAGTAGCTGCCGATCACACCGCCGCTGTTGCAGAGGATGTCGGGGATGATGTCGATGCCGTTCTTCCGCAGGATCTCCTCACCGGCGGTGTCGGTGGGTCCGTTGGCGCCTTCGGCCACGACCTGGGCCTTGATGTCGCCGGCATTGGCCGCGGTGATCTGGTTGCCGAGCGCGGCGGGCACCACGATGTCGCAGGCGATGCCGAAGAACTTCGCGGGATCGCAGCTGGCGGCGCCGGGGAAATCGGCGATGTTGCGGCCATTGGCGGCACTGTGGTCGTTGAGCGCCTCGGGATCGATGCCGTTCTTCTCGTGGTAGGTGGCGGTGGCATCCTGCACACCCACCATCACGGCGCCTTCGGCCACCAGGAAGTGCGCGGTCCAGTAGCCCACGTTGCCGAAGCCCTGCACGATGAAGGTCATGCCCTTGAGGGACTTGCCCCGGCGCTGGGCCCAGGCTTTCAGCGTGGCCACCACGCCAAAGCCGGTGGCGCGGTCACGGCCTTCCAGCCCACCGGCGCCCAACGGCTTGCCGGTCACCACGTGGAGGTTGCTGAAGCGCGTGGCCGGCGACTTCGTGCTGCTGTACGTGTCCGCGATCCACGCCATGATCTGCGGGTTCGTGTTCACGTCCGGCGCGGGGATGTCCAGATCGGGACCGATGTTGTCGCCCAAGGCATAGGTGAAGCGCCGGGTGATCCGCTCGAGTTCACCTTGGGAGTAAAGCTTGGGGTTGATGGCCACGCCACCTTTGGCACCGCCGTAGGGCAGACCGGCCAGCGCGGTCTTCCAGGTCATCCAAATGGCCAGTGCCCGGGCGCTGTCCAGGTCGACCGTGGCATGGTAGCGCAGGCCGCCCTTGTAGGGCCCCAACGCGTTGTTGTGCTGCACGCGGTAGCCGGTGAACACCTCGATCGTACCGTCATCGAGCTTCACGGGGAAGTGGACCACGATCTCGCTGTTGGTCTTCGCCAGGATCTTGCGGATCCCGGGATCGAGCTGCATGGTGTCGGCCGCCCGTTCGAATTGGGCCATCACCACTTCGTACATGCTGGGTTTGTTCGCCCCGCTGGGCGTTCCTGTGGTGGACATTCGGAGGAATGGTTGATGCTCCTTGTGGAGCGCGATGGGTGTTTGAGGGGGCCGGTGTTCGGATGCCGTTGTGGCGATGCGATGGGCCGGTGCAAAGATGGGATGTTGTATCAAGCGCCCGCTTTTTCCGGGGGCCGGGTTCATACGCCTGCCTCGGCGCGAAGTTTCTCGGTGCGTTCGGCCAGCTGAAGCGCGTCGATGATGGGACCGAGATCACCATTGAGCACTTCGGGCAGGTTGTGCACCGTCAGCTCGATGCGGTGGTCCGTCACCCGGCTCTGCGGGTAGTTGTAGGTGCGGATCTTGGCGCTGCGGTCACCGCTGCTCACCTGGCTGCGGCGTTGGGCCGCCAGGGCCGCCTCCTGCTCGCGCACCTTGTCCTCGTACAGCCGCGTACGCAGCATCTGCATGGCCTTGATGCGGTTGCCCAACTGGTTGCGCTCGGTCTGGCACATCACCACGATGCCGGTGGGGATGTGGGTGAGGCGCACCTTCGTCTCCACCTTGTTCACGTTCTGGCCACCGGCACCCCCACTGCGCGCGGTCTCCATCTTCACGTCGCTCTCCTTCAGCTCCACGTCGGTCTCCTCGGCCTCGGGAAGCACGTTCACCGTGGCCGCGCTGGTGTGGATGCGGCCGCTGGCCTCGGTGGCGGGCACGCGCTGCACGCGGTGCACACCCGCTTCGAACTTCAGGGTGCCGTACGCCCCCTCTCCGATCACGTTGAAGATCACCTCCTTGTAGCCGCCCACGGTGCCTTCGCTGAAGTCCACCACCTCCACCGTCCAGCCGCGGCTTTCGCAGTAGCGGGTGTACATCTTGAAGAGATCGCCGGCAAAGAGACTCGCCTCGTCGCCACCGGTGCCGGCGCGCACCTCCACCGTGCAGTTGCGGGCGTCGTTCGGGTCCTTCGGCACCAGCATCAGCCGCACCTCCTCCTCCATCGCGGCGATGCCCGCGCGCGCCGAGTCACGTTCGGCACGGGCCAGCTCCAGCATGGCGGGGTCCTTCTCGGTGCGGAGCATCTCCTCGGCGCCCGCCAGGTCATCGTGCAGGCGTTTGAAGCGCAGGTAGGCCGCTTCGATGGGCCCCAGGTCGCGGTAGGTGCGGTTCAGCTCCACGAAACGCTTCTGGTCGGCGATCACCGCGGGATCGGCCAGCTGCTTGCCGATCTCGGTGCGACGCTCATGCAGGGAGGACAGCTTGGAAAGCAGGTCGGACATGGGAACTACCG
Organism: uncultured Chryseobacterium sp.; assembly: GCA_964464935.1. GTDB lineage: Bacteria > Bacteroidota > Bacteroidia > Flavobacteriales_F > PHOS-HE28 > PHOS-HE28. Next base: position 6,832 of record CAYXKE010000038.1, read on the forward strand.
CATGGGACGCGGTGCAGGCTCAGTGATAGATGAAAGTGCCGTGTTCGCTGGAGAGGACCACCTCCTTGGCCGGCGCGCGCTCCACCCGACCGATCACCTGGGCATCGATGCCGAACGACCGGCTGATGGCGATGATCTCATCGGCATGTTCCGGGGCCACGTAGCACTCCATGCGGTGCCCCATGTTGAAGACCTTGTACATCTCCTGCCACGAGGTGCCGCTCATGCGCTGGATGGCGGCGAAGAGCGGCGGCACCGGGAACAGCGCATCCTTGATGATGCGCAGACCCTCGACGAAGTGCAGGACCTTGGTCTGGGCCCCACCACTGCAGTGCACCATGCCATGGATGGCGCTGCGCCCCACGGCATCGAACAGGGCCTTGACCACCGGCGCGTAGGTGCGCGTGGGCGACAGCACCGCCTTGCCGAAGTCCAGCGGGGTGCCCTCCAGCGGGTCCGTCAGGCGGGCCTGGCCGCTGTACACCAGCTCGGCCGGGGTGCCCGGATCGAAGGTCTCGGGGTACTTCGTGGCCAGTTCCCGGGCGAACACATCGTGGCGGGCGCTGGTGAGGCCGTTGCTGCCCATGCCGGCGTTGTAGGCGTCCTCGTAGGTGGCCTGCCCGTGGCTGGCCAGCCCCACGATCACGTCGCCCGCCTGGATGCGGGCATTGTCGATCACCTCGTCGCGGCGCATGCGGGCCACCACGGTGCTGTCCACGATCACGGTGCGCACCAGGTCGCCCACATCGGCGGTCTCGCCACCGGTGCCGTGGATGCCGATGCCGAGATCGCGCATGCGTTGCATGAAGCGCTCGGTGCCGTCGATCAGGGCGGCCACCACCTCACCGGGGATCAGGTGCTTGTTGCGGCCGATGGTGCTGCTGAGCAGGATGCGATCGGTCACGCCCACGCACAGCAGGTCGTCCAGGTTCATCACGAGGGCGTCCTGGGCGATGCCGTGCCACACGCTGATGTCACCGGTCTCCTTCCAATAGGCGTAGGCCAGCGACGACTTGGTGCCGGCCCCGTCCGCGTGCATCACGATGCAGTGGTCGGGGCTGCCGGTGAGCAGGTCGGGCACCACCTTGCAGAAGGCTTTGGGGAACAGGCCCTTGTCCAGTCCGGCGATGGCCTGGTGGACATCCTCCTTGGCGGACGACACCCCGCGTTGGGCGTAACGGTCGTTGCTCATGATGGGCGCGCCCCGGTCGGGCGCTTGGATGGGGCCACAAAGCAAAGAAGAGCATCCACCGCGTGGTGGATGCTCTTCCCTGCCCGGTGCGCACTAGTTGCTCGGCGCGGGTTCGTTGCCATTCTCCTTGGGCACGTAGTCCCAGCTCAGCACGCGGAATTCGGTCCGACGGTTCTGCTGGTGGGCGGCCTCGCGCTCCTCGTTCGTCTTCATCGCGGCGATCTGCGCGTCGCTGATCCGCAGGCGGCTCTCACCGTACCCTTTGGGCACCATCCGGGCGGGGTCGATGCCCAGCGTCACCAGGTAGTTCACGCAGCTCTGCGCCCGGTTCTGCGACAGGGTCATGTTGCTGGCGTCGGAACCGCGGCTGTCCGTGTGTGCGGCCAGCTCGATGATGATCGTCGGGTTGTCGATCAGGGTCTGGTACAGCACCTGCAGGGAGTCCTTGCCCTCGGGGCGCAGGGTGTACTTGCCCAGGTCGTACTGCACCTCGGGCAGCTTGATCACGATGTCCGCACGGGCGGGCTGCAGGAAGTACTCCTTCACGAAGGTGGTGCTTTCGCTCAGCCCCACGGTGGTGATCTGGTCCTTCACCACCAGATAGCCCTGGGCCTCGGCCAGGATGCTGTAGGTGGTGTTCTCCTGGATGAAGCGATCGGCACCATTCTCAGCGAAGGAGAAGCCGCCGTTCTCATCGGTCATGGCGCTGAAGTTGCTGCCGTCGTTGCCCGCCACGGTCACCTTGGCGTTGGGGATCACCTCGCCGGAGAGCTTGTCGTACACGGTGCCTTGCAGGGCGAACTCCATGGCCGGCATGTGGAAGCGCCAGATGTCGTCCATGCCTTTTCCACCGGGGCGGTTGCTGGTGAAGTGGCCGCGGTCGTTCTCGGCATCGAAGATGATCCCGAAGTCGTCCCAGGCGCTGTTCAGCGGGGCGCGGACATTTTCCACCTGGCCCCAGGTCATGTCGCCGGTGGGCACGGCGCGGAAGATGTCCAGCCCACCCATGCCCGGGTGGCCGTTGCTGCTGAAGTAGAGGCTGCCGTCCTGACGAATGAAGGGGAAGACCTCGTCCTTGCCGGTGTTGATGTCGGGGCCCAGGTTCACCGGGGAGCCCACGGGGCGTCCTTCGGCGTTGAGCCGCACGGCGTAGAGATCGCGGCCACCCTGGCCACCGCGCAGCGCGCCGTTGGAGGCGAACACCAGCACATCGTCATTGGGGCCGATGGCGGGATGCCCCACGCTGGTGGTGTCGTTCTTGCCGGCGTCGGGCTTCAGGTCCAGCTTTTCGGGCTCGGTGTACTCGTTGCCCACCTTGCGGCTCACCCAGATGTCGCAGCCGTGCATGGCCTTCTTCTCCATGGGACAGCGGGTGAAGTACATCAGGGTGCGCTTGCTGTTGAAGGCCGGCGCGCCCTCGTTGCCGAAGGTGTTGTGATGGCTGGGCAGTTTCACCGGCTCGCTCCACTTGCCCAGGCGGTCGCGCGTGGTGGTGAAGAGGTCGGAGAAGCTTTCGCCGGTGATCTGGTCCGTTTCCGTACCGGTGCTGCTGGGGCGGGTGCTGCCGAACACCACGGTGGAGTTGCTCAGGTCGCCATAGGCCGGGGAGAAATCCATCTGCGGGGTGTTGAGCATCACCTCGGGTGCCACGCTGTAGCGGGTGGGCTCCTCCTGCCATTTCATGGCCATCTGGGCTGCGGCGATGCCGGCGTCGGCACGCATGTCAGCCGGCTTCTTCTCCTTGTAGCGCTCGTAGGCCTCGATGGCCTCCTTGTACTTGCCCTGCTGCTTCAGCGCCTCGCCGATCCAGAAGTAGGTGATGGGCTCGGGATACTGGGCGCGATTGGCGCGGTCGTACCAGGAGGCGGCCTGCTCCATGTCACCCAGCGCGCGGTAGCTCTCGGCCACCTTGAAGATCAGCTCGGCCTTGGTGGTGGCCTTCTTCTCGGCGGTGTAGGCCTTCTTGTACAGCTCGATGGCGCTGTAGTAGAAGCCTTTGTTGAAGGCGTCATCGGCCTCGTCCGCCAGTTTGCCCTGGGCCATGACGGCCGAGGAGAACAGGAGCCCGAAGCCAATGGTGGTCAGGAGGTTGCGCATGCTCATTAGGGTGATGCCGGTCCTTAGGGTGACCGGGCGAAGATATACAGATCCCGCACTCGGCGAAGCGCCTGCAGCAACGCCCCCGGAACAGGATGGCATCAACGGGTGAAGAGCAGCTCGCGTATCTTCGGCAGCGGCCACAGCTCATCGTCCACCACCAGCTCCAGCTTGTCGCACTCATAGCGGATCTGGTCCAGGTAGGGCTTCACCTCATCGCAATACGCGATGGCCTTCTCCCGTGCCTCGGCGATGCGGTTGGCCCGCTTGCGCGCCTCGGTCATCTTGTCCACCATGGTCTTCACGCGGTTCACGCGCGTGCTGATCTCTTCGATCATGGCCATCTGCCCGGCGGTGGCTTCCTTGGCCTTGGCGGCGGGCAGCACCTCGCGCAGCCCGCGCACGTTCTCCACCAGCCGGTTCAGGTAGGTGATGGCCGACGGCAGGATGTGGCTTTGGGCCAGATCCGCGGCCACACGGCTCTCGATCTGGATCCGCAGCATGTAGTCGTGCAGGCCGATCTCATGGCGGGCCTGGATCTCCACGTCGCTGAGGATGCCCAGGTCCGTGAACACCTTGCGCGTGCCCTTGTCCAGCCAGGCGTCGAGCGCGCGGGGCGTATCGGGCACGTTCTTCAGGCCACGACGGGCGGCCTCCTTCACCCATTCCTCACCGTAGCCGTTGCCCTCGAAACGGATGGAGCGGCTGCGGGCGATCACCTCGCGCAGGGTGTGCAGGATGGCTTCGTCCTTCTTGGCGCCTTTCTCCACGCGGGCGTCCACCTCCTTCTTGAAGGCGCGCAGCTGGGCGGCCACGATGGTGTTCAGCACGGTCATGGGGCCGGCGCAGTTGGCGCTGCTGCCCACGGCGCGGAACTCGAACTTGTTGCCGGTGAAGGCGAAGGGGCTGGTGCGGTTGCGGTCCGTGTTGTCGCGCATCACCGCGGGGATCCGGCCGATGTCCAGTTTCAGCTCGGTCTTCAGATCGGGCGACAGCTTGCCCTTGATGTTCTTCTCCAGCTCGTCCAGCAGGCGGGTCAGGTGGTCGCCGATGAACACGCTGATGATGGCGGGCGGCGCCTCGTTGGCCCCCAGGCGGTGGTCGTTGCCCGCGCTGGCGATGCTGGCGCGGAGCACGTCGGCGTGCTGGTGGATGGCCGCGATGGTGTTCACGAAGAACGTGAGGAAGAGCATGTTCTCCTTGGGCGTCTTCGCGGGCTTGAGCAGGTTGCGGCCGGTGTCGGTGGCCAGGCTCCAGTTGTTGTGCTTACCGCTGCCGTTCACCCCGGCGAAGGGCTTCTCATGGAGCAGTACGCGGAGGTCGTGGCGCTGGGCCACCTTCTCCATGATGTCCATCAGCAGCACGTTGTGGTCCACGGCCAGGTTCATCTCCTCGAACACCGGGGCGCACTCGAACTGGTTGGGGGCCACCTCATTGTGGCGCGTCTTCACCGGGATGCCGAGCAGCAGGGCCTCGGTCTCGAACTCGCGCATGAAGGCCCGCACCCGGTCGGGGATGCTGCCGAAGTAGTGGTCTTCCAGTTGCTGGCCCTTGGCGGGCAGGTGGCCGAAGAGGGCACGGCCGCTGAGCATGATGTCCGGGCGCGCCAGGTACAGGGCCTTGTCCACCAGGAAGTACTCCTGCTCCCAGCCCAAGGTCACGTGCACGCGCTTCACCTCCTTGTCGAAGTACTGGCACACGGCCGTGGCGGCCTCGTCCACCGCGCGGATGGCGCGCAGCAGGGGCATCTTGTAGTCGAGTGCCTCGCCGGTGTAGCTGATGAAGATGGTGGGGATGCACAGCGTGCGGCCCAGGATGAAGGCCGGGCTTCCGGGATCCCAGGCGGTGTAGCCCCGGGCCTCGAAGGTGTTGCGGATGCCGCCGTTGGGGAAGCTGCTGGCGTCGGGCTCCTGCTGCACGAGCATGCTGCCGTCGAAGCGCTCGATGCTGCGGCCGCCGGGCACTGGTTCGAAGAAGGCGTCGTGCTTCTCGGCGCTCAGGCCGGTGAGGGGCTGGAACCAGTGGGTGTAGTGGGTGGCGCCCTTGGAGGCCGCCCATTCCTTCATGCCGCTGGCCACCTGGTCGGCCATGCGCCGATCGATGCGCTCCCCATGGTCCATGGCCTGGCGCACGGCGTAGTAGGCGTCCTCGGTGAGGAACTTCCGCATGGCGTCCTCGCCGAACACGTTCGCACCGAAATAGTCGCTGATGCGCGGGGCGGGCGCCTCGGAAAAGCGGGGTTGGCGGTTCTGCAGTTCCACGAAGGCCTGGTGACGCAGTTGGGGGGTTGGCATGGAGCGGAGTGGTTTTTCGGCCGCGAAGGTATCTCGACAAGGGGGGTGCCCTCCAAAAAAATATTCCTTCCTTTATGAACACCCCCCTCAAGAATGGGGGTGACATCCAAAAGATCACTCCCCTGAGCCAAACACCCCCCTTCGGAGCCCAGCCCGCCCTGCCCCCATGGGTGGACATCGGTGCGGCAGGCCCATGGGCGGGCGTGAGAAGGAAGATCTCAGGAATGGGCCGGGCCCTCCGGGTCGGCGGGCTTGGGCGGCTCCGGCGCAGCGGGGGGGGCGGGCGGCGTACCGGGATCCGCGAAGGTGCGGCGCTGCTCTTCCCAGGTGCGGCGCACATCGTTGGCACCCCGCTGGATCTCCCGCTGCACTTCGTCGCTGGCGTCGCGCAGCTGGCGCATGGTGCGGCCCAGCGTGCGGGCGATGTCCGGTATACCCTTCGAGCCGAACAGCAGGAGCACGACGAGCAGGATCACCAGCACTTCGCCCCCACTGATACCGAACAGCAGCACGTACATCTGTGGCAAAAGTAGGGGCCTCCCCCCGCACCACCGCCACCGGCACCATCGTTGGTGTTAATGGCATGTTAAGCCGCCCGTCCCGGACAACCCCGGGCCCTACATTCGGCGTTGTAGCGCAAACCGTTCATCCATGATCCACCGGACCCTCGTGCTTTCCCTCCTCCTCTGCCTGGGCCTGGCCGCCATGGCCCAGCAAGCCCCCGCCCACACCGGCGGCCCCTATCTGGAGATCGACAAGATGATCCACGACCACGGCACCCTGAAGAAGGGCGCCAACGGCGACGCGTTCTTCACCATCACCAACACGGGCGACCAGCCACTGCACATCACGCGCTGCGAATCGAACTGCGGCTGCACGGTGGCCCAGTGCCCCGACCAGCCGATCCCGCCCGGCGCCAGCTACCGGATGAAGGTGCATTACGACACCGAACGCACGGGCCGGATCAACCACGCCGTGACCGTGTTCACCAACGCCACCAACGCACGCCAGATGCAGGTGCTGCTGCAAGGCATGGTGAAGGAGTGACCCCTGTTAAACACCTGTTAAGTCCGAAGACCCGTCCGCTGACGGGAATAATTTCGCCTCACGAACACCTTACGAACCCCGACAACACCAACCGATGAAGAAGTTCCTGCTTCCCTTCGCCTTCGCCGCCCTCTCGCTGGGCGTGGTCGCCCAGGACGGCAAGCCCGTGGGCGGCAACGGCCCGATGATCACCCTCGACAAGGACGTGCACGACTACGGCACCATTTCGCAAGGCGCCAACGGCACCGCCGATTTCAAGGTGACCAACACCGGCGACGCCCCGCTGATCATCACCACCTGCAAAGGCAGCTGCGGTTGCACCGTGCCGGAATGCCCGAAAGCCCCGATCAAACCCGGTGAGTCCGCTGTGGTCACCGTGAAGTACGACACCAAGCGGGTGGGCCAGATCAACAAGAGCGTGACCATCAGCAGCAACGCCACCAACACGCCCGAGAAGGTGATCCGCATCAAGGGCACCGTGGAGGCCGGCGCTGAAACGCCTGCTTCGCCGATGAAGGAGCAGAGCCCCATGGCCCCCGTGGAGCGCAACTGATCCTCCTGACCAGTCATCCATGCGAACGCCCGGCCTCATCGGCCGGGCGTTCGTGCTTTGGGCCGGGCCACCAGCGGTGCCTCCCGCAGGGAAGTCCGATATTCGTGGCCCTTTCCCGCATAGCCCCATGCCACGCATCTCCGCCAAAGGGCAGCAAATGCCCGCCTCACCCATCCGCAAGCTGGTCCCCTTTGCCGAGGCGGCCAAGAAGCGGGGCGTCCAGGTGATCCACCTCAACATCGGGCAGCCCGACATCGCCACCCCGAAAGTGGCCCTCGATGCGGTGCACCAGCTGAAGGACACGGTGATCGAGTACAGCCACAGCGCCGGGCACGAACATTACCGCCAAGGGCTGGTGCACTACTACGCCGCGCACGGCATCCCGCTCACGGCCGACGACATCATCATCACCAATGGGGGCAGCGAGGCCCTGCTCTTCGGCATGATGGCCTGCTTCGAGCCGGGCGATGAAGTGATCATCCCCGAGCCGTTCTACGCCAACTACAACAGCTTCGCCCTTGCCGCCGGCCTGAAGGTGGTGCCCGTGCGCAGTACCATCGACACCGGCTTCTCCCTGCCGCCCATCGCCGCCTTCGAGGCGTTGATCACCCCGCGCACCAAAGGCATCCTCATCTGCAACCCCGGCAACCCCACCGGCTGCCTCTATGGCCGCGAAGAGCTGGAGACGCTGCGCGCCATCGTGCTGAAGCACGACCTGTTCCTCTTCTCGGACGAGGTGTACCGCGAGTTCTGCTACGACGGTGCCCAGCACGTGAGCGCCATGACCCTGGAGGGGCTGGAGCAGCACGTGGTGCTGATCGACAGCGTGAGCAAGCGCTACAGCATGTGCGGTGCGCGTGTGGGGGCGTTCATCACGCGCAACAAGGAACTGCTGGCCACGGTGCTGAAGTTCGCCCAGGCCCGCCTGAGCCCGCCCTCCCTGGGCCAGCTGGCCGCGGAGGCCGCACTGCACACCCCCCAGGCCTACTTCGACGAGGTGATCGCCGAGTACCGCGCCCGCCGCGACCTGCTGGTGGACGGCCTGAACACCATCCCCGGGGTGGTGTGCCCCAAGCCGAAGGGCGCCTTCTACTGCGTGGCCGAGCTGCCCATAGACGACGCCGACAAATTCTGCCAGTGGCTCCTGGAGCACTTCAGCCACGCGGGCAGCACCGTGATGATGGCCCCGTGCAGCGGCTTCTACGCCGACCCGGCCACCGGCCGCAAGCAGGTGCGCCTGGCCTATGTGCTGGAACAGGACCTGCTGCGCAAGGCGGTGGAGTGCCTGCGCGTGGCCTTGGAGCAGTACCCGGGCCGGCAGTGACCGGCCGGAGGTCTCGCATCACCCCGGGTGATCTTGGTCCGTTGGCGGTCAGGTGTGGCGCCCTGACAATATCCTTGCTATTATTGGTCAGCCGAGGTCCTCGTCCTCGCGGTAACCATCATGCCCCCCCCCACCGGTCCCACCATCCTGTTCTCCATTGTCATTGGGTCCCTGATGCCCGTGTGCATCAAGGCTCAAGCCAATACCATCCTTGGATCCCCACCGGCCCAAATGATCGGCACGGCGGGTACCGCCACGCCCGAACAGCCACGCACGGCCTATGTGCAACTGGCGGCCCCCCTCCATCCCGGGGCGCGGAAGCACATTACGGAGACCCTCCTCGATCTGGACCCGAAGGCCGTGGTGATCGAACGTCATGCCACACTGAAGATCCAGCTCGATCGTGCGCTGAACGAGGCCCAGCTGGAGCAGGCGATACTGGCGAGCGGCGTGGTGACGGCGGAGGACATCCGCCTGGTGACCTTCGACCTGAAACGCCTGTGGAACATCACGCACCCGCACCTGACGCCGGGTGCGACCGTGGAGCACCCGGTCCCGGGCACCCAGGGCGACACCACCGATCTGGTGGTACGCAAACAAGCGTGGATGGACGTGCACGCGCGAGAGTGTCCCTTCGGCCTTACTCCCGCCTGCGTTGGCGTGCAATAGTCCAGGGCCATGCGGACGATCTTGCGCGCACTATTCTTCTGCATCGCCACTTGGGGGGGATCCACCGCCCAAGTCCTCGGCCAATGCAGCGGCACCGTGTACGATCCCGGCGGCGCCGGGGGGAACTATCCCAACAAC
>CAYXKE010000038.1:16245-24692 GCA_964464935.1 uncultured Chryseobacterium sp.
AGGTCGTATGCGGCACCACACCGCCCTCCGGATCCTCCTCGCCACCAGAGGACTGCAACGGCGGGATCACCGTGTGTTCCAACCAGACCTTCAGCAACAACACCGACTGGACCGGTTGCACCGCAGACTTGACCGGATCGAACCAAGGTTGCTTGTCCAGTGGTGAGCGGCAGGGCACGTGGTATTTCTTCTCCCCCAACACCGCCGGCACCATCGGCTTCGCCCTCACCCCCGCCGCCCCCACGGACTACGACTTCGCCCTGTGGGGTCCGCTCACGGTGGTGAGTTGCCCACCCGCCGGGCCACCGCTGCGCTGCTCCTGGTCGGCCATCACCGGGCCCACGGGCCTGGGCAATGGGGCCACCGACTTTTCTGAAGGCGCGGGAGGCGACGGGTGGGTAGCGCCGATCAACGTGCAGGCCGGCGAGGTCTACATCCTGTACATCGACAACTGGAGCACGAACCAGCACGACTTCTCGCTGAACTGGAACCTGAGCACACCCGACATGCTGGACTGCACCGTGCTGCCGGTGGAACTGCTGCACTTCACGGGCGAGCTCACGGCCACCGGGGCGGTGCTCCTGGGCTGGACCACCGCCCATGAGCGCAACAGCAGCCATTTCGTGGTGGAGCGCTCGACGGATGGCGTGGAGTTCCTGCCCATCGGCCAGATGGCGGCCCGCGGCTGGACGGAGTCCACCAGCAACTATGAACTGTACGACGAAGCACCGCGGGTGGGCATGAACTACTACCGCCTGGTGCAGGTGGACCTGGACGGCCGCCGCGCCCACGCCAACGTGGTACCCATCCTGGTGGAAGGCCTGGGCGCACGCCTCACCGTGGTGCCCAACCCCGCGCATGAACACGCCGAGGTGATGCTGCGCGAACTACCCACTGCCGCCCGCTGGCTGGTGACCGATGCGCGCGGCCGCCTGCTGGCCCTGGGCCGGATGCCCACGGGGGCCAACCGCTTCGTGCTGCCCCTGCACACCCTGACACCCGGCGCCTACTTCGTACAGGTGACCGACGCGGACGGCGGTCTGCTGGAGACCACCCGCTTCATGGTGCGCTGAGCCCCGCGGTAACTTGGGGCCATGGTGCGGGCGCTACTTGGTGCATGGCTGGTGTGCCTGACCATCGGTCTGCGCGCCCAGACCCAGCCCCCCGAATGGACTTTCGGTGTGAGCCTGGCCACCGGGCAGCACAGCGAGCTCTTCAGCCTCTTCCTGGTGCAGGAGCACGGCCTGCAGGTGATCCGCACCGAGCCCATCAGCCGCGCCCAGTTCGTGCTGCAGGCCCAGGGTCTGGTGGCGAGCAAGGCCAACCCCGATGGCGCTAACCTGTTCCTGCGCTATGGCGTGGAGGGATGCCTGCACCCGCACGACAGCACCAAGGCGGTGGAGGATTGCGCCGTGTTCGACGACCTGTGGAAGCTCCGTTTCTGGGAATACCCCTTCGCCAAGCAGGACGGCCAGCGCACGGGGCGGGGCTGGGCCGAGAACCCGTACACCCCCTCGCCGCGCCAAATGATCATGCTGGCCGAGTTCGGCATCCTGCACGTGAGCGGCATGGCGCGCGGAGAGAACGCCTTCCGCCTGCTGCGCGCGGTGGGCGACCCGGCATGGGTGCTGCGGTACCGCCGGGGGGAATGAGCCCCACCACCGACCTTTGCGGCGACCGCATGAGCACCACGGACCTCTTCCCCCACCTCATCGCCGGCGACCGGTCCGCCCTGGCGCGGGCCATCACCTTGGTAGAAAGCGAGCGCGAGGCCGATCGTGTGGCCGCCGAGGCACTCGTCGAACGCTGCCTGGCCCGCTCCGGTGGGGCCATGCGCATCGGCATCACGGGCATCCCGGGTGTGGGCAAGAGCACATTGATCGATGCGCTGGGCATGCACTATGTGGAGGCCGGTCATCGCGTGGCCGTGCTGGCCGTGGACCCCAGCAGCGGCCGCAGCCACGGCAGCATCCTGGGCGACAAGACCCGCATGGTGCGGTTGTCCCAGCACCCCAACGCGTTCATCCGCCCCACCGCGGCCGGCGGCATGCTGGGGGGGCTGGCCCGGCGCACCCGCGAAGTGGTGCTGCTCTGCGAGGCGGCCGGCTATGACCGCGTGCTGATCGAGACCGTGGGCGTGGGACAGAATGAATTGGAGGTGGACCACCTCTGCGACATCGGGCTGCTGCTCACCGTGGCCGGCACGGGCGATGAGCTGCAGGGCATCAAACGCGGCATCATGGAGGCCGCCGATGTGGTGGTGCTCACCAAGGCCGGCGGCGACCAGGCCCCCCGCGCCGAGGAGGCCCGCCAGCAACTCCGGAGCGCCATCCGCCTGCTGCCCCCGCGCCCCAGCGGCCGCCGACCCGAGGTGCTGCTGACCGATTCCCTGCTGGACACCGGCATCCGCGCCCTGGCCCACCATGTGGAGAGCCTGCTGGCCACGGACCGCGCCAATGGATATCTGGAGGCACGCCGTCAGGAGCAGGCCCTGCACTGGATGCACCGCGCCATCGAAGCGGGATTGCGCGATCTGTTCCGCACGCACCCCGCTGTGATCCGCGAATTGCCCCGCTTGGAGGCGGCGGTACGCAATGGCCGCACGAGCCCCTTCGCAGCGGCCGAAGAATTGCTGAACTTCCTCAGAACAGGCGACGCACCTCGTTCTTGATCGCGACCAGCCCCTCCTGCGACGGGGTGTGCGACAGACGGCTGGCGTTCTCGAAGATCCGCCGGCTCAGGTCGGTGCCGGGGCGATCCGGCTCCACCTGATCGTAGCTGAGGTTCACCAGGCGGATCATCTCCTCCTTGGCCTGCCGCACCTTTTCCCACACGGCATCGCCCACGTAGACCTGCTGGGTGACGTTGTGGCCGAACTCCTCGCGGATGGCGTGCACCAGCTCGGCATGCAGGGTGGCGGCGCTCATGTTGCTCTGATGCACGCGCAACACCAACGCCCCCGGCTGGATGCGCTCCAGGAAGAGCGTGAGCCGCTCGTAGGCCTGAAGGCGCAGGGGCAGCGTTTGCTTCCGGTCCTCCTTGCGCTGTTCGGCCATGCGGTCCGTCTGACGCTCCGCGCGGTGGGAGTCCGTGAGGCGTTTGATGAGGTGGTGGGCCGTAAGGAACACCACGACCGACGGCAGCACCGCCACCAACACCAGGATCAGGGGATCGTTCATCACTTGGCTGGGAATGGTCGCGAAGATCGCGCTTCCCCGGCCTCCACGTGCACGGGCCGCACGCGCGTATGAGGCGGTCGTCCACGCCGGGCCGTGAAGAGCTTCCGCTCCGGGCCCGTGCCCTTCCCCCCCGGCGGGGTAGCTTTGCCGCGCGATCCGACAGAACGGACCCACCATGCATCTATCCCCCACCGTGCGCGCCATGGCCGAGTCGGCCACCCTGATGATGTCCCGGCGCAGCCGCGAGCTCCGTGCCGAGGGGCGCGACATCATCGACCTGAGCCTGGGCGAGCCCGACCAATCCCCGCCCGCCTTCGTGCTGGAGGCTGCCGCCGAGGCGCTGCGTGGCCCCTGGCACAAGTACCCGCCCGTGAACGGCTATGCCGATGTGCGCCAGGCCATCGCCCACAAATTCAAGCGCGACAATGGCCTGGACTACAGCGCCGACGACATCGTGGTGAGCACCGGCGCCAAGCAGGCCATCATGAACGTGATCCTCGCCTTGGTGGGGCCCGGCGACGAAGTGGTGATCCCCGCACCATACTGGGTGAGCTACACCGAGCAGGTGAAGCTGGCCGGCGGCACTCCCGTGGTGGTGCCCTCCACGCTGGAGGAGGACTGGAAGCCGGCCGTCGAACGCATCGCCGCGGCGATCACCCCGCGCACCCGCCTGCTGATCTTCAGCTCGCCATGCAACCCGAGCGGCTCGGTGATGACCCGCGCCGAGCTGGAGGCGCTGGCCGAAGTGGTGGCGCGCCACCCCGAGCTGTACGTGATCTCCGATGAGATCTACGAGCACATCGTTTTCCAGGGCACGCACCAGAGCTTCGCCAGCCTGCCGGGCATGGCCGAGCGCACCGTGACAGTGAACGGCCTGAGCAAGGCCTTCGCCCTCACGGGCTGGCGCCTGGGCTACATCGGCGCACCGCGCTGGATCGCGCAGGCCGCCACCAAGGTGCAGGGCCAGTTCACCAGCGGTGCCAACAGCATCGCCCAGCGCGTGGCCAAGGCCTGCGTGGAGGCCGATCCCGCCGTGCTGGCCCCCATGCGCGCCGACTTTCTGCGCCGCCGCGACCTCATGGTGGAGGCCGTGCGCCGGATCCCCGGCTGGCGCTGCAACGTGCCCCAGGGCGCCTTCTACCTGCTGCCCGACGTGAGCGCCTCGTTCGACGGGGAGCGCATCAAAGGGCCCGAGGACCTGGCCATGCACCTGCTCGACACCGCCCACGTGAGCCTGGTGGAAGGCCGTTCCTTCGGCGCCCCAGGCACCCTGCGCATCAGCTACGCCACCAGCGACGACCTGCTGCTGCGCGCCATGGAACGCGTGGCCCAAGCGCTCGCCCAAGGATGACCATCACCGACTTCCTCGCCCGCGCCCGCGCCACCCGCATGCTCGTGGTGGGCGATGTGATGACCGACGCCTACCTCTGGGGCCGCGTGGACCGCATCTCACCCGAGGCTCCCGTGCCCGTGGTGCAGGTCACCGACCGCAGCGCACGCCTGGGTGGCGCCGCCAACGTGGCCCTCAACGCCCACGCCTTCGGCGCCACCGCCATCGTGGCCGCCGTGGTGGGCGATGACGACGCCGCCCGCACCCTGCTCGGCCTCTTCGACCAGCACCAACTGCCCGTGCACGGCCTGGTGCGTTCGGCCGCCCGCCGCACCACCGTGAAGACCCGCATCATCGCCGGGCATCAGCACATCGTGCGCGTGGACGAGGAACAGGAGGACCCGATCGCCCCACCGGACGAGGACCAGTTGCTCGAAGTGGTGGACACCATCATCGAGCGCGACAAGCCGGGCGTGATCGTGCTGGAGGACTACGACAAGGGCGTGCTCACCCCCCGCACCATCGACGTCATCATCGCGCGGGCCGCCGCCGCCGGCATCCCCGTGGCCGTGGACCCGAAGAAGCGCAACTTCACCGCCTACCGCGGGGTGGACCTGTTCAAGCCCAACCTGAAGGAACTGCGCGAAGGCCTGAAGACCGAGGTGGTACCCGGCGAGGCCCACAGCCTGCGCAAGGCCGCCGCCGCCCTGAAGCAGACCCTGGACAACAAGGCCACCCTGCTCACTTTGGGCGAGCATGGCGTGTACGCCACCGACGGTGCGGAAGAGCATCGCGTGCCCGCGCACCACCGCAGCATCGCCGATGTGAGCGGCGCCGGCGACACCGTGATCACCGTGGCCGCGCTGGCCATGGCCCAGGGCATGGGACTGGGCCCGCTGGCCCGGATGGCCAACCTGGCCGGGGGGCTGGTGTGCGAGCATGTGGGCGTGGTGCCCATCGATGCCGCCCGCTTCCAGGCCGAATGTGAACGCCTCGGTGTACTGGCATGACCGTGAAACCATACGCCCCCGAGGGCTCCAAGCGCGAGCAGGTGGAACAGATGTTCGACCGCATCTCACCGCGGTACGACCTGCTCAACCGCGTGCTCTCCCTGGGCATCGACCAGTGCTGGCGCCGCCGCGTGGTGCGCCACCTGGGCCGCGACAAGGTGCGGCACCTGCTTGATGTGGCCACCGGCACCGGCGACCTCGCCATCATGGCCACCCGCCGCGTGGAGCGCGTCACGGGCGTGGACATCAGCGAAGGCATGCTGGCCCAGGGCCGTCGCAAGGTGGAAGCCCGGGGGCTCACTTCACGCATCACCCTGGTGCAGGCCGACAGCGTGGCCCTGCCTTTCACCGACGACACCTTCCACGCGGTGACCGTGGCCTTCGGCGTGCGCAACTTCGAGGAGCTCGAGCGCGGCCTCAGCGAGATGCGCCGCGTGCTCCGCCCCGGCGGCACCCTGCACGTGCTGGAGTTCTCCAAGCCCCGCAAGGCGCCGTTCAAGCAGCTGTTCCGCTTCTACTTCCACCAGGTGTTGCCCTTCGTGGGCCGGCTCATCAGCCGCGACCGCGCCGCCTACACCTACCTGCCCGAGAGCGTCGAGGCCTTCCCCGAAGGCGAGGACTTCCTGCGCATCCTCACCCGCTGCGGCTTCGGCCCGGTGGGCGCCAAGGCCCTCACCGGCGGCGTGGCCACCCACTACACGGCCCGGAAATGAGCCTCCCGTGCGCACAACGATCATCGGCTAAATTCGTTGCCCCACCGATGAGGCCCTCTCCCCGTGCGCGCTTGGCGGCCCTGCTCCTACCTCTGCTGATGGTCCCGGCCGCGCTGGCCCAGCGCAACGGGGTGAAGGTGGAGAACCTCCCCAACTTCGACCTGCGCCGCTACCACTTCGGCTTCCTGCTCAGCTACAACACGAGCGACTTCTTCATGCGCCTGAAGCCCGAGTCGCCTTTCCGCGATTCGCTCATGGTGCTCGAGCACCAGAAGCAGCCGGGCTTCAACCTCGGCATCGTGGCCTCGCTCCGCCTGAACGACAACGTGAGCCTGCGCTTCCTGCCCACGCTCTCCTTCCAGGAACGTATCCTGCAGTACAAGTTCCTGACACCCGACGCCGGGGTGAAGTACTTCATAAAGCCCGTCGAGAGCACCTACCTGGAGTTCCCGCTGGCCCTGAAGCTGCGCAGCGACCGCATCAACAACTTCGCCGCCTACCTCATCGCCGGTGGCAAGTTCAGCATCGACATGGCCACGCAGAAGGACGTGAACCAGGCGCTGGACGACGAGGTGGTGATCAAGCTCGCGAAGTACGACTACAGCGTCGACGTGGGTGGTGGCTTCGACTTCTTCCTGCCCTATTTCAAGTTCGGCATCGAGCTCAAGGCCGGCATCGGCCTCCCCAACCTGCTCATCGACGACGACACCCGATTCAGTCGCCCCGTCGAAAGCCTCCGCAGCAAGGTGTGGGTGCTGACGTTCACGTTCGAGGGATAGCGGAGTTGCGGGCTGGTGTGGGCCGGGGGCATGGCACTTATGCCTTGGGACTTACGCCTTGCGCCTACGCCTTCACGCTTTCGCCGTTCCTTCGCACTCCCATGCCCATCGTCGACATCGTGCTCACGCCGCTGGAGGCCGCTGACCCGGTGCTGGTGCGTGCCGCCGCCGCCGAGGCCGCTGGCATGGCCCGGGCCGGGGGCCACCAGGTGCTGCGCCGCTCCATCGATGCGCGGAGCAGACAGCCCCGCGTGCGGCTGCGCGTGCGCGTGGAGGCCGAAGCGATCGCCGAGGAGCCCTTGTCCCCGCCCGTGCTGCCCGATGTGCGCACCGCCCCGCCCGTGATCGTCGTGGGATGCGGTCCGGCGGGGCTCTTCGCCGCGTTGCGCCTGATCGGCCATGGGCTGCGTCCGGTGCTGCTGGAACGCGGCAAGGACGTGCGGGCCCGTCGCCGCGACCTGGCCGCGATCAACCGCCTGCACATCGTGGACCCCGACAGCAACTACTGCTTCGGCGAGGGCGGCGCCGGCACCTACAGCGACGGCAAGCTCTACACCCGCAGCCACAAGCGCGGCGACGTGGAAGGCGTGCTCACCACCTTCGTGCGCTTCGGCGCCTCGCCCGACATCCTGATCGATGCCCACCCGCACATCGGCACCAACAAGCTGCCGCACATCATCACCGCCATGCGCGAGGCGATCATCGCCGCGGGCGGCACGGTGCACTTCCACACCCGCGTGACCGACCTGGTGCTGCGCGAAGGCCGCGTGCACGGGGTGCGCACCGCCGACGGGCAGGAACTGCTGGCCCATGCCGTGGTGCTCGCCACCGGCCACAGCGCGCGCGACATCTTCCGGCTGCTCCACGCCAAGGGCATCCGCATCGAGGCGAAGGAATTCGCCATGGGTGTGCGCATCGAGCACCCGCAAAGCATCATCGACCGCGCGCAATACCACTGCGACGTGCGCGATCCCCACCTGCCGCCCGCCAGCTACAGCCTGGTGGAGCAGGTCGATGGCCGGGGGGTGTACAGCTTCTGCATGTGCCCCGGCGGCATCATCGCGCCCTGCGCCACCGCGCCCGAGGAGGTGGTGACCAACGGCTGGAGCCCCAGCAAGCGCAACAACCCCTACGCCAACTCAGGCATGGTGGTGACCTGTCCCGTGCCGCCCGGCGCCGACCCGCTGGCCATGGTGGAGCTCCAGGCCGCCGTGGAGCATGCCGCATGGATCGCCGGCGGACGCCGCCAGAGCGCGCCTGCCCAGCGGATGATCGACTTCGTGAAGGGCCGCCCCTCGGCCGACCTGCCCGATTGCAGCTATCCGCCCGGCATCGTGCCCTTCCGCGTGGACCAACTACTGCCGCCCGACATCGCCATGCGCCTGCGCGCGGGCCTGAAAGCCTTCGGCAGCCGGATGCGCGGCTACTACACCAAC
>CAYXKE010000039.1:0-22801 GCA_964464935.1 uncultured Chryseobacterium sp.
CTTTTAAAAGTTCAAATTTCTGTTTTTATTGGGTTGTCCTACAATGACCGCCAACACCCGCCCTTCTTCATCAGAATCCGATGCCGAACCCGCCGCCGAGGATGGGGCCTTGGTTGGCGTAGATGCTGTTCGGGTCCTGCAGCACATCGAAGAGCACCTGCAGGTATAGCGAGCCGTTGCCGCCCATGGACTGCACGTAGCCGCCGCCCACGAGCAGGTGGGGCACCCAGATGCGCGGGCGCTGCTCGCTGAAGGGCAGCATGCGGTTGCCCTCCACGTTCATGTGCAGGAACTCCGCGTGCACGAAGGCCTGTTCAATGAAACGGTACCGGCTGAAGGTGCGGTAGCCATAGGCCATGAAGTCCACCGGCTGCGCGAAGCGCGTATCGCGGAAGTACCAGTAGCTGCCGCCCAGGCCCACGGAGAAGCGCCCCGCCTCGTCCACCTTGTAGCCCACCAGTGGATCGATCTGAACGGCCGTGACCGTGCCGAAGGACAGGCCCAGGCCGCCCCCGAACCAGATGCGGTCGGCCAGCGGACGCGCATCGTCCTTCTGGGCGTGTGCCGGCGACAGTGTGGCGGCCAGGGACAAGGACAGGAGCAGCTTGCGGACCATGATCACGAAGATAGACCGTGGCGGGCGGTGCTCACGGGAAGATCCCCCGCTCCAGGTAGGCTTTTTCCAGCCGGCGCAGCGCCACGATGTACGCACTATTGCGCCAGTCCGTGTTGAACTCCTCGGCGGTGTCGACCACCTTGCCGAAGGCCGTCGCGATCTTGTCCTGGATGCGGTCCAGCACGTCCTGGATCTTCCACATCTCACTGCGCTTGTTCTGCAGCCACTCGAAGTAGCTGCCGATCACGCCGCCGCTGTTGCAGAGGATGTCGGGGATGATGTCGATGCCGTTGGCGCGGAGAATGGCCTCGCCGGCGGTATCGATGGGGCCGTTCGCGCCCTCGGCCACCACTTGGGCCTTGACCTGCGCGGCGTTGGCACCGGTGATCTGGTTGCCCAGTGCGGCCGGCACCACGATGTCGCAGGCCAGACCGAAGAAGCTGGCGGGATCGATCGCCTGTGCACCGGAAAAACCGGCCACGTTGCGGCCGTTCGCTTCGGTGTGCGCCAGCAGGGCCTCGGGGTCGATGCCACTGGCCTGGTGCAGCGTGCCGCTGGCATCCTGCACACCGATCAGGAGGGCGCCCTCCCGGGTCAGGAAGTGCGCGGTCCAGTAACCCACGTTGCCGAAGCCCTGTACGATGAAGGTCATGCCGTTGAGCGACTTCCCGCGGCGTTGGGCCCAGGCCTTGATCGTGGCCACCACACCGAAGCCGGTGGCGCGGTCACGGCCTTCCAGCCCGCCCGCACCCAGCGGCTTGCCGGTCACCACGGGCAGATTGGTGAAGCGGGTGCTGGGCGATTTCGTGGAGCTGTACGTGTCCGCGATCCAGGCCATGATCTGGCTGTTCGTGTTCACGTCCGGCGCCGGGATGTCCAGGTCGGGCCCCACATTGTCGCCCAGTGCATAGGTGAAGCGTCGGGTGATGCGCTCCAGTTCACCGGCCGAGTACAGCTTGGGGTCGATCTCGATGCCGCCCTTGGCGCCCCCGTAGGGCAGGCCCGCCAGTGCGGTCTTCCACGTCATCCAGATCGCCAGGGCGCGGGCGCTGTCGATATCCACCGTGGGGTGGTAGCGCAGGCCGCCCTTGTATGGCCCCAGGGCGTTGTTATGCTGCACGCGGTAGCCCGTGAACACCTCGATGGAGCCATTGTCGAGCTTCACGGGGAAGTGCACGACGATCTCGCTGTTGGTGCTGGCCAGGATCTTGCGTACACCGGGGTCGAGGCCCATGGTGTCGGCGGCCCGTTCGAACTGGTCCATGACGACCTGGTACATGCCCGTGCGCTTGACAGCGGGCGTTCGGCTGGATGTGGCCATGATGTGGGGAGGTGTGTGATCGGTCAACACCGGTCAGGAGGTGCGGCCGTGACGATGGCCGGGGCATGTGGCTGGAGGGCGACTCGGGTTGGGCCGGGTTGTTTTTCCGTGGTCGGTCGCAAAGGAAAGGGCCAGGGGGGCGATGTGCCAATTGCCCGCCCGGGTGTCTCTTCACCGCCGGTTGTTACATTTGCCGCCCCTGTGCACAGGGGCCCCGGGCAATTAGCTCAGCTGGTTCAGAGCACTACCTCGACAAGGTAGGGGTCGCTGGTTCGAATCCGGCATTGCCCACCGCGGAAGGATGGTCCCGCCCCGGACGGCGGCATCCTTCGGCATGAACGCCACGGACCATGGCCCGACTCAACACCGTCCTTGTGCTGTTGGCCTTGGTGGGAATGGCCTGGCTGTTCAACCGGCAATGCGCGCTGCAGGAGCGGATCGCGGAGCTGGAGCACGGTGGTGAGGCGGAGCTGGAGGTGGCCGAGATCATGGGGCGCCTGGAGCGCCATATGACCAAGTGGTGGGCGGCCGGTGCCGCCGGCAACGCGGACCTGGCGGCGTTCTATCTGCACGAGATGGAGGAGGCCTTCGAGGAGCTGGCCGAGGCCGGCGTGGAGGAGGAGGGCGTGGACGTGAGCGCCCAGGTGAAGGTCTTCGGTCTGCCCGTCATCGAGGCGCTGGAGCGGCGCCTGCGTGAGGAAGGTGTGGCCGCCATGCACGCGGATGCCGCGATGTTGGTGGCCAACTGCAACGGGTGCCATGTGGCCACCCATCATCCGTACATTCGGTTGCGCGAGCCGGCCGGGGTGGTCTTCCCCGCCCAGGAAATGGCTCCTTGATCCCCCGTTCGTCACTGACGATGTGACCTGCCACCGGGGGTGACGTCCGAACCTTGCCATCCCATCATTGAAGACGCTTTGTCCAGGAAGCCGGCCGACGGGCGTGATCTGAGCGACGAGGAGCTGGTCGAGCGTGTGAAGGCCTCGCTGGACACGGAGGCGTTCGGTCAGCTCTATGACCGGTTCTCCGCGCGGGTGTACCGCAAGTGCCTTTCCATGACCCGGGACCGGGCGCTGGCGCATGACCTCACGCACGACATCTTCCTGAAGGCTTTTCTGAGCCTGAACAAATTCGATGGTCGCTCCCAGTTCGGCACGTGGTTGTACCGCATCTCCTTCAACTACTGCCTGGACCATTTGCGCCGACGGCAGCGCGGTCCTGCCGCCGTGGAGCTCGATGCCGGGGTGTACGCCCTGGCCGACGAGGACCTGTACGAGGAGGAGCTCATGGCCATCCGGGCCGACCGTTTGGAAACGGTGCTGGACGCGATCGACCCCACCGACCGCGCCGTACTGCTCTTCAAGTACCAGGACGACATGAGCGTGAAGGAGATGATGGAGGTGCTGGAGATGAGCGAAAGCGCGGTGAAGATGCGCCTCCTGCGTGCACGCGAACGGGCCCTGGGCCGCTACAAGCAACTCTTCCCCGGCGAGGAATGAGCGAGAACCCGTTCAAATTGATCCGGCTGGAGGAGGAACCCCCGGAGCACCTGCGCAAGGAGGTGCTGGGCAGCGTGCGCCTGGCCGTGTTGATGATGCGGTTCGCCCAACTCTTCGTCGCGGACTACGCGGCCGTACTTTTTGATAAATTCAAACTCCGCCGGGATGATGATGACCCGGCCCGATGATGACCGATATGGCGCCTGAGTCCCCCACTATGCTATCCCAACTATCCGCCGTGTGCGCCCGCATTGACGCCGCTTTCTCCAGCACCATCGCCACCATCGTGGACCGCTCCCCGGCGGTGTTTCTCGCTGTGCTGGTGCTGCTCGTGGGCTGGCTGCTGGCCCGCCTGTGCCGATGGGTGGTGCGGCGGCTTTCCCTCATCGGGCGCGTGGAGGCCTTCTCCGAGCGCACCGGGCTTTCCCCGCTGTTGCAACAGCTCAAGATCGGCTCGCTCGGTGAGCTGGTCGGGCGGCTGGTCTCCTGGTCGGTGATCCTCGGAGCGGTGATGCTCGCGGCCGAGATCCTGGGCATGACCCCGGTGATCCACGCCATCGAGCGGCTGTTCGCTTACCTGCCCACGCTGCTCGCCGCACTGGCCGTGTTCACCTTCGGCTACTGGCTGGCGGAGAAGGTGCGCTTCGTGCTCACCACCATGGGCGAGGCCATGGGCTTCGGTGGGGCCAAGGCGCTGGGCCGCATCCTCTTCGTCATCATCCTGGTGTTCCTCTCCATCACCGCGCTGAACGTGGCGGGCATCGACACCTCACTGATCACCTCGAACATCCTGATCATCGTGGGCTCGCTGTTCATCTCCTTCAGCATCGCCTACGGCTTCGCGGCGCGCGACATCCTGGCCAACATCCTTTCCGGCTACTACAACAAGGAACGCCTCCGCCCCGGACAGCGTGTGCGCATCGGCGATGACGAAGGCGTGATCGAACGCATCTCGGGCATCTCGGTGACGTTGCGCCGGGGCGACCGCACCATCCACCTGCCCTCCAAACGCCTGGTGAGCGAGCGGGTGGAAGTCATCGACGACCACGCCGCAGACCCCGTGGAGACCGCGGACACCGAAAGCACCCCGGCCTCGCGCTGAGCGCCCTGAGCTAATTTCGCACCCTGTAGGACCTGGGCTTGCGCAGGGACATTCCCGGCGGGCCTCATACCGAACCCACTTCCCCCATGACCCGTGCCTTTGCCCTCTCCACCCTGATGGTCACCGTGCTGGTGGCCCAAGCCCAGAACGACATCGATCCGGACGCCCGCGAAAGCGCCACCAAGGTGCTCACCCAGCGTCACGAGCCCGACACGCTCGAGGGGTGGAAGCGCGAAGGGGTGTTCCAGCTGAACCTCACGCAGGTAAGCCTCACCAACTGGGCCGCGGGGGGCTACAGCTCCATCGGGGGGATCGCCCAGTTCAACGGCACGGCCAACTGGCGCCGCGGCAAACGCGCCTGGGACAACAGCCTGGCCCTGGCCTTCGGTGGTCAGCAGCAGCAGGATGGCCCCACGGTGAAGACCGACGACCGCATCGAGGTGAACTCGAAGTACGGCCGTGAGCTCACCAAGTCGTGGTACCTGGCGGCCCTGGCCCAATTCCGCACGCAGTTCACGGAAGGTTTCGACGTGGACGGCAACCGCATCTCGCACCTGCTGGCCCCCGGCTATGCACTGCTCGGTGTCGGTATGGACTATCGCCCGAACGACCGGCTCAGCGTGTACATCTCGCCCGCCACCGCCCGCTTGGTGATCGTCACCGACAAGACCCTGTGGGGTGGCAGCACCGATCCCGATCTGCGCGTGTACGGCGTGAAGTACGGCGAGACCACCGAGATGGAGCTGGGTGGTTACCTGCGCTTCCAGTTCCAACAGGCACTGGCCGAGAACATCACGTTCCTGACCCGGGGCGACTTCTTCAGCAACTACCTGCGCGATCCCCAGAACATCGACATCACCTGGGAGACGCTCTGGACCTTCAAGGTCAACGACTGGTTCGCCGCCACCCTGGGTACGGTGCTGATCTACGACCACGACACCAAGCTGCCCAAGACCGATGCGGAAGGCGTGACCTATGTGCGCCCGGTGACGCAGTTCAAGCAGACACTGGGCGTGGGCCTCACCTTCAAGCTGTGATCAGGCCGGGCTCATGGGCGATGGACCCATGGGCCGATGATGGGGCCGGTGACCCCTTGTAGCACCGGATTGCCGGGCCGCAGGGATACCTCCATTCCGCGCACATGCACCGGGCCGCCTGAGCGGTTGTGCACGTAGGTGCGCATGCGCACGGGCCGGCCGCGGTGCGGCGCGTACCCCCGCCGGGCCGCCACAGTGAGTGTGGTACGCCCGTTCGGTGCATCGATGCGGTCCCTTCCCAACTCCGCCGTGCGGTAGAACACCGTGGTGCTGTCCCGCACCAGTTCCACCACCAGCCCCAACTCGGTGCCCGCTGGGGGCGGGTCGAGGTGGAGGTGGACCTCCAACTGGTCCGTGGAGATGGTGACCACGGTGTCCAGGACCAGTTCGCACAACAGACCGAATTCGTGGCCGGTCATGTCCCACACCTCTTGCAGCGTGTCCACGGGCAGGTGGTCGGCGATGGACCAGGCGCCGCCGGTGGTGCCGCGGGGATGCGCCGTGGCGAGGGAACGGCTTTCCTGGGGTGCTTCGGCTCCGCGTTCCAACACGCTCACCCGGCCTTCGGGCAGATCGATGCGGCGCACCAGGTGCGGGAAGTGCACCTCGATGCGGGCCGTGAGCTCGGGCGGGGCACCATTGGCCTCACCCAGCACCAGTCGGGGAGCGGTGGTGGCGCGCAGCAGGCTGTCGAGCGAGGTGATGTGGCGCAGGCGGATGTGGGGCAGGCCGGGAGCTTCCGCCGCCAACAGCAGGTCCAGTTGTTCGTCCTGCGCGTGGAACCAGGCCACCGTACCCGCCTGCGCCGCGATCTCCTGCCGCGCCACCTGCACCATGCTGCGGTAATTGCTGGCGTAGGCCATGGCGAAGTGCTGGCGCACGGTGATGAGCGTGGCCGTGCCCACCACCGCCACCGCGCCGACCATGCAGTGCGTGGCCCGTCGCCCCAGCCCCGCCAGACCGGCAAGGAGGCCCATGGCCAGATAGGGGAAGGAGAACAGCAGCACGGAGTGTTGCAGCACCGGTGCCCGGAAGATCGAATAGGCCAGGCCGATGATCAGCGGCAGCAGGCCCCAAAGCAGCAGCACGGGCACCGCGCCGGGCAGCGGCACGCGGCGCCCCCAGCCCCGTGCCAGCGATACCGCGAGCAGCGCGAGCAGCAGCGTCGCCAGGAGCGTGGAGGTGTGTGCGACCCAGCGCAGATGGTCCAGCAGCCAGTAGCGGTCCGGTGGGGCGAGCCAGCCCAGGCCCCCCAGGCCCAATTGGTGGAGCAGGATCGGCAGGTTGGGCAGGGCGATCACGGCGCAGACCAGGAGCAGCAGCAGGTAGCTGCGGCGGCGCTCCGGCGTGATCAGGAAGAAGGCGGTCACCGTGATGATCGTGCCGAGCAGCAGCGCGAAGTGATGGGTATACGCGCTGAGCACAAGGCCGGCGCCCCAGCCCAGCAGTTGTCGGGGCCGACCGAACGCCAGCCACCGCGTGAGCTGGTCAGCGCAGAGGGCGGTGGTGAAGAGCCCGGCGGCGTAGGGGCGGGCCAATTGTCCGTACAGCACGCCGTATTGCAGCACGGCCAGCAGCGCCACCACCAGCAGGGCCACTGGGGCGTCGGTCCATGCCATGGCCGTACGGTACACCCACCATAGTGCGGCCAGTCCCATCAGCACGAAGGGCAGCTTCACGGCGAGCGCGCCGGTGCCGAAGAGGTTGGTCCATCCCCAGAGGAACACCTGCACGCCCGGCGGGTGGGTGTCCTGCTCCATCACGCCGCGGCGCACGGTCTCCAGCAGGGTGGGGTAGAGGCGGGACAGCGCACTGAGCTCGTCGTGGGAGAAGGGCATTTCCCCCAGTTGCCAGAGGCGCAGCACGGCGGCCGCGGCGAGCAGCAGCAGGAAGGTGGTGCGCATCCACGGCGCGCCCGGCAGGATGTGCGGGCCCCACCGGCCCAGCGCCTGTGCCGGGAGCGCGCGGTCAGCCATGGCGGTCGATGTCGCGCTTCACGTCGCGCTCCTTGATGCTCTCCCGCTTGTCGTACGTCTTCTTGCCCTTGGCCAGTGCGATCTCCAGCTTGGCGAAGCCGTTGTCCGCGATGTACAGCCGCAGCGGTATGATGGCGATGCCCGTGTCGCGCAGCTTCCGCCGCAGCTTGTCCAGCTCCCGGCGGTGCAGCAGCAGTTTGCGGTCGCGCTTGGGCTCGTGCACGAAGTGGATGTTGCCGGCGTACGGCGCGATCTGCATGTTGCGCACCACCAGGTCGTCGCCGGCGAACACACAGAAGGCCTCGTTCACCGAGGCGCCCCCGTGGCGGATGCTCTTGATCTCCGAGCCCATCAGCACCATGCCGCACTCGTACGTCTCCAGGATATGGTAGTCGTACGTGGCGCGGCGGTTCTTCACTTCCACTTTCGGGGCGGCCATGGCCGCGAAGCTACGCGTGGCGGCGGCAGCAGGCCCGTGGGTGGGGGCAAGGCATACCTTCGCGGGCATGATGAACGTGAGCACGGGCCATCAGTTGTTGGACGGTAAACGCACGGCCGAAGCCGTACGTGACCGGGTGCGTGAGGAAGTGGAGGCGGTGCAGCGCACCAAGGGGCGCCCCCCGCACCTGGCGGCAATCCTGGTGGGCAACGACGGGGCCAGCCGCACCTATGTGGAAAGCAAGGTGCGGGCCTGCGCCAGTGTGGGGTTTGAGAGCTCGTTGATCGAGCTGCCCGCCACCATCAGCCAGGCCGCACTGCTTGAGCACGTGCACCGCCTCAACAACGATCCCGGCATCGACGGCTTCATCGTGCAGCTGCCCCTGCCCGGGCACATCGACGAACAGGCCGTGACCCTGGCCATCGACCCGCTGAAGGACGTGGACGGCTTCCACCCGGTGAACGTGGGCAACATGGTGCTGGGCCTGCCCGGCTTCCTGCCCGCCACCCCCGCCGGCGTGGTGGAGCTGCTGCGTCATCACCACATCGCCACCGAGGGCAGGCATTGCGTGGTGGTGGGCCGCAGCAACATCGTGGGCAAGCCCATGGCCATCCTCATGGCCCGCCAGGCCGACCCCGGCAACTGCACCGTCACCATCGCCCACAGCCGCACGCGCCATCTCGCCTCCATCACCCGCCAGGCCGACATCCTCATCGTGGCCATCGGACGCCCCGAGTTCATCACGGCCGACATGGTGAAGGAGGGCGCCGTGGTGGTCGACGTGGGCATCCACCGGATCGATGACCCCTCGCGCAAGAGCGGTTTCCGTCTCGTGGGCGATGTGGACTTCGCGCAGGTGGCACCCAAGTGCAGTTGGATCACCCCCGTGCCCGGTGGCGTGGGGCCCATGACCATCGCATCGCTGCTGCAGAACACGCTCGCGGCGTGCAAGCGCTGAGGGGCGGCCCTCAGGGGCACCACTCGTAGCACCCCAGGTCGTAGCCGCTCTCGGGCATGCCCGCGTCGCAGTTGCGCGAGTTGCCCTCGATGTCGCTGATGCCGCCATACACGTTCACGAACGTGCCCTTGTTGCGGGCGAACGAGTTCTGGGAGAGGCGGAAGTTGCGCGCGCTCGCGCTCACGAAGCCGGGCGACGCGTTGCGGTAGATGCGGTCCTGCGCCGGGAACCAGTCGGTGTTGCTGGTGCTCTCGGTGGTGCGGATGATGTACCGGTCGAAGGTGAACTGCGGCGCCGCGCCCATGTCGAACGCCATGGTGAACTCGTTGCTGTTCGCGCCGTGGATGATGCCGTTGACGAACCGGCTGGTATCGTCGATCGCGTAGGTGATCAGCGCGCCGGTGTACTGGTCCTGGTAGCGGTTGGTGAGGACGAAGGCCGGGGTCTCGCGCCCATCGAGGTCCCAGTAGTTGGCCACCGTGGCATGGTTGAACAGGTATCCGCCTCCGCCGGTGAGGGCCACGGCATGCTGGCCGCAATCGCCCACCAGGAGGTTGTTGCTGAAGATGCGGTAGTTGCGGCTGAGCAGGCCCACGGCGCTGCAGTTGCGGATCTGTGTGTTGTTGAGGATGAGCCGCGCCTGGCTGATGGGCTGGGCGGGCTGGCCATTGGCCCAGAGCCAGGGCCCCGGCTCGCACTGGATGCCCACCAGCGCGTTCTTGATCACCACGTGGTCCATCACATGGTCGGCGCCGGCCGGCCCGTCGTTCAGCCAGATGCGGTCCCACTGGCCGGGCAGCTCGGCGTAAAGGGGCTCCAGGCGGTCGCTTTGGAAGGTGATGGGCATGTCCAGTGTGCCCTGGGCCAGCAGCCGCCCCCAGCGGTACACCCAGAGCCCGCCACCGCCGTGCACGTGGATGCGCGTGCCGGGCTGGATCTCCAGCGTACTGCACGAATCCACCACCGCATAACCGAAGATCACGTGAGGCTTGTCGTTGGCCCAGGTCACGGTCTCGCAGATCACGTTGCCGCTGGCGTCGCGCCCCGCCACAATGCCAATGGGGGGGAAGCCGGGGATCTGGATGTGGGCCGGCCCGATGGTGTGGTAGTAGGCGTCCTGCCCCCAGGCCACCAGCAGCACCTCCTGCACATTGCCGTTGGTGTGGAACACGATGTGGTCCTCATGCACCAGCGGACTGGACTGGTTGCCCTGGTCCAGGGTGGCCTCCACGAAGATGAAGATGCTGTCGCCCCCGAGGATCTCCACCTGGGAGAAGGAGGTGCCCGAAGCGCCGTCGACGTTGATGCGGAAGGGCGAGGGTGCGCCGCCGGCCAGGGCGATGTCCACCCGCACGGCCCGGCTGTTGGTGTTGCGGGCCACGAAGTACTTGGTGACGGAGAAACCGCCCGGGTTGCCGGCGAAGACCGTGTCGAACATCACGGTGTCGCGGCTGAAGCTCAGCTGCGCACCGGGGTCGTCCGTGAAGAGGCGGTCACGGCGGCAGGCGGTGGCCAGCACCAGTGCCAGCACCAGGAGGAGGAGGGAGCGTTGCGGGTACAAGACGCGCAAAGATGCCATTCGGAAGGCTATTACGTGGCCGGGCGGTGGGGTATTGTCCGGGAAGTGATGGAGGATCAGGAAAGATCACCTACCTTTGCCGCCCCGTTCGTCCGGAACGGTCCCGACCAAGCCAACGACGATGAAGAAGGATATCCACCCGGAAAGCTACCGCTTCGTGGTGTTCAAGGACATGTCCAACGATTACATGTTCCTGGGCAAGAGCTGCACCAACACCAAGGACACCATCACTTGGGAGGACGGGAACGAGTACCCGCTGGTGAAGCTGGACATCAGCCACACGTCGCACCCGTTCTACACGGGCAAGATGATGCTGGTGGACACCGCCGGCCGCGTGGACAAGTTCAAGAAGCGCTACGCCAAGCACCAAGAGAAGAAGGCCGGCAACGCCTGATCTCCACCCCTTTCGCCTTTTCCCGAAGCCCTGCGTCCTCCGGACGCGGGGCTTCTTGCGTTCTCATCGGGCCCGCGGCGGCCGGGCAGGTGTGGTCCATGGTCGGGCCGTGAAGCGGTAGGGCGGATCAGGGCGCTGCCCACCCGGGGGCAGGGTGCTCATGTCCCCCCACCACCCGGTGGTGAACCTCGTGTGGCACATGGGGCGCCCCAACAGCAGCGGTCCGCAAGCGGGTCACGGCCGCGGTGATCCCAGGCACTCCGGCCCTTCAGTCCACGATGCTGTCCTTGGCCTGGCCTTCGCGGATCATCTCCAATGCCTTGGCGATGCGGCGTTTGCGCGTCTCCTCCTGCCGGGCATCGGTGACCCACTCCACATACTCGCGCTTGTGGCTGGAGCTGAAGCGTTCCCAGTGCTGCCAGGCCTCCTCATCGCGGCGCAGGCAGTTCTCCATGTCGGGTGGAAGCACCAGGGCTTTCTTCGAGCGCGGCTCGGCGCCCTTGCTTTCGGTCTCGTTCAGCTTGGCGGCCTGCTTCACCAGGTCGCTGAAGGCCTTCTCGTTCACGGTCTCGTTCTCGCTGACCTTGAACTTGCGCACGGCACGGGTGGCGTCCTTGTCCGTGAGCTTGAACAGGCCGTGGGGGTCCTTGAGTTGGGCGCCCTTGTGGAACCACACGCTGACGCAGGTCTTGAAGGCGTGCAGGCTCACGATGGTACCCTTGTGGCCGTACGTGGGAGCGCCGTTGGACCAGGTCTCCTCCACGTCGGGCAGGGCCGTGCGGACCAGTCGGCGCAGGCGCACCATCAGCAGCCGTTGCCACTCCGGAAGGCCGGCGATGAACGTGTTGATCTGTTCCTGGGGTTGCATCGGTGTTGCGGGTTGCGGGGGCCAAACTAAGCACAGGGGCGCGGAACGCTCCCGTGGCAGGCCCCGGTGGTCAACAAGCTTCAATGATCACGGCATAGCCCTGGCCCACGCCGATGCACATGGTGCACAGGGCGTAACGGGCCTTGCGGGCCTGCAATTCGAGGGCGGCGGTCTGGATCAGCCGGGCGCCGCTCATGCCCAGGGGGTGGCCCAGGGCGATGGCCCCACCGTTGGGGTTGATCCGCGGGTCGTCGTCGGCCAGGCCCAGGCTGCGGGTGCAGCTCAGCACCTGCGCAGCGAAGGCCTCGTTCAGCTCGATCAGGTCCATCTGGTCCAGCGTCAGGCCGGCGCGCTGCAGGGCCAGGCGGGTGGCCTGCACCGGGCCGATGCCCATGATGCGGGGCTCCACGCCCACCACGGCGCTGGTCACGATGCGGGCCAGGGGCTTCAGGCCATGCCGGGCGATGGCCGCCTCGCTGGCCACGAGCAGGGCCGCCGCACCGTCGTTCAGGCCGCTGGCGTTGCCCGCCGTCACCGAGCCGTCCTTGCGGAACGCGGGCCGGAGACCGGCGAGGATCTCCATGGTGGTGCCGGGCTTGATGAACTCGTCCTGGGCGAAGATCACCGGATCGCCCTTGCGGCGGGGCACGGGCACGGGCGTGATCTCCTGCGCCAGCCGGCCGCTCTGCTGGGCGGCGGTGGCCTTCTGCTGGCTCCACAGGGCGAAGCGGTCCTGCGCCTCCCGGTCGATGTGGTGCGTCTCCAGCAGGTTCTCGGCGGTCTCGCCCATGGCGTCCACGCCATAGCGCTCCTTCATGCGGGGATTCACGAAGCGCCAGCCGAAGCTGCTGTCGAACATCTGGGCGTCGCGGCCGAAGGGCGTGCTGGTCTTGCCGATCACCCAGGGGCCGCGGGTCATGTGTTCGATGCCCCCCGCGATGAACAGGTCGCCCTGCTCGGCGGCGATGGCGCGCCCGGCCTGCACCACGGCGCTCATGCCGCTGGCGCAGAGGCGGTTCACCGTTTCGCCCGGCACGGTCACCGGCAGGCCGGCCAGCAGCAGGGCCATGCGCGCCACGTTGCGGTTGTCCTCGCCGGCTTGGTTGGCGCAACCCATGATCACATCGTCCACGGCGGTCGGGTCCAGGCCGGGGTGGCGGTCCATCAGGGCCTTGATCACGTGGGCGGCCAGGTCATCGGCCCGCACCGGGGCCAGGCTGCCCGCGAAGCTGCCGATGGGCGTGCGGACGGCGTCGATGATGAATGCGTGCTTCATGGGCGGGGTGGGGGTGGATCCCCCCGGGATCACGGCGCGAAGTAACGGCAACCGCGCTCAGGGCCGTGCCCAGGTGCACGGGCCCACGCCGATCACACCAGCCTTCCCGCCAGCCACTTCAGCTGCAGCTCGGCGGCCTTGGCCTCGAACTGGGCCATCAACAGGCGGTTCTCCGCATCGATCAGGCTTTGCTGCACATCGCGCAGCTCCACGGCCGTGATCATGCCCAAGCGGTAGCTCTCCAGCGCCACGTCCACCTGCTTGCGGATGCCGGCGAGGTTGGCTTCTTCCAAGGCCACGCGCTGGCGGGCGGTGGTGTAGGTGATCCAGCTGTCGAGCACCTGCTGTTCCAGTTGCAGCTGTGCCTGCTCGGTGCCGATGGCGGCCTGCTCGCGCGTGATCTTGGCCACCTGCACGGCGCGGTTGGCCTGCAAGCCGCGGAACAAGGGCACGCTCACGCGCACGCCGTAGTCAGGCCCCAGCTGGGTGTTGCTCTGCAGGAAGCCCACCGCGCTGGTGCTGCGCGTGTAGCCATAGTTGCCGTAGACATCGATGCGGGGGAAGAGCGCGCCCCGCAGCTGCTTCACGCTGAGGTCGGCGAGCAGTTGTTGCTGACGGGCCTGCTGCAAGGCGGTGTTCCCCGCACGGGCATCGCGCTGCACGGCGTCCAGGTCGAGGTCCTCGGCGGGGGCGATGCTGCCGGCCACTTCCAGCGGCGTATCGGGCGCACGGCCCAGCAGGGTGTTCAAGCGGTTCAAGGCCATGGTGCGCTGCTGCATCAGGTCGAGCAGGGCGGCGCTGTCGGCGCTGAGGTCGAGCCTGGCCTGCACGACCTGCAGCCCGCTGCTCGAACCCACACGCTGGCCGGTCTCCACGATCTTCAGGCGTTCGCGCGAGGTGCGCAGCCCTTCCTCCTGCACGCGCACGGCGCTGGCCAGCTGCACGGTGAGGTAGTAGCCGGTGAGCACCTCGTACACGGTGGCTTCCATCTGTTGCCGCAGCTCGGTCCTGCCGATCTGCTCCAGGGCTTCCAGGCGGTCCTTGGCGGCGAACATCGCCAGGCCGTCGAACACGGTCCAGTTCAGGGCCAGCGCGCCGTCCAGCACGCGGCTGTCGGCGTTGTCGGCCTCGCGCACCTCGCCGCTGAAGAAGGTCTGCTTGGTGCTGCTGTTGTCGATGCTGTAGAAGCCGTTCGCGTCCAGGGTGGGCAGCATGCCCGCGTTGCCCGCGTTGTTCAGCAGCTCGGCGGTGCGCGCATCGAGCTTCGCCAGGCGGATGCCGTGGTTGTGCTCCAGGGCGATGGCCACGGCCTGCTCGGGCGTGAGGGGCTGGGCGACGACCACGGCGCAGACCAGCAACAGGACCAAAGTGATGGTGTGTTTCATCGTGGTACGGTGCATGGTCAGTGGGGGGCGGATGGATGGTCCGCGTGCTCCTTTCGTTCACGCGACAGGTACGAATACAACCCGGGCACCACGTACAGGGTGAGGATCAGCGAGAACATCAGACCGCCGATGATCACGATGCCCATGGGGATCCGGCTCTTGGCGGCGGCGCCCAGGCCCAGTGCGATGGGCAGCGCGCCCAAGGCCATGGCCAGGGTGGTCATCAGGATCGGGCGCAGGCGCTGCGTGGCGGCATCGATCACGGCGTCGATCTTCTTCAGCCCATGCTCCTTGCGCTGGTTGGCGAACTCCACGATGAGGATGCCGTTCTTGGTCACCAGGCCGATCAGCACGATGATGCCGATGTTGCTGAAGATGTTCAATGTGTGGCCGAAGAGCCAGAGGCTCAACACCGCACCGGCGAGGGCCAGGGGCACGGTGAACATCACCACCAGCGGGTCGATCCAGCTCTCGAACTGGGCCGCGAGGATCAGGAACACCAGCAACAGCGCGAGGATGAACGCGAAGGCCATGCTGCTGCCGCTCTCGGCGAACTCCTTGCTCACGCCGGCCAGCGTGGTGTAGAAGCTGTCGTCGAGCACCTCGTCGGCGATGCGGTCCATGGCGGCGATGCCGTCGCCGATGGTGTAGCCCTCGGCGGGGTCGGCGCTC
The DNA here is from genome assembly GCA_964464935.1 of uncultured Chryseobacterium sp. Taxonomy (GTDB): domain Bacteria; phylum Bacteroidota; class Bacteroidia; order Flavobacteriales_F; family PHOS-HE28; genus PHOS-HE28. Next base: position 15,123 of record CAYXKE010000039.1, read on the forward strand.
ACGGTGGCGCTCACGTAGCGGTTGTAGCGGAAGAGCTGCGGCGGGGTGCTGCGGTCGCTCATGCGCACCAGGTTGGCCAGCTGGATCAGCTCGCCCTTCTTGTTCCGCACGAAGGCGCTGCTCAGGTCAACGGGTGCATCGCGGTCCGCGCGGGTGGCCTGACCGATCACCTGGTATTGTTTGCCCTTGTAGATGAAGTAGCCGTAGCGCTGACCGCTGAAGTAGAGCTGCAGGGTCTCGGCGATGTCGCGCATGTCCACGCCCATGGCGCGCGCGCGGTCGCGGTCGATCTCCACGTTCAGCTCGGGCTTGTTGAATTTCAGGTTCAGGTCGGCCACGCGGAAGGTCTTGTCGGCGTTGACCTTCTCCATGAAGGCGGGGATCACCTCGCGCAGCTTCTCGAACGAGGGGGCCTGGATCACGTACTGCACGGGCAGGCTGGTGAAGCGCGACCCGCCGATGGTGGGCTCCTGGATCACGAAGCTGCGGGCCAGGTTGTACGGCGCCAGTTGGGCCATGATCTGCTTGGCGATCTCGTCCTGCGTGCGGGAGCGCTTCTCGGGCTCCACCAGCGTCACGCGCACGAAACCGGTGTTGGTGCTGCTGGCCGTGCCGAAACCGGGCGCCGTCACGCTGATCAGCGCCTGGCGTTCGGGCAGGGTGTCCACCATGTGGATGATGTCCGTGAGGTAATCGTTCATCACCTCGAAGCTGGTGCCTTCGGGCGCCGTGCTCTGGATCATGAAGCGGCTCTTGTCCTCCATGGGCGCCAGTTCGCTTTGGAGCTGGCTGCCCACGCCCACGATGATCAGGGCACTGGCGATCATGATCGGGATGCTCACCCACCGCACGCGCATGTAGCGCTTCAGCGAGCGGTTGTAGCCGTCGGTCATGGCGTTGAACCAGCGCTCGGTCACTTGGAAGAAGCGGCTGGGGTTGGTGTTGTGCCGCAGCCAGTGGGCGCTGAGCATGGGGGTGAGGGTGAGGCTCACCAGGGCGCTGATGCCCACGGCGCCCGCCACCACCACACCGAACTCGCGGAAGAGGCGGCCGGTCAAGCCGCTGAGGAAGATCACGGGCAGGAACACCGCCATCAGGGTGATGGTGATGCTGATGATGGCGAAGGTGATCTCCTTGCTGCCCTCGTGGCCCGCCTGGATCGGGTCCATGCCCTTCTCGATCTTGCTGTAGATGTTCTCCAGCACCACGATGGCGTCGTCCACCACGATGCCCGTGGCCAGCAGCACGGCGAGCAGCGTGAGGATGTTGATGCTGAAGCCCGCGATGTACATGATGAAGAAGGCGCCGATCAAGGAGATGGGGATCGCCAGCACGGGGATCAATGTGGTGCGCCAGTCGCGGAGGAAGATGAAGATGATGAGCACCACCAGCAGGAAGGCGATGGCGATGGTCTCCTCCACCTCCATGATGGCCTTGCGGATGCCCACGGTGGTGTCCATCGCCAGGGTGTAGCGCAGGTCGTCGGGCAGGTCCTTCTTGATCTGCTCGAAGCGCTTGTGGAACTCGTCGGCGATCGCGATGTAGTTGCTGCCGGGCTGGGGTGTCACGGCGATGCCCACCTGGGGTATGGCACCGTTTCCGCGCAACAAGCTGCGTTCGTTCTCGGGCATCAGCTCGGCGCGGCCCACATCGCGCAGGCGCACCACCACGCCGTTCTCCTCGCGCAGGATCAGGTCATTGAACTGCTCGGGCGTCTCCAGCCGGCCCATGGTGCGGATGGTGAGCTCGGTGCGGTAGCCCTCGATGCGGCCGCTGGGCAGCTCCACGTTCTCGCGGTCCAGCGCGGCGCGCACATCGCTGGGCGTGATCCGGTAGCCGGCCATCTTCACCGGGTCGAGCTGCAGCTTCATGCTGTACTTCTTCTCGCCCCAGATGCGGATCTCGCTCACCCCGGGGATGGTCTGCAGCCGCTCCTTGAAGTTGTTGTTGGCGATCTCGCTGAGCTCCAGCATCGAGCGCTGATCGCTCTGCATGGTCATGCTCAGGATCGGGTTGCTGTCGGCGTTGCTCTTCACCACGATGGGCGGGTCGGCGTCGGCTGGCAGGTTGCGCACGGCCTGGCTCACGCGGTCGCGCACGTCGTTGGCCGCGGCCTCCAGGTCCATGTCCAGGTCGAACTCCACCGTCACCGTGCTGCGGCCGTCGGCGCTCACGCTGGTGAGGCTGGTGATGCCCGCGATGCCGTTGATGCTCTCCTCGAGGATCTCGGTGATCTGCTTCTCGATGATGTCGGCGTTGGCGCCCACGTAGTTGGTGGTCACCGTGATCACGGGCGGGTCCACGCTGGGGTATTCGCGCACGCCGAGGAAGGTGAAGCCGATCACCCCGAACAGCACGAGGAAGATCGAGATCACCGTGGCCAGCACGGGGCGGTTGATGCTGAGGGAGCTGATGTTCATGCGATGAGTGCCGTGCGAGGGTTCAAGAGCGAGAGGGTGCGAGGGTGCAAGAGTAGGAAGTCGCTCTCGCACCCTCTCACTCTCTCACCCCGACGAAGGAGGGGACACCCATGAACAGTTGCCGCCATCATTTGGGTATTGTTGGGGGGATAAAGATCCGGGTTCGACGGCTTGTACATCGCGTAGCGGTCGGAGTGGATGAAAAATGGGTCCTTCATGGCCGCAGAGGGATTGGGCTGGCGGGATATGAACAGTTGTTCATAAATATTACTCAACTACTCACATGAAAGCATGTATAGCTTTACGCCTACTCGCGCGCTAACAAACACAACAGCAACCATGAACCAGCTCATTGAAACCTCCTTTGTAGGCCCGATGCACAACCGGATCATGGCCGCAGCACCTTGGTGGGTAAGGGGATTGCGTGATCTGGCCGGATTTGTCGGAGGCTTTGTGGTGGGCGAATTGATCTCGGGAGGCAATCCTGTGGTTGGTGTGGCCGCTGGTGCAGCTACTGCGGCCGGGTGTTCAGCGAAGGATTGATTACGTGCTTTCGACAATAGCCATGAACGATGCTTCGCCGCGTAGTTCTCTGTGGGTTGGCGGCCTTGGGCGGGTCAATAGCAACGGGTCAGGTCACCGATGATACGTGCCGCGTCCATTTTGGAGGTTCCATCGGGTTGTCCATGTACACAGCCCGGCCTGCTGGCATACCTGTTTCCCCTTTGTACGGCCAAAGTACTGAATCGGGTCTTTCATTCTTGTGGATAGGAGGCAAAGGCCACAAGCTGAAGGCTGGACTGGAGTACACGTACGTTCGCAGCGGTTTCGTGGATGACACGTCGCATTACGATGGGTTCATCCAAGTACCGCTGCTCTTTCCATTGCTGCGAATGAACGACCGGTCTCAACGAGAACAGCTTCTGCTGTCCGTAGGTGTACGGTTCTCGCTGCTTGCCGAGCAAGGGCGCGCCGCGAGGGGGGATGAGTTCTACATCATGAACAAGGCGGCGTTCGGGGGACTCTTCAAAACAGGCATCATCACTGAACTCGCCTGCTACGCACAACCCACCCCCCGGACCGCCCGATCTTGGGGAGTACGTTTATCAACCGATTTGCAGGGAATATCGGCCAAATTGGGGGCGGATGATCTCATATTGGATGACCGCTTCGTCATGGGCACACTCTTTTATAGCTTCCATTTTCGATAAGGGAAGTCCGCCACCAGGCCTTCGTATGGTCTTGGTACCGTGGTGGAACGTGGTCGTGTCCAGTTGCGACACGTAAAGGGCAGTCCATTTGGGTGAGTTTGAACGTGGTCCGGTGCATGCCAGTCACTGTTTAGCTGTCCCCTTCCTCTCCGCTGGCCTTACCGCCATCCCATCCCTCACCGCCAGCAGTGCGCTCGTTATCACCGTATCCCCCGGCTGCACATTGCTGATCAGCTGCACCTCGTTCTCGGTGCGGATGCCGATGTCCACCCGTACGCTCTGGGCCTTGCCGCCTTTCATCACCATCACCTTCTGGCCCTGAATGTCGGGGATCAGCGCCTCGGCGGGGATGGTGAGCGCGTCGGTGATGGTCTCCAGCTTCACGGCCACCTTGGCGAAGGCGCCGGGCATCAGGCGGCGGTCCTTGTTGGCGCTGCGGGCGCGTACCCGCACCGTGCGCGTGGTGGCGTCCACGCTGGGTTCCACGGCGTACACCTCGGCGGTGTAGTGCGTGGTGTCGCCCTCCAAGCTGAAGGACACCGGTGTGCCGGGACGCATGTGCCGGCCGTAGCGCTCGGGCACGGTGAAGTCCAGCTTCATCGGGTCGGTCTGGGTGAGCCGGGCGATGAGCGCGGTGGGGGAGACATAGCCGCCCTCGCTGATGCTGCGCAACCCGATGGATCCGCTGAAGGGGGCGCGGATGGTGGTCTTGGCGATCTGGGCGCGCAGGTGGTCCACGTCGGCCTCCATGCCGATGCGCTGTGATACCGTGGCGTCGTACACCTCGCGGCTCACGCCCTCCACATCGAGCAGCTGCTTCTGGCGCGCCTCACTGTCGCGGGCCACCTTCAGCGCGGCTTCGGCCTTGCGCAGCTGGGCCTGCAGGTCGTCGTCGTTGATGCGCACCAGCACCTGGCCGGCGCTCACGCGCGTGCCTTCCTGGAAGCCGATGTGCGTCACGCGGCCGCTCACCTCGCTGCGCAGCTCCACCTCTTCGTTGGGCAGCAGGGTGCCGGTGGTGGAGAAGGCGTTCTCCAGCGGACGGCCCTGCAGCACGTGCACCTGCACGGCCATGGCGGGCGGCGGGCCGCCGGCGGCTTTCTGTTCATCACCGCCGCTGCCGCAGGCGGCCAGCAGCAGGGTCAGGGCCAGGGCACCAATGGGGGTGTCGTTCATCATGATCGGATGCGTTTGGGGGGGCGGGCCAGCTTGCCGGTGGCGGGCCGCAAATTCTCCGCCACGGTGGCCAGGTGGCGTTGGAAATTTTCCCGCTCCTCGGCGCTGAGCCCTTGGAGTGCCTCCCGGTTCAGTGCGCGGTAGGCCTTGCGGATGTCCTTCACCGCCTGGTCGGCCTTGGGCGTGGTGCGCACCAGGTGCTTGCGCCGGTCGCCCGCGCAGTCGCAGCGCTCGATGTAGCCGCCGCGGTCCATCAGGTCCAGGGTCCGCGTCATGGTCACCTTGTCCAGGTGCAGCTTGTCGGCCAGCTCCTGTTGGCTGAGCTTGCCGTTGTGCTCGTGGATGGTCACCAGCGCGATGAAGCACTCCGGAATGTCCAGATGCGCCAGCTTCTCCTTGAGGCGCTGGTAATAATGCTGCGCCGCCACGGAGCACCAGAAACCGATGGAAGGGCCGGACACGGGCATCGTTGGTCGCCGTACCACCGTACGGGGGCGCAAAGGTCGGGCGAAACCGTTTCAGTTGAAACTATTTCACGGGAATGGAGTGCTGCGAATTCTTGTTAAGGCATCGGTGGCCTGGTGGACCAATGGGCTGGGCCGTTCATCCCGGGCGCAGCGTTCCGTCACCATTCGTCCCCGGCCTCGCCCGCTTCGCCTTTCTTTGCCGCACATCCCGAAAATTCCATGCGTCGATCGTTCATCCTGCTCGCGTTCGTGGGGGCGGCCCTGGTGGCCCCGGCCCAGGACGACCTCATCCGGAAGATCAGCCTCAACAGCGCCGACACCACCGGCTTCCGCTTCACCCCGTTGCTCACCACGCCGGGCACGCCGGTGGAGGACCAGGGCAGCTCGGGCACCTGCTGGAGCTACGCCACGGGGTCCTTCCTCGAATCCGAGATGATCCGCAAGGGCGGACCGGAGATCCATCTCAGTAAGATCTACATCGCCCGCAAGAGCTACGAGGAGAAGGCGTTGAACTATGTGCGCATGCACGGCTCGCTGAACTACGGCGACGGCGGCATCGCCCACGATGTGATCAACATGTACGCCAAGTACGGCATCGTGCCCTATGAGGTGTACACCGGCCTGAACTACGGCACCACCCGCAACCAGTTCGGCGAGATGCAGGCCGTGATCCAGGGCATGCTCGATGCGGTGGTGAAGGCACCCAACAAAGGCACCCTCACCCCCGTGTGGCGCGAGGCGGTGAACGCCGTGCTCGACACCTACCTGGGCCAGGTGCCGGAGACCTTCACGTACAAGGGCAGGAAGTACACGCCGCAGAGCTTCGCGAAGGAGGTGGTGAAGGTGGACCCGGCCGACTATGTGGAGTTCCAGAGCGTGACGGACATTCCCTTCTACACCAAGGGGACCTTGATGGTGCCCGACAACTGGGCGCTGGAGCAGGCGTGGAACATCCCCGTGGAGGACATCATCCCCATCATGGACAATGCCCTGCGCAACGGGTACAGCATCAGCTGGGGCGGTGACGTGAGCGAACCCACCTTCAGCTGGAAGAACGGCGTGGCCTTCGTGAGCGCCACCCCGGCCGCCGAGCTCACCGCCGAGCAGAAGGCCGCCCTGTTCAAAGGCCCCCAGCCTGAGCCGGCCATCACCAACGAGATGCGCCAGCGTGCGTTCGACAACTTCAGCACCACCGATGATCATGGGATGCACATCACCGGCATCGCCACCGACCAGAACGGCACCGAGTGGTACATCGTGAAGAACAGCTGGGGCCTGAGCAACCAGCAGCAGGGCTACCTGTACATGAGCAAGGCCTACGCGGCGTACAAGATGACCGCCTTCATGGTGCACAAGGACGCGGTGCCGGCCGCCATCCGCAAGAAGATGGGCCTGTGACCCGCCGAATAGGAGAAGGGGCCCCGGTGACCGGGGCCCCTTCCTTTTTCAGGCACCGTGGCCGCAGGCCGGCTTGAGGGCCACGATAACCGGCACCTTGGGATGGCCCCCGCGTGAGCGATCGCAGCGGGTACCCCGCAGCGCCCCGTGGCGTGCGCCCGGGGCGCGAGGAGTACGAGCGGAGAGCGCGACCCCGGACGCGCGGGTCGGCGCATGCGGGGGGCGGCCGGGGGCACGCCCAACCCTTCACCGGGCATGGTCCGCCGGGCGGTCTGGTGGTGACCGCTCGTATCCCGCGGCGCGCGAAGGTGCAGGGGCCCGGCTGACCGATCTTCGTGCGACGGACCGGTCCGTGGATCAATACGAACAGGCAGCAATGCGCGCAGCACCGAAGAAGACCTCGACCCGTGGCGCCACGGTGAAGGCCGCCGCAGGCCAGGCCGCGAAGTCAGCGACCACGTTGAAGCAGGCGATGGACGGCAAGGCGAGTCCGGCGAAGGCCGCGGCGGGAGACAAACCGGTGTTCGACTACATCGCCGGTATGCCGCAGCCGCAGCGCGGCATCGCCAAGCGCATCGATGCCCTCGCGGCGAAGACCCTGCCGGGGCTGCAGCGCGCGGTGAAGTGGGGCATGGCCTACTACGGCGTGGACGATGGCTGGTGCTTTTGCTGCGGCGCCTTCCAGGGCCATGTGAAAGTGATGTTCATCAAGGGCACGGACCTGAGGCCCGAACCGCCGGTCACCCCTGTGGCGATGGGCAAGGCCACCCGCGGGGTGGAGCCGAAGACACTGGCCGACCTCGATGAGAAGCAGCTGGTGGCGTGGATGAAGCAGGCCGCGACGATGCCGTTCGTGAGCGCGGCGGCGAAGCGGAAGTGAGCGCACACCGCCACCCCTCCGTGACATCGGCCGTATCCCCGGATAACCCCGCCGCGGACTACTTTCGGCGCCTATGGCAGAGAAGATCGACATCGAGGCCTCCAAGAACGAGGACCACAACAAACTG
>CAYXKE010000039.1:22901-24642 GCA_964464935.1 uncultured Chryseobacterium sp.
TATGGCAGAGAAGATCGACATCGAGGCCTCCAAGAACGAGGACCACAACAAACTGGCCCTCTCCGAGCTGGACCGCCGCCTGAAGCAGGTATACAAGGGCGGGGGCGAGAAGCGCATCGCCAAGTTGCACGAGCAAGGCAAGATGTCCGCCCGGGAGCGCATCGACGCGCTGCTGGACAAGGGCGCCCCGCGGATCGAGATCGGCGCCCTGGCCGCCGACGGCATGTACACCGAGCACGGCGGATGCCCCAGCGCCGGTGTGGTGGTGGTGATCGGCTACGTGAGCAAGCGCCAATGCATCGTGGTGGCCAACGACGCCACCGTGAAGGCCGGCGCCTGGTTCCCCATGACCGGCAAGAAGAACCTGCGCGCCCAGGAGATCGCCATCGAGAACCGTCTGCCCATCATCTACCTGGTGGACAGCGCCGGCGTGTACCTGCCCATGCAGGACGAGATCTTCCCCGACAAGGAGCACTTCGGCCGGATCTTCCGCAACAACGCGGTGATGAGCTCCATGGGCATCACGCAGATCGCCGCCGTCATGGGCAGCTGCGTGGCCGGCGGCGCCTACCTGCCGATCATGAGCGACGAGGCGCTCATCGTGGAGAAGACCGGCAGCATCTTCCTGGCCGGCAGCTACCTGGTGAAGGCCGCCATCGGTGAGGACATCGACAACGAGACCCTCGGCGGCGCCACCACCCACAGCCAGATCAGCGGGGTGACCGACTACCAGTGCAAGGACGATGCGGATTGCCTGAAGAAGATCCGCGCCATCATGGACAAGCTGGGCAAGCCGAAGGACGCCGGGTTCAGTCGCGAGAAGCCCGCCGCCCCCAAGGCCGATCCGAAGGAGCTGTACGGCATCGTGCCCACCGACCGCGCCAAGCCCTACGACATGCGCGAGGTGATCGCCCGCCTGGTGGACGAAAGCGACTTCACCGAGTACAAGCAGGGCTACGGCCAGAGCATCATCACCGCCTACGCCCGCATCGACGGCTGGGCCGTGGGCATCGTGGCCAACCAGCGCAAGGTGGTGAAGAGCAAGAAAGGCGAGATGCAGTTCGGCGGGGTGATCTACAGCGACAGCGCCGACAAGGCCACGCGCTTCATCGCCAACTGCAACCAGAAGAACATCCCGCTGGTGTTCCTGCAGGACGTCACCGGCTTCATGGTGGGCAGCCGCAGCGAGCACGGCGGCATCATCAAGGACGGCGCCAAGATGGTGAACGCCGTGAGCAACAGCGTGGTGCCCAAGTTCACCGTGATCGTGGGCAACAGCTACGGCGCCGGCAACTACGCCATGTGCGGCAAGGCCTACGATCCGCGCCTGATCGTGGGCTGGCCCAGCGCCCAGGTGGCCGTGATGGGCGGCGAACAGGCCGCCAAGGTGCTGCTGCAGATCGAAGTGGCCGCCCTCAAAGGCCGCGGCGAGGAGATCACCAAGGAGCGCGAGGCCGAGATCCTCGGCAAGATCCGCGCGAAGTACGAGGAGAGCATGAGCCCATACTACGCGGCGGCGCGGCTGTGGCTGGATGCGATCATCGATCCGCTGGACACACGCAAGTGGATCAGCATGGGCATCGAAGCGGCCAACCAGGCCCCGGCGACGCGGGAGTTCAATATGGGGGTGTTGCAGACGTAGGTTCTTTGGGCGTGCCCCCTCGCAAAGCCTCGGGGTCCGGCCATCCGCTGTACTCCTCGCTCGTTCCTCGCTGCGGGGTGCCGCTCCTGTCCGTCACGC
>CAYXKE010000040.1:0-24509 GCA_964464935.1 uncultured Chryseobacterium sp.
GGCCATCATCGGCGAGAACGAACTGAAGCAGGGCATCGTCACCGTGAAGGACATGAAAAGCGGGGAGCAGAAAGCCGTGAAGCAGGACGAACTGATCACCTTGATCTCCTGAGTACGTACGGGCGGATCATGGTCCGCACATCCCCATTCGCATGCCCGCTCCTCATCCCATCACCACCATCGGCCTGAAGCTCGACGAGCTGGAGGCGATCCTGCGCGAACGCCGCACCATCGCCCTGGCGAAGGATGCCCAGCAGGCCGTGAAGCGCAGCCACAGCTATCTGCGCGACCGCCTGAAGAAGGACGAGACGCCGATCTATGGCGTGAACACCGGCTTCGGATCGCTGGCCGACAAGCGCATCCCGAAGGACCAGCTGGCCGAGCTGCAGCGCAACCTGGTGATGAGCCATGCATGTGGCAGCGGTGATCCCGTGCCTGCCGAAGTGGTCCGCGCCATGCTGGTGCTGAAGGTGCAGAACATGGCCTTCGGGCACAGCGCAGTGGCACCGGCCACGGTGCAACGGTACATCGACATGTACAACAACGATGTGCTGCCCGTGGTGTACGAACGCGGATCGCTGGGCGCCAGCGGCGACCTGGCCCCGCTGGCCCATCTCGCGCTGCCCTTGCTGGGGCTGGGCGAAGTGGTGGTCGAAGGCAGGCGCATGAAGAGCGCCGCCGCCCTGAAGAAATTCGGTTGGAAGCCGTTGGAGCTGGGCCCAAAGGAAGGGCTGGCGCTGCTCAACGGCACGCAGTTCATGAACGCGTACGCGGCGCTGCTGGTGCTGAAGGCCGATCGGCTCGCGCGGCTCGCGGACATCATCGGGGCGCTGAGCCTGGAGGCGTTCGACGGGCGCACCGAGCCGTTCCATCCCTCGGTGCATGCGGTACGTCCGCATCCCGGACAGGCCGTGGTGGCGGCCAACCTGCGCGAGCTGCTGCGCGGCAGTACGATCGCCCGGCGACCCAAGGCGCATGTGCAGGACCCGTACTCCTTCCGCTGCATGCCCCAGGTGCACGGTGCCAGCCGCGATGCGTTGGCCTACGTGCGACGGGTGGTGGAGCGCGAGCTGGAGAGCGTGACCGACAATCCCACCGTGTTCGACGACGAGGACCTGATCGTGAGCGCGGGCAACTTCCACGGACAGCCGCTGGCCCTGGCGCTCGATCTCCTGGCCATCGCCCTGGCCGAACTGGGCAGCATCAGTGAACGCCGCACCTACAAGTTGATCTCGGGTCAGCGCGGCCTGCCGCCCTACCTGGTGGCCGAGCCCGGCGTGAACAGCGGCTTCATGATCCCGCAGTACACCGCCGCATCGCTGGTGAGCGCCAACAAGCAGCGGTGCATGCCCAACAGCGTGGACACCATCGACAGCAGCAACGGACAGGAGGACCATGTGAGCATGGGCGCGGCCGCCGCGCTGAAGTCCTGGGCCGTGGCGCACGATGTGGAGCGGATCCTGGCCATCGAGCTGCTCAATGCCGCCCAGGCGCTCGACTTCCGCATGGCGGGCGGCAAGCTGCGTACCTCGGCCTACCTGACCTCCCTGCATGCCGCCTTCCGCGAACGTGTGCCCTTTGTGCAGCGTGATGTGGTGATGCACGAGTTGATGGAGGAGGCACTGGATCTCCTGCGGGAACTGCCGCTGGACTGAGCCTGGGGACCTTTGCCGTGCGTCCCCAATAAAGGGGGCGCGCGAGTTGGCGGCCCTAATTGCCGGGTCGTCCGGGCAACCGTGCGGGGCTGGCGTTCGTTATGGCGGGGATGTCCTTGTTGTCCGCTACGGTATATCCCGTACTTCTGGCGGATACTTTGGCCGTTCCGTGAAGAAGTGATGCCGACGGACTCCTACCTGCGCGCGTTGTGCGCGACCATGGCTGCCGCGCTGGGGATGCCTGGCATGGCCCAGCCCTCATGTACGGTGAACGCTGGCCCGGCGAGCATCACCCTGTGCGAAGGAGCCGCGCAGCAGCTGAATGGAACGGTCACGGGGACCAATGGGCCCTATACCTACAGCTGGTCGCCCGCGCAGGGGCTGAGCGCGACGAACATTGCCAACCCCACGGTGACCGCCACCACGACCACCACATACACCCTTACGGTGACCGATGCGGATGGGAACGTGTGCGGCTCCGACACCATCACGGTGAACGTCAACCCCGCCGCCCCGGCCTTGCTCACCAGCACGGGGCCAGAGCAGATCACCACGTTCAACGGGCTCACCACCTTCAGCATCTGCGACCCTTCGAGCTCATGGAACTTCAGCTTCGCGGACCAAAGCCAGGACGTGGCCGGCGCCACCCGCACCCTCAACTGGGGCGATGGCAGCCCGACCGTGACCCCCGCCCACGGCTGGACCCAGGGCCACACCTATGGGCCGGGCTTGTGGACCCTGACCTATTCGATCAGCTACCCCAACGGCTGTTCACGCACGCAGCAGTACCAGGTGTTCCTTGGTACCAACCCGGGCGGTGGCATCAGCACCGACCCCAACACCAACATCTGCACGGGCGGCACCCTGCCTTTCTACATCAACAGCGTGGGGGGCAACTCGCCCGGCACCACGTACATCATCGACTTCGGTGACGGCACGCAGATCACCCTGGACCACCCGCCTCCTGCCGTGGTGAACCACACGTACACGACAAGCACATGCGGCATGGCCGGTGGGCAGCTGAACGTGACGTTCGTGGCGCAGAACCCGTGCGACCAGACCCAGGGGCAGATCGGTCCCATCCGGGTGAGCCAGACACCGGAGGCGGTCTTCACGGCCTCGCACGACACCGTCTGCGTGAACACCACGGTGACCTTCACGGACCAAAGCGTCGGTCTGCAGGCGCCTGCGTGCAATACGCCCCCGCGCAACATCTGGAGCATCACGCCCGCCACGGGCTGGACCGTGGTGAGCGGGACGATGGGCAGTGACAACGGCAACCCGGCCAACCCCGGCCTTTGGACCGACGGTGCCACGAACCTGGGCGTGCAGTTCAACCAGCCCGGCACGTACACCATCATCGACCGCACCGGCAACAGCTGCGGCATGCACACGCTGGAGCGCACCATCTGTGTGGAAGCACCGCCCGTGCCGGCCTTCACGCTCACGCCCACCACGGGCTGCGTACCGCTGAACGTTTCGGCGACCAACACCACCACCAGTGAGAACAGCTGCCACACCACCTGGCAATGGACGGTGAGCGGAACAGTCTCCGCCTGCGCGACCGGGGGCTTCAGCACGCAGTCCAGCACGGCCTTCCAGCCATCCTGGACGTTCGATCAGCCGGGGTCCTACACCGTGCAGTTCCGCGCCATCAACAGTTGTAATGTGCCGCCCATCCAGCAGACGGTCACGGTGAACGCGCCGCCGCAGGTCGACATCGCACCGCTGAGCGGGATATGCGCCACGCAATGTGTGTCGCCCACGGCCACGGTGCAGGACTGTGGCGCCGCCATCACCAACCATGCATGGGCGTTCAGCGGGGGCACCCCGGCCAGCGCGAACACGGCCGTGCCCGGGCAGGTGTGCTACCCGAGCCCCACCACCTCGACCATCGGGCTTACGGTGACCAACGCCTGCGGCTCGGCGTCCGATGCCATCACCCTATCCGTGGGTACGCTCCCCGCCACACCGGAGGTGACGAGCAACAGCCCCGTGTGCGCGGGCCAGCCCCTTTCGCTCGGTGTGACCACGGCGCCCGGTGTCTCCTACACCTGGAACGGTCCCAATGGCTATACGGCCACGGGGCCGACGATCACCCTGCCGAACGCCAGCAGCGTGCACGCCGGCACCTGGACGGTGGTGGCGGTCAGCAACGGTTGCGAGGGGCCGCCCGCATCGGTGGAAGTGGACGTGGTGCCGCCGCCCGTGGTGACCATCACCCCTTCGGCACCGGCGATCTGCGTGGGGGGAAGCATCACGTTGATGGCGGCTGGTGCTGGGGACCTGGAATGGAGCGTGGGTGGTTCCGTGGTGGGCACGGGGCCGGTGCTGGAGGTGGCCCCCTCGAGCACCACGACCTATAGCGTGACGGGAAGCGAGGGCAGCTGCTCGAGCACCGCCACCATGACGGTCACCGTGCATCCGCTGCCCACGCTGACCCTGATGTCTGTCCCGGTGTTGTGTGATCAAGCCATACCGGTGCAACTCACCGCCACGCCCGGTGGTGGCCAGTGGAGCGGCAGTGGCGTCAGTTCGGACGGCGTCTTCACGCCCACGCCCGGCATGCAGGGCACGTTCACGGTGGATTACACCTATACCGATGCCTTCAGCTGCACCAGCACCGCCTCGATCGACGTGACCGTCGGCCCGGTGACCGCGTTCGCCACGCTGCCACCGGATACGGTCATGTGCATGGGCTCCGTGCCCGTGATCCTGCAGGCCTCCCCACCAGGTGGCACATGGTCGGGTGCAGGGGCCGGAGGGGCCTTCGTGCCTTCCTCCGTGGGAAGCCACACGGTGGTCTACACGTACGGCGCGGGAACGTGCATCACCGCGGACACGATGGTGGTGCAGGTCCTGGCGGCGCAGGCGTTGGACGTGGTCCCCGACTTCTTCAGCTGTCCGTACGATGAGCCGGTGCCACTCACCGCTTCACCGGCGGGGGGGATGTGGAGCGGCCCCGGGGTAAGCGGGCCACCCTTTGTGTTCGATCCGGGTGCGGTGGCCCCCGGTGATCATCAGTTGACCTACACCCATGCCGATGGCATCGGCTGTGTTGCCACGGCCATCACCCTGGCCAGTGTGGAGGCACCGGTGGTGGTGGATGCCGGCCCCGATCTGCAACTGTGCGACCAACCCATCACCGTACAACTGAGCGGGGCGCCGGGGGGTGGCGTATGGACGGCCAACTGGATGGCGGTGAGCCCGACCGGCGCGCTGATGCCGAACGGCGTGGGGACCGACACGCTGGTGTACACGGTGACCACGGCCGGACAATGCGTGTGGACCGACACGGTGATCGTGGAGGTGATCGCCATAGCGGAACCCGCCTTCGCGGGCAACGATACCTTGGTATGCGTGTTCAGCGAGCCGCTGCAGCTCATCGCCACGCCGGCCGGAGGCACCTGGAGCGGCCCGCAGGTGGATCCCACCGGTCTGTTCATGCCCACAGCGCCAGGCGATCATACGTTGACCTACACGGTGGGGTCGTCCACCTGCATGTTGATGGACCACGTGGTGGTGCACGTGGAGCCACTGCCCGCGGTGGATGCGGGCGGCAACATCGGTGTGTGCCTCGATGCGGGCCCGCAGCAACTCGGGGCCGATCCGCCAGGCGGGACGTGGAGCGGGGTGGGCGTGGACCCGCTCACGGGGGTGTTCGATCCCCTGCAGGCCCTGCCCGGCGGCAATCCGGTCGTGTACAACTGGACCGACCCCATTACGGGATGCAGCAACAGCGACAACGCCACGGTGACGGTGCATCCGTTGCCGGAGGCCGCCTTCATCAATGATCCGGTGGCCTGTGTGGGGGTGCCCTTCCAGTTCACCAACACCAGTACCGGTGCCACCGGGGCCGAATGGGATTTCGGCGATGGCGGTACCAGTGTGCAGAGCTCGCCCCAGCACGTGTACACCGCGCCCGGCACATACCCGGTGCGGCTCGTGGCGGGTACGGGGGCGGGTTGTCGCGACACCACCCATGCCAACGTGATCGTGTGGGACGTGCCGCAGCCGGCCATCGTCCTGAGCACGGTGGACGGATGCGGGCCCCTGGAGGTGGCCTTCACCAACAACACGGTGGGCGAAGGCGTGAGCCACGCATGGTCGTTCGGCGGGCTGGGCACCTCCACGGCTGTGGTGCCGCCGCCATTCACCTTCCCCGCCGATCCGCTCGACGTGATCCATTACACCGTGACCTTGACCGCCACCAACACCTGTGGCGCGGCGAGCACCCAGGCCGTGGTGAGCGTATCGCCCACACCCACCGCGGTCTTCGGCCCGAACCTCAACACCTATTGTGCGAGCACGCCCGTGGAGTTCGGCAACGCCAGCTACGGACTGCCCACGTCCTTCGCATGGTGGTTCGGCGATGGGGGCACGAGCACCGCGCCCGGGCCCGTGGTCACGCACACCTATGCGCCCGATGAGGAGGCGGTGGACTACACCGTGACCCTCATCGCCATGAACGCCTGTGGCAGCGACACCGTGCAACAGACGATCACCATCGTTCCCAACGAGGTGCACGCCTTCTTCAACACCGCTCCCACCACCGGCTGTGCCCCCCTCACCGTGGCCTTCACCCAGTATTCCACCGGCGACACGGCCTGGCACTGGGACTTTGGCGATGGCAACTTCAGCATCCTGGAGCACCCGGTGCACACGTTCACCGATCCCGGGACCTACCAAGTGGAGCTCGGCGCCTTCGGGTGCGGGTCCGATACCTATGCGGCGACGGTGCAGGTGCTGCCGCAGCCCGAAGTGGCCTTCACGTTCACGCCCCAGCAGGCCTGCGTGGGCGAGGCCTTCACCTTCACCGATCAGACACCTGGTGCGGCCGGCGCATCGTGGG
The DNA here is from genome assembly GCA_964464935.1 of uncultured Chryseobacterium sp. Taxonomy (GTDB): domain Bacteria; phylum Bacteroidota; class Bacteroidia; order Flavobacteriales_F; family PHOS-HE28; genus PHOS-HE28. The sequence goes on from CAYXKE010000040.1 coordinate 6,508, forward strand.
ACCTGGGCGATGGCACCACCTCCACGCTCTCCACGTTCCAGCATGCCTTTGCCGCCAGCGGCACCTATCTGGTGAGCCTCACAGTGACCGCGGCCGTGACCGGATGCACCGCCACGCTGGTGCAGCCGGTCACCGTCCTGCCCACGCCCATCGCCGCGTTCGACCCGCTGCCGGGCAATGGCTGCGTGGACCTGGCGGTGACCTTCCAGAACGCCACCCAGTTCGGCAGCTACTACAGTTGGGACTTCGGCGATGGCAACACCTCCGCCGCCACCAACCCCACCCACACCTATACCACGCCCGGGACCTACACGGTGACCCTCACGGCCCAAGGGGGGGGCAGTTGCACGCATACCGTCACCCGGGAGGTGATCGCCCACCCGCTGCCGGAAGCTCAGTTCACGCTGTCGGCCCATGAGAGCTGCGTGGCCCCCTTCACCGTGCAGGCGATCAACACCTCGTCCGGTGCGGTGGGCTACGTGTGGAACTTTGGCAACGGCATCACCTCCACGTTGAACCAGCCGCAGATCACCTACACCCAGCCGGGTACCTACACCGTGACGCTGGAGGCCATCAACGCGTTCGGTTGTGTGGACGTGCGGACGGCCACGGTGGTGCTGCATGCGCCGCCCGAGGCCGGGTTCACCGCGGCCCCGCAGCCCGCCTGCAGCGGCGTGCCGATCACCTTCACCAACACCTCCACCAACGCCTCGGGCTTTCTCTGGGGGTTCGGTGATGGGACCATCTCCGTGGCCCAGCAGCCCACGCACACCTATGCCGCGCCCGGCGCCTACACGGTGACCTTGGTGGCGGTGGGCGGTGGCGGCTGTGCGGATACCCTGCTGGTGCCGGCGGCCGTGGTGGTGCACGGTACGCCCCTGGCGGACTTCACCACGGATACGCTGGGCAGTGTGCGCAATGCCCGCCATTTCCACAACACGAGCATCGGCGCCTCGGCCTATCACTGGGATTTCGGCGATGGCATGCACAGTGAGCAGGAGCATCCGGTGCATCTGTTCCCTGCCGATGGGGGCAGCTTCACGGTGTGCCTCACCGCCGTGAGCGCGGAACAATGCGCCGATACGGTTTGCCAGGTGATCACCAGCGGGGCCGATCCGATCGTGTTCGTGCCCAACGCCTTCAGCCCCAACTACGACGGTTTGAACGATGCGCTGGTGCCCGTGTTGAACGGCTATGCGGGGCCGGAGTGGGACTACCGTTTCATGGTCTTCGACCGGTGGGGCCTGCTGGTGTTCGAGACCACCGAGCGCATGCACGGGTGGGACGGCCGCTACCGAGGCGAGGACGCGCCCATGGATGCCTACGTGTGGCGCGTGATCGTGGGGCGCACCTACTCCGGCGAGCGCGAGGTGCACCAGTTCACCGGCCATGCCACGCTGGTGCGCTAGATAGGTCGGCGGCCACGGACAGCGCGGGGGAAATGCATGACGAATAACCCGTCATGTTGCATCTGTGAAATCGGTCATTATATTTGGCGCCGGGGATCCGGTCGTTCGGCTGATGGGAACCTCGTCAGTGACCGACCTCCCCCGCATAACCCCCAAGACCATGGCCAATCCCTACTTCGGTCCGAACATCAAGCTCCTGCGCCAGCGCCGCGGCCGCTCCCAGGAGGAGGTCGCCATTGCGTTGGACATCAAGCGTTCCAGCTACAGCGGGTATGAGAACGGCAGCGCCGAGCCGCCTTTCGACCTGCTGGTGCGCATCAGTTCGTACTACCGCCTGAGCATCGACAAGCTGCTGAAAGAGGACCTGACGCAGCTGAGCGAGAGCGTGCTGGGCATGCTGGAGCGCGGAGGGGACGTGGACCTGAACGGGCGGCGCCTGCGTGTGCTGGCCACCACGGTGAACAGCGAGGACCGGGAGAACGTGGAACTGGTGCCCGAGAAGGCCAAGGCCGGTTATGCCGCCGGCTACGCCGATCCGGAGTACATCAGCATCCTGCCCACCTTCCAGATGCCCTTCCTGAGCAAGGATCGCAAGTACCGCACCTTCCAGATCAGCGGGGACAGCATGCCGCCGGTGAGCGACGGGTCGTGGATCACCGGCGAGTACGTGCAGAACTGGCAGACCATCCGCGATGGCCAGCCGTACATCGTGGTGACGAAGGAGGAAGGCATCGTGTTCAAGGTGGTCTACAACCAGATCAAGGAGAAGGGGAGCCTGCTGCTGTGCAGCACCAACCCGATCTACAGCCCGTACGAAGTGCCCGTGGGCAACGTGCTGGAGATCTGGAAGTTCGTGCACTACATCAGTGCCGAACTGCCCGAGCCCAACATGACGCGCGATGAGCTGGCCCGCAGCGTGGTGGAACTGCGCAAGGAGGTGGGGCAGCTGCGCCTGGCCATGGAGCAGCAGGGGCGGCTCGCGTTCTGAAGTGGTGGGGACTGGCCGCTCACCGGCCTGCGCGGGGGCTACATCTCCCGCAGCACCCGCACCAGCGTCGCCACTTCCTCCTCGGTGTTGAAGTAGTGCGTGGAGGCCCGCACCACCGCGCCGATGCCCCGCGCCTCCAGGTCGAGCTTGGCGTTGACGGCCTGCGACACCACCACGTTGATCCGCCGGGCGGCCAAATGCGCCATGATCTTTTCCGACGGTGTGCCCGAGCGCGTGAAAGTGACGATGCCGCTCTGGCGTGCGCCGGTGTCGTGCACCGTGATGCCGGGCACTTCCGCAAGCTGTTCGCGCAGCTGGCGCGCCAGGTCCAGTGTGCGCTGCGCGATGGCGTCGATGCCCCAGTGGCGCGCGTGGTCGATGGCGGCGGCCAGGCCGGCCACGTTCGCCAGGCTCTTCTCCCACGTCTCGAAGCGCAGGGCGTCATCGCGCCAGCGGAAGGTGTCGCGATCCTCCCAGATCGCGCCGCGCTGTTCCACGAAAGGAGGTGAGAGCCGGTGCAGCACCGTGCGGCGCACGTAGAGAAAGCCCGTGCCCCGCGGGCCGCGCAGGTATTTGCGGCCCGTGCTGCTGAGCATGTCGCAGCCGATGCGGTCCACATCCAGGGGCAGCTGGCCCGCGCTCTGGCAGGCGTCCACCAGGTAGAGCGCATCGCTGCCACGCACCACCGCGCCCACCTCCTCCACGGGGTTGATCAACCCATTGCTGGTGGGGATGTGCGTCACGGCCACCAGCTTCACGCGCTCGTCCATCATGCCGCGCAGCGCCTCCACATCGATCTGGCCGAGGGCATCGTCGGGTACCAGCTCCACGCGGCAGCCCGTGCGTTGCTGCACCAACAGGAAGGCCAGCCAGCAGCTGATGTACGCCGCGCGGTCGGCCAGCACACGATCGCCCCGACCCAATGGCACGGCATGGAAGGCCATCTCCCACGCGCGTGAGGCGTTATCGGTGATGGCCACCTCCTCGCGCGTACACCCGATCAGTGTGGCCACCGCATCATAGGCGCGCTCCCAGCGCGCGGCGGCCTGGGCCATGGCCTCGTAGCCACCGATGCGCGCCTCCAGGTCGATGAACTCCTTCACGGCATCGATCACGGGTGCCGGCATGAGGCTGGCGCCGGCGTTGTTGAAGTGCACCACATGGGCGCATCCGGGAGTGAGGGCGCGGGCCTTTTGCACGTCGATGGGCATGGCGGGGGGATGAGCGGCCGAAGTTATCCGCCGCGCCGGGCGGGCGTTGGGGGCCTCCCATCCGCCTATCTTGCCGCCCTCAACCCTGCAAGCGTTGTCCCCCCTCGACCCCTTCGCACCCGCATCACCGGCAGCGGCCGGCCTGCCCACCATCCCCTTCACCGAGTTCACGCTGCCCAACGGCCTGCATGTGATCCTGCATGAGGACCACCGCACGCCGATCGTGGCCGTGGGCGTGATGTACCACGTGGGCAGCAAGAACGACGAGCCTCACCGCCGGGGCTTCGCCCATTTCTTCGAGCACCTGCTGTTCGAGGGATCGGCGCACATCCCGCGCGGTGCGTTCAGTCGCCATGTGGAAGAGGCCGGTGGCATGCTCAACGCCAACACCTCGTCCGACCGCACCTACTACTACGAGGTGCTGCCCGCCGACCGGCTGGAGCTGGGCCTGTGGCTGGAGAGCGAACGCATGCTGCACGCCCGTGTGGACCGCATCGGTGTGGACACCCAGCGCGAGGTGGTGAAGGAGGAGTGGCGGCAGAACTACCAGAACCGGCCCTACGGCTCGATCCTGCCCGAGGTCCTGAAGCGCGCCTATGCCGAGCATCCGTACCGCTGGCCCGTGATCGGCGAGATGGATGATCTGGCGCAGGCCGATGAGCGCGATTTCATGGCCTTCTACCAGCGCTACTACGTGCCCAACAACGCGGTGCTGGTGCTGGCGGGTGACCTGGAACCCGGGCAGGCGCGGGAATGGGTGGAGCGCTACTTCGGCGACATCCCCGCGGGGGCGCAGGTGGTGCAGCCTCCGTTCCCCGTGGGGCGGCTGCAGCACGAGCTGCGCGCCGTGGTGCCGGACCGGATCCAGCTGCCCGCAGTGGTGCAGGCCTACCGCATCCCCGAGCTGGGGCATCCCGATCAACGCGCCATGGAGCTGGTGGGGCAGGTGCTCTCGGCCGGGGCTTCGGCGCGACTGGAGCGCCGCCTGAAGGACGAGCTTCAGTTGGCCGTGCAGGTGGGGGCCATCGGTCTGCCCTTCGAGCAGGGGGGGCTCATGGTGCTGCTGGCCATCGCCAATGAAGGCGTGGGGCCCGAAGCCTTGGAGGCCGCGTTGGACACCGAGGTGGAGCGGCTGCGTCAGGAGCCCATCACCCTGCAGGAGCTGGGCCGGTTGCAGGCCCGGATCAAGACCGGCGCGTACACCGAGCTGGCGCGTGTGGCCGGGGTGGCCCACAAGCTGGCCACGGCCCACATGTTCCTGGGCGGGGCCGGTCGCATCACGGACGACCTCGCCGCCCGCCTGGCCATCACACCGGAGCAGATGCGCGCCGCCGCGCACCGCCATCTCGATCCCGCCGCACGCGTGGTGCTGCATTACGTACCCCAGGAACAGGCCGCATGAACCGCCCGCTCGACCGCAGCCAGTTGCCCGCGCCCGGCGCCGCCCGCCCGGTGGAGGTGGACGATCCCATCACATTCACCCTCGACAATGGCATGGCCGTGGTGCTGGTGCCCGATCACCGGCTGCCACTGGTGACCATGCAGTACCGCGCCGATGTGCTCCCCACCGCGTTCGGCGAGCGCGCCGGCCTGCCCGACTTGTTCGGTGAGCTCCTCACCGCCGGCACCACCCGGCGCGACAAACGCACCATCGAGGACCAGGTGGACGCCATGGGCGCCGTGCTCAACGCGAACGCCGAGGGCGTGTATGCCATGGGCTTGCGCGAGCATGCCGCCGTGCTGCTCGAGCTCCTCGCCGAGGTGGTGACCCGCCCGGCCTTCCCGCAGGAAGAGTTCCAAAGCACCATGCGGCGCGTGCGTTCCGCCGTGGCGCAGCGGGCCCGCGATCCCGAAGCGCTGGCGGAAGTGCTGGGCCGACGTACGCTGTTCGGTGCCGACCACCCGTACGGTGAAGTGATCACGGCCGCCACCCTGGAGCGGTTGCGTGCCGAGGACCTGGGGCAATGGCATGCGCACGTGTTCCGTCCCACCACCGGCACCCTGGTGCTGGTGGGCGATCTCACCGAGGCCGATGCCCGCGCCCTGGCCGCCACCCACTTCGGCGGTTGGACGGTGGCCGGGCCCCGGGCCGATTGGCCCGCGCACCTGCCCGTGCTGGAACGGCCCGTGGTGGCCGGTGATGCGCCTCGTGTGCATGTGGTGGACCGTCCCGGGGCCGAACAATCGGTGCTGCGCGTGGGCTTCCCGCTCGACCTGCACCCGGCCAATGCCCAGGCGCTCGCGGTGCGCGTGATGAACACCATCCTGGGGGGCGGCATCTTCAGTGCGCGCCTGATGATGCGCCTGCGCGAGGAGCGCGGCTGGACCTATGGCGCCTACTCGGTGCTCGACGTGGATCGCTCGAACTCCAGCCTGCACGTGCATGTGAGCGTGCGCACCGCGGTCACGGGTGCCGCCGTGCGCGAGATCCTGGAGGTGATGGCCGACATGGCCCGGGAGCCGGTCAAGGCCACCGAGCTCGACCTGGCGCGGAGCCATCTGGCCGGCGCCTTCGGCCGCAGTCTGGAGGATGCCCGCACCCTCGCCCAGTTCGCCTTGAACATCCGGCGCTACGGCCTGCCGCCCGACCACTACCGCACCTACCTGCAGCGTCTGCAATGCATCACCGCCGAAGATGTGTGGAACGCCGCGCGCGGTTTCCTGTTCCCCGATCGTGCCGCCGTGCTGGTGGTGGGCGATGCCGATGCCGTGGCACCCGATCTCGAGGTATCGGGCGTGCCCGTGCAGCGGATGGATCCCGACGGCGTGCTGATCGACTGAATACCGATCAGGTGTCGGCCACGGGCAGCGTCTCCACGGGCCCCTGCGCCAGATGTCCTTCCACGGCGGCGATGATCGCGGCGCTCAGCTTGTCGAGCAGCATGCCCTTGAGGAAGTGCCGGTAGGTGACCACGCTGATCTCGCGTGCAGGGGCCGGTGCCTTGAACGGGAACAGCCGGCTGCGTTGCTCCGCGTTCATGGTGAGGGTGGCCAGCTCGGGTACGATGGTGAGCCCGCCCTGCGTGTCGACCATGCGCACCAGGGAGCTGATGCTGCCCGAGAGATAGGCCAGGTTGGCGCGGGCACCGGCCTTGCGCAGCTCGCACAAACGCAGCACCTGGGAGCGCATGCAGTGCCCCTCCTCCAGCAGCCACAACCGGTCGGGGTCGATGTCGGATGGCAGCAGGTAGCGCTTCCGGGCCACCTGCTCGCCGGGGGCGGCATACACCAGGAACTGTTCCCGGAAGAGCGGGCGCTCGCGCAGGCCCGCCACGCCCAGCGGGGTGGCCAGCAGGCCCACATCGAGCGTTTCGCGGGCCAGCCGGTCCACGATCACGTCGGTGGTGAGCTCCTCGATGGTGAGGTGGATGTCGGGGTACTGCGCCAGGAGATCGCCCAGGAAGAGCGGCAGCAGGTAGGGGGCGAGTGTGGGGATGGCCCCGATGCGCAGCTCCCCGCCGCCCGTATCGCGGGTGTGCTGGGCCAGACGTTGCAGTGCGGCCGCCTCCTTCAGCACCACGCGGGCCTGTTCGATGAGCACGGTGCCCTCGGCCGTGGGAACCACCGGCGACTTGGTGCGGTCGAAGATCACCACGCCCAGCTCCTCCTCGAGCTTCTTCACCATGCCGCTCAGGGTGGGCTGGGTCACGAAGCAGGCCGCCGCGGCCTTGGTGAAGTGGCGATGGGTGTCGATCGCCACGATGTACTCCAGCTGTTGCAGGGTCATGGCCGGCGGTGGCGGAGGGGGGATGGCGGCAAGATAGCCCGCCCGCCGGCGGCCTCACCGGGCCGTGCCCTGCAAGGCCGCGCCACTGTTGAAAACCTGCCCCGATCGTTGAAAACCGCCCCCGTGCCCGATCGAAGCCCCCGATGCCGATGAGCTACCTTCGTGCACCCTTGGAACCCTTGTCATTATTGAGGTTCCATCCATTCATGAGCGGTACGACGAACTACAGTGAGGACAATATCCGGTCGCTCGACTGGAAGGAGCACATCCGCCTGCGCCCGGGCATGTACATCGGCAAGCTGGGCGATGGCAGCAGTTATGACGATGGCATCTACATCCTGTTGAAGGAGGTGCTCGACAACTGCATCGACGAGTTCGTGATGGGCTACGGCAAGAAGGTGGAGGTGACCATCAAGGACGGCCGTGTGGAGGTGCGCGACTATGGCCGCGGGGTGCCGCTGGGGAAGGTGATCGATGTGGTGAGCAAGATCAACACCGGCGCCAAGTACGACAGCAAGGCCTTCAAGAAGAGCGTGGGCCTGAACGGGGTGGGTACCAAGGCCGTGAACGCCCTGAGCAACTACTTCAAGATCGAGAGCGTGCGCGACGGCCAGATGAAGCGCGCCGAGTTCGATCGCGGGGTGCTGCGCAAGGACGAAAAGCTGGAGAAGACCGACGAACGCAACGGCACCCGTGTGGTCTTCGAGCCCGACACCGAGATGTTCCGGAACTACCAGTTCCGCGACCAGTACATCGAGCGCCTGCTCTGGAACTACTGCTACCTCAACACCGGCCTCACCATCTGGTACAACGGGCGTCGCTTCCACAGTGAGAACGGCCTGCACGACCTGCTCACCACCAAGATGGACGGTGAGCCCCTGTACCCGATCATCCACCTGCGCGGCGACGATATCGAAGTGGCCCTGACCCACGCCAACCACTACGGCGAGGAGTATTACAGCTTCGTGAACGGCCAGCACACCACCCAGGGCGGCACCCACCAAGGCGCTTTCCGCGAGGCCGTGGCCAAGACCATCAAGGACTTCTTCAAGAAGGACTGGGAGGCCGGCGACGTCCGCACCGGCATCGTGGCCGCCGTGAGCGTGAAGGTGATCGAGCCCGTGTTCGAAAGCCAGACCAAGACCAAGCTCGGCTCGCAGGAGGTGGAGCCCGGTGGACAGAGCATGCGCTCGTTCGTGGGCGACTTCATCGGCCGCGAGCTGGACAACTACCTCCACAAGCACCCGGAGATCGCCGAGGTGATCCAGGCCCGCATCCTGCAGAACGAACGCGAACGCAAGGAGCTCAGCGGCATCCGCAAGCTGGCCCGCGAGCGCGCCAAGAAGGCCAGTCTGCACAACCGCAAACTGCGCGATTGCCGCATCCACCTCAACGACCCCAAGGCCGACGAGCGGAAAGCGCACACCACCCTCTTCATCACCGAAGGTGACAGCGCCAGCGGCAGCATCACCAAGAGCCGCGACGTGAACACCCAGGCCGTGTTCAGCCTGAAGGGGAAACCGCTGAACTGCTTCGGCCTCACCAAGAAGGTGGTGTACGAGAACGAGGAGTTCAACCTGATCCAGGCCGCGCTGAACATCGAGGACGGCATGGAGGGGCTGCGCTACAACAAGATCGTGATCGCCACCGATGCCGATGTGGACGGCATGCACATCCGGCTGCTGCTGATGACCTTCTTCCTGCAGTTCTTCCCCGACCTGGTGAAGAACGATCACCTGTACATCCTGCAAACGCCGCTGTTCCGAGTGCGCAACAAGAAGGAGACGATCTATTGCTACAGCGACGAAGAACGCCAGCGGGCCATCCTGAAGCTGGGCAAGGGGGCGGAGATCACCCGCTTCAAAGGCCTGGGCGAGATCAGCCCCGACGAGTTCAAGCACTTCATCGGCGAGGACATCCGCCTGGAACCGGTGATGATCACCAAGGACGCCGGCGTGCAGGAGCTCCTGAGCTACTACATGGGCAAGAACACCCCCAAGCGCCAGGAGTTCATCATCGACAACCTGCGGGTGGAGAAGGACCTGGTGAGCGAGGTGATGGGTGCCGGTGGCGCCTTGAAGGAGATCGCGCGGAAGTTGGACGAGGTGGAACTGGACGCTTGATGAAGGCGATGGGCTGGCGCACGGTGCTGGGACAGCGGTGGGCGGCCGCTGTGGGCCGTTGCGGGCCGGCGCGGCTGTGCGCCATGGCGTTGCTGGCCGCTGGCTTCACCTCCGCCCGGGGCCAGTCCACCGGGACCCTGCGGCTGATGGTGACCCCCGATGCCGGCATGCAGTACGTGCTGGACCACAAGTACCGCCTCACCGACCGGGAGCTGACGCTTCCGGAAGGGCCCCACCACTTCGTGTTCTGGGCGCCGGAACGCCGGATGCTCGACACCACCGTGCACGTGAAGGGCGGCGCGCAGCAGGAGCTGCGGCTGCAGCTTTTCCATTCGCTGGAGGCCATTGCCCACCGCGATGCCATGGACCGCTACACGCGCGCCCGTCGCTGGGGACGTGCCCTGCCCCCGGTGATCACCGCCGGTGCAGCCGCATGGACGGTGGCGTCGTTCGTGAAGTGGGGGCAGCGCAGCCGCGAGCTCGACGATCTGCAGGCGCGGTACGGCACCCTGGCATCGCCCACGCTGATCGCCCGCTTGAAGCACGACGAGATCCCCGCCGCCAAGGACCACTTCCGCCAGGCCCGCACCATGGCATTCGTGAGTTCCGGCACGCTGGTGCTCAGTGCGGCGGCCACCTGGTGGAGCTGGCGCCGCGTGGCCCGCATGCAGCCCCCCGTCCTCGAGGACCGGGAGCGCATCCGCTTCGAGGGGCTGGTGCACCACTGGGACCCGATCCACAACCGCGGCGTATGGGCCGCCCATCTCAGCATCCCGATCCGATGAGGTGGCGCACTGCATATCCCGTGATGCTGGCCATGACCCTGCTGCTGGGCGCCTGCCACAAGGACGAGCTGGACGTGGCCCAACTGAACACGAACCCATTCGATGCGGACTACGCCGGCCCGACCATCTTCACGCTGGAAGGCACCTGGCTGCTGACCACGAGTACCGGCCCGGTGACCTTCACCGAACAGGTGATCGGCTTCCGGGTGGACGAGTCCAGTTTCCTGTCGCCCGCCTCCTACGGCGTGGAGGTGCGCGACCTGCTGGACGGCAGCGTGGAGCAGGCCGTGCCCGGTGATGGACCCGGCAGGTGGCAATATCGCCGCGTGCCGGTGCCCGGCCAGGAGGTGTGCCTGGAACTGCGGCTGTGGAACGACTTCAGCACCGCCCGGGCGGAGACCATTTGTGCGACCCTGTGATGAACGACGAGAAAGACGATATCGAACGGCCCGAAGAGGAGAGCACTCCGGAAGGCGTGTCCGCCAACGGCGGTGGGCCCGGTGTTCCCGCCACCGGCACGTTCAGTGTGAGCGGAATGTTCCGCGACTGGTTCCTGGACTACGCCAGCTATGTGATCCTGGAACGCGCTGTGCCGGCCCTGTACGACGGCCTCAAGCCAGTGCAGCGGCGCATCCTGCACGCCATGAAGGAGCTGGATGACGGGCGCTACAACAAGGTGGCCAATATCATCGGCCACACCATGCAGTACCACCCGCACGGCGATGCCAGCATTGGCGATGCATTGGTGCAGCTGGGGCAGAAGGACCTGCTGATCGACTGCCAGGGCAACTGGGGCAACACCCTCACCGGCGACAGCGCCGCCGCCCCCCGATACATCGAAGCGCGCCTGAGCAAGTTCGCCCTGGAGGTGGTCTTCAACCCCAAGACCACCGAGTGGCAGCTCAGCTACGACGGCCGCAACAAGGAGCCGGTGCACCTGCCCGTGAAGTTCCCGCTGCTGCTGGCCCAAGGCGGGGAGGGCATCGCTGTGGGCCTCAGCTGCAAAGTGCTGCCCCACAACTTCAACGAGCTCATCGACGCCAGCATCGCCGTGCTGCGCAAGCGCTCCTTCGACCTGGTGCCCGACTTCCCCACGGGCGGCCTGGTGGACGTGAGCAACTACAACGAGGGCGAGCGCGGGGGGCGCATCCGTTGCCGGGCCCGCATCCGCAAGGAGGACACCAAGACCCTGGTGATCTACGAGATCCCCTTCGGCACCAACACGGCCAGCCTCATTGAGAGCATCATCAAGGCCAACGAGAAGGGCAAGATCAAGGTGCGGCACATCGAGGACAACACCGCTGAGAACGCCGAGATCGTGATCCACCTGGCCACCGGCGTGAGCCCCGACACCACCATCGACGCCCTCTACGCCTTCACCGACTGCGAGGTGAGCATCGCCCCCAACGCCGTGGTGATCGAGAACGACAAGCCGCGCTTCGTGGGGGTGAAGGAGCTGCTCCGCATCAGCACCGAGAACACCCTGCGGCTGCTCGAGATGGAGCTCCAGATCCGCAAGGGCGAGCTGCAGGAGCAATGGCACTTCGCCTCGCTGGAGCGCATCTTCATCGAGAAGAAAGTGTACCGCAAGATCGAGGAGGCCGAGACCTGGGAGCAGGTGATCGCCTTCATCGACAAGGGTCTCAAGCCGCACATCCAGCACCTGAAGCGACCCGTGACCGAGGACGACATTGTGCGCCTGACCGAGATCAAGATCAAGCGGATCAGCAAGTACGACATCTTCAAGGCCGACGAGCACATCCGCCAACTGGAGGAGCAGCTCGCCGCGGTGCAGCACCAGCTGGACAACCTGGTGGACCACGCGGTGGACTACTTCAAGGAACTGAAGAAGAAGTACGGTGCCGGCCGCGAGCGCAAGACCGAGATCCGCACCTTCGACACCATCGTGGCCACCAAGGTGGCCGTGGCCAACCGCAAGCTCTATGTGGACAAGGCCGAGGGCTTCATGGGCTGGAGCCTGCGCAATCACGAACTGGTGGGCGAGTGCTCGGACATCGACGACATCATCGTGTTCCGCGCCGACGGCACCATGCTGGTGACCAAGGTGGCCGACAAGAAGTTCATCGGCAAGGACGTGCTGCACGTGGGCGTGTGGAAGAAGAACGACGAGCGCACGATCTACCACATGATCTACCAGGACGGCTCGCGCGGGCCCTACTACATGAAGCGCTTCGCCGTCACGGGCATCACGCGCGACAAGGAGTACGACCTCACCAGCGGCACCAAGGGATCGCGCGTGGAGTACTTCAGCGCCAACCCCGATGGCGCTGCTGAAGTGGTGCAGGTGGTGCTGCGCCCCAGGCCCAACCTGCGCAAGACCAAGTTCGAGATCGACTTTGCCAAGCTCGCTGTGAAGGGCCGGGGAAGCAAGGGCAACCTGCTCACCCGCTACATGGTGCAGAAGGTGGTGCTGAAGGAGCGCGGCGCCAGCACCCTCGGCGCGATCCCCATCTGGTTCGACGAGACCGTGCGCCGCCTCAACGACACCGGCCACGGTCGTTACCTGGGCCGCTTCGCCGGCGAGGACCGGATCCTGGCCGTGACCGCCAGCGGCACCTACCAGCTCTTCCCCTTCGCCCTGAGCACGCACTTCCCTGATGATGCCGTGACCGTGGTGAAGTGGGACCCCAAGACCCCGATCGCCGCACTGTATTGGGAAGGGGAAAAGCAGCAGTACCACGTGAAACGCTTCCTGCCCGAGGCGGCGAAGGACGCCGTGCCGTTCATCACCGAACACCCGGCCAGCCGCCTGGTGGTGCACAGCCTGGTGCCCCACGCCCGGGTGAAGCTCAGCTTCGACAAGCGCAGCAACGACCGCCCCGACGAGGTGATCGACCTGGAGAACTTCATCGCCGTGAAAGGGGTGAAGGCCCTGGGCAACCGCCTCACACCGTTCAAGGTGAAGGACATCGAACTCCTCGATGCGGTGTTCATCCCCATGACGCCCGAGTTGGAGGAGGAGCAGGGGATGCTCATCACCGAGGACGAGATCGGCAACCTCGGCGCCCCGGAGGAGGAAGGGCTGGAGGAAAGCCCCGTGCAGCGCTTCAAACGCCAGGTGTCCGCCTCCGATGAGGAGCGTTCGCCCGAGGACCCCCTGGCCGGTTATTCCCCCGGCAAACAGATCACCCTTGGGCTGGACTGAACCACTTGAAGAACATCGATCTCCGGCCGTTGCCGGGCGGCCCGTTACATTAGCGGCCGCAAATCCCGCCCCAAGACTCCCATGAGCGTACTCGTCAACAAGCAAAGCAAGGTCATCGTTCAAGGCTTCACTGGCAGCGAAGGAACCTTCCACGCCACGCAGATGATCGAGTATGGTACGAACGTGGTGGGCGGGGTGACCCCCGGCAAGGGCGGGCAGAAGCACCTGGACCGGCCGGTGTTCGAGACCGTGAGCGATGCCGTGAAGACCACCGGCGCTGACGTGAGCATCATCTTCGTGCCGCCCCCGTTCGCCGCCGATGCCATCATGGAGGCCGCCGCCGCCGGCATCAAGGTGATCGTATGCATCACCGAGGGCATCCCCGTGAAGGACATGGTGACGGCCCGCGAGTACATCCGCGCATACGACTGCACCCTGATCGGACCCAACTGCCCCGGTGTGATCACGGCCGATGAATGCAAGGTGGGTATCATGCCCGGCTTCGTGTTCAAGAAGGGCCCCGTGGGCATTGTGAGCAAGAGCGGCACCCTCACCTATGAGGCCGCCGACCAGGTGGTGAAGGCCGGCATGGGCATCACCACCGCCATCGGCATCGGGGGCGACCCCATCATCGGCACCACCACGCTGGAGGCCGTGCGGCTCTTCGCCAACGACCCCGAGACCAAGGCGATCGTGATGATCGGCGAGATCGGTGGTGACCTCGAGGTGCAGGCCGCCCGTTGGATCAAGGACAACTGCAAGAAGCCCGTGATCGGCTTCATCGCTGGTGAGACCGCACCGAAAGGGCGAACCATGGGCCACGCCGGTGCCATCGTGTCCGGTGCCGATGAAAGCGCCGCGGCCAAAAAGGCCGTGATGCGCGAATGCGGCATCCATGTGGTGGACAGCCCCGCGGAGATCGGCGCCAAGGTGAAGGCCGTGCTGGGTTGAGCCCCCTTCCTTTCCTCAGGCCAGACCTCCCTCCGCTGCAGTGGGCGGGGCGGCAGCGTCGTTGGCGGGCATGATGTAGGCCCAGCGCTTCACCCATTGTCCCGGGCTCAGTTTGAGCCGGTCCTGGAACTGCCAGTTGTGGCGCACGTACCGCATCACCTCGTACGACGTGGCGCCGGTGCGCTCGAAACAAAGCTCCACCAGGCAGAGACGCACCGGGTCGGTGGGCAGTTGGGGTGGCTGGTACCAGGGGCCGGTGGCTGCGGGCATGGGGAGGGGATCGAACGGTAAGGTCGGAAAAATAGGCACCTGCCGCGCGGAATGTCCGGTGTGGGCCCGCCTGCGCGCATCTATCTTCGCCCCCGCATCCGATCACTCATGAGATACACCATCATCCTTTCCCTCGGGCTCCTCACGCTGTTCGGCTCGTGCGTGCCCAAGAAGAAGCACATGCTCCTGCAAGCGTCGAACGCCAAGTTGATCGACAAGGCCGACGCGCTGCAACGCCAATTGGACGAGTGCAACGCGCAGCGCACCGCCATGGAAGGCCAGATCGGTCGCCTGGAGACCGCCAACCAACACCTGAACGACCGGGTGAACGAAATGAGCGTGACCAACCAGGCCCTGCTCAACAGCATGGGCAACATGGCCACGTTGAGCGCCCAGGAGGCCATCAACCTCGAGAAGTCGCTGGAGCGCATCAAGGAAAAGGACCTGCAGATCCGCCGTCTGCAGGACGCCAAGGACAAGCAGGACTCCATCACGCTGGCCCTGGTGGTGAGCTTGAAGAGCTCGCTGGGCAACTTGAACGACACGGACGTGGTGGTGAACGTGGAGAAGAGCGTGGTGTTCATCTCCCTGAGCGACAAGATGCTGTTCAAGAGCGGCAGCACGGACATCTCGCCCAATGCCAAGAACGTGCTCGCCAAGGTGGCCACGGTGGTGAACGACAAGCCGGAGATGGAGGTGCTGGTGGAAGGCCACACCGACAATGTGCCCATCCGTCGCGACTGCATCAAGGACAACTGGGACCTGAGCGTGTTGCGCGCGACCGCGATCACGCGCGTGCTCACGCAGGAGCTGGGTGTGGACCCGGCCCGGGTCACCGCGGGTGGTCGGAGCGAGTTCGTGCCCCTGGTGCCGAACGACACCGCCGAGAACAAGTCGAAGAACCGCCGCACCCGCATCGTGATCATGCCGAAGCTGGACGAGTTCTACAAGATGGTGGAGGACGGCCTGAAGCAGGCCGAGCAGCTGGACTAAGCCGACCTCCCGGATGATGAAAGGGCTGCCCACTGGGCAGCCCTTTCGCATTTCGGGGCGGAGCAGGGTTACAGGTCGCCGCGCTCGGCCGCTTTCTGCATCTGCTTGTTCGCGTAGATGGCGATCTCCACCCGCCGGTTCTGCGCCTTCCCGGCGGCCGTGCCGTTGTCCGCGATCGGCTGGGTCTCCCCATAGCCCACGGTGGTGATGCGCGAGGGTTTCACGCCCTGGGCCAGCAGCTGGGCCTTCACGCTGTTCGCCCGGCGCTCAGAGAGCTGCATGTTGTAGTCGTCGGCGCCGTCGCTGTCCGTGTGCCCTTCGATCAACACATCCGTGTCGGGGTACTTGTTCAGGATGGCCGCCAGGTCGCTGATGTTGGCGCTGGCCGTGCTGCTCAGGTCACTTTTGTTCACGGCGAACAGTACGCCGCTGTCGAAGGTGATCTTGATGCCTTCACCGACGCGGGTCACTGTGGCACCTTCCAGGTCATTGCGAAGCTCCTCGGCCTGCTTGTCCATATGGCGGCCGATCAGGGCACCTGCGGTGCCGCCCACGGCCGCGCCAATGATGGCGCCCACGGCGGTGCCGTTATCGCCGAACTGGTTGCCGATCACTGCCCCGGCGCCCGCACCGACACCAGCGCCGATGGCGCCGCCCTTGACGGTGCGTGAAGCGTTGCAGCCCATGCCGGTGATGGCCAGGGCAAGAATGGCGGCCATACCGGTGCGGTAGGGGGATGGGGTGATGTTCATGGTCAGATGTTTTGCTCTTGGGGTGCAAGGTCGATACCGATCGAGCACCCCGCTATTGACGGGCATCATGGGCGGGTATGCCGGTGGGATCGGGGAAGGCTTTCCCCGATCCATCGGGGCGTGGGCGCCACTGTGCCACCCCATGCCCTGATATGAACGAGGCCCCCCCGGGAAGGAGGGGCCTCGTCCATTGACGTCGGGATCGGTGATCACGGCTGGAAGAGCACGCGACCATGCACCTCGTGCGCATTCAGTGTCACCCGGTACAGGTACAGCGCACCGCTGTTCGCAGGCGGGTCGAAGGTGGCCCGGACATCCTGGCCGGCCGCCACGGAGCCGTTGAAGAGCTCCTGCACCAGACGACCGTGCATGTCGGTGATGCGCACCGTGGCCCGTCCATCCTCCGGGGCGCTGAACTGCAGCACCGCATGGTCCCGGAAGGGGTTCGGCGTGATGTGCACCACCAGGGCTTTGGGCGCATCGGGCTTCTTCTCGTTCACCACGTCGATCACCTGCACCACCGTGGTGCTGTTGCCACAGGCATCGGTGGCGGTCCAGTGGCGCGTGATCGTATAGTTGAGCGTGCAGCCGTCACCTTCCTTCCATTCTTCCAGCGACACGGTCACGTTGTCCGAGCAATCATCGATGGCCAGGCAGGTGCTCGGGTCGGGGATCCCCAGGCAGTCCACCGTCATGTCGCTCAGGTCGCACACGAACTGCGGCGGGGTCTGGTCGGTCACCATGATCCACTGCACCGCGCTGCCCATGTTGCCGCAATCGTCCATGGCCCAGTAGGTGCGTTCGATGGTGTAGGTGCCCGCGCAATCGCCCGGATGGTGGATGTCGGTGTACGACACCGGCAGACCGGACTTGCAGGCGTCCACGGCGAACACTTCAGCGCTCGGCTCGGGTACGTTGGTGCATTCCACCACCACATCGGCCGGCACGTTCATGATCTGCGGACCCTGGGTGTCGATCACGGTGATGATCTGCACGCAGGTCTCCATGTTGCCCTGGCCGTCCCACGCCGTCCAATGACGGGTCAGGGTGTAGGGGCAGCCTCCGGACCACTCATCACCCCAGCTCACGAACACTTCGGGGCAATCCAGGTCCTTGCGGAAGATCGGGTGACCGACGTCGTACGGGTGAACGGAGTCACCGCATTCAATGGTCACGTCCGCATCGCAAGTGATGATCATCGGCGGACACTTGTCGCAGTCATCCTTCCACACTTCCACCGTCACCGAGCTGGTGCATCCGTTGGCGCCCGTCACCACCAAGGTGTAGGTGCCCACCACGTTCACCACGGGGTTCTGCTGGCCGCTGGTGAAGCCATTGGGGCCACTCCACCAGAATGTGCCGTTGCCCGTGGCCGTGAGTTGGAAGGTGTAGGTGTCGCATGACAGCGGGCCTCCGTGCGCTTCCACCACAGGAGCAGCCGTGTCCGCACTTACCACGGCCGTGGCCTCGCTCGTGCAACCATTGGCGCCCGTCACCACCAGGGTGTAGGTACCCGCCATGCTCACGGTCGGGTTCTGCGCATCGCTGGTGAAGCCATTGGGACCGCTCCAGGCGAAAGTGCCGTTGCCGCTGCCCATGAGCTCGATGCTCGTGGTGGTGCAGGTGA
>CAYXKE010000041.1:0-22890 GCA_964464935.1 uncultured Chryseobacterium sp.
CATGAACATCCTGTTCACCAGTGCCGGTCGCCGCGGCTACCTGCTGCGTTGGTTCCGCGAAGCGCTCGCTGGACAGGGGAGGGTGCACGCCGCCAACAGCGACGCCCACGCGCCCGCCTTTGCCGCGGCCGATGCCACGGTGGTGACGCCCCTGATCCACGATCCCGGCTACGTGGACTTCCTCCTTGGCTACTGCCGCGATCACGCCATCGGCGCCATCATCCCGCTTTTCGATATCGATCTGCCCGTGCTCGCCGCCGCCCGTGATCGCTTCGCCGCCATCGGGGTGAACGTGGTGGTGGCCGATCCCGGGGTGACCGCCATCTGCAACGACAAGTGGCGCACCTTCACCTACCTGAAGGAGCAGGGGCTGGATGTGCCCGCCAGCTACGTGACCCTCGATGCCGCGCGCCGGGCGTTGGCCGCCGGGGAACTGCGCTTCCCCGTGATGGTGAAGCCCCGCTGGGGCATGGGCTCCATCGGCGTGTACAAGGCCGAGGACGCCACCGAACTTGCCGTCTTCCACGCGAAAGTGGCCGCCGAGATCCAGCGCACCTATCTGCGGCATGAATCGGCCGCCACGCCCGATGCCACCGTGCTGGTGCAGGAGTGCATCGACGGCGAGGAGCATGGCCTTGATGTGGTGAACGACCTCGAAGGCCGGCACGTGACCACCTTCGTGAAACGCAAGCTGGCCATGCGCAGCGGAGAGACCGACCGGGCCGTGACGGTGGACGATCCCGAACTGCACGCGCTCGGTGCCCGCATCGGTCAGGCCTTGAGGCAGCGCGGCAACCTCGACATGGACGTGTTCCGCGCCCGCGACGGCCGGTTGGTGGTGCTGGAGCTGAACGCCCGTTTCGGCGGCGGCTACCCGTTCTCGCACCTGGCCGGCGCCGACCTGCCCCGCGCCATCGTGGCCTGGCTGCAGGGCCGCGCGCCCGATCCCGCCTGGCTCACCGTGAAGCCGGGTGTGGGATCGGTGAAGGACATCGTTCCCATGAAGTGTGAATGGTGATGGACCGCCCCGAGCCGCTGGTGAGCGTGGTGTGCATCACCTTTCAGCAGGTGGGCATGTTGGAGAAGGCCATCACCGGCTTCCTCGCACAGCGCACCGACTTCCCGTTCGAGATCATCATTCACGATGATGCATCAACGGATGGTACACAGGACATCATTCGACGGTACGCGGCCGAGCATCCGCACTTGATCCACCCCATCCTGCAGAGGGAGAACCAGTACCGCAAGGGGGTGAAGAACACGTGGGTGGCGATGGGCCAGGCCCGGGGCAAGTACATCGCCCTTTGCGAAGGCGACGACCACTGGATCGATCCGCTGAAGCTGCAGAAGCAGGTGGACGCAATGGAGGCGGACCCGAACGCGGTGGGTTGTTTCACCGATGCGTGGAACGAGCGCGATGGCCACCGCACCGCATACCTGGACGGCCAGTATGCCCGTCGGCCGGAAGGACACCAGGTGGGCCAGTACGATATGGTGATGGGGCAGAACATCCCGGCATGCACCATCATGTTCCGCCGTGAAGCCCTGTACCCGGTGCCCGATGCGTTGGAGCGGTCACCGGTGGGGGACCGCATCCTCTATGCGCACATCACCCGCAAGGGCCATCTGATCTATTTGCCGGAACCCACCGCTGTGCGCGTGATGCATGCGGGTGGGATCCATTCGTTGCGTTCCGACCTGCACAAGGCCCATGTGGACCATCGGGTGTATGGCATCCTCGACGAGATGACCGACGGCCGGTACCATCAGGAGCTGATGCGCAAGCAGGTGTGGACCATGTTGAAGGCATGGGACCTGGCGCAGCGCCATGGCGATACGGAGGCGATGCGGAAGTGGTGGCGCATCATTGCCCGCACACCGGCCGCGGGTTGGAGCCTCACCACCCGACTGCGCAACGCGATGAAGGCGTGGACGCCCGGCGTGGAGCGGCTCTACGCGCGTGTGGCCGGCCGGTGAGCGATGCCCCGGCTATCTTTGGCCGCTCGATCATGGCCGCTCCCCGGGTAACCGTCCTCACCACGTTGTACAACAAGGGGCCGTTCGTGGAAGAGGCGGTGCGCAGTGCGCTGGCACAGACCTTCACGGACTTCGAGTTGCTGGTGGTCGACGACCTCGGTACCGATGACGGCATGGACCGGGTGCGCCGGTTCGACGACCCGCGGATCCGCATCATCACCAACCCGGTGAACCTCGGCCGTGCCGATGCCGCCAACCGCGGATTCGACGAAGCGCGCGGGGAGTACATCGCCATTCTCGATGCCGATGACATCATGATGCCCGAGCGCCTGGCCGAGCAGGTGGCCTTCCTCGACGCCCATCCCGAGGTGGGGGCGCTGGGCACTTACGTGCGCTATTTCGGGCGTATCGACAGCGTGGGCCAATGGCCGTTGACGGACAGCGAATGCCGCGGAAGGATCCTCATGGCCGACCCGGTCCTCTATCCTTCGGCGATGTTCCGCAAGGCCCACCTCGACGCGAAGGGGGTGCGCTGCCCCGCAGGTTGGCGGGTGCCCGGCATGGACTATCTGTTCCTCTGTGATCTGGCGCGCGCCACTCGCTTCGCCAATCTGCCCAAGGAGCTCACCCGCCACCGCCTTGGCGAGCAGAATATGCGCCATGGCCGTGACCCCATGGTGGACCGCGCCGTTCTCTACCGCGTGGTGTTCGAGAAGTTCGGCATCCCCTTGTCCGAGGAGGAGCTGGAGCTGCAGCTCATGCTGCACGATCTGCATACGGCTCCTCCGACATCGGAGCGGGTGAAGCGCCTCCATGCCTGGTGTGATGAATTGATCCGGCGTGTGCGCCACCTCGACCCCGATACGCCTGTGGTGCTTGGGAGGGAGGTGCAGCGGCGGTGGGACCGGCTCTTCTTCAGGCTGGCCGACCGATCGACCGCGGCCGGGTTCACCCACCTCCGCCTCAGCCGCGACCGTCGGCCCGACCGCTGGCGCTATCTCCTGGCCACCGCCCTGCGGGGCGGCGGAAAGTCCTCCCGATGAAGGTCAGTGTCGTCGTGCCCGTGTACAACAAGGCGCCGTGGTTGCGCGAATGCGTGGACAGTATCCTGGCGCAGACGTTCAGCGACTTCGAGCTGATCCTGGTGGACGACAAGAGCACGGACAACAGCCTGGAGATCCTGCGCGCCTACACCGATCCGCGCCTGCGGGTGGTGGCCCTGCCGCACAACCTGGGGCCCGCCGGTGCCGTGCAGCGCGCCATGGACCTGGCCCAAGGGGAGTACATCGCCCGGATCGACGCCGATGACATCATGATGCCGCGTCGCCTGGAGCTCCAGGTGGCCTACATGGACGCACACCCGCGGGTGGGCGCCAGCGGCGGCGGGGTGCGCATGTTCGGTGATGAGGATCGCATGTGGAGCTTCCCGGCGGAGGACAAGGCCTGTCGCGCTTTGCTCCTTTTCGATGTGCCGGTGTCCCAAGGGGGCAGCATCCTGCGCACTTCCCTGCTGCGCAAGCATGACATCCGTTATCGCGACGAATGGCCGCGCACAGGCGAGGATTGGCTCTTCTGGGCATCGGTGGCCCGTCATGCGGAGCTGGGCAACATCCCCGAGCCGGTGATCATGTACCGCCGGGGAGCGCACAACAGCACCCGCGGCAAGAGCGTGCGGGAGAAGTTCGGGGACATGGTGCCGCGGCTGTTGACCATGCTCGAGGTGGGCGGCGGGCCCACCGCGGCCGATGATCATCTCCTGCTGTTGGGCGATCGGCCGCAGCGCCCCGAGGCCCGGCATGTACGGGCCATGGTGCGCTGGGCGGAGCACCTGCGTCGTTGGAACCGGGAGCGGGGCTTCAGCACTCCGGAACGGTTCGATGCGCACGTGATGGATCGCCTGTGCCAGACCTACTATCGCCTGGCCGATCGGAGTTGGACCGCCGCGCTGGCCCATCTGCGCCTGGTGCCCGGTGATCGATGGACCCGGCTCAATTACCTGCTGCGCGGTCAGCTTCGCCGCGCCCTGGGGGGGCGGTAGGCGGGAGGCCATCCGCACCGTCGACCCAGCGCCCGACCCACGCCCAACGGGTATCTTGCCGGCCCATTGCCAGGGATGGACCTCCGAATAGCCGTTTCCCATCCGGCCACACCCCGCACGGTCGAGACTTTCATCCAGCAACATCTGGAGGGGTTGCGCACCGTGGACATGTGCCTTTTCGACGGTGAGCTGCCCGCGCGCAAGGACGATGGGCGGCCCTGGGTGGCCTTGTCCGGTGCGGCGCGTGCGGTGGACCGCCTGTGCGCCCTGCCGTATGGTGGCCGCCTCAATGCGCTGGTGCGCGCCCGGATCGCGGCGGAACTGCGCCGGCGGCAAGTGCAGGTATTGTTGGCGGAGTACGGCACCACCGGTCAACAACTGGCCGATGTGTGTCGACGCGCGAACGTGCCGCTGGTGGTGCATTTCCACGGCCATGATGCGTACATGGCCCGCTACATCCAGCAGAACGATGGCTACCGGGCGGCGTTCGCGGTGGCGCGCCGCATCGTGGTGGTGAGCGCGCACATGCGTCGCCAGCTGATCGCGTTGGGCGCACCGCCGGAGAAGCTGGTCACGATCATCTATGGCGTGGATACCAAACGGTTCTCCTCGGCATCTCCGGCGCAGGCCCCGCCCGAGTTCGTCGCCGTCGGCCGGTTCACTCCGAAGAAGGCCCCGCTCACCACGCTGGAGGCATTCCGCCGGGTATGGACCGAGCGCCCCGAGGCGCGCCTGGTGATGTACGGCGATGGTCAGTTGTTGCCCGAATGCACCCGCTTCGTGGAGGAGAACGGTTTGTCCGGTGCCGTGCGGCTGGCCGGCCGGGCCGGTTCGGAGGTCATCGCCGAGGCCATGCGGAAGGCGCGCGCCTTCGTGCAGCACAGCGTGGTGGCGGCCGATAATGATCATGAGGGCACGCCCGTGGCCATCATCGAGGCCATGGCCACCGGTCTCCCGGTGATCTCCACGCGTCATGCGGGCATTCCCGATGTGGTGGCGCATGGCGATCGGGGCCTGCTGGTGGATGAGCACGATGTGCAGGGCATGGCCGATCACATGCGGCGCATGATCGATGAGCCGGCGACGGCGGCGGCCATGGGCGCGCAGGGGCGTGCCTTCGTCACCGCCCATCTCGACCGGTCGATGAGCCTTGCCCGTTTGCAGGACGTTCTGATGGAAGCCGTGGGCTGACCGCCATGCGTGTGGCCTATCTCACCCATTACGCCGAGCGATACGGCGCGAATCGGAGCCTGCTCGACATGATGCGGGCCCTGCGCGACGGCCACGGGGTGCAGCCCCACGTGCTCCTGGCCATGTCCGGTCCGCTGATCGATGAGCTCGATCGCCTCGCCATTCCCCATGCCGTGGTGGCGTGGAAACCCTGGGTGGGGCAGCGGGTGTACATGGGCGGCGCCCATCACCGGGTGTCGCAGTGGCTGGGCTACCAACGGCGTGCGGAAACGCGCGAACGCGCGAACGCATCCGCTCTGCCGCTGCTGGTGGAGCATGCACGGCGCTGGGCGGTGGACCTGGTGCATGTGAACAGCACGGTGGTCGGTCTGGGGCCCGGGCTGTCCGCGGCGCTGCGCCGTCCGTGGGTGTGGCACATGCGCGAGATGATCGGTGCGCACTACGGCTTCGTGCCCGACGGCGGTCTCCGCGGTTTCACCCGGCGCCTCCGCGCGGCCGACGCGGTGATCGCCGTGTCCGATGCCGTGCGCCGTGCCGTGCCCAGCCGTTCCGCCGGGCAGCTGCCCATCCAGGTGGTGCCCAATGCGGTCCACACCGACGCCGAGCGCATCGCCCTCGCCGCCCGCGCCGGCGAGCGCTGGCGCAACCCCACACCGTTCCATTTCCTCCTCGTGGGCGTCTTCCATCGCGCGAAGGGCCAGGTGGAGGCCGTGGAAGCCATCGCCCGCCTGCGCGACGAAGGGCTGCCCGTGAAGCTCACCTTGGTGGGCGGGGGCGATGATTCCGCTGTGCGCGAACGCGTGGCGGCCTTGCATCTGGAGGAACAGGTGCGGATCACCGGCTACATCCCCGATCCCGCGCCCTTCTACCACGATGCCCACTGCCTGTTGATGTGCTCGCGCCATGAGGCGTTCGGTCGGGTCACTGCGGAAGCGCTCACCGCCGGGTTGCCGGTGATCGGCCATCGGTCCGGCGGCACGCCCGAGCTGGTCGCCCACGGGCGCGATGGCCTGCTGTACGATGACCCCGACACGCTCGTGGCCCACATGCGGCAGCTGGTGAACGAGCCCGATCGGGCGCAGCGCATGGGCGCGGAGGCCCTACGGTCGCCGGTGGTGGCGCATACCACGGCCCACCTCGCCGCGCAGGTGGCCGGGATATATTCGGCGGTGATGGAGCGCCATGTTCCCTGATCCCATGCCGCCACGCATCAGCATCATCAGCCCCAGCTTCATGCAGGCGCCCTTCCTGGAGGAATGCCTGCGCTCCGTCCATGAGCAGCAAGGGGTGGAGGTGGAACACATCGTGGTGGATGGTGGCAGCACGGACGGCTCGGTGGAGATCATCCGGCGCCATGCCCCGCACATCGCCTGGTGGTGCAGTGAGCCCGATGGCGGACAGAGCGCTGCGATCAACAAGGGGCTGGCCCACGCCACCGGTGATGTGTTCGGCTGGATCAACAGCGACGACATGCTGCTGCCGGGCGCACTGAAGCGCGTGGCCGAGGCCTTCGCCGCGGACCCGGCATTGGTGGTGTACGGCGGTGAACGCATCGTGCAGGGCATGGGCATCGACAAGGTCTCGCCCATCGATGACCCCGGCGACCCGGAACGCTGGTTCATCGCGCCCATCATCAATCAACAGAGCACGTTCTTCCGCATGGACGTGGTGCGTGCCGTGGGTGGCGTGGACCCCGCGCTGCACCATGTGATGGACCACGAGCTGTGGCTGCGCGTGCTGTTCCACGCCGGCACCGCCGCAGTACGCCTGGAGCAGGTGCCGCTGGCCGTGTTCCGACGCCACGCCGACACGAAGACCACCACGGCCGGGCACGCCTTCCGCAATGAACTGGCCGGCGTGCTCCATGGCCTGTGTATCCGGAGTGGATCGCCCGACCTGGCGAAAGTGCTCACCATGGCCCATGGCTGGCCCCACGACCTGCGCCCGATCGAGGTGGGCGCGGAGCAGCATGACCGCGTACGCCGCATGACCGTGTACTTCCTGCTGAAGTGGTACCACCACATCTTCAGCGCGGAGCAGTTCCACATGATGCGCCATTTCCGCCGGAACGTGGCCCTGCAGCCCACTGATCTGGACGACCAACAACGCACCTGGCTGGCCCGGCTGGACGAGGAGCTCGCCGTGCCCGGCTGGTGGGCCTTCCGCCTGCGCCGCAAATGGCGCCATATCACCGCATGAAGGTCAGCGTGGTGATCCCCGTCTACAACAAGGCGCCTTTTCTGCGCGCCTGTCTGGACAGTGTGTTCGCCCAATCGTTCACCGACATGGAGGTGATCGCCGTGGACGATGCCAGCACGGACGACAGCCTCGCGGTACTGCGCACCTATGACGATCCTCGTCTGCGGGTGGAGGTCTTGGCGCAGAACCGGGGGCCTGCGGGTGCGGCGGCGCATGCGATGGCCCTGGCGCGCGGCGCGTACATCGTGCGGGTGGATGCCGATGATGTGCTCATGCCCGACCGCGTGCGCAGGCAGGTGGCCTGGCTCGATGCGCATCCCGAGGTGGGCGTACTGGGCAGCTCGATGCGCGTCGTGGGCGACACGGTCACCGCGCGCCATCGACCCACCGATGACGCTGATCTGCGGGCCCGGCTGGTGTTCGGCGTGGCGGTGTTCCAGCCCACGAGCGTGTACCGCACCGCGGTCCTGCGCGCCCACGGGCTCAACTATGACCCAGCGTGGCCTCGGGTGGGGGAGGACTGGCTCTTCCAGGTGCGCCTGGCCCGCCACACGCGATTCGCCAATCTGCCCGAGCAACTGGTCACCTACCGCCACGGACCGCAGGGGGTGTCGTACACGAACGATCGCGCCGCGGTACTGGGCCCCCTCATCGAACGGGTGTGCCGCGAGCTGGGCCTGCCCCTGGACGGCCCGCAGGACCGGATCCTCCACGCCATGGGCCGCCAGGTGATGCCCCCGGTGATCGATGCGGCACTGGTGCATGCCTTCCGCGACCGTTCGGACCTCATCGCCGCATGGAACGACCGTACGCGCTGGACGGATCCTTCGGCCATGCGCAGGGAGCTGGACCGCGCGTGGGACGCCCTGTTCCACCACCTGCCCGCGCATGGATGGGATGTGGTGCGGGCCTATCGGGCACGCGGCGGGCGCATGGACCTGCGGCGGTGGTACTACCTGGTGCGGTCCCGCATGGGCGGCCGGGGCAATGGCACATCGGCATGAAGGAGTTGTGGTTGTTCACGCGGCAGTTCCCCGAAGGGCGCGGGGAGGCTTTCCTGCACACCGCCCTCACCGTGTGGGCCCGACACTATGACCGGGTGCGCGTGGTCCCCATGTTCCGCGGCGAGGGTCGGGCGGAAATGCCTGGTGGCGTGGAGCTGGTGCACCTGTGGGACGATGCCTATCGCTCCCTGCCGAAGGTGGACAGCCTGCGCCAGGCCCCCTCCATCCTCCGGGCGTGGCGCCATCGCCGCGGCGGCGGGCACCCGGCCCACGCGCTGAGCCATGTGCGCCAGCTGATGTACAAGCGCGATCGCGTCATCGCCGGGCTGATGCCGCACTACCGCCCCGGTCAGGTGCATGTGCTTGCCGCGTGGATGGAGGATTGGGTCAACGTGCTGGGGCTGGTGAAGGAGCGCCATCCCGAACTGCGGTTCGCCACCATGGCCCATCGCTCCGATCTTTTCGCCGAGCGGCGGGCCCACGGGCGGATCCCTTTCCGCGCCTGGCAGATGGAGCGTGTGGACCGCGTGATCGCCATCTCGCAGGACGGTGTGCGTTACCTGAAGGAGCGTTTCCCGCACCATGCGGACAAGGTGGCGCTGAGCTATCTCGGCTCGCCCGACCTGGGGCCCGGGCCGTGGAGCCCTGCCGATACGTTGCGCATCGCCAGCTGCGCCTACCTGCGTCCCCCAAAACGGGTGGACCTGATCGCGCGCGCGCTGGCCCATGTAAGCCGGCCCGTGGAGTGGACCCACTTCGGCGACGGGCCCGATCGCGGAGCGTTGGAGGCATTGGTCCGGCGCCTGCCGGGCCACATCACCGTGCGGTTGATGGGCAACGTGCCGCCCCCGCAGGTCATGGCGTGGTACAAGTCCGTTCCGGTGGACCTGTTCCTGCATCTGAGCGCGCACGAAGGCGTGCCGGTGGCGCTGATGGAGGCCATCGGCTTCGGAATCCCGGTATGGGGCAGCGATGTGGGCGGGGTGAGCGAGCTGCTCGCACCGGAGGCCGGCATCCTGCTGCCTGCGGATATCGATGAACACCGGCTGGCCGCCCTGATCGATGGGCCGGAAGCCGCGCGCTGGTGCACCGCCGAGGCCCGGGCCGCCGTGCGCCAGTGGTGGGCGGACCACTTCGCCGCCGAGCGGAATTTCGCCCGGATGCCGCAACTGCTGCCCTGAGCCTCCGTCCACGCTGTTCTTCCTGAGGGCTGTACATTGCGCAGCCCATTGTCCCAAGTCCTTCCGCAGCTTGGGAGAACCCGCCATGATCCGATCGCGCAAGGACCTTCGTGCCTATCTGGAAGCGGACCGGGCCCAGCTCAAGCGCAGTGGTCGTCCTTCGCTCTATGATGAGGTCTGGCGCTTCCAGCGGCTGCTGCGCTACACGGAGTACTACATGAACTGCCGCCGCGGTCCCATCGGCTGGCTGCTCCACAAGTACTGGTCGTGGCGCTTCCACCGGCAGAGCGTGCGCTGCGGGTTCGAGATCCCGCTCAACGTCTTCGGCCCCGGCCTGTCCATCGCCCACCGCGGCACCATCGTGGTCCATCCCGAGGTCCGCGTGGGGGCCAACTGCCGCCTCCACGTGGGGGTGGTGATCGGTACGCGGCCTGGCCGGGAGGAGCGGGTGCCCCGCTTGGGCGATAACTGCTACATCGGCTCCGGCGCCAAGATCTTCGGCGACATTGTCATCGGGGACAACATCGCCATCGGGGCCAACAGTGTGGTGAGCCGGTCGTTCCCCGAGGGGCACTGCACCATCGCCGGTGCACCGGCCCGGAAGGTGAGCGACACCACCAGCGCCGAGTACATCATCGCCACCCGCTCCACTTGAGGCATGGCCAGATTGCTGATCGTCGTGGGCACCCGGCCCAACTTCATCAAGGTGACCCGATTCAAGTCCTGTGCGGCGCAACGCGGTGGATTGGACGTGCGCATCGTGCACACGGGCCAGCACTTCAGCGCCAACATGACCGATGTCTTCTTCGATCAGTTCGGCCTGCGGCCCGATCGGGCCCTGAACATCGGCGCGGGCAGCCCCAACACCCGGATGGCCGCGGTGATGCGCGAACTCGAGCCGGTGATCGCCGATGAACGGCCCGACATGGTGATGGTGGTGGGCGATGTGGACAGCACACTCGCCGCGGCCATCACCGCCAACAAGATGGGTGTGCGCCTGGCCCACTTGGAGAGCGGTCTCCGCAGCTTCGACCGCACCATGCCCGAAGAGCACAACCGCGTGCTCACCGACCACCTGGCCGACCACCACTTCGTCACGGAACAGAGCGGGCTGGACAACCTGCGCAAGGAGGGGTTGGACCGCGGCAACAACCTGCATTTCGTGGGCAACACCATGATCGACACGCTGGTGGCCCATGGCCCGCAGGTGGATGCATCGCCGGTGTTGGACCAGCTCGGCCTGGGCACGGGCGGCCATGTGCTGATGACCATCCACCGCCCCGCCACGGTGGACCATCCCGAACGCCTCGCCGCGCTGCTCGACCTGATCGGCCACATCACCGCCCGCCGCCGCGTGGTGTTCCCCATCCACCCGCGCACCCGCAAGAACATCACCGCGTTCGGCCTGGAGGACCGCCTGCGCGCCCTGCCCCACCTGGTGCTCACCGAACCGCTCGACTACTTCGCCTTCCAAAAGCTGATCGCCACCTGCGCGTTCATACTCACCGATAGCGGCGGGATCCAAGAGGAGAGCACCTACCGGCGGGTGCCATGCCTCACGCTGCGGCCCAATACGGAGCGCCCCAGCACGGTCACCATCGGCAGCAACGAGCTGGTGCCTGCGGACGATGCCGCCATCCGCGAGGCGGTGGAACGCATCGAGAGCGGGCGTTTCAAGCGCGGCGATGTGCCCCCGTTGTGGGACGGCCATGCCACTGAACGAGTCCTGGACATTTTGGAGCAGGTGCTGTGATCATCTACCTCACCTATAACGACCAGCCTTCGGGCGTGTACTGGAGCCAGGTCACCGACGTGGTGGCCCACCTCAACACCCTCGGCGGCCCGCCCGTGCGCTTGGTGGCACTGGTGTCCCTGCGCCGCTTCTGGGCCACGCGCCGGGCCATCCGCGCGCACTGCCCCGGGGCGGTGGTGTGGCCCATGGTGCCCCACGCACGCAACTGGCGCCTCAATTCCCTGCCCCTGGCTGTTCTGTTCCGATGGCTCAGGCCCAGTGGCGTGATCGCCCGCGGTGTTTTCGCCGCGGCACTCGGTCTGCGCATGCGACGACGCGGGTTGCTCCGGGCGGTGTGCTTCGATGCCCGCACGGCCTACGCGGCCGAGTGGGAGGAATTCCCCGTGGTGGACGACGCCCAGCTGGTCAACGACATGCCCGAGCTGGAGCGCACTGTGCTGAACGGTGTCGATCTGCGCATCGCCGTGAGCCACGCCCTGGTGGACTACTGGCGCGAACGCCACGGCCATGCCCACCCGAAGCACCTGGTCATCCCATGCACATGGACCAGCGAGCGGAACAAGGGTGTGCCCGGCACAGTCGGCCTGCGCGCCCGGTTCGGCTGGGGGCCGCACGATGTGGTGCTGGTCTACTCCGGCACGGTGGTGGGCTGGCAGTCCATGGAGCACCAGTACGACCGGCTCCGGGAATGGCTCGCCCATGGCCCGGATCGCCGCGTGCTCTTCCTCAGCGCTGAACACGCCACGATCGACGCGCTGCGGAACGCATTTCCCGCGCAGGTCGAGCGGCTCTTCGTGCCCCACGAGCAGGTGCACGCGCTGCTGTCCGAATGCGACCACGGCCTGATGCTCCGGCACGAATGTGTGACCAACCGCGTGGCGTCGCCCACGAAGTTCGCCGAGTACCTGGGCGCCGGCCTGCCCGTGATCATCTCCGATACCGTGGGCGATCTCTCGGCACTGGTGCGGGAGTGTGATCTCGGCACCGTGCTCGGTGTCGGCGACGCGATCCCCGACCTGGAACGACCCACGCCCGACCAACGGCGCCATACGCGTGCGGTGGCCGAGGCACTCTTCACCAAGGCGGCCCATAACGCCCAGTACAAGGAGGTGTTGCGGCATCTGGACGCCCCCCGCACATTCCTGCGCGGTGGTGCGCCGCCCCAGCGACCGGAGATGCGGGACATGCTCGTATCCATCGTGGTGCCGGGGTACAACAAGGTGCGCTACCTGGACGAGATGATCGCTTCCGTGCAGGCCCAGACCCACACGAATTGGGAGATGCTTTTCGTGGACGACTGCAGCACCGACGGCACGCGAGAGGCGATCGTGGCCCATGCGGCACGTGATCCCCGCATCCGGCCCGTGCTGCAGGAGAAGAACGCCGGGGCCAACCGCTGCCGCAACCTGGGCGTGGAGATGGCCCGGGGGGAGCACCTCATGTTCCTTGATGCGGACGACGTGCTGGCGCCGCATTGCCTGGAACACCGCCTCGCCCATGCCGTGCAGGGGGATCATGACATGGTGGTGGCCCCCATGGAGGTCTTCCACCGCAAGCCGGGTGATGGGAAGGACCGATGGGCGCCCACGTCGCGCGATCCCTTGGACGATTTCCTGCGCCATGATCTGCCGTGGCAGGTGATGCAGCCGCTCTGGCGCCGTTCGTTCGTGCGGTCGCTCGGTGGCTTCGATGAACGCTTCGCCCGCCACCAGGACGTGGAGTTCCACACCAACGCACTCTTCCGCCCGGACCTGCACTACGGCACCATCGCCGGGGCGCCGGACTGCTTCTACCGGATCGACGAGGACCGGAAGGTGCTCCGGCCCTACGACCTGCTCAACGCCTATACCCGCGCGGCGGTGCTGTATTACGACAAGTTCCGGGACCGCGCCGTGGACACCGGGCGTTCCAGCCTCCTGTTCGGGACCATCTACCGCACGTACGTGCAGATCCTCCATGGCCGGAAGGTGGGCTGGGTGGATGACGAGCAGTGCCGCACCCTGATCGCCCTGTTGATGACCCCGGCGATCCAGCGCGACATGGGCGGGTTCCGGCGGCGCTGCTTCCGCGCATCGTACTACTTCAACACCCTGCCCGTGCGCATCCGGGGGGTGAACATGCTGCTCTACCACGCGGTGTGCCTGTGAGCCCCCACGCCGGGGCCACGCGCGGTTCAACGCAGCAGATGGCGCAGACGATTGGCCCAGCTGAAGCCAAGTATCCGATGCAGCAACAGGTAGCCGGCCCCCGTGGCAGGTGAACGCTGCGGCGTAAAACCGCGCAGATGCGTGCGGTACAGCTCCGAGGCCCGTTGCGGGGCGTGCGGATAGAGCGTGCGGATGCTGTCGAAAAGCACCTGGCGGTACGGTTCCAGCGCGGACGGTGACTTCACCCGCGCGAGGTGGTCGAGGATCCGCACACGCAGGTCGATGAACCGTTCCCAATTGCGGTCCTGACGGCCTTGCGAGATCGAGCCCGTTTTCCGCAGGTACACGTCGGTGAGCAGGGCGTCGTCAATGACCACCCGGGCGCCGCGTTGCATCATGCGGAACATCAGGTCGTACTCCTGACTGCTGCGCAGGGACTCGTCCCAGCCGCCCACCTCGGCCACGGCGCTGCGCTTCCACAGGTTCTGGGGCGATCCGCCCAGGCCATGCCGCATCAGTTCGAACCACGGGTCGCGCGGGGTGGTGCCCAGCACCTCCTGGCGCAGCACGTCCCCCTCGGGCGAACGCATGGTGGCGCTGCCCGCTATCAACTCGGGGTGGTCGTGTGACGCCGCCAAAGCCAACTGGTGGGCCACCTTGGTGGGATGGATCACATCGTCGGCGTCCAGGAACTCCAGGTAATGGCCGGTGCTCCGCTCCAGCCCGGCGTTGCGGGCCGCGCAAGCGCCGGCGTTGGCTTGGGCGATCACCTGCATGCGGTCGGGGTGCCGGGCTTGCAGCTCCTGCAGGATGGCGAGGGTGCCGTCCGTGCTCCCGTCGTCAACCGCGATCACCTCCAGGTCGGAATGGGTCTGCGCCAGTGCGCTCTCCACGGCACGGCCCACGTAGGCCTCCACATTGTAACAGGGGATGATGACCGATACGCGCATGCGGGTAGCGGCCGCAAGGTATGGCCGGTCCGTCTTCGGCTCCGGAGGGGAAGCCCTACTTTCGCGCCATGTCCAAGATCGTGTTGATCACCGGGGGCGCGGGCTTCATCGGTTCGGCCTTGGTGGATCGCCTGCAGGCCGCTGGTCATCTGGTCCATGTGCTCGATGACCTGTCCTTCGGCCGCCGCGAGCTGGCCCGCGTGCCGGACGAGCGCTTCCACCAGGCGGACATCCGTGACCGGGCCGCGGTGCAGCGCACGATCGAGCAGGTGCGTCCGCAGGAGGTGCTGCACCTGGCCGCCGTGCATTTCATCCCGTACTGCAACCAGCATCCGGTGGAGGCCGCGGACATCAACATCAACGGCACGGTGAGCGTGTTGGACGCCTGCGCCGCCGTGCCCGGTGTGCGCCAGGTCTTCGTGGCCAGTACCGCGGCGGTCTATCCCATCATGGACGGCGCCATCAGCGAGGAGCACCCCATTGGTCCGGTCGACATCTACGGCACCACCAAGTTGGCCACCGAACGCATCGCCGAGGCTTTTCACGCCCGTTCGGGGATCGCCACCATCGTGGGCCGCTTCTTCAATGCCTTCGGGCCCAACGAGACCAACCCGCACCTGATCCCCGAGATCCAGCGCCAGGTGCTCGAGGGCGCCCGCACACTGCGTCTGGGCAACCTCGACCCCAAGCGCGATTTCATCCACACGGAGGACATGGCCCGCGCCATGGAGGCCCTGCTGGCCGTGGGTGTGCAGGGCTTCGAGGTGTTCAACATCGGGCGGGGGATCGAATACAGTGTGCGCGAGATCGTGCAGGCCTTCGCGCGCCAGCTGGGCGAACCGCTCACCATCGAGGTGGACCCTGCCCGGGTGCGTCGCGTGGAGCGCATGCACCTGCTGGCCGATGTGACCAAGCTGAAGCGCGTCACCGGTTGGGAGCCCCGCTGGGGGATCGATGAAGGAGTGGCCACGCTGCTGAAGGAGGACCTGGCCGCATTGCGCTGACCGCCTTGCTCCGTCAGCGTTTGCGCAGCAGGGCGCGGAGCTTTTCCGTGCGGTGGAAGCCCAGCACCCGGTGGGCCGTCACATAGGCACGCCCGGTGGCCGTGCTCGGCATGGGACGGAAGTCGGGGGGAATGAGGGCATCATGCATGCGCCGGCCCTCGTTGGGGGCGCGGTTGCAGAGGTCGCGCACACAGTCGAACAACACTTGGATGTAGGGCTGCAGGTCGCGGCCATCGTTCAGGCTGCGGAGATGGTCCAGTATGCGTGTGCGCAGCTCGATGTTCCGGACCAGGTTGCCCACCAGGTTCGATCCCGATATGCCGTCCGGCCGCTGGTGGATGTCGGTGAGCACCGCCGCGTCGAACACCAGGTGGGCCCCGGCGCGCATCATGCGGAAGAGCAGTTCGTACTCCTGGCTGCTTCGCAACGCACCCTCCCAGCCGCCGACCGCTTCCACGGCGCTGCGGCGCCAGAGGTGCTGGGAGGTGCGCCCCAGTGCATGGGCCATCAGCGCGAACCAGGGATCGCGGCCCGTTACCCGCTGCACTTCATGCCGCATCCCGCCGTGCACCGGATACACCGCCGCACTTCCGATCACCACGTCCGCCCCTTCGGCCTTGGCCAGCCGCAGTTGGTGGGCGATCTTCTCGGGGTGGATCGTGTCGTCCGCGTCGAGGAACTGAAGATAGGTGCCCGTACTTGCGGCCATGCCGGCGTTGCGTGCGGCGCCGGCACCCGCGTGGGCCTGGGCGATGACGGTCAGGCGGTCGGGATGCTGCTCCTTCAGGGCTTGCAATACGGCCAGCGTATCGTCGGTGCTGCCGTCGTCCACGGCGATCACCTCCACGTCCGGATGGGTCTGGCCAAGCGCACCGGCCACCGCCCGCTCCACGCATGGGGCGACGTTGTGGCACGGTATGACGATGGCGACACGAATGGGATCTGGAAGCAGGGCGGTGTGAATTTACGCTGCCATTTCGTGCGGCAAGGATCCCCGGGGCATCTTTGCGACCCGTGGCCGCCCCTCTGCACATAGCCCTTTGCACGGATGGCGTCTTCCCCCATGCCATGGGGGGCATGCAACGCCACACCCGTCTGCTGGCCGGGCACATGGCCCGCATCGATGGCGTACGGGTCACCGTGCTCCATCCCCACGACGCCCGTGTGTTCGATCCGGCTTCCGGAGTGAACGAGGTATCGGTGCCCGGCATCGATCCCGCCCGGCTCTACCTGCGCGAAATGTGGCGGTACAGCGGGCGCATGGCCCGTGCCGTGGCCGAGCTGCGTCCGGATGCGGTGCTGGCCCAAGGCTTCTGCGTGTGGCAGGGCATGGATGCCATCGCCGACCGGCTGATGTTCCACCCGCATGGCCTGGAGATGTTCCAAGGCCTCACCCTCCGCGACCGGTTGATCGGCATGCCCTTCCGGTGGGTGGTACAGCAGGTGGCGCGGCGTGCGGCGTGTACCGTGTCGCTGGGTGGCAAGCTCACGCCCATCCTCACCGAACTGGGCGCCCAACGCGTGGTGGTGCTGCCCAATGCGGTGGACGTGCCCGATGCCCCTGCTCCGTACACCGCGCACGAAGGGCCGTTGCGCCTGCTCTTCGTGGGGCGGTTCGCGTTCAACAAGGGCCTCGATGTGTTGATGGACGTGGCCCGGCGCCTGGATGCCGAAGGGGTGCCGGTGGGCTTCGATCTCGCGGGCGATGGTCCGCTGCTGGCCCACTACCAGGCCGCTGGTCTGCCGGCCAATGTGCAACTGCTGGGACGGGTGGACGATGCCGAGCTCTTCCACCGACAGGCCACCTGCGATGCACTGGTGCTGCCCACCCGCTTCGAGGGCATGCCCACGGTGGTACTGGAAGCGATGGCCCGCGCGCGTCCCATCATCGTGAGCGATGTGGGCGCGTGTGCCGAACTGGTGGAGACCGGTGTGCATGGCGCGCTGTTGCCCCCCGGCGATGCGGAGGCCCTGTACCAGGCCGTGAAGCGCTTCGTCGCCCTGCCGGTGGAGCAGCGCCGGGCCATGGGCATCGCCGCGTACGACCGTGCGCATGCCATGTTCAACTGGGCCGGTGTGGCCGAACGGCATGTGGAGGTGCTGCGTGAACTGGCCGCGGCGGCCCGTCAGCGCGAGTAGCAACAACGGAACGGACGGTTCTGGTTCAGCACGTGCCCGGCGCTGGCCGATGTGCAATTGAACTGGCCCACCATCCGTGCGCCCAGGTCCTCGTTGGCCATGTCGTCCGTCCACTCCCAGTTCCCCGTCATGGCATTGAGCCCCAACGCCTCGCGCTGCTGGCACGCCATGAGCCATTCGCCCCAGCTGCACAGGCGCATGCCCGCCTCGTGGCAGGCCATGATCGCGGGGAACAGGCCGGTGGCGCCTTGCGGATGCTCGTTCGGCGCGATGCAGAACATGTCGTCCACGGCAACCGTGTTCTCCGGACAGGACCGCGGCTGCCGCACCGTGCCGTTCATCACGTGGAAGCGGTCGCCGTCGAACACCAGCGAGAGCACGGCGCCGGTGGGAAGGGCAGGCAACGGACCATCATCGCCCAGGGTGATCGGGTACGGCCCGTGATCGTTCACAAGGAGGGCGTCCGTGTTCGCGGCCGGTGCGCCCAAAGTGATGATGAGTTGGGTGCCGGCCACGGGCGCGTCGCTCAGTCCGGGCACGGAAACGGACCACACCGCGGCGCCGTCCACCTGCACGTGCCGATGGGCTCCACTCTGTTCCAGTGCGGCGCTCAGCGCGGCCGTGGGGGCGATGGTGGCGGGCAGGCCCAGCACCTGCCGATCCCCGGCCTCGGGGCCTTGGAGGTGGATCGGCCGGTCCACGTGCACCTGGGCCATGAGCGGCATGCTGAGCAGGCAGCCCAGGCACCAGGACAGGGGGTGGAATAGGCGGCTCTTCATGGTCGGGTGTAGCAACAACGCACCGCGCCGTGGTTGTTGGGGCTGGCATTGGCCGATCGCTGGCTCATGCATGTCTGGCGCCCCACCTGGCCGAACGTATGGGTGTGGTTGGCCGTGTCATCGACCCATTCCCAATTGTTGAACATGCCGGTAAGCTCGGGACGGGTGTTGCACGCGGCCACATACTCGCCCCAGCTGCACAGGCGCCCGCCTTTGGCCGTACAGATCGCCACCGCCTCGGGCATCGCGGTCACAGCGCCCTCGTCCACGTCGATGCAGAACCGGTCGTTCACCGCAATGGCCTGGGTGGGGCAGCTGCGGAAGGCGGGGCCGGTGAGCAGGTACCGCCCGCCGTAATGGAGCACCTCGCACACCGTACCGGCGGCGAGACCGCCCAGTGGCAGGGGTTCATCATCGCCCCGGCGCCAAGGCAGGGCCGGGCTGTTGCCGTAGCGGATATGCAGGTCGGGGGTCAGGTCCACCGGAAGCACGAAGTGGAGCAACTGCCCCTCGGCGACGGTGCCGGCCAGTGACTGAGCGAGCACCACCGTGTCACCCACCATCGCGGCTTGCGCCCATGTGGCCTCGCCGCTCACGGCCCATCCCACGTTGACCAATGCGGTGGGGTCGGAGGGGTCCGAGAGGCCGTGAACAGCTCGCTGACCTTCGGGGCCGGTGAGCACGAGGGGCGTGGTCAGCTCCACTTGGGCCAGTGAAGCCGTGGCTGTCAACAGGGTGATGCTCAGCAAAACGCGTCTCATCGGCTCAGGCAGCAACGAAAGGGTCGAGGGTCACTGACCAGGGCATACGCGCCGAACCCACAGCCCGTGCCCTCGTCGTTGAGGCTGTTGCTTCCCACGCCCATGGTCTTCACCCGGTCGGCGTGGTTGGCGGCGCTGTCCACGAGTTCACCCTCGGTGATCGCGGCTTCGAACCCCGGCCACTGGGTGCACGCGGCGATCCACTCCGCAAAGCGGCACAACCGCCCCCCGATGGCCGCGCACGTGGTGCTCGCCGTGAGCAGGTCCGCTGGTTCCCGCGCGGTCTCCTCCATGCAGGTCTGGCCCGAGAGGGCCACAAAGCCGGCCGGGCAGCGCCGGGGCACGTGGCTCACCACCACGAAGGCCTCGCCATTGTACAGCAGGCGGGCGGGCACACCCACGACCAGGTCCGCGCTGTCCAATGGCACGCCGGTGCCTTTCATCACGGGCACCGGGCCCAGGCCGTTGAGGTCGAGTTGTGCGCCGGCATGGTGCCCCGCAGTGGGTACGATGGTCACCAGCATGCCGGGTGTGTAGGCAGGTGGCGCGGGGGAGAGGGCGCCGACCATCACTCCGGTCCCGCTCACCTCGGTGAAGCTGACGGCCATACCGCGCACGGCGGCCACGCTCATGCCGGCATCGGGTGCCACGGGATGGGCCAGGCCGGTCACCTGGCGGTCTTCGGTGGTGGCCCCCCCCAGCACCACGGGCACGGGCACTTCCCACTGGCCATGCGCGGCGATGGTCAGTGCACAGGACAGGATGATGACGGCTTTCCTCATGGCTTCACCAAGCGATGGCTGCTCTCCCCGTTGATCCGCAACACATAGGCGCCGGCCCCCAAATGGCCGATGTCCATGTGGGCGGTGCTGCCCGTCAGCGCCACTTCCACGGCGTGCCGGCGACCGGCGATGTCGAACAGCTCCACCCGCGTGATCGGCACCCCTTGGAGGGCTTCCATCCACACCGGCCCCGTGGTGATCGTGGGGTGAACGCGGACGGTGAGGGGGGTGGAGGGGGCACCACCCGCGTCCGTGGTCATGTCGGCATGGAAGGCCGTGAGCCGCTCCCAAGGTGCGGAGGCACTGCCCGTCACGGTGTGCGCGTCGATGTCGCTGATGCCCGGCAGGGGCTGCCAGTAGCCCGAGGAGGGCGCGAAGCGGTGCAGCACCAGAGTGGTCGGGTCCAGGCCGTTGAGCTCGGT
Source organism: uncultured Chryseobacterium sp. (assembly GCA_964464935.1). Lineage (GTDB taxonomy): Bacteria > Bacteroidota > Bacteroidia > Flavobacteriales_F > PHOS-HE28 > PHOS-HE28. The sequence goes on from CAYXKE010000041.1 coordinate 20,328, forward strand.
GGGGTCATACCGCAGCGCCAGCTCGAGGCCCTCCGCGGGGGCGCACTCCAGCGCGAACCAGCGCGCGATGCTGCTGCCCGATGGGGTGGTGATGGGTGTATGGCCCCGGGTGACCGTGATCGTGCCCAGGCCTTGGTCATGGGTGAAGGCGAGGCCCAGTCCGCCGGGCTCCGCACCGGCGAGCGGGCCGTCCAGCGTGCGGGTGGTGGTCTCGGCGCCACTGCCGGTGATGGCGGCACCGGGGGCTTCGGCCAGTGTGGCGGTGGCCCCCAGGTCGATGGTGCCATCGTTGATCACGGTGGCGGCCGGTGCCACCTGCCAGGTGAGCGGGCCTTCCAGGGTGATGGTGGTGCCTTCGGTCACGGTGAGCTGGCCGGTCTGCAGCACCATCACTTGGGCCATCGCCCCAAAGCCCAGTGCCAGCAGGGGGGCGGAAAGAACGATCCGCTTCGGGTGCATGGAGGGCGAATGTAGGGGATGGGCCACGGATGGATGGATCGCGGAGGCGCTCCGGCCGGCGCGGGCTCCCTACTTTCGGGCCCAAACCCGTTCGATGGACATCAAGGGCTTCATCCTCGACAACATGGGGCACTTTTCGGTCTACGATGTGCCGAACAAGCTGTTCGCCATGCTCATGGCCGCACTGGCGGCCTTCGCGCTCGGACGTGTGGGGGCCAGGGTCCCGGTGCACGTGGCGCGTGAACTGGCGGTGTGGGCAGCGCTGGCCGCGCTCGCGCTGGCTTTTGTGCGCACCCAGCTGCCCCTCGCCCTGGCGCTGATCGCCCTGGCGCTGATGGTGCGCACGCCCGAACCACCGGCCGCGCCGCGTACCGTGGTGTTGGGCGCCCTGGTGTTCGGCATGGGGTGCGGGGTGGGCGCCGCCCTGCCCACGATCGTCCTGGCCGTCCCCTACATCCTTCTGGTCCGTTGGGCGCATGCGGCTGCACGGCCGTAACGATCGTCGCCTGATGGGAGCGGGTCTCCCGGCTTGGGTGCTGGCCGCCGCCTGTGCCGCAGGGCTTGCCGCGTCCCTGCGCCCCGAGCGCGTGCGTCCCGGGAGTGCCGGCCCGGTGCCCGTGGTGAGCCCGGCCAATGCCCACCAGAGCGCCAACGGCCTGCAGGTGTGGAGCACTGGCGGCGGGCAGCTGTGGGTGGCCGATGGCGTGCGGGCGCCCCTGCGCCGTCACACCCTTGGTGCAGTGCCCGTGATGCCCCGCCCCGATCATCGGCATACGGCCCGCCTGGTGGCTGAACCCTCGGCTGTGCAATGGCGCCCCCCTGCGCCGGGCCAGCCCACCGCGCACCTCACCACCATGGTGGAGGTGGACGAGGTGGGACGTGCGGGACCGCTGCGCATGCACACCACGCTATTCACCGATCATGGCGAGCTGCCGGTGGTGTCACTGCTCATGGACGATGGCGCCCTGCTCGATCCCGACATCGGCATCCATGTGATCGGCCATGCGGTGATGCACCCCAATGCGCGGATGCGCGAGCTGTTCGAGGGTGACGGACGCTGGTGGAAGTATCCCGGCAACTACATGTTCCGTGGCCGGAAATGGGAGCGGGCCGGCCAGGTGCAGATCATCGCGCCCGACGGTACGGAGGTGTGGCAGGCCGCCACCGGTGTGCGCATCCACGGCAACATCACCCGGGGCTTTCCCCAGAAGTCCTTCCGCCTGGTGCTCCCCGAGCGCATGCCCGTGGACCTGTTCGGCGATGGACCGGGGGCCGAGGTGCTGCTGCTGCGTGCGGCAGGCAACGACCAGCCCAAGGCTTTTCTGCGGGATGCGTTGGTCCAGGGGCTGTGCACGGGCCTGCCGGTGGAGGTGGTGCGCGCCCAACCGTGCGTGGTGTATGTGAACGGCGCCTATTGGGGGGTGAGCTACCTGCAGCAGCGCATCGATGAGGCCGAGCTTGCCCGGCGCCATGGGCTGCGCAAGAAGGATGTGGCCATGGTGGAGCTGGAGTACGACCTGATCATCGGCCCGGCGCGGGAGACCGCGCGCCTGCAGGAGCTGCTGGACCTGGTGAAGGACTGGAACGGCGAAGGGGAGGAGGGGCTGGCGAAGGTGCGGGCGCGCATGGACGTGGACGGCTTCATCACCTACATGGCCGCGATGCTCCTGGTGGGCAACCAGGACTGGCCGTACAACAATGTGAAGATGTGGCGCCATACGGGGCCCAAGGGCGATGGCCCGAGCGATGGGCGCTGGTACTTCATCCTGGCCGATACCGACCTGGCCCTGGGTGCACATGCCTCGCCCCAGGAGGACCCCTTCGCGGTGATCGAACGCCACGCACGCTGGCCGGTGGCGGCGATGTTCCGTGCCCTGATGCGCGTGCCTGCGCTCAAGGACCGCTTCATGCACACCATGCGCGAGCTGCACACCGGCGACCTCTCGGAGGAACGCATGCTGGCGCACCTGCAGGCGTTGAGGTCCCGTCTGGCACCCGAGATGCCCCGCCACACCGCCCGCTGGCGCAAACCCGTGGACCCGCAGGCCTGGGCGCTCCAGGTGGACGGGGTGCGCCGATATGTCACCGACCGTCATCGCTACAT
>CAYXKE010000042.1:0-22431 GCA_964464935.1 uncultured Chryseobacterium sp.
CGGGTGGTGCTGGAGTGACGTAGCACTTCCATCGTTCACGGATAGCCACCAAGCCTCGGCCTGATCTGCGCGCATTTCGTCTCCTCGGCGTTAATGTTGCTCCTTCTGGCCTGTCCATGGCACACATGCCCGCCACAGCGCCCGAGCACCCGCCGCCGGGTGGCCGGAAGCTCCCCGTCGCCCGCGGCCTCTTCTACGGCAACTGGGCCTACGGGGCGTGGGCCGTGGCGCTCACCGTGGAGGCCGCGCTGCAGCAGGGCGTGCCGCTGCCGCCCTGGCCCTACCACGTGCTGCTCTTCGCGGCCACGGTGCTGTTCTACACGCATGCGTACCGCCGGGGCGCGGGCACGGACGAGCGCACGCGCTGGTACGCCGCGCACCACCGGCGCATCGCCCGGCGGCAGGTGCTGCTCGGCGTCCTGTGCGCGGGCATGGTCGCGCTGTTGCTGGCCCGGGGCGCGGTGCGGCCGCACCACTTGCCGCTGCTCGCGGTGTTCCCGGCGATCGGCCTGGCGTACTACGGCATCGGCGCGGCCGGGCTGCGGCGCATCGGCTGGCTCAAGCCGTTCGTGATCGGCGCGGTATGGGCCGGCGTGGTCACCTGGCACCCGGCCGTGCTCGCCCCCGGCCGTGCCTTCCCGTACATCGATGCCGTGGGCGCCGCGCTGCTGCTGAAGAACCTGCTCTTCGTATCGCTGCTGTGCATCCTATTCGACATCAAGGACGAGGCGGACGACCGGCGCGATGACCTGCATACCCTGGTGGTACAGCGGGGGGCACGGGCCACCGTGTTCCGCGTGGTGGTGCCGACGCTGCTCGTGGGGGGCGCGATCTTCCTGGCATGGGCGGCCATGCGCGGCTTCCCCTGGTGGCGTGTGGCATTGAACGTGGTGCCCTTCATCGCCTTCATCGGGGTGGCCCGGTCGCTGCGCCGCAAGCGCCCGCTGATGTACTACCTCACCGTGGTGGACGGCCTGTTGCTGCTGAAGGCCCTGTGCGGGATCGCCGCGGTGTGCCTGCCCTGATCACCCGCCCAGCGCGTGGGCCGTCTGCAGGTGCGACACCAGGAAGAGCAGGAAGCGGTAGGCCGAGAGGGCGATGAAGAACAGCGGGAAGGCCAGCAGCGCCCGCCACAGCGCGCCGGGCACCGTGCAGCGGTGGAACCGGCGGCCGGCGGCGAAGAAGAAATACAGGTTCAGCACGAAGGCGAGGGTGCTCACCACGCCGTCATCGGTGATGTGCTCCGGCGGGTAGCCCAGCAGCCGCGCCGCCGTCTGTGCCAGCACCAGGGCCAGCGCCAGTAGGATGGCGGTGGAAAGCAGGTTGAAGCTCATGGCCTCGAAGGCGAAGGCCACGTGCCCACTGGGCCGGGCCTTGCGCCGGTAGAGCAGCGCCAAGGGCAGGGCCAGGATGAACACCAGCAGCACCAGCATCAATTTGGCGTTGGCCGCCGAGCGCGGCGTGAAGACCTGCTCGTAGGCGGCGAGATCGGCCCCGGTGGCGGTCACCGTGCCATGCACCATGCGGGCGGCCAGCGCGCTGTGCGGCATGAAGTTCAGCTGGCTGTGCAACGAGGTGTTGAAGAGCTCGAACAGCGGCACCAGGAAGTAGATCAGGTTCAGTACCACGAACAGGTTCACCGGGCGCATGTAAGGCCGCCGCCGGCCCTCCATGTAGGCCCGGGTGAGTTCGCCCGGACGCAGCAGCAGCGCGCGCAGGGTCTTCAGCAGTTTGCCGTCGGCATGCGTGAAGCCGTGCAGCAGCTCATGCGCGTAATGGCCCAGCGAAAGGTCGTGCGGCCCCAGCCGTTTCTCGCCGCACACCGCGCAGTACGTCCCCTGGAAGGGCGTACCGCAGGTGGGGCAGGCGTCGTGGGCCATCTGCCGCCAAATGTATGCGGGCCTGCCGGTACAGGCATGGACGGCCACCACACCGGGGCGCGCATTGCGGCCGGTAGCATGATCTTTGCGCCGTACGCGATCATTCCAACGCAACCTTTTCCCATGGCCCAGTGGACCAAGCGCATCCTCCTCACCCTCGGCATCCTCCTCACCCTGCTGCTCATTGCCGCCGTGCTGGTACCGGTCCTGTTCAAGGACAAGATCGAGGCCGCCGTGAAGCGTGAAGTGAACACCCACATCAACGCCCAGGTCGATTGGGGCGACTGGGACATCACCCTGCTGCGCAGCTTCCCGAACCTCACGGTGGACATCGCCGATGTGCGCGTGACCAACATGGAGCCGTTCGCCGGCACCGAGCTCGCCCACATCGGCCGGCTCACCGCTACCATCGACATCAAGAGCCTCTTCGGTGAGAAGATCGACATCCGCCGCGTGGGCCTCGTGCGCCCGCACATCCACGTGCGTGTGCTGGAGGACGGCCGCGCCAACTGGGACATCGCCAAGACCGACGGCACCGCCGTGACGGAGACCGCCGCCGATACCGCCTCGGCCTTCCACATCGGCCTGCGCAAGTACTGGATCGAGGACGGCCGGTTGATCTACGATGATGCATCCCTCGGCCTCATGATGCAGCTCTTCGGCCTGGACCACGAGGGCAGCGGTGACTTCACCCAAGACATCTTCACCCTGGAGACAGAGACCGAGGTGGACACCGCCAACGTGATCTTCGACGGGGTGCGCTACCTGCTCAACGCCAAGGTGGACATTGATGCCGATCTGGAGATGGACCTGCCCCACATGAAGTTCGCCTTCAAGGACAACGAGGCCGCGATCAACAAGCTGGTGCTCGGCTTCGATGGATGGCTCGCCATGCCCGGCGACGACATCGACATGGACATCACCTGGAACGCGAAGAAGAGCGACCTCGCCACCATCCTCTCGCTCGTGCCCGCCGAGTTCGCCACCGACCTGGACGGCGTGCAGATGAGCGGCAAGGCCGGTTTCAGCGGGTACGTGAAGGGCACCTACAACGAAACGAACATGCCCGGCTTCGCGCTGAACGTCGACGTGGACAACGGCCGCTTCCAATACCCCGACCTGCCCGCCGCGGCCGAGAACATATTCGTGGACCTGAAGGTGAACAGCCCCGGCGGCAGTGACATGGACCGCATGGTGGTGGACCTGAAGCGCTTCGCCCTCACCATGGCCGGCAACCCCGTGGAGGCCCGCATGCACCTCACGAAGCCTTTGAGCGATCCCACGGTGGATGCCGAACTGAAGGCCGACCTGGACCTGGCCAGCGTGAAGAAGGTGGTGCCCATGGGCAGCGACGAACTGCGCGGCCGCCTCAATGCCGATGTGGTGATGAAGGGCGCCATGAGCGACATCGAGGCCCAGCGCTACGAGAAGTTCACGGCCGATGGCCACCTGGTCCTGCAGGGCCTGATCTACACCAGCGACTCGCTGCCCTTCGCCATGGGGATCGACGACCTGCTCTTCGACTTCAGCCCGCGCTTCCTGGCGCTGGAGCGTTTCACCGGCAGCATCGGCAGCAGCCAGGTGCAGGCCAAGGGCCGTCTGAACAACTACCTGCAATGGTGGCTGAAGGACAGCACCCTCATGGGCAGCTTCGACCTCACCGCCAACAAGTTCGACCTGAACGAACTGATGCCCGCTTCCACCGACACCCCTGAAGAAAGCGGAGCGGCCGACACCAGCTCCCTGCGCGTGATCGAGGTGCCGGGCAACATCGACTTCACCATGAAGGCCGCGGTGGGCGAGGTGATCTACGATGACCTGAAGCTCACCAACGTGCGCGGCGGCCTGCGCGTGCACGATCAGCGGGTGGACCTGCGCGATGTCTTCTTCAACATGTTCGGCGGGGCCATCAACCTCTCCGGTGCCTACGACACCAAGGATCCCAAGGCGCCGCACATCGACTTCGCCTACGACATCCGCGACATGGATATCGAGCAGACGGTGACCTATGTGGACATGGTGAAGAAGATGGTGCCCATCGCCAAGACCTGCAAGGGCACGTTCAGCACCGACCTCACCATGCAGGCCGTGCTGAACGAACGCATGGAGCCGGACTACGAGCACCTCACCGGCAAGGGCCACCTGCGCACCCGGAACGTGCAGGTCGATGGTTTCCAGCCGCTGGTGGACCTGGCCAAGGCACTGCGCGTGCAGGGCATTGAGAACACCACGTTGCAGGACGTGGACTTCACCTACCGCTTCGAGAACGGCAGGATGGTGACCGATCCCTTCGACGTGCGGATCGATCAGCTCAAGGCCAACGTCAGGGGCAGCACCGCCTTCGTGGACCAGACCATCGATTACGACCTGCAGGCGAAGATCCCCACGAAGGCCTTTGGCGCCGCGGCCGCGCAGACCGCCGGCAGCCTGCTGGGCGAGGCCAACCGCTTCCTGGGCACTGGTATGAAAGTGCCCGATGAATTGGACGCCACGATCAAGATGACCGGCACCATCGAGAAGCCCGTGATCAAGCCCGTGTTCGCCGGCGGCACCACCAGCGTGAAGGATGCCGTGGTGGAGGAGGTGAAGGAGCAGCTGAACGAGCAGATCAGCAAGGCCAGGGAAGAGGCCATGGCCCGCGCCATGGCCGAGCGTGATAAACTCATCGCCGAGGCCCAGGCCCAGGCCGACAAGCTCAAGGCCGAGGCGCGTGCCGAGGCCGCCCGCGTGAAGGCGCAGGCGTACAAGGCCGCCGACGATGAGCTGGCCAAGGTGACCAATCCGCTGGCCAAGGCCGCCGCCAAGCTGGTGGCCGACAAGGCCAAGCAGGAGGCGGATCGCAAGGAGCAGCAATTCATCAGCGAGGCCGACAAGCGTGCCGATGGCCTGGTGGAGGTGGCCCGGAAGCAGGGCGATGAGCTGGTGCGCAAGGCCCAGGAGACCGATACCACGGTGAAATGAGCAAGCGCCGCGTGGGGGAAGGGGTAGTGACACCGGGTCCGATGCGCCGCCGGGCCCGCATGCGTGGCATGTTCGCGCTGGCCTTCGTGCTGGTGGGTGGTGGGCCGATGCATGCCCAGGACGATCCCGGCCCGTGCGACCCGCCATCGGATCCGAAAGTGGTGAAGCTGCTGGCCGATGCCGACAAGGCCAGGGACCCATCCGCCCGGCACCAGAAGCTCAAAGCGGCGTTGGAGGAGTCGCCCGAGTGTGCGGAGTGCCTGTTCCGTGCCGGCGTCTCGGCCTATCGTATCGCGCGCTCCTCGGGTCGTTCGTTCACGGCCGCCATGAGCTACCTGCAGCGGTTGCAGCAGCTATGCCCGAACTACCACGCCGACGTGCCCTACCTGCTCGGCTCCATGCATTACGCCGATGGCGCCCATGCCGAGGCCGTGCGCGCCTTCACCGCTTTCCTTGAATTCCCGGAGACCGACCCCAAGCGGCTGGACAAGGACCACCGGAAGCGGGTGGCCGAGGTGGAGGAGCTGATGCCCGACCTGCGTTTCCAGACCGAGTTCTACGCGAACACCGCACCACTCGACCCCGTGCCCCTGGCCGGCGTGAACACCGAGGCCGATGAGTACCTGCCCATGCTCTCGCCGGACAACGACCTGCTCTTCTTCACCCGGCTGAGCAAGCGCCGCGCCCTGGGCGACCTGGTGGCGCGCGATGTGGAGGAACTCACCGAATCCCGCGCGCGCAACGGCGTCTTCGATGCCGGTCGCGCCCTCCCCGAGCCCTTCAACCAAGGCGACAGCTACGGTGGTGTGACCATCAGCGTGAACAACAAGGAGATGTTCGTCACCATCTGCGGGGCGCCCGATGCGCGGGGCTACCGCAACTGCGACATCCATCGCGCACATTACGACAACCATGTGAACATCGACCGCGGCGAGGTGACCTGGGAGTGGAGCCGGCTGGAGACCATCGGCGAGGCCATCAACGGCCCCGACACCTGGGAGAGCCAGCCCACCATCACCGCCGATGGACGCACGATGTACTTCGCCACCAACCGGCCCGGCAGCAAGGGCATGGACATCTACATGAGCACCCGCGATGAGAAGGGCGTGTGGTCCAAGGCGGTGCCCGTGCCGGGGATCAATACCGATGGCGATGAGAAGGCGCCCTTCCTGCACAGCGACAGCCGCACGCTCTACTTCGCCGCGCGGCCGCCGGTGGATGAGAACGGCCAACCCGACCTTTCGCGCGGACATCGCGGCGCAGGCGGTTACGACATCTTCTTCAGCCGCATGAACGACGACGGATCGTGGACCAAGCCGCGCAACCTCGGTCATCCCATCAACACCGAAGCCGACGAGCACGGGCTGATCGTGAGCGCCGATGGCCGCACCGCCTACTTCGCCAGCAACCGGTACCGGGGCAAGGGCGGCCTGGACATCTTCGGCATCCCGCTGCCCAAGGAGGCCCGTCCGGACGATATCCTGGTGGTAAAGGGCGAGGTGCGCGATGAGACCGGCGCCGTGGTGCGCGATGCCCACGTGGAGATCAAGTACCTCGACACCCGCACCACCGAGACCATCCGCGTGGACGACCGCGACGGCACCTACGCCACCGTGCTCCGCCTGCGCGAGGGCGGCGATGTGGTGGTGACCGTGAAGAAGGAAGGTCACGTGTTCGACACCCGGAGCTTCAGCGTGGAGGACACCGTGCGCCGTGGCCGGACCGAAGTGGACATGACCGTGCACAAGGTGGCCGTGGGCCGGAGCTACCGCGTGAACGACATCAAGTACGCCACCAGTTCCGCCGAGATCACCAAGGCCTCCGAGTACATTCTGGACGAGCTCATCGCCTTCCTGAAGGAGAACCCCACGATGCGCATCCGCATCGAGGGCCACACGGACAACGTGGGCCGGTTGGAGGACAACATGAAGCTGAGCGACGACCGGGCGAACAACGTGATGCGCTACCTGGTGGGCAAGGGCATCGCGGCATCGCGGCTGTCCTACAAAGGCTTGGGGCCCACCCAGCCGGTGGCCACCAACGACACGCCCGAAGGTCGTGCCCAGAACCGGCGCACCGAGTTCGTGATCGTGAGCCGCTGAGCACGGTCATCGACCGGGCATTGTGGACAGAAGGTCGCGCAGTGCGGTGAAGGGAGCCCTGAGCGCCTCCCTACCTTCACTTCATGCGAACTCGTACGCTCCTCTCCGCGCTCTTGCTCGGCACTCCTGCTGCTTTCGCCCAACTGGGCACCGGCATCCCCCCGCACGGCTGGCAACCCGGCATTCCGGTGGAGGAAGGATTGCCCGAAGTGGTGCTGCCGGTGCAGGTGCCTGAACAGGATGCGCTGCAGGCCGGCTTCCGCTGGGGATGGCCCGTGCCCGCCTCGATCGATGTGGTGGCCGAGGCGCTGTGGACCCCGCTGCCCGGCGGTGGTCAGCGCGGCCGGTTGGTGCTGCGGAGCCCGCACGCGGTGGGCATCGCCGTGCAGTTCGATCAATGGGAGTTGCCCGCCGGCGCGAGCGTGCACCTGTACGATCTGCGGCGCCGCCAGGTGATCGGTGGGTTCACCGCCGCGAACCGCGCACCCGACGGCACGATGGCCACCGCACAGCTCCCGGGCGAGGCCGTGGTGATCGAATACACCCTGCCCGCCGGTACCGCCCCCGGGGCGCTCCGCGTGGCGGGCCTCACCCATGGGGTACGGGACCTCACCCGGCTGACCACCCACGCCGAACGGGACTATTGGCCCGGTTTCGCCGCCGCTCCCTGCCACATCAACACCGCCTGTCCGGAGGCGGCCGACTGGCACAACGAGAAGCGCGCCGTGGTGATGTTCCTACGCCCCGATGGTGGCGGTTGCACCGGCAGCCTCATCAACAACACCGCCGTGCCGGGCCGTCCGTTGGTGTACCTCGCCGCGCACTGCTACCAGCCCAACACCAGCCAGTGGGTCTTCTACTTCAACTACGAAGCGCCCCTGTGCGTGGGCGATACCGGCAGTACCCTGCATACCCTCACGGGGGCCACATCACTGGCTGGTGACTACTACGCGGACTTCAGCCTGGTGGAGCTGTTCACGGCGCCCCCGGCCGAGTTCCAACCGTACTACCTGGGCTGGGACCGTTCGGGCGATGTGCCGCAGTCCACCGCGGTGATCCACCACCCGCATTACGATGTGAAGAAGATCACCTTCGACCATCATCCCTCCACCACGTTCGTGGACGAGGACGGCTTCGTGATGTGGCGCCAGTACTGGGACGCGGGCCTGGTGCAGTCGGTCTCCAGCGGTGCGCCATTGATCGATCAGTCGCGCCGCATCGTGGGGCACATGAGCAGCGGCGCGCAGGACTGTGCCACCGCCACCACCGTGCCCACGGACTGCACCAAGTTCACCGAGGGCTGGGATGGTCCCACGCCGAACGCGCGCAAGCGCGACTGGCTCGACCCGGCCAACACCACCGTGCGGCTGGACGGCCATGATCCCTATGCCACGCAGGAGGTGGCGGTGCGTCCGCGCGTGTGGCTGGAAGGGCCTTTCGAGGCGACCGCCGGGATGATGCGCGATGACCTGCGCGTGGCCGGCCTCATTCCGCTCACCGAACCGTACACCGCGCTGGGCTACTCCCATGTGGGCGGAGGTGGTGAGACGATCGCGCCCGGCGTGTTGACCATGAGCGGCCCCGATGCCGTGGTGGACTGGGTGGTGGTGGAGTTGCGCAGCCCCACGGACCCCGCGCAGGTGATCGCCACCCGCAGCGCACTCCTGCAACGCGATGGCGATGTGGTGGGGACCAATGGCCAGGCACCGGTCATCTTCGGAGTGGCGCCGGGCAACTATCGCGTGGCGGTGCGCCACCGCAATCACCTCGGCATCATGTCGATCAATGGCCTGGCGTTGACCGGCACACCGATCACGGTCGACCTCGCCGACGGCGGCGTGGCGCTCCACGGAGGAACCTCGGCTGTCAAGGTGGTGAACGGCCGCCAGCTGATGTACGCCGGTGATGTGACCCGGGACAATAAGGTGCGCTACCTCGGAGCCGGCAATGACCGTGATCCGATCCTGGTCGCCATCGGCGGATCGGTGCCCACGGCCACGACCATCGGCTATCTGCAGGAGGACGTGGACCTGGACGGCACGGTGAAATACACCGGCCCGGGCAATGATCGCGAGTACCTCCTGATCAACGTCGGGGGTACGGTGCCCACCAACGTGCGCATCGGCTCACTTCCCTGAGGAGGGCGGCCCGTCCTTCTTGTCGGCGCCCTCGCGCATGAGGCGGTTGCGCGCCATGCGCAGGTTGAGCAGTTCCACCGCCACGGAGAAGGCCATGGCGAAGTAGAGGTAGTTCTTGTTCAGGTGTTCGCCCATGCCTTCGATCAGCAGGGCCACGCCGATCATCACCAGGAAGGCCAGCGCCAGCACTTTGACCGTGGGGTTGCGCTCCACGAAACCCGCGATGGGGCCTGCGGTGAGCATCATGATGAGCACCGCGATGATCACCGCCAGCACCATCACCACGATCACGTTGCTCATGCCCACGGCGGTGATCACCGAGTCCAGCGAGAATACGATGTCGATCAGCACGATCTGCACGATGGTGGTGCTCAGGCGCCGCACCCGCCGCTTCGGGCTGTCGATCTCATCATGGCCGCTGACCTTCGCGCGGATCTCCACCGTGGCCTTGTAGATCAGGAACAGCCCCCCCAGGATCAGCACAACGTCCCGTCCGCTGAATTGATGGCCCAATAGGCTCAGCCAAGGTTTGGTGAGGCCCATCAACCAGCTGAGCGAGAGGAGCAGCATCACCCGGGTGATCATGGCCAGGGCCAGCCCCACCTGCCGCGCAAGACGCTGCTCCCGGTAGGTGGGCAGCGAGTTGCTGAGGATGGAGATGAAGATGATGTTGTCGATGCCCAGCACGATCTCCAAGGCGGTGAGCGTGAGCAGGGCGATCAGGCCTTCGGCAGTGAGCAGAACGCTGAGATCCAAGGAGGAAAGGTCGAGCATCAGGAATGAGGGGGAGGAGGGTGCAAAGCTATCTGGGCCGTCTCAACGGGGGCTTCCTGCCCGCATCACGGTGATCGTCTCGTTGCGGTTCACCGGGTTGATCCAATGGACCAGTCGGTCCACCAGGCCCGGCTGGGCCACCGCCACCAGGTGGAGTGGACCCATCGCGGCCGTGGCATGGGCCATGCGGCGTTCCAGGTCCTGCCCGCCGATGAAGAGCACCACGTCGGGGCGGCCCGTGGTGTAGCGGTCCAGATGGGCGCCCAGGTCGGCCTCGGGGTCGGTCCATGGCTCCACGTTCACGTCCCATTGGCCCAGGTAGTACAGTGGGGGCATGGGCGCCTCGCCTTCCGCCGTGTCCTCCACCACCAGACCTTGAATGGGGCGTTCGGCGCGCAGTGCGTACAGCGCTTCCACCCGGCTGCGCTTGGAGTAGCTCACACACAGCACGGCCAGTACGATGGTGTTGAGCACCCAGAACACGCGCCAGTGGCCGTTCCAGAGGGCGGTATGGCGCTGCCACCAGGCGGAGGCCAGCCGCCATTGCTCCCAGGACACGTAACCCAATACCAGGAACAACGGCACGATGGGCAGGATGAAGCGCTCCTGCTTGTTGGGGAAGTAGGAGTGGAAGGCGAGGAAGAGGGCCACGGGCAGCCAGAGGATGAGCGGCTGCCAGCGACGGAAGAAGCCGAACACCACCGCCACACCGAGGAAGGGCAGGTAGATGCCCAGAAGCAGCAACAGGTAGTTGTACCACGGCTGGTCGAAGTAGGTGGTGGTATGGAGCATGTTGTACCCCACGTATTCCGCCAGCTCTGCAAAGGGGCGCTTCCACAGGAACAGGTCGATGCCGCCTTGCAGCACGACCATTGGCAGGACGACGCCCAGGCCGTACACGAGCGCCCCGCGCCATTGCCGTTGCAGCAGGAGGGCGAGTCCGGGGCCGGCCGCGAAGAAGAGGGTCTGGAACCGCACGTTCGCCGCCAGTCCGATCCACACGCCTGCGATCAACAGCTCACGCCGGGTGGGGCCTTCGGGCCGGCGCACCAGCCACCACGCCCCCAGCATTAGGAAGGGGATGCAGGCCGTCTCCACCAGGTTGCGTACCGCCAGGAAGGGCATGAAGCAGAACAGGGCCAGCAGCAGGCCGGTGCGCCAGGCGATGGCCGGATCGCTCAGGCGCAGGGCGATGCGGTAGCCGGTGCGCACCACCACCAGGCTCCACAGGGCGTGGAGCAGCCGCACCACCACCATCTGGGCCTTTGGGTCCGTGAGCCCCACGAACTTCAGGGCCACGAACAGCAGGTAGTGGAGGCCCACATAGAAGAAGCTATGGCCGCTGGGCCGTGGATCGGCGCCCTGGTTCCACGGAAGCCAGTAGTTGTAGTCGTGCCCCGCCGCCCAACTGCCTGCGGCCTCGATCACGAGGAAGTGGTCGTCATGGGCGAAGTACCCCTGGCTGAAGATCGCCGCCACCAACCGCGGCACCACGGCGATCGCAGTGAGCACGGCGAGAGGACGCTGCCGCACCTGGTCCAGCATGGGCGCGAAGCTACCGCTTGTGCCCGACCGGGGAGGGGGGGCCGGCCGCTTCCCGGCGGGCTCAGAACTTCGGACAAGGTACCACGCTGAGGCGGCGGGTCTTGTGCTTCCGCGGCCACTCGTAGGTGAGGCTGATCTCGTGGGCGCCACCGCTCCGCATGGTCATGCGGCTCACGGTGATGTCGTAGCTGTAGCCCACGCGCAGCTGGCTTTCCGTCTCGAAGCCCACCAGCAGGATCACGGCCTCGCTGTTGTCGTACCCCGGGGCATAGGCCTTGAAAGGCAGGCCGCGGTACCAGATGCCGGCGGTGAGTCGCTTATGGTCGATGTAGCCGCCCAGGTCCAGTTGGTCCCATTTCGCCTGGGCCTTGTAGTGCATGGCCAGGGTCATCCGGGTCAGGGACCGGTCCGGGGGCAGTTCATCCAGCGGGAAGCGGTAGCCGCCGTGCATGCTTACGCGCATCGCCAGCCGGGTCTGCTGTTCCATGAACAGGCTCTGGTCCGGGCGGTTCAGGTGGTTCACCGACACGCCGGCCCAGAACTGGTCGGTGTGGTAGAGCACGCCCGAGGCAAAGTCGACGTAGGTGATGCGTTCCACCAGGTTGGGCTCGATGGTACGCGCGGCGCCCTCACGCACGATCTGGTCGGCGAACAGGAAGCCGCTGGGGTCCACCCCGCGCATGGTGTAGCCCAACCGCAGGCCGAAGCGGATCACCTTGTTGCGGTCGATCCGCAGGCCGTGCGCATAACCGGCGCCGAGCAGCGTGCTGTACAGCCCGTGTTGGCCGGCCTTGTCGTGCATCACGTACATGCCCAGGCCGTGGATGGTGCCCGGCAGGCGGTGGTCGTAAGAGAACGCCGAGGTGACGAAACCCGGTTGGATGCCCGGCCATTGCACGCGGTGGTTGAGCACCACGCGGTGCCGGGCGGTGTTGCCGATGAAGGCGGGGTCCAGGTATTGGGGGGCCGCCAGCCATTGCGAGAACTGGGGGTCCTGGGCGCGCGTGATCACGACACACGCCAGCAGGGCGGGGATGAGGGTGGAGCGCCGGATCATCGGAGGAGGGTGAGGTCAGTGAGCCGTTGGACCTGTTGGCCATCGATGAACTTGAACCAGGTCTGCACCACGTACACGTCCTGGGGGCTCAGTTGGCCGCGGTACCAGCCGTCCCAGCCGATGGCGATATCAGTGCTTTCGAACACCAGCTCGCCCCAGCGGTTGTAGATCCGCATGCGGAACTCGTCCACAAAGCGGGCGAAGGGGAAGAAGATGTCGTTGTCCAGGGCGCCCGGGGTCCATGCGCCGCCGTTGCCGCCGTTGGGGTCGGGCGTGAAGGCCGTGGGGATCTGGATGTCGTGCACGATCTTGATCTCCACGGGGTGGGCCACCGTGGCCGTGCAGCCGTTGGCGTCCTCCACCAGCAGTTCCACGGTGTAGATGCCGGGGGCCGTGTACACGTGCGTGGGTTGGGTGCCGGTGGCGAAGGCACCATCGCCGAAGTCCCAGCTGTGATCGGTGCCGCCCGTGGAGAAGCTGCTGAAGGTGATCGAGGGCGCGTCCATGTCGGTGGACCACGGGCTGGCGGTGAACTCGGCCGTGGGCGAGGGGTGCACGGTGATCGCCCCCTGGTCATCGGACGACACGGTGCAGCCGATGGCCGTGGTCACGGTGAGGGCCACGGTGTGCGTGCCCGCGGGGAAGGTGAGGATGGGTGCGTTGGCACTGCTGCTGAGGCCGTTGCTGGTGGTCCACAGGTGGGTGGCGCCGAAGGGCAGCTGCAGCGAGGGGAACTGCACGGCCAGCGGCGAGCAACCCACGGCGTCCACGCGAGGCAGCGTGGCGGGGTCGGGCAGCACATCGACCGCCACGATGATGGTGCGCAGGGCGGTGCTGCCGCATGCGTCGGTCACGGTCACATGCACCGGGGTGCTGTTGCTCGCCGGGAAGGTGTGCGGGCCGGGGCCCTGCCACGCGAAGGGCTGCCAGGAGAGGGTGTAGGGGGCGGCCACGCCATCGATGTTCACGCCTACCGTGGCGGTGCCGCCGGGGCAGATGGTGGTGTCGCCGTAGGTCACGATGTCCGCATTGGCGATGTTGATCACATGCACGGGCATCTGCAGCACCGGACCGGGGCATCCCGCCATGTCGGTCACGGTCACCTCCACGGTTTGATCGGCGGTGAAGACCACGGTGATGGCATCATTGAAGCCCAGGCCGCCCCAGTCGTAGAGGAAGCCGCCGTGCCCGCCTTGGGCCGAGGCCGTGAGCTGCACCGGCGCGTTGATGCACACGGTGTCGGGCACTTGGGCGATCAGGGTGATGGGGGCCGGTTCGTTCACGGTCACTGTGGCGGTGGCCACGCAGTTCTGGGCATCGGTCACGGTAACGTCGATGGCGCCCGCGCTGAGGTTGGCGATGGTGGTGCCGGTGGCCCCGTTGGCCCAAGTGGCGGTATAGGGGGCGGTGCCACCAGATACGCTCACCTGGGCACCGCCGTTGCTGCCGCCCGCACAGGTCACGGCGTTGGCGGTGGTGGTGAGCGCCAGCGGTGCGGGTTCGGTGATGGTGGCGGTGAAGGCGCTGTCACATCCCAGCGCATCGGTCACGGTCACGCCCCAGGTGCCCGCGCTCAGCCCGGTCAGGGTGGGGGCATTGGCCGCACCGGGCTGGCTCCACACATAGGAGAGCGCGTCACTGGCCGGAGAGAAGGCGAGCGCGCCGTCGGAACCGCCATGGCAGTTCACCGGTTGGGCGGTCAGCGACGCATTCAGGAAAGCATTGCTCAACTGCACCACCAGTGTGTCCGTGGCCGCCGGGCAGGCGCCGTTGCCGGTGGTGGTGAGCACCAGCTGCACCGAGCCTTGGGCCACCTCGGCCGCGCCGGGCAGGTAGTACATCTGCGGCCAGCTGCCACTGAACTGGCCATTGCCACCGCTCCACATGCCGCCGCTGGCACCGGTCACCGTCCCGTTCAGCGGCACGGTGGTACCCATGCAGGCGCTGAGGTCGGCCCCGGCGTTGGCAGTGGGTGCGGCCGGACCGGCCGGGATGGTCGCTTCGAGCGCGTGCGATACACAGCCGTTGGCATCGGTGAGTTGCACACTGTATGTGCCCGGCGCGCCGGAGATGATGGGGGTGTCCGCGCCGTTGCTCCAGGCATAGCCATATGGTCCGGTGCCGGCGGTCACGGTCACGGCGATGGAGCCGTCGTTCATGCCGGCGCAAGACTCCGGCGTGGTCTGCAGCGTGGCGTAGAGGCCATCGAGCACCCGCACGGAGTAGATGTAGGTCTGGAACGCGGGTATGGGGCAGGCCCCATCGTTCACCGTGATGATGAAGGGGAAGAGCCCCGACACACCCTCCTGGGCCGTCCAGCACACCTCGGCCACGATGGGGTTGGTGCCCGTGTAGGTGAAGGTGGCGCCCGGCAGGTTCAGGGCCACGTTGCTGAACGCGGTGAGCACGTTGTCCGGGTTGGGGTCACTGATGGTGAGGGAGAAGCAGAGCGAGCCGGAGCTGCATACCTCCACGGCCCGCGGTCCGGTCTGAACGGCACTTCCCGCCAGGTCGGTCACCAGGCCGGTGGTGGGGTCGGGCGGGATGTTGGAGCAGGGCGCCGCCACGAACTGCATGTCACGCATGATCGTGCCGGTCACTTGCCCGTTCACCCAGTGGTACACCTTCACCACCACCACCCAGTTGCCCACGGCAGAGAGGGTGAAGTTCACCTCCCCGGTGGCCGGGTCGAGCACCAGGCCCGGAATGGGCATCGCCCCGCTGTACGGGGGCACGTAGGCCAGCGGGGTGCCGTTCTGGCCCATGGCCGGGATCAGCTCATAGCTCAGCGAGTCGGCCTCCGGGTCGTAGGCACCGAAGCTGTAGGTCACCGGGTAGCCCACGCACACGAACGGGATCGCCAGGTTGGAGAACTGCGGCGAGTCATTGCAGATCGCGGCCGCGGTGTTGATCTCCGCCTTGATGTAGGTGCGCTGCTGCCCCGGGTTCACCAGGTTGGCGATCGCATCGTTCCGATAGATGTTCGTGTAGGAGATCGTCCAGCTGTCGCACGGGGGCAGGGTGATCTCCGCCGAGTACACATACTCCTGGATGCCGGGCATGGTGCCGCCGTTGCACGTGCTGTTGGGCAGCTCCTCGGCGCACAGCTGGGACAACTCCTGGGAGCTGTCCATGTACACCCGGAACGTGCTCGGCTGGGCACAGGGTCCCGTGATGTTCAGATCGTAGTACGGGTCGACGTTGATCCCCGCGCAGTCCCGGTAGATCACCATCGTGATCCGGTACGAATTGCCCCCCAGACAGTCCCAGTAGATCTCCCCGCCGCTCATGTGGGTGGCCTGAACGGCCAGGGGGAAGATGCCGATGAGGGCCATCAGTGTGCGCTTGGCGCGCTTGCGTAATCGTTCACTCATTGGGCACTGTTTTTCTTCCCGACCTGTGCGCTGATACGCGGCCCGCTTCTACGGGGTTCCCCGTATTGCCCCAGTGCCCTTGTCTTTTCGATGAGCGGGGGAGGTGGGTCGATGGGCAGGGGGGCATGGGCGATAGGCCGCCGGGAGATTTCGTCGGACCATGCGTGGTGTGCGGTGAGCGGCCTGCGCGCCCAGGCAGGTGGGTGTCCTGCTGGTCACTGAGCGCTGGATGGGGTTGGCAGATTAACGGTGTTAACTATATTCGCCCCATCGTTGCCCGATATGGGGTGACGTCCACCCCATCATGGGCATCGCTGCACGCAAGGCCAAGGAGAAGGAGGACCTGAAACGCGCCATCCTCGACGCGGCCCGGGAGCTTTTCCTGGAACACGGGTACGACCGCACGAGCATGCGGATGATCGCGCAGCGCATCGCGTACAGCCCCACCACGATCTACCTCTACTTCAAGGACAAGGACGCCATCTTCCACGCCCTGCACCAGGAGGCCTTCCAATTGCTGGGCATGCACTTCGCCCCGCTGGCGCATGTGAGCGACCCCATGGAACGGCTCACCGCGATGGGGCGGGTCTACCTGGAGTTCGCTCAGGCCAATCCGGGGCTGTACGACCTCATGTTCATCATGAAGGCCCCGGTGCAGTCGGTGGAGGAGAACAAGCACATGTGGGAGGAGGGCGACCGTGTGTTCAAGGTGCTGGTGGCCACCGTGGAGGAGGCCATGCGGAAGAAGCTGCTGAGCCAGAGCGATCCCGAGATCACCAGCTTCCTGATCTGGAGTACCGTGCACGGCATGGCGGCCCTCTTCGTGCGCGACCGCTGCTTCAAGGTGATCAGCGAGGCGAAGCAGGCCAGCCTCCTGGATGAAAGCCTGGAACAATTCACCAAATGGCTCCGCGGCCATCAGCCATGACCATCACTTCTATTTTGCCGCTTGACTTAACATTGTTAAGAACGTGAACAATGTTCAGTGAACACCTCAGGGTCCTCGCTGTCGGTATCCGCGCGATCGTCCCCGTCATCCCGGCCCGAACCCGCGCGGGTCGACATGCCCGGACGCCCCTTCGGTCATTCTCGACGCTGGTCGGTTGGACGATCACCCTGGTCGCCCTGGCGCAGCAGCCGCTCGATGGGTACATCGCCCAAGGCCTGGCCAACAACGTGGTACTGCAGCAGAAGCACATCGCGCTGGACCACGCCCTGGCCGACCTCAAGGAGGCGAGGTCGCTCTTCCTGCCCGCGCTCAACCTCAACGCCAGTTACCTCTCCGGCGAGGGCGGCCGCTACTTCGACTTCCCCGTGGGCGACCTGGTGAACCCGGTGTACCGCACGCTGAACCAGTTCATCGGTCAGGACCGCTTCCCCATGGTGGACAACGTGCAGGCCTACCTGAACCCGAAGAACTACTACGACGCCCATGTGCGGGCCAGCATGCCGCTGCTCAACACCGACATCATCCACCACCAGCGGGTCCAGCAGCACGCGGTACAGCTCCAGGAGTATGAGGTGGCCATCTTCCGGCGCGAACTGGTGAAGGACATCAAGGTGGCCTATTACCAAGTGCTGATGGCCAGCGAGGCGGTGCGCAGCTACACCAGCGCACTGGAGCTGCTCGACCGCAACGTGGAGGTGACGCGTTCGCTGCAACGCCATGGCGCGGGTGTGCCGGCGCAGGTGCTGCGCGCCCAGGCCGAGCGCGAACAGATCACCGCCCAGCTGGCGCAGGCCACCAACCAGCTGGCCAATGCCCGGCGCTATTTCAACTTCCTGCTGAACGTGGACCTCGAAGCCCCGGTGGACCTGGGCCTGGACGTGCACGCTGCCTTGCGCGACACCATCACCGCCGGGGCCCCCGACATCGGTCGGCGCGAGGAGCTGATGGCCCTGCGCACCGCCGTGGGCCTGCGTGACGCACAGACCAAGCTCACCACCACCTACTGGGTGCCGAAGCTCAGCACCTTCATCGACCTCGGGTACCAAGGCATGGACTGGACCGTGGACGAGTACGCGGACTACTACCTCTTCGGCGTACAGCTCGATGTACCGCTCTTCAACGGCGGCCGCCACCGCTTGAAGGTCCAGCGCGCCCGGCTGGAGCGCGAGATCGCCGCGTTGACCGAACGCCACTCCACGCAACAGCTGCTGCTGGGGGCCACACAGGCGCGCACCGAGCTGGCCACGGCCCAAGCGGTGCTCCGCAGCGCGCAGGCACGCCACGCCGCCGCCGCCAGCTACTTCACGCTGATCGAGAAAGGCTTCAACGAGGGCGTGAACACGCAGATCGAATACCTCGACGCCCGCAACCAACTGACCGGCGCCGAGGTGCAACTCGCCGTGGCCCGCACCACCGTGCTGCAGAAGCTCGCCGAGCTGGAACGTCAGACCGCCACATACCCGCTGCAATGAACCGCCACCTGCCACTCTTCCCCCTGCTGCTGTTCATCCTGCCGAGCCTGCCCGCGTGCGGCCCGGCCGACGCGTCGTCCACCGCCGTGGACGCGCCCGCCGTGCCCGTCACCGTGATGCACGTGCGTCCCACCCACGCCACCCTCACCGTGAACGTGCCGGGCCTTTTCACCACCGACGATGAAACGGCGCTCTCCTTTCTGAGCCCCGGGATCGTGCGCGAGGTGCGGGTGAAGGAAGGTGAGGCGGTGAAGGCCGGACAGCTGCTGGCCACGCTGGAGCCCACCACGATCGATGCGCAACTGCAGCAGGCCCAGCTGGCCTTCGAGAAGGCCCAACGCGACCTGCAACGCGCCGAGGCGCTGCACGCCGACAGCGTGATCAGCCTGGAGATGTTGCAGAACGCGCGCACCGCGTACGGGGTGGCGCAGGAGCAGCTCACGGCCACCCGCTATGCGCGGCGCCATGCGGAGATCCGTGCCACGGGCGATGGCTATGTGCTGCGGAAGTTCGTGAACGAAGGTCAACTGGTGGCGGCCGGCACACCGGTGCTGATGGTGAACGGTGCTGCACGCGGCGATTGGGTGCTGAAGGCCGGGCTCAGCGACAAGGACTGGGCGCAGGTGCAGGTGGGCGACAGCGCCACGGTGCGCGCCGACGCTTTCCCCGGTCGCGACATGCGGGCCGTGGTGACCAGCAGGAGCATGGGCGCCGATCCGCGCTCGGGCGCGTTCGTGGTGGAGCTGCGGATCATCGATCCCGTGGAAGGACTGGCCAGCGGGCTGTACGGCAAGGCGACGATCCATACGCGTGGTAGTACCGGTGCGATCGCGATCCCCTACGAGGCGCTGCTGGACGGCGACGAGGACCGCGGCTACGTGTTCCTGGCGATGGACGGCCGTGCGCACAAACGACCGGTGCGCGTGCATGACATCACCAACACCCATGCGCTCGTGAGCGGCATCGACAGCACGGACGCGCTGATCGTGAAAGGTGGGCCGTATTTGACGGAGGGGAGCGCAGTGGTGGTGAAGTAGTGAGCGGAGGGTGAATGGTGAATGGGACACCGTACAAGCCGACGACCGATGGCCACGATGCACTACTCGCCGACCGCCCTTGGCCGTGCGTGGGATCATGCGGGAGGGTGCCGCGTGAGCGGGCGCAGCGGCAGCCGGCTGAAGGCGAGGGGAGGGTGGAGCCCGCGCGAGGAGGCTGCAACGCGAGGGGCAGACCCCGCAGCCGGTGCGACACCCACCGAGCCGAGGCCGCTACAGCGGAGCACGCGACCTGTGGGGAGACCGTGCGGGGGAAAGGGCACGCCCCCAGGAAAATGAACAGGAAGGAACAGTGATCATGAACCCGTAGTGTCGACCCATCGGCCGACCATCCCCAGCCGATCCGGTAGAACAGCCAAGCACCATCCGCCACCATGTGGATCACCCGATACGCGATCAAGAACAGCCCGTTCACGCTGGTCATCTTCCTGATGATCGTGGTGGTGGGCATCAGCACGCTGTTGAACATGCCGCGGGCCGAGGACCCGGAGATGAACGCGCCGATCTATCCGATCATCGCCGTGTATCCCGGCACCAGCCCGGAGGACATGGAGCACCTGGTGGTGGACCCGATCGAGAAGCGGATCATGGAGCTGGGCGACATCAAACGCCTGTACAGCACGATCAAGGACGGCGTGGCGGTGATCCGCGTGGACGCGCTGTACGGCGTGGATGTGGACCGCAAGCACCAGGAGCTGGTGCAGGAGATCAACGCGCTGCGCGCCGAGCTGCCAGCCGACCTGCACAGCATCAAGGTGGAGAAGGCGACGCCCAGCAGCGTGAACGTGCTGCAGGTGGCGCTGGTGAGCGAGAACGCGCCGCGGCGCCTGCTGAAGGAGCAGGCCGACCGGCTGCAGGAAGCCCTGGAGGCCATCCCCATGCTGAAGAAGGTGGAGGTGAACGGCCTGCCCGATGCCACCGTGCGGGTGGACCTGCAGCTGGAGAAGCTGGCCCGACTGAACATTCCGCTGGCCCAGGTGATCGGTGCCGTGCAGAGCGAATTGGCCAACATTCCCGGCGGCAGCGTGGACGTGGGCACGAAGACGCTGAACGTGAAGACCAGCGGCAGCATCATCGATGCGGCCGACCTGGCGCGCACCGTGATCGCCACCAGCGACGGCCGCAACACCCTGCTGCGCGACGTGGCCCACGTGAGCGATGCGTACCACGAGGACCGGCACATCACGCGGCTGAACGGCCACCGCAGCGTGATCGTGAACGCGGCGATGAAGAGCGGGATGAACATCAGCGCGGCGCGGAAGGCCTACATGCCCGTGCTGGAACGCTTCCGCGAACAGCTGCCGCCCAGCATCGATCTGGTGCACCACTTCGATCAGGCCGATGCCGTGAACTACCGGCTGGGCGTGCTGGGCCGCGACTTCATCATCGCCATCCTGCTCGTGTTGATCACCCTGCTGCCGCTGGGCAACCGCGCCTCGTTGGTGGTGATGATCTCGATCCCGCTGAGCCTGGCCATGGCCGTGATCATGCTCAACGCCTTCGGGTATTCATTGAACCAGCTCAGCATCGTGGGGCTGGTGGTGGCGCTGGGGCTGCTGGTGGACGACAGCATCGTGGTGGTGGAGAACATCGAGCGGTGGCTGCGCGCGGGCCGCGCCCCGTTGGACGCCGTGCTGGGCGCGGTGAAGGAGATCGGCGTGGCGGTGATCGGCTGCACGGTGACGCTGTGCATCGCCTTCATGCCGCTGGCGCTGATGCCCGAGGCGAGCGGCGAGTTCATCCGCAGCCTGCCGTTGGCGGTGATCTTCGCGGTGATCTCGAGCATGTTCGTGTCGCTCACGATCGTGCCCTTCATCTCGATCCACCTGCTGCGGCCCCATGCCAACGCCGAAGGGAACCGGATCCTGCGCGGCCTGAAGCAGGCCATCCACCTGACGTACGCACCGCTGCTGGAGCGCTCCCTGCGCAACCCGCGCACGACGTTGCTGGTGGCGCTGGCGATCTTCCTCGGTTCGCTCGGGCTGATGAAGGCCATCGGCTTCAGCCTGTTCCCCGCCTCGGAAAAGCCCCAGTTCATGGTGAACGTGGTGGCCCCGTTGCAGAGCAACCTCGCACATACCGACAGCCTGGCGCGCGTGGTGGAGGCCGAGCTCGCGGCGCGGCCCGAGGTGCAGTACTACACCACCAACGTGGGAAAGGGCAACCCGCAGGTGTACTACAACGTGCAGCCCGAGAACGAGCGCACCGACTTCGCGCAGATCTTCGTGCAGCTGCACCAGCGCACGGGCACCAAGGAGAAGGTGCGGGTGATCGAGGACCTGCGCGGCACCTTCGCCGCCATACCGGGCGTGCAGATCGAGGTGAAGGACTTCGAGCAGGGGCCGCCCCAGCTGGCTCCGGTGGAGGTGCGGATCTTCGGCGAGGACCTGGACACCCTGCGCCGCCTCAGCGCCGAGGTGGCCGCCATGCTCAAGGCCATGCCCGGCAGCCTGTACGTGGACGACCCGATGGCCAACCTGAAGAGCGACCTGCGCGTGCGCATCGACCGCGACAAGGCCAGCATGCTGGGGATCCCCACCGTGGACATCGACCGCACCGTGCGCCTGGCCGTGGCCGGGCTGGGCCTGGGCACCTTCAACGACCCGCTCGGCGTGGAGCGCGAAGTGGTGATCACCGTGCCCAAGGGCCAGCGCGCCGACCTGCGCGTGTTCGACGACCTGTACGTGACCAGCCGCAGCGGCGAGAGCATCCCCCTGCGCCACGTGGCCGACCTGCGCCTGGAAGCCTCGCCGCAAAGCATCAAGCACCTGGGCAAACGCCGCTATGTGTCGGTGAGCAGCTTCGTGCAGCAGGGCCACCTCGTGGACGATGCCCTGAACGCCACGATCAAGGCCATGGATGAAATGGAACTACCCGAGGGCTACAGCTACAGTATGGGCGGCGAGATCGAGACGCGGCAGGACAGCTTCGGCGGCTTCGGCACGGTGATCCTGGCCACGATCTTCCTCTTCATCGCCGTGCTGGTGCTGGAGTTCGGCACCTTCAAGAGCACCCTGATCGTGCTGAGCGTGATCCCCCTGGGCATCGTGGGGGCCGTGCTGGCCCTGTGGATGACGGGCAACACCCTGAGCTTCGTGGCCATCGTGGGCCTGATCGCGCTGGC
>CAYXKE010000043.1:0-21591 GCA_964464935.1 uncultured Chryseobacterium sp.
GTACACGAGCATGGTGCTGCTGCCGTACACGATGTAGCCGGCGGCCACCTGGGCGCTGCCGGGCTGCAGGAAGTCCTCCAGCGTGGCGCGGGGGCCGGTGCTCACGCGGCGGTAGATGCTGAAGATGGTGCCGATGCTCACGTTCACATCGATGTTGCTGCTGCCATCGAGCGGGTCCATGGTCACCACGTACTTCCCGCCGTTCTCGAAGTGCACGATGTCGTCGTTCTCCTCGCTGGCCACCGCGCACACGGCGCCCTGGGTGCGCATCATGCGGATGAAGAGGTCGTTGGCGTACACGTCGAGCTTCTGCTGCTGCTCGCCCTGCACGTTCTCCTGCCCGGCGGCGCCGAGGATGTCGGTCATGAGCCCGGCCTTGTTCACCTCACGGTTCACGATCTTGGCGGCGAGGCGGAACGCGGTGAGCAGCGAACTGAGTTCGCCTGTGGACCCGGGGAACTCGGACTGGCGTTCCACGATGAACTCGGAGAGGGTCTTGATGTCGGCCATGGGGTGCGGATCGGTAGGGCCCGGTGCCGGGCGTGGCGCAAAGATGGGAAGGCCGCCCGGCTCCTACTTCGTGAGCGTGGCCACCGTGTAGTCGCGCGCGAACTGCCGTCCCTCCTTGTCGGTGAGCTGCTCGCGGTGATGCGCATAGGTGGCCGTGCCGAAGGGTGTACGCGCCACCACATCGGCCAGGTCGGCATCCGCATACAGTCGGAAGCCGTAGCGCGTGAAGGGCAGGCGCTCCATGCTGTGGCGCAGGGCGTAGGCGATGCAGAGGCGTCCACCGGGCGCCAGCACGCGGTGCAGCTCGGTGAGCATGCCCACCGGGTCGTCCCAGAAGTAGAGGGTGTTCACCGTGAAGGCGCGGGCGAATGACGCCTCGGCGAAAGGCAGCGTGCGACCGTCGTACAGGCTGAAAACGGCGCGACCATCGTCCACAAGGCCTTGGTTCTCGTGCACGGCGTGGGCGTGCATGGTGGCCGAGATCTCCAGCCCGTGGTACGTGGTGTCCGCATGACGGCCCAACACCTCCACCAGGTGGGTGCAGAGGCCGTGGCCCAGCTCCAGCACGCGGTCGCCGTTGCACACCACCAGCGCGCCGATGGTGTTCCGCACCATGCCCGCGTTGGAGCGCTCCATCATGCGGCCGGTCCCCAGGCCCTCCTCGCCCGTGGGACAGGCCAGCTGGGCGGCCAGCTCGCGCATGCGCGCCTCTTGCTCGGGCCCGCTCATTCGAACTTCTCCGGCCGCATCTGCGGGAAGAGCAGCACCTCCTGGATCGCGGGGTTGTCCGTGAGCAGCATCACCAAGCGGTCCATGCCGATGCCGATGCCTGATGTGGGCGGCATGCCGTACTCCAGCGCCCGCAGGAAATCCTGGTCGATGTACATCGCCTCATCGTCGCCGCGCTCCATCAGCTTCAGTTGCTCCTCGAAGCGCTCGCGCTGGTCGATCGGGTCGTTCAGTTCGCTGTACGCGTTGCCCACCTCGAAGCCGGCCACGTAGAGTTCGAAGCGTTCGGTCAGGCGCGCATCATCGCGGTGGCGCTTGCACAGCGGGCTCATCTCCACCGGGAAGTCCATCACGAAGGTGGGCTGGACCAGTTCCGGTTGCACCAGCGCGCTGAAGAGCTCATCGATCAATTTGCCCTTGCCCATGGCGGCGGTCACCTCGATGCCGTGCTTCTTGCACAGCTCGCCCAACTCCCGCTCGTCGGCGTTGAGCACGTCCACCCCGGTCTTCTCCTGCAGCGCACCGCACATGGTGATGCGCTTGAACGGTGGACCGAAGTCGATCGTCCTCCCTTGGAAGGTGGCCGTGGGCGCACCGTTGGCGGCGGTGGCCACCCGGCGGAACACGCCCTCGATGTAGTCCATCATCCAGCGGTAGTCCTTGTACGCCACATAGAGCTCCAT
The DNA here is from genome assembly GCA_964464935.1 of uncultured Chryseobacterium sp. GTDB lineage: Bacteria > Bacteroidota > Bacteroidia > Flavobacteriales_F > PHOS-HE28 > PHOS-HE28. Next base: position 1,923 of record CAYXKE010000043.1, read on the forward strand.
CACGGTGAACTCCGGGTTGTGCGTGCGGTCCATGCCCTCGTTGCGGAAGTTGCGGCTGAACTCGAACACCCCGTCGAAGCCACCCACGATCAGGCGCTTCAGGTAAAGCTCGTTGGCGATGCGCAGGTAGAAGGGCACATCCAGCGCGTTGTGGTGCGTCACGAACGGACGCGCCGCGGCGCCGCCCGGGATCGGCTGCATCACCGGGGTGTCCACCTCCAGGTAGCCGGCCTCCTGGAACGCTTCACGCATCGCATTGAAGATCCGCGTGCGCTTCAGGAAGGTCTCCTTCACGTGCGGGTTCACGATCAGGTCCACATAGCGCATGCGGTAGCGCAGCTCGGGATCGGTGAAGGCATCGTGCACATGGCCCTGGTCGTCGGTCTTCACCACCGGCAGCGGGCGCAGGCTCTTGGCCAGCACGGTCAGCTCCTTCACGTGCAGCGTGAGCTCGCCGGTCTGGGTGCGGAACATGAAGCCGCGCACACCGATGAAGTCGCCCAGGTGCAGCAGCTTCTTGAACACCTCGTTGTACAGCGTCTTGTCCTCGCCGGGGCAGATCTCATCGCGGTTGATGTAGATCTGCTGGTCCGCGGTGCTGTCGCGCAGCACGGCGAAGCTGGCCTTGCCCATCACGCGCACGCTCATCAGGCGGCCGGCCAGCACCACATTGGCCTCGGGCTGCGGCCCCTCCACATGACCGGCGTCCTTGAAGACCTCCTTCACCTCGGCGGCGGTGTGGGTCACGGGGAACTGGGCGGCGGGATAGGGCTCGATGCCGAGGGCGCGGAGCTTGTTCAGCGCCTCGCGGCGCACCAGCTCCTGCTCGGACAATGCGTGTGCGGACATGGGAATGGCGGAAAATGGGCTGCGAAGATACCGGGGGGAATTTGGGCGTGCCCCTCGTACCCTCGGGTCGCGCTCTCCGCTCATACTCCTCGCCTCCTTCGTCGGCTGCGGGGTATCCGCTGCGATCGCTCACGCGGGGCCCACGGAAGGCACGATACCCCCGTGCCTGAACAAACCTCCCGTCCACGGATCGCGTATGACGCGCCTACTTTTGACCTTCCTACCTACCGCACCGCACCATGTACGCACTCATCGATGCCTTTCCGCAGCAGCTTGAAGAAGCCTTGGCCATCGGCCGCCAAGCCCGATTGGGACCCGCCGACGGCCCCTACCGCAACGTGGTGGTCACCGGCTTGGGCGGCAGCGGCATCGGTGGGCGCATCGCGGCGCAGGCCGTGGCCCACGAGGCCATCTGCCCCATCGAGGTGTACAGCAACTACTACCTGCCCGCCTACGTGGGCAAGGGCAGTTTGGTGATCGCCAGCAGCTACAGCGGCAACACCGAAGAGACCATCGCCGCCATGGAGCAGGCCCTGGAGCGCGGCGCCCGCGTGGTGGTGATCACCAGCGGCGGCAAAATGCTCGACATGGCCCGTGCGCGCGGCCTGGACCACATCGTGATCCCCGGCGGCAACCCGCCCCGCACCATGCTGGCCTACTCCCTCACCCAGCAGTTCTTCGTGTTGAAGCACTTCGGCATCATCGCCACCGACCTGGCCCCCGCCATCGCCGAGGCCGCCCGGCAGCTCGCCGCCGACAAGGAGGCGATCAAGCAGGCCGCGCAGGACCTCACCGCCAAGCTCTTCGGCAAGCGCCTGGTGATCTACAGTGAGGCCAACACCGAGGCCGTGAGCATCCGCTTCCGGCAGCAGGTGAACGAGAACAGCAAGGAGCTGTGCTGGCACCACGCCATCCCCGAGATGAACCACAACGAGCTGGTGGGCTGGGCCGGCGGCCGGGACGACATCGCCGTGGTGATCTTCCGCCACAAGGAGGACCACCAGCGCAGCCAGATCCGCATGGAGATCAACAAGGAGGTGTTCCGCAAGTACACCCCCCACGTGCACGATGTGTGGAGCCAGGGCGCCACGCCGCTCGGCCGGCAGCTGTACCTGATCAACCTGGGCGACTGGGTGAGCTTCTACTGGGCCGAGAAGAAGGGCGTGGACCCCAGCGAGATCGCGGTGATCAACATGCTCAAGGGCAAGCTGGCCGAGGTGAAGTGACCCCCTGCGGACCGGCCACCGGACACGCTCCCCGGCCGCGCTCCCTCCCCCGCACGGGCCCGCCCGCCTGTACGCGCCATCCGCTTACATTGGCGCCGAAGCCCGGCCCATGAAGCATTTGTTCCGCAAGAAGGCCATCGGAGTCGACACGGCCGCCGAGGGCGAGATCCACGGTGGCCATGCCCTGGGCCGGCACCTCGGCGTGCGCGACCTCACCTTCTTCGGGGTGGCCGCCATCATCGGCGCGGGCAGCTTCAGCAGCATGGGCGAGGCCTGCTTCAAGGGCGGGCCGGGGGTGATCCTGCTCTTCGCCATGTGCGGGGTGGCCTGCGGCTTCACCGCACTGTGCTATGCCGAGTTCGCCGCGCGCGTGCCCGCCAGCGGCAGCGCATACACCTACGCGTACGTGAGCTTCGGTGAACTCTTCGCGTGGGTGATCGGCTGGGCGCTGCTCATGGAGTACAGCATTGGCAACATCTACGTGGCCTTCAGCTGGAGCGGCTACTTCACCAACCTGCTCGATGGCTTCGGGCTGCACCTGCCCGAGTGGCTCACCATCAACTACCGAAGCGCCAGCAGGGCCGCCACCGAAGGAGTGGCCGGCGAGGGGCTGGCGGCCTGGCAGGGCGCACCAATGATCGCCGGGCAGCGCATCATCCTCGACCTGCCCGCGCTGATGATCAACCTGCTGATCACCGCCCTGGTGTACCGCGGCGTGAAAGAAAGCCGCAATGCCAGCAACGCCATGGTGGTCGTGAAGCTGGCCATCATCGCCCTGGTGGTGGTGGTGGGCGCATTCCACATCGACATCGACAACTGGCGGCCGTTCATGCCCAACGGCTTCGGCGGGGTGATGGCGGGCGTGAGCGCGGTGTTCTTCGCCTACATCGGCTTCGATGCGGTGAGCACCCTGGCCGAGGAGAGCCGCAACCCGCAGCGCGACCTGCCCCGCGGCATGATCTACTCCCTGGTGCTGTGCACCTCCGTGTACATCATCCTGGCCCTGGTCCTCACCGGCATGGTGCCCTGGTCGCAACTGAACGTGAGCGACCCGCTGGCCGAGGTGTTCGCCATCAAGGGCGTGAAATGGATGCTCTTCGTGGTGAGCATCGCCGCCGTGGTGGCCATGACCAGCGTGCTGCTGGTGTTCCAGATGGGCCAGCCCCGCATCTGGATGAGCATGAGCCGCGACGGCCTGATGCCCCCGCGCTTCGCCCGAATCCACCCCAAATACCGCACGCCCGGCTTCAGCACCATCGTCACCGGCCTGGTGGTGGGCGTGCCCATCCTCTTCACGGACGAGTCGTTCATCCTGGACTTCACCAGCATCGGCACCCTCTTCGCCTTCGTGCTGGTGTGCGGCGGGGTGCTGGTGCTGCCCCGGCGCGAACGCACGCCCGGCGGCTTCCACCTGCCCCACATCAACGCCCGCTGGACCGCCCCCGCCCTGCTGGTCGGTGTGGTGGCCCTGCTGCTGATCACCCTGCCCGGCTATTTCCCCGGCCTGCTGCGCCTGGACCAGGGCGCCCAACAGATCCCCGAGCTGGTCTTCTGGCTGGTGGCCCTCACCGTGGTGGTGCTCGCCCACCGCAGGCAATGGTCCATCATCCCGGTGCTGGGCCTGCTCTCGTGCTGCTACCTGCTCACGGGCATGGAGGTGAGCAACTGGACGTGGTTCGGCATCTGGCTGGCCATCGGGCTGGCCTGCTATTTCGCCTACGGCTACCGGAACAGCCGGCTGGCCCGCACCCGGCAGGCCTCCTGAGCGGGGTCGATCTTCTGTCCACCCCGGGGTGTTTGGAAAAGCGGGAAGTTCATACATTTGGCCCCGCTTCCGGGATCGCCCCGGTATGCTGGCCGATGGTGTAACTGGCAACACGTCTGATTTTGGTTCAGAAGAGTCCAGGTTCGAGCCCTGGTCGGCCAACCAAAGAAAAAGCCCCGCCGCAAGGACGGGGCTTTTCGTTTTCCGGGCCTTCGGGTCACTCCCGTACCAGGCGCACCACCTCCACGCCGGTGGCCGTGGTGGCCTTCACGAAATAGGCACCGGCCGGCACATCGGCCAGGGGCAGGTCGAAGCGGTGGGTGCCACCCGCCAGCGTGCCGTGGAACAGGTCGGCCACCCGCCGGCCGGCCACGTCCAGCAGCTCCAGCCGCAGCTCACCGCCGCGCGCGAGAGTGAGCCAGGCCTGCGCCTGATCGGCCGCCGGGTTGGGCACCACCGTGAGGGCGCCGCCCTCGGTCGTGGCGCTCTCGATGATCCCGGTGGGGCTGTCGGTGCCCAGGTTGATGTCGTCGATGTAGATGGCGTTCCCACCATCGCTCTCGAACTCGAACTTCAGGCGGAAGCCGGAGGTCTGGAACATCGCACCGATGGTGGTGATCACGCACTCCTGCCACTGGTCGGGCCCGGGCACGAAAGTGCCCCCTTGGGGCGCGCCGGCCGTGTTCAGTTCCATCTGGCCGCGCAGCTGCTTCCGCATGCTCCAGGTCACCCCGCAGTTGTGGCTCACGTACACGCGCAGCCGGTCATCACTGCTGTTGTTGCGTCGCGCGTACGCATAGCGGAAGCTCAGGCGGATGGGGGCCGTGCCGGTCATGTCCACCGGGTGGCTCACCAGCTCATCGCGGCGGCCATCCATGGCGGCGGTGTTCAGGATCCGCACGCTGTGGCTGCCGGAGTAGCTCGCCGCGTCGGTCAGGTGCCAGGTATTGTCGCCATCGGGGTTGCCCACCATCCACATGCCATCGATGGGGCCGGTCTCGAACCCTTCCTGGAAAGGCGTGGGCACGCCGGGGTCGGGCAGCACGGTGATGTAGGTCGCTTCATGGGCCGTGAGGGTGTCCGTGCCGTTGCTCACCTTCAGCGTGACGGGATAGACACCGGGCGTTGGGTAGATCACGGTCGGGTGGGCCTCGGTGGAAATGGCCGGCTCCGCGCCGGGCAATTCCCACTGGCGCGCCACCACCCCATTGAAGCTTTGGTCGAAGAGCTGGATGCTCTCGCCCGCGCAGATGGTGCGCCGGCCGGTGTAAAAGCTGGCCGAGCAGAGGTTGTCCTCCTCCAGCACACCGGTGAGGGCGAGCGTCCCGGGCTGCCAGAGCTGGTTCCGTTCGGCCGTGGAACTGTTGAGCGCGGCCAGCATCCGCGCCTTCTGGCCCTCGGTGAACATCTTGCAGCAGTAGGAGTACTCCATGTAGTTCTCCACGTTGTCCAAGCTCTCGTCGCACGTGGTGCCGGCCAGGTAGCACGACGTCCAGCCCATGGTGTTGGGTGTATCCTCCACCAGGTCGTCCTGGTTGCAGTTGGATGGGATGCCGGGGTTGTTGCTGTTCCCCCAGGCGTGGCGGAGGTTCAGCCAATGGCCCACCTCGTGGGTGAGCACGCGGGAGGTGTACGGCGTGCTGGTGCCGATGCTGCCCACGTACGTGTGCATCACCACGATCCCGTCCTGCAGCGGAAAGTTGTGGAGGGCCGAGGGATAGTTGGTATAGCCCGCAGCGCCGTTGGCACTGGCGGCCACCCACACGTTCATGTACCGATCGCGCGGCCAGTGGATCAAGCTCGTCATCTGGTAATCACCCTGGGCGGTGAGGGGGCTGTAGGTGCGCGTGATGCCGTTGGTACAGTTGCCGTCGGGGTCCTTCCGGGCCAGACGGAACTCGATGCCCACGTCGGCCACACGGTCCAGGAAATCGGGCCGCACGTTGGCCCAGTCCGGGTTCAGCTTGTTGAAGTCCTCGTTCAGTATGCGGATGGCATCGTGGAGCTGCTCGTCGAGGATGTTCTCCACCCCGTTGGCGTGGATCACGTGGAAGACCACGCTGATGATGTACGGCTCGCGCTCACCCGGGCTGTAGTGCTGCACGAACTGGGTGGTATGCGCCTCCAGCTCGGCCTCCTCCTGCGCGATGCGGGTCAGTAGTTCGGGATCGTTGCCGTGCAGCTGGGAGAACAGTGCCGGGTCATTGTTGAGACAGGGCACCTCGGATTGGGCAGCGGCGTACAGGGCCGGCCCCAGCAGCAGCACAAGGGCGGCGGAGCGTACAGTGGTCATGACAGGGTCAGTGCTTGATGAACGGCACCACGACGCGTTGATCGCCTTGGATGAACCGGAGCATGTAGGGCCCGGGGGCCAGCTGGTGCACGTGGGCGGAGAGACGATGCCCACCGGCCGCGAGGGTGCCGGCATGGAGGGTCATCACCTGGCGGCCCGCCAGATCGGTGAGGTCCACCACGGCCGGACCATGGTCCAGGGCGTTGAGCACCACGGTCACCTGGTCGTCGGCCGGGTTGGGGTACACGCGCAGGGTGGGCATGTCGGCCGCCAGTTCGTGCACGCCCACGGGTGCCCCCAGGATGTTGATGTCATCGATGTACACGTGGTTGCCACCATCGCTCTCGAACTCGAAGCGGATCAACAGGTTGGGCACGTGGTACATGCTGCCCAGGCTCACCGTGGCGAACCCCCACTGCTCGGGGCCGCTGGGCACGAAGTTGCCGGAGACCGGTGCGCCGGCCGTGTTCAGCAGGTTGTTGCCGCGCAGTTGCTGCCGCAGGCTCCAGGTCTGGCCACAATTGCGGCTGGCATACACCCGCAGCTTGTCATCATTGGAGTTGTTGCGCCGGGCATAGGCATAGCGGTACTCCACCTTGAGCTGCACCGCCTGCGAGGCGTCGAACGGTGCGGAGGTGAGCACGTCAAGCCGGCCGGACATGGACGCCGTGTTCTGCACGCGCACGCTCCGGGTGCCGCTGTACGCCGCCGCCGTGGTGATCGTCCAGGTATTGTCGCCGTTGGGGTTCGCCACGCGCCAAGTGGAGTTGGCCAGATCGCTCAGCCCCTCGAAGCCTTCGGTGAACGGCAGTTCGGTGCCCGGGTTCGGGAGCACGGTCACATAGCTCTCCTGCGTGGCCGTGGCCTGGGTGGAGCCATCGCTCACCACCAACGTCACCGGGTACACGCCGGGAGCGGCATAGGTGACGGTGGGGTGCTGCTCCTCGGAGGTGGCGGGCTCAGCGCCGGGGAAGGACCAGGCCCAGGCCTGCACCGCGTTGTAGCTCAGGTCGGTGAAGCTCACCTGCTCACCGGCGCACACCACGTTGCGGGTGCTGGAGAACGCCGCCTGGCAGAGCACGGCGGGCTCGAGCACCCCGGTGAAGGCCAGGTTGGAAGGCTGCCACAACTGGTTGCGCTGGGCCGTGCTGGCGTTGACCGCGGCGAGCATGCGGGCCTTCTGGCCCTCGGTGAACATCTTGGCGCAGTATGCATACTCCATGTAGTTCTCCACGTTGTCCAGGGTCTCGTCGCACGTGGAGCCGGCCAGGAAGCAGGACGTCCACCCGCGGGTGTTGGGGGTGTCGTCCACCCCGTCGTCCATCGCACAGTTGGCATCGCTGCCGGGCGAATTGGAGTTGCCCCAGGTGTGGGCGAGATTGATCCAGTGCCCCACCTCATGGGTGAGCGTGTGGCTGCGCGTAGGGGTGCTGGTGCCGATGGACCCGGTGTAATCGGCGCGCAGCACGATGCCGTCCCAGGTGGGCTGGCTGTTCACCGGCCCCGGCCGGTAGGTGTAGCCCGCCGCACCGTTCGCATCGGCGCACACCCATACGTTGAGGTACCGGTTGCGCGGCCATTGGATCAGGTTCTTCATGGTCTGATCGCCCTGTGTGGTGAGCGCGCTCACGGTCCGCGTGATGCCGTTGGTGCAGTTGCCCTGCGGGTCCTTGCGGGCCAGGCGGAACTCGATGCCCACGTTGGCCACCAGGTCCAGGAACTCCGGCCGCACGTTCGGCCACTCGGCGTTCAGCTTGTTGAAGTCCTCGTTCAACACGCGGATGGCATCCTCCACCTGGGCGTTGCTGATGTTCTCCGGACCATTGTTGTGGATGATGTGGAACACCACCGGAATGATATAGTCGCTGCGTTCCAGGTGCCGCCCTTGGGCGATGAACTCGGCGGTGAACGCCTCGAGCTCGGCGCGGTCCTGCTCCATGCGCAGCAGCTCCTCGGCACTGGGCGTGTACGGGGCCACGTGGATCAGTTCATCATGCAGGCAGGGCACCGGCTCAGGGGCCTGGGCCAGCAACAGGGCAGGGCTCACGCTCACCCCCAACAGCCATCCTCGTGCGCTCATGGTCCAGATCGATCAGAAGGTCCCGTCCACTACGAAACGCACGACGCGGGGCTGGGTGCCCTGGCGCATGTGCAGCACGTACATGCCCGGGGCCAGGCCGGCCACGTCCATGGGCAGGCGATGCTCACCCGCGGGCAGCACACCACTGAACACATTGACCACCTGACGGCCCGTGGGGTCGATCACGTTCACGTCCACGCGCTCGGCCCCATCAAGACGGAACACCACTTCGGCACGGTCGGTGACCGGGTTGGGGCGCACGGACAGGCCATCGCCCAGCATCATCAATTCCTCCAGCCCCACATCCCCACCGTTCAGGTTGATGTGGTCGATGTACACGTTGTTGCCACCGCCGCACTGGAATTCGAAGCGGAGGCGGAAATCGCTCACGCGGAACGTGGCGCTGGTCACGCTGAAGGTGGCCTCGGCCCACTGGTCGGCGGAGGGCACGAAGTTGCCGGTGACGTTGCCGCCGGCGGTGTTCAGCAGGTTGCCGGCCGTGAGCTGCTGGCGCAGGCTCCAGGTCTGGCCGCAATCGTTGCTCACGTGCACCCGCAGGCGGTCATTGCTGCTGGCGTTGCGGCGGGCATAGGCGTAGCGGTAGCTCACCGTGATGTTGTCCACGTCGGACATATCGTAGGTGCCGGAGATGAGGTCATGGTACTGGCCGTTCATGGCCGCGGTGTTCACCAGGCGCACGCTTTTGGTGCCATCAAAGGCCGCCGCGCTGGTGATCTCGAAGGTGTTGCTGCCGCCGGAGCGCACCGTCCAGGACGACTCGCCCAGGTTGCTGTACGCGTCGAACGACTCGGTGAAGGGCACGTTCTGGCCGGGGTCGGGCAGCACCACCACATGCTGGGTGGCGGTGGTCGTGAGCTGGTCGGGGCCGTTGGTGGCGGTCAGGGTCACGCTGTAGGTGCCGGGGGTGGAGTAGGTCACCGTGGGGCTCTCGGCCGTGGAGGAGGAGGGCGACCCACCCGGGAACTCCCAGTTGCGGCCCGTGACGCCATGGTAGCTGGCGTCATGGAAGGTCACGCTCTGGCCGGCGCAGATCACCTGCGGGCCCGGGGCGATCACGGCGGCGCACAGTTGCAGGGGGCCGGTCACACCCGTGGCGGCCAGGTTGCTGGCGGTCCACAGCTGGTTGCGCTGGGCGATGGAGCTGTTCAGCGCGGCATGCATCCGCGTCTTCTGACCCTGGGTGAACATCTTGTCGCAGAAGGAGTACTCCATGAAGTTCTCCACGTTGTCCAGCGTGTCGTCGCAGGTGGCGCCGCTCAAGTTGCAGGAGGTCCAGCCGATGGTGTTCGGGGTGTCGGCCACGTTGTCGTCCAAATTGCAGTTGCTCTGCAAGCCCGGGTTGTTGCTCGGGCCCCAGGTGTGCTGCAGGTTGATCCAGTGGCCCACCTCGTGGGTGAGGGTGCGCGAGCGGGTATGGTCCGAAGGCGGAAGGGTGCCCACGTAGTCGTAACGCACCACGATGCCGTCCTCGGCCGGGAAGAACTGCGCGTTGTTCGGGGTGAAGGTGTAGCCCGCCACACCGGCGCCGCCGGCATTGGCGCACACCCAGATGTTCAGGTACTTGTTGCGCGGCCACTGGATCAGCGCCTTCATTGCCGACTCACCGTTGTTGGTGAGCGCGCTCACCGTACGGGTGATGCCATTCGTGCAATTCCCATTGGGATCCTTGCGGGCCAGCACGAACTCCACGTCGACATCGGCCACCAGTCCCAGGAACTCGGGCCGCACGTTCGCCCAGTCCGCGTTCTCCTTGTTGAAATCCTCGTTCAGCACCCGGACCGCATCGTAGATGTTGGCGTCAGGGATGTTCTCCGGACCGTTGTTGTGGATGATGTGGAACACCACCGGGATGGTGAAAGCGGCACGCGCACCCTCCACCTCGCCGGCGGCGAAAGCCTGGGTGAACGCTTCAAGGTCGGCCTCGGCCTGCGCCATTTGGGCGCGCAGTTCCGGGTTGCCGGCGGTGAGCTGCTGCAGCTTCGCCTCGTCATTGACGGCGCACGGGAAGGGCGATTGGGCGGGTACTTGGATGCTGAGCAGGAGGCCGGCAAAAAAGAGAACGGGTGACTTCATTCGGTCTTCGGTCGGAGAGAAGGTTCTTGGACTGGTGCAGAGGTTCAAATTTAACCTTGGGGGGCCAGGGCCTGTTCCAGATCGGCCAAAAGATCCCGCGCATCTTCCAATCCTACGCTCAGGCGGATGAGCGTGTCGCTGAGCCCATTGCGTCGCCGCTCTTCGGCCGGGATGCTGGCATGGGTCATGCTGGCGGGGTGGCCCATGAGCGACTCCACGCCGCCGAGGCTCTCGGCCAGTGCGAACAACTTGCTGGAACGCAGCACGTTCAGCGCATCGTTCATGTCGTCCCCCTTCAGGGTGAAGCTCACCATGCCGCCGAAATCGCGCATCTGACGCTTGGCCACGGCATGGCCGGCATGTTCCGGGAAGCCGGGCCAATGCACCTGGTCCACCCGCGGGTGGGCGCGCAGCCACTCGGCCACGGCGCGGCCATTGGCACAATGTCGCTCCATGCGCAGGTGCAGGGTCTTCAGGCCGCGCAGCACCAGGAAGCAGTCCATGGGGCCAGGCACCCCGCCGCAACTGTTCTGGATGAAGGCCAGACGCTCGGCCAGCGCATCGTCCTTCACCACCAGGGCGCCCATCACCACGTCACTATGACCGCCGAGGTACTTGGTCACGCTGTGCATCACCAGGTCCGCGCCCAGGTCGAGCGGGGTCTGGAGGTAGGGGCTCGCGAAGGTGTTGTCCACCGCCACCAACGCCCCGACCTTTTTGCCCAGGGCGGCCACCGCGGCGATGTCCACGATGCGCAGCAGCGGGTTGGTGGGCGTTTCGATCCACACCAGGCGGGTGCGCTCGCTCATGGCAGCCTCCACCTGCGCCAGGTCGCGCATGTCCACGAACGTGAAGCGGATGCCGTAGTCGGCGAACACCTTGGTGAACAGGCGGAAGCTGCCCCCGTACAGGTCGTTGGTGCTCACCACCTCATCGCCGGGCTTCAACAGCTTCACCACGGCGTCGATGGCGGCCATGCCACTGGCGAAGCACAGGCCATGCCGGCCGTTCTCCAACGCGGCCAGCGCGTTCTGCAGCGCCTGGCGCGTGGGGTTGTGGGTGCGGCTGTACTCGTAGCCCTTGTGCCCACCCGGACCATCCTGCACGTAGGTGCTGGTCTGGTAGATGGGGGTCATGATGGCGCCGGTGGTGGGATCGGGCTCGACCCCGGCATGCACGGCCTTTGTCGCGAATTCCATGGATGTACGTTCGATCGTGAGGGGGCCGAAGGTAGCCGACCGGGCGCGGGCGACCAGCACCCGGCGGAATTGCTCTAAACTCGCCCTCCCGACCCGGTCCCATGCTCGTGTCCCTCTTCCGCGCCGACCGTCCGGCCGTGCTCCTGCTTCTGGTGGTGCTGGTGCCACTGACCCTGCTGGGCACGTGGGACGGCCCGGCGACCGCGACACCCGCCCACATGCCGCTGTACGCGCTGCTGCACGCCACGGTGGGCGCCCACCCGTGGGCGATATGGGCCGTTGGGGTGCTGATCGTGGGCCTGCTCTGCCTGCAGATCACCGCCCTGTCCAACGACGCCGACCTGCTGGACCAACGTTCCAATCTGCCCGCGCTGCTCTTCCCGCTGCTCCTGGCCGCCATGGGGCGCGGCACCCTGCTCGACCCCGCCCTGGCCGGCATGCCCCTGGTGGTGGCCGCCATGCGCCGCGTGCTCCGCACCGACCTGGCCGCCCACCCCCTGCGCTACCTCTTCGATGCCGGCTTCCTCCTTGGGATGGCCGCGCTGGTCCATCTGCCCTACGCCTTTCTGGTGGTGGTGGTACTGAGCACCATCTCGGTGACCCGCCCTTTCCACTGGCGCGAGTACGTGGTGCCGGTGGTGGGCACCACGGTGGCCATCTACCTGGGGTGGAGCTTTGTGGCGCTCACCGATGTGCTGCCGTGGCGCCCATTCCAGACCGTGTGGGCCCAGCAGGCACCCGTGGCCCTGCCCCGCGGCCAGCGGGTGGCCCTGTACACCGTCATCGCCATGCTGGCCATGATCGCCGTGCCGGTGTACGCCAGCGCCTACCGCCGCAGCGTGGTGCGGGTGCGCAACCTCCGCGCGGCTTTCCTGGGCCTGATGGCCGCGCTGGGCGTGCTGGTGCTGCTGCTGCGTGGGCTCACCGGCCAGTTCCCTGCCGTGCTGGCCGCCACGCCCCTGAGCATATTCCTGTCCCACGCCCTGGTGGGCACGCGCATGGTATGGGCGCGCGAAACGCTCGTGGCCGCCCTGCTGCTGTGCGCCCTGTGGGTGCAATGGTGAATACCTTCGCCGCATGAAATGTGGCGTGATCACCTTCCCGGGCTCCAACTGCGATGAGGACATGGTGCATGTGCTGGGCACCATTCTCGGCCTGCCCGTGGAACGGCTCTGGCACAAGGACCGCGACCTGAAAGGCGCCGACCTGGTGGTGCTGCCCGGGGGCTTCTCCTATGGCGACCACCTGCGCAGCGGGGCCATCGCCCGCTTCTCCCCCATCATGGAGTCCGTGGCGACCCACGCCGCAAGGGGCGGACTGGTGCTGGGGGTGTGCAACGGCTTCCAGGTGCTGTGCGAATCGGGGCTGCTGCCCGGCGCGCTGCTGCACAACGCCGATCGCACCTTCATCTGCCGCAACGTGTACATCCGCAAGGCCAGCGGCAACACGGCCATTACCCGTGCCGTGCCCGACCTGCCGCTGCGCATCCCCATCGCGCATGGGGAAGGCCGCTACTACGCCGATGCCGCCACGCTCAAAGCCCTCTCGGAGCGCGACCAGGTGATCTTCCGCTACTGCGATGCCGAAGGCCGCATCAACGATGCCGCCAACCCCAACGGCAGCGTGGAGCACATCGCCGGCATCTGCAACGCGGGCCGCAACGTCTTCGGCATGATGCCGCACCCCGAGCGCGCCGCCGATGAGCGCCTGGGCAACACCGATGGCCTGCACCTCTTCACCTCCCTGGTGGAAAGCGTGGTGGCCGCCTGATCACGGTACCAGCCAACGGAACGCGGGCCGCACGGTGCGGTGTCGCGCCAGGTCCACCTGCACGGCCGGTGTGTCGCCGTCCACGCCTTTCCAGCCGGCGAATTCCACTCCGTGGGCCGGCACGGCCTCCAGCCGCATGGGCACGCCGGACAGTACCGTCACGGTATGGCGACCTGGCGGCAGTGGCAGCCCTTCCAGCAACAACCTGCCCGCGTGGGCCGGGGGGGCTTCCATCGTGACCGTGCGGAGGGCCCTGCCCGTGTGCCGCGCGAGATGCTGCATGAGGTGCGTGGGGCGCTCGGTGATGAAGGCGCGCACGGTGCGCAGGCTGACCTCTGGCGCCGCCATGTCCAGCTCCAGGTCCCAGCGCCGATGGTCGGCCTGCAAACACGCCGCATGGCGGGCATGGATGCTGTCCGCCACCGCCCCCGCCACGTGCGGATGCAGTACCGTGGCCTGCATGGCGACCAGGCGGGCGAGCAGCCGCAGCGACAGTTCGGGATGGGCCATGATGGCGCCCAGCCACGGCGCTTCGGGCATGGCGGCACCAAGCATGCGGGCCAGGCTGTTGTCGTCCGCCGAGGCCCATACGTCCATGTCGTAGAGGATCCAGCGCCAGCGACCGCCGGGTTGGCGTGGGCGGTGCAGCCGCACGTTCAGTTCATGGTCCGCGCGGCCGGTCCACAGGTCCAGGCAGGCCAGGTCGACCAGGCTGTTGAGGTCCATACGGGCCTCCAGGCTGTCCATCGGTGCGGCACGCAGCAGACCGGCGAGTGCCGCGCGGAAGTGGTCGTCACTGCCGGAAAGCGGGCGCAAGGCCGGTCCCGCCAGCAGGTCCAGGGCCTCGGCACCGGTGATGGCGCGCACCCACTCGGCGTCCTTCGGCGGCATGAGGCGGTACAGGCCCCAGGCGCGACCGTTCACGTAGAGCGGCAGCGCAGTGGAGGGCTGCACATCCACATGGAGGTCGTAGCGCCGCACCAGGTCTTCCATGAGCGTGTTGCGCAGGAAGGCATGGGGGCCGGCATCGGCACGGAGGATGACCTCGTGGAAAGCGGTGCCATCGGGCAGGGGGATGCCGTGGGCCGGGCTGCCATGGCGCCCCCGGGCGTAGAGCTTGAAGGAGCGCTTGGCCAGCCCACGTGAGCCGCTGCCGTGCAGGCGCACCCCCACGGCGATGGGCTCCGCTTCACCCGGCAGGAGCACGCGGGCCGGGCGCTCCCAGGCCCGCCCACTGCGCGTGTGGTTGGCGTGCAGGCCGGGCTGGTAGATCCCGCTGTCGCCCGCCAGGTCCAGTGGGTCCATGACCAGGGCAAGGAAGGTGTCGGGGCCGGGTCCGATCAGGTAGGTGGCGCAGAGTTCGGGGCCGGGAAGTGCGCCGGGGCGCCACGTGCGGGCCCGCACCACGGTGTTGCGGTCGATCCGCAGTGGCCCGCTCCACACGGGGTCATCGGGGCCGGGTGCGGAGCCGTCGAGGGTGTAATGCACGCGGCCGTCGTCGGGTGCGCTCAGGTCGATGGTGACCGGTGCGGCATGTCGGCCGGGCGCCGGATGGGCCACGGGCGCGGGTGCGATGGTGCGCAGCTCCGGTCCTGCCGCATTGGCTTGGCCGGGCGTGGGCGTGCCGAAGAAGCTCCACCGTTCACCGCCGTCGGGGCAGCGGCCCATGCTCACCCCGGGCGGCAGTTCCGGCCAGGTGAACACGTCGAGCACCGCCGTGCCTCGGGCATCGATCAGCATGAGTGATCCTCCTGTCCGCGGCAGCTTGAAGGCCAGGTGTTCGGGACCGCGGGCGGGGTTGCCCGAGGCGATCAGCAGGCGTCGGCCACCGGCGGGCACCACCATGGGCGCATCGATCACGTGCGTGCGCGCGCCCAGCACGAGGCGCATGCCCACGAGGTCCACCGGCGCCTTGCCGGTGTTCACCAATTCCACCCAGTCGGGTGTGGTGCCATCGGGCAGGGTCCACGTACCGGCGTTGGAGGGCAGCACCTCATTGATGAGCACCGTCGCCTGCGCGGCGGAGCACAGCATCAGCAGCAGGAGGCACACCCGGTATCGCACGTGCCGAAAATAGGGGGATGGCGCAAGCGGGGGTCCGGCATGCCCCGCCGATCCGCACCTTTGCAACGTGAGCACCCGACCTGCCCGCTCGAAGAACCGCCGCAAACGGCTGATCCGCAAACTGCGAAGCACCTATCGCCTGGTGCTGATCGACGACCGGACCTTCGCCGAACGTTTCAGTGTGCGCCTCAGCCGGCTGAACGTGCTGGTGATCGGTACGCTGGCCTTCGTGGGCTATGGCCTGCTGATCACCGCCTTGATCGTGTTCACCCCGCTCAAGCAGTTCATCCCCGGCTACAGCGACCAGGACACCCGGCAGCTGGCCATCCGCAATGCCATGGTGGTCGATTCGCTCGCCATGGAACTGAGCATGCGCGACCTGTACCTGGGCAATCTGCGGGCGGTGCTCTCGGGCGAACTGCCGGCGGACAGCACCACGCTCTTCCGACCGCTGGAGGCCAAGCCCGCGCTGGAGGAACTGGCGCCCGGCCGTGCGGACAGCGTGCTGCGGAGCCGCGTGGCACGTGAGCAGGAGTACAACGTGGTGGCCGGCGTGGTGGGCGCTCCCAGTGAGCCGGCGGGCCGGTTCTTCTTCCCGCCCATCCGGGGCATCGTCACCAGCAAGTTCGACCGCAGCGTCGGTCACTTCGGTACGGACATCGTGGCCGCCGCCGACGCCGCCGTGAAAGCCTGCCTCGACGGCACCGTGGTGATCGCCAGCTGGACCACCGACGCCGGCCACGTCATCCAATTGCAGCACGCCAACGATCTGGTGAGCGTGTACAAGCACAACAGCGTGGTGCTGAAGAAGGTGGGGGACCGCGTGAAGGCCGGCGAGGTGATCGCCATCGTGGGCAACAGCGGTGAGCTCACCACCGGCCCGCACCTGCACTTCGAACTGTGGGACCGCGGCGAGCCCGTGGACCCCCAAACGTTCATGGTGTTCGAATAACCGCCCATGGGCCTGAAAGCCGCCATCGCCCTTCCCTACGCCCGCCTGGTGACCAGCGCCGTGATGCGGCGTGCGCGCAAGGCCGTGGAGAGCCAGCAGGGCGTGCTGCGCGAACTCATCACCCGCGGCGCCAACACCGTTTTCGGCCGCGCACACCAGCTGGCCCAGGTGCGCGACCACCGAGACCTGGTGCAGGCCGTGCCCCTGCGCGATTATGAAGCGCTGAAGCCCTACCTGCAGCGCGTCACCGCCGGCGAGGCCGATGTGCTCTGGCCGGGCAGGCCACTATACCTGTGCAAGACCAGTGGCACCACCAGTGGCGCGAAGTACATCCCCATCACCCGCGCCAGCCTGCCCAACCACATCAACAGCGCGCGCCGCGCCCTGCTGGCCTACATCGCCCGCACCGGCAATGCGCACTTCGTCGAGGGCCGGATGATCTTCCTCCAGGGCAGCCCGGTGCTCGACCGGTCCAAGGCCATCCCCAGCGGCCGCCTCAGCGGCATCGTGGCCAACCATGTGCCCGCCTACCTGCTGAAGAACCGCCTGCCCTCCATGGCCACCAACTCCATCCCCGACTGGGAGACCAAGGTGGACGCCATCGTGGAGGAGACCATGGATGAGGACCTGCGCCTGATCAGCGGCATCCCCGCCTGGGTCCAGATGTACTTTGAGCGGCTGCTGGCGCGCACCGGCAAGCCCGACGTGAGGAGCGTGTTCCCCAACTTCTCGCTCTTCGTGTACGGCGGTGTGAACTACGCGCCCTACCGCGACCGCATGCATGCCCTGATCGGCGGTGTGGTGGACAGCGTGGAGCTGTTCCCAGCCAGCGAAGGGTTCATCGCCTACCAGGACCAAGGCCCCGACGAAGGGCTGCTGCTGGTGCTGGACAACGGCATCTACTACGGCTTCGTGCCCACCGGACATGACGCCCGCGGCGAGCGGCGCGTGCTCTCCATCGGCGAGGTGGAGCTGGGCGTGAACTACGCTCTGGTGCTCTACACCAACGCCGGCCTGTGGGGCTACGAGATCGGCGACACGGTGCGCTTCGTTTCGCTCGACCCGCCACGGATCGTCGTCACGGGCCGCACCAAGCATTTCACCAGTGCCTTTGGGGAACATGTCATCGCCGAAGAGGTCGAAGGTGCCCTGCGTGAGGCCATGGCGGCCCATCCGTGCACGGTGGCCGAGTTCACCATGGCGCCGCAGTTGCACCCGCTCGATGGCGGCCTGCCGCACCACGAGTGGTTCATCGAGTTCGCCTCGCCCCCGGCGGATATGGCCGCCTTCTCCCGGGACACGGACGAGGCGCTGCAACGGCGCAACATCTATTATCGCGATCTGATCACGGGCCGTGTGCTCCGCCCATTGGTGGTGCGCACCGTGCAGCCGGGCGGCTTCGCGCGGTGGATGAAGGCCCACGGCATGAACGACGCGCAGAGCAAGATGCCGCGCCTGGCCAACGACCGCCGGTACGTGGAGGGGTTGGTGTGATCACGGCCCCACCGCCACCTGCTTGCGCCGCACCAGCGCCTGCGCGGCCTGCACCATGCTCTCGGCGAACACGCCCAGGCTGTCGCACGACCCCGGTCGCTCTGCGGCGATGTCCGTGGTGGAGCCATTGACGTGATCGTACAGCCGCACGCTGGCCCTGTCCCGGATGCGGTAATGCTGGTCGTTGATGGCGCAGATCCGGTGGTCGGAGCAGAAGAACGCGGCCGGGTGCCCGCCCTTGAGCAGGTCGCGCCCCAGGGTGTTGTCCCAATGGGGCAGGCGCAGCAGGCCCAGCACGGTGGCCGGCACGTCGGTCTGCATGCCGTAGCCCGGCAGCTTGCCCGGCCCCACCAGGTGTGGCGCATGGATCACGAACGGCACGTGGTGGTAGGCCAGCGGCACTTCATAGCGTGGATCGAAGGCCTGGCCATGGTCGCCCAGCACCACGAACACGGTGCTGTCGCTCCATGCACGCTCGCGCGCCTCGCGGAAGAACAGCTCCAGCGCCCGGTCAGCGTACTCATAGATGGCCTCGTCGTCGTCGCTGCTGGTGGGCGTGAAGCCGGGGATGTCCCTCGGTGGCTTGCTCCACTTGTGGCTGCTCACGGTGAGCAGGGTCATGAAGAACGGTGCGTCGCCCTGGGCGAGCGCATCGGCGTGGCGCAGGGCCATGCGGTAGAGCGCGTGGTCGGTCACGCCCCAGCTGTTGCGCGCATCGGCGGCGGGGAAGTCGGGCTCGGCGATGAACTCGTCGAAACCGTTGGCTGGCAGGAAACCGTTCATGTTGTCGAAGCGCGGATCGCCGGGGCCGATGAAGCAGGTGTGGTAGCCGTGCGCCTTCAGCGTGCCGGGCAAGCCGACGAACCGCTGGGCCAGCATGGACGGATGCATCATCGGGTGCTGGGCGCCGAGCGGCGGAAGGCCGTAGAGCGTGCTGAAGATGCCGTTGGCCGTGTGCATGCCGCTGGCGTAGAAGCGGTCCATCACCAGCGAAGCGTCCATCAACCCTTCGAGGAAGGGCATCAGGTGCGCAGGGTGGCCATGGCGGTGCAGCCGCTGTGCGCTGAGGCTTTCCACCAGCACCAGCACCACATTGGATCGGCGCGGTGGATCGGAAAGATCGGTCCAGCGGGCGATGGGCGAGGCCGGATGCACCTCATCGATGTCGAGGAACGCACGTGCCCGTTCCAGCGCTTCATCATCGGGCATCAGCTCCACATGGTCCTGCCCCAGGCTTTCGAAGAAGCTGAACGTGGCGTTGGTGCCGAGCTGGTTGAGGAAAGGCGTGCCGCTGAAGAAGGCGTCCTGCGCGGATAGCGGATGTTGATCGGGGTCCACCGTGCCGCGCATGCCCAGGAAGAGCAACAACAGGGGCAGCGGGAACATGGCCCAGCGCACGGCGATCGGGCGGGGGCGATCAGGCGGTGCGGCGGCGAACAAGTGCCCGATGCCCCGTACCACCAGCCCGGTGACGAGCACGAACACCAGCAGGGTGGCGAGGTAAGCGGGGGTGCTCATCAGTTCCACGAAGGCCTGTCCGGGATCGTGCAGGGTGATGAGCACGGCATCGGTAAGGCGCATGTGCGTGTATCCGAAGTAGGGGATGTCCGCACACCCCAGGAAGATGAAGATCAGCAGGGGCACGGTGAAGGCCCAACGCGCCACCTGCCGCACGGCCCGGCTTTCGTGCCCCAACGCATGGGCGGTGCCCAGCAGCAAGGCCGGTATGGCCAACGACCACGCGATGATGTACAGGTCGAAAAGGAGACCGCGGTCCAGTATCGCGCGCCATACATCCCCGGCGGGTGCATCGGCCCATTCGGCGCGGTGCAGCACCAGCAACGTGATGCGGAACACCTGCCCGATCGCCAGACCGATCAGCA
>CAYXKE010000044.1:0-21292 GCA_964464935.1 uncultured Chryseobacterium sp.
GCCGTTCTTCCAGGATACCGGCGGCCAGTGGGTCTACGTGGTGGACGCCACCGGCGGTGCGGAAAAGGGCCGGGAAGCGTTCACACCTTCACCAACTTCCACCTGCCGCGTTGGAAGAGGATCGCGCTGATCACGGCGAGGATGCTCTCGCTCACGGGCACGGCGGCAAAGGCCCCCACGGCGCCCCAGCCCGCCACGCTGGAGAGGTACCACGCCAGCGGGATCTGCAGCAGCAGGAAGCAGAACGCGTTCATCCACGTGGGTGTCACGGTGTCGCCGGCACCGTTGAAGGACTGCGCGAACACCATCCCGTAGCCGTAGAAGAAGTAACCCAGGCAGAGGGTGCGCAGCGCGGCCACGCCGTAGCCGCCCACCGCCTCGCCCTCACTGAAGAAGTCGACCAGCGCGGGTGCGGCCAGCCAGAACACCACGGCCACGCCCACCAAGTACATCATGTTGAAATGGCCGCACAGCCATGCCGACCGGGCGGCACGGTCGGGTCGCCCCGCCCCCAGGTTCTGCCCCACGAGGGTGCTGGCGGCGTTGGCCATGCCCCACGAGGGCAGCAGCGAGAACATCATGATCCGCAGGGCCACGGTGTAGCCGGCGGTGGCCACGCTGCCGAAGGCGGCCACGATGGAGCCGAGGAACATCCAGCTCACCGAGGGCAGCACGAACTGCACCACGCCCCCGAACGACACGCGCACGATCGTCGCCATGACCGACGGCACGAGCACGAGCGGCACACCGCGCACGGTGATCCGCCCCTTGGGGGCGAAGAGGTGGGTGAGCTGGTAGACCACGCCCGTGCCGCGCCCGATGGTGGTGGCGATGGCCGCACCGCTCACTCCGAAGCCGTCCCAGCTGCCGATGCCGTGGATCATGAACGGACAGAGCACGATGTTGATGGCGTTGGCGAGCACCAGTGACCGCATGGCGATGGCGGCATCGCCGGCCCCGCGGAAGATGGCATTGATGGCGAACAGCAGCAGGATGATGACGTTGCCGCCGAACATGATCCGCACGTAGTCCGCGCCGATCGCCTGCACGGCCTCCTCGCCGTTCATCAAGGCCAGCAGTTCGCGGGGAAAGAACAGGCCGGGGACCGCCAGCACCGCGCCCAGGGCCACCGTGAGGATCAACCCCTGCATGGCCGCACGCGCTGCGCCCGCCGGGTCCTTCTCGCCCGTGCGGCGCGCCACCACGCTGGTGATGCCCATGCCCACACCCCAGGCCACGGAGTATACCAGCGTGAGCAGCATCTCCGTGAGGCCCACGGTGGCGATGGCATGTTCGCCCAATTTGCTCACGAAGAAGATGTCGACCAACGCGAACACCGCCTCCATGCCCATCTCGGCCACCATGGGGATGCTCAGCAGTACGATGGCGCGGCGCACACCCATGCTGGTGTAGTCCCGCTCCTCGTCGCCGAGCAGGCTTTCACGCACCAGACGAAGTGTGGATCGGAGCGACATGGCGATCGGCGACGGGCGAAAGGGCGGCGAAGTTACCCGGCACCAACGCCTCGCTGTTCAAACCCCGCCATTTCGCGACCCGGCAACGGCCACCCACCCGGGTACTTTTGGTCCCATGCGTCTCCATCGTCCCGCCCTTTCGGCCCTGTGCCTTGCACCCACCCTGCTCGCCGCGCAGGGGCTGCTGCAGCGGCTGCAGCACGACACCATGCCCAACCTGGTGCCCGACGGGGGCTTCGAGAACTACAAGACACCCTTCTGCGGCTGGACGCAGGACGTGGACAAGTTCAACGAGAACCTGGTGTACTGGACCTCGCCCACCCGCACCACGCCCGACCTGTTCAGCACGCGCAACGACGCCAGCTGCTGGGGCCACCCGGCCAAACACAGCGGCGGCAGGCAGAGCACCCGCAGCGGCCACGGCATGGCGGGCATCAAGACCTACGGCAAGGGCAACACCCCCACCTACTGGCACGAATACCTGCAGACCGAGCTGAAGGAGCCGCTGCAGGCCGGCGTGCGGTACATCGCCGAATGCTGGGTGCAGCGCGCGGTGAAGAGCAGCGACGCCAGCAACAACATCGGCATGCTGTTCACCGATGCGCCCGTGTCCACGCGCGACAACCTGCCGCTGCACATCACGCCGCAGGTCAATGAAGAGAAGGTCGTGAAGAAGAACGGCTGGCACCGGGTGCGCGGCGTGTTCGAGGCCACCGGCACCGAGCGCTTTCTGCTGATCGGCAACTTCTACGGCGACAACGCCACGCAGCATGAGCGCATGCCCGATGGCGAGCGTGGGGCGTATTACTATGTGGACGACGTGAACGTGCGCGTGGCGCCGGCCGGCATGGCCCTCACGCCCAAGCCCAAGGAGAGCGTGCCCCCGCCGCCCCGCCCGGTGGTGGCGGACCACGCCAGTTCCAAGGAGGTGGCCATCCACACGGTGGAACCCGCCGTGGGCACGCGCATCCGCCTGGACAACCTGCAGTTCGAATTCGACAAGGCCACGCTCCTACCGGGCTACGAGAAGGAACTGGACCAACTGGTGGACCTGATGATCGACTTCCCCTTCCTGCGGGTGGAGATCGAAGGCCACACCGACGACCAAGGCAGCGACGCCTACAACGACCGCCTGAGCCAGGCCCGCGCGGAAGCCGTGGCCGACTACCTGATCGGCCGCAAGATCGATCGCGCCCGGATCACCGCCCGGGGCTATGGGGAACGTCAACCCTTGGTGCCCAACACCAGTGAGGAGGCCCGCGCGATCAACCGCCGCGTTGAGTTCCGCGTGGTGGAGCGCTAGCCCACCACCGCCTTCCGCTTGCTTGCGGCCTCCTTCAGGATCTCCATGGCCCGGTCCAGGATCCGGGTGTCGTCCAGGGCCACCATGCCGCCGTCGGGGCCGTCCTCCAGGTGTACCCCCATGGGCCGACCGGCGTCATGGGAGTACCCGCCGAAGTAATTCCAGACCGTCTCCACGTTCAAACCCAGCTCCGCGGCGATGCGGTGCACACTGCCATCGGGAAGGCTGTCCTTGATCCTCCGCAATTCGTTGAATGTGATGTTCATGGGAGTCGGAGTTGGTGATGCACCATCGAAGCTACGCACAGGGCCAGGGGATCCCAAATGACCACCCTCCGTTCTGGAGAAGCTCGGAACACAGGTCGAATGCCCCCTGAACGGGCTTCCGAAGGCCGGCACGCTCGGCGGGTGGACCGGTCCGGTAATGAACGGCCCGCACCACGTCCCGCTACGCTCGGGCGGAAGGTACCTCCGCACGCCGCCTGGGCAGGAGGAAAGGAAAAGCCCGCCTCGCAGACTTCCGTTACGGATGCACTGTAAGGACGGGCGGTGGTGGAGCTGATGGGAGTCGAACCCACGACCTCGTCATTGCGAACGACGCGCTCTGGCCAGCTGAGCTACAGCCCCGGATCGGGGTGCAAATATGCGCACTGATCCATTTCCCGCACCACTGTGGTGCTCACCGTAATGTATGGCCTCCCACTGGCGGCGGGTCCAGCGCCCGTAATGTTTCGGCGCCCGCCAGATCCTACCCGATGAAACTACACTACACTCCACTTCTGGTCACTGCGCTGCTTAGCCTGGGCGGCCATGCACAAACGCTCAATGTGGGCAACTTCGGTCTTCAACCCGGGATGTCCTTCACCTTCCATCGGAGCAATGACCTGTTCCCTCCCGGCCCCGCAGTTGCCGACCAAACATGGGACTTCTCCGGACTGAGCATCCTTGCCACCTGGGAACGGACGTCCCTGGCACCCGCCAGCGCCCCGAACGCCGCCTCATTCCCCGGGGCCACTGTGGCCACGTCCGCCGACGACAATGCGACCATCTTCGACTTCTTCAGCATCAGCAGCAGCGGGTGGGAACTGCGCGGCAGAGCCAGCGAGATGGGGGTGATCACCCTCTTCGATCAACCGAAGCGGGTATACGCCCTGCCATTGAGCTACAACACCAGCTGGACAGGGTCTTTCACCTCGAGCACAGGGATCATCGTCGATGGCACCCTCTCCGGGGAGGCCGACGGCCATGGCACCCTGGTGATGCCCTATGGACCGGTGACCAACGTGCTGCGTGTACGCACGGAGGAGAACAGCACCAATACGATCCCCGACTATGCCACGGCCGAGATCTCCATCACGACATATCATTTCATCAAGCCGGGCGTTCACTGGCCCATCGCCACCTGCTCCACGACAACCGTGGCCTACGACGGTGGAAACCCAATGCGGCCCAGGAGGAGATCATCTGGCTGGCCGAAGAGTCGGTGGGCATCGCCGCCGTCCTCCGCAACGCCATCGGCGTGGACGTGTTCCCCAACCCCGCCGCTGAACAGGCCGTGGTGACCTTCAGCAGCACGGGCGGCACGCTCACGCTGGAGGTGCTGGACCAGACCGGCCGCATGGTGCGTACCGCGCTGCTTACCGGCCAGGCCATGGGGATCGGCCAGCACACGATCGATGTGAGCGGCATGCCCGCCGGCATGTACATGCTGCGCATCACCGACGCCAACGGTGAGCAAGGCACCAAGCGCCTGGTGGTGGAATAAGCCCGCCACGCTACGCCGCACGAAAAGGGGCGCCTCCGGATCGGAGGCGCCCCTTCTGCATTAGCGCGAACGATGATCAGCTCAGACCGCTGACCACGCCGTTGGCATCGATGTCCATGCCTTCGCTGGCGGGCACTTCGGGCAGGCCGGGCATGCGCATGATCTGGCCCAGCAGGGGCACCACGAAGCCGGCACCGGCCGCGATCTCGATGTCCTTCACCGTGATCTCGAAGCCCTCGGGCGCACCGCGCAGATCGGGGTTGTCGCTGAAGCTGTACTGCGTCTTGGCGATGCACACCGGCAGGCCGTCGAGCCCGAGGTTCTTCACGCGGCGCAGCGCCGTCTGGGCCTCACCGCTGTAGTTCACGCTCTTGGCGCGGTAGATCTCCGTGGCGATCTTCTCGATCTTCTGCTCGATGCTGAGGTCGAGGTCATAGAGCACCTGGAACCGGCTCTCCCCGCTCTCGGCCACGCGCACCACCGCCTGCGCCAGGTCGGTCATGCCGGCGCCCCCTTCGGCGAAGCCACGGGCCACCACGGCCTCGGCACCGAGGCTGCGGCAATACTCCTGGATCAGGGCGATCTCCTCGGCGGTGTCCGTGGGGAAGTGGTTGATGGCGACCACGGCCTTCACGCCGAACTTGCCGATGTTCTCGATGTGGCGACCCAGGTTGGGCAGACCGGCCTGCACACGCGCGATCGACGGATCGTTCCATTCACCCTTCTGCGCCCCGCCATGGTAGCGCAGCGCACGCACGGTGGCCACGATCACGGCGGCACTGGGCTCCAGGCCCGCGGCGCGGCACTTGATGTCGAAGAACTTCTCCGCGCCCAGGTCGGCACCGAAACCGGCCTCGGTCACCACGTAGTCGGCGAGGCTCAGGCCCATCCGGGTGGCCAGCACGCTGTTCACCCCCTGGGCGATGTTGGCGAAGGGCCCCCCGTGGATGATGGCCGGGTTGCCTTCGAGCGTCTGCACCAGGTTCGGCTTGATGGCGTCCTTCAGCAGCAGGGCCATGGCGCCTTCGGCCTTCAGGTCGCGGGCGTAGACGTACTTCTTGTCGGGGTTGCGGCTGTTGCCCACGAAGATGTTGCCCAGGCGGCGCTTCAGGTCGTCGTAGCCGGTGGCCAGGCAGATGATGGCCATCACCTCGCTGGCGGCGGTGATGTTGAAGCCGTCCTGACGGGGCATGCTGTTGCCAGTGCCGCCCAGACCGACCACGATGCTGCGCAGGGCGCGGTCGTTCATGTCGATCACGCGCTTCCACGCCACGGTGCGGCCGTCGATCTGCAGGTTGCGGGTCTTGCTCTGCAGGTTGTTGTCGATCAGCGCGGCGAGCAGGTTGTTGGCCTTCTCAATGGCCGCAAAGTCACCGGTGAAGTGCAGGTTGATGTCCTCCATGGGCACCACCTGCGCATAGCCTCCCCCGGCCGCGCCGCCCTTCACCCCGAACACGGGGCCGAGCGAGGGTTCGCGGAGCACCACGGCGGTGCGCTTGCCCACCTTGCTCAGGCCTTCGCAGAGGCCGATGCTCGTGGTGGTCTTGCCTTCACCGGCCGGCGTGGGCGAAATGGCGGTGACCAGGATGAGCCGGCTCTTGGCGGCCTTCTGCTCGTCGATCAGGTGCAGCGGCAGCTTCGCCTTGTACCTGCCGTACAGCTCCAGTTCATCAGCGGGTATCCCGAGCTTCTCGCCGATCTCGGTGATCGGTCGCATGCGCGCCTGTTGCGCGATCTGCAGGTCTGTGGGAAATGACATGGTCGGAATGTTGCGCCACGCGACCAAAGGGCCGGTGTGGCGAATGAAAGTGCGAATGTGCGATGAAAATGCCGATCGCGGCATGATGCCGGTCCGGTGCCCCGGATGACCGCCGAGGTAGCTTTGCACCATGTCACTGACCCACGCCTACGCGGCCCAGAGCCCCACCTCGCCCCTCGCCCCCTGGACCTTCGAACGCCGGCCCGTGGGCCCGCACGATGTGCGCATCGACATCCGCTACTGCGGTGTGTGCCACAGCGACATCCACACGGCGCGCGGGGAATGGGGCGGCACCCGCTACCCCATCGTACCGGGCCACGAGATCGTGGGCCGGGTGACCGCCGTGGGCGAGGCCGTGACCCAGTGGAAGGTGGGCGACACCGTGGGTGTGGGCTGCATCGTGGACAGCTGCCGTGCGTGCGCCTCGTGCACGGAGCACCAGGAGCAGTTCTGCGAGCAGGGCATGGTGGGCACCTACAACGGCATCGAGCGCGGCACCGGCAACACCACGCAGGGCGGCTACTCGCAGCACATCGTGGTGGACGAGAACTACGTGCTGCGCATCCCCGACGGCATGCCGCTGGACCGCACCGCGCCGCTGCTGTGCGCGGGCATCACCACCTACTCACCGTTGCGCAAGTATGGCGTGAAGGCGGGCATGAACGTGGCCATCGTCGGCTTGGGCGGCCTGGGCCACATGGGGGTGAAGATCGCCAAGGCCATGGGCGCGCACGTGACCGTGGTGAGCCACACCGACCGCAAGCGCGACGACGCCCAGCGGCTTGGCGCCGACGACTACCTGTCCACCCACGCCCCCGAAGTGTTCAAGGCGAACGCCAAGCGCTTCGACTTCATCCTGGACACGGTGAGCGCGCAGCACGACTACAGCAGCTACCTGCGCATGGTGAAGCGCGGCGGCACCATGGTGCTGGTGGGGATCCCGCCCGCCTCCCCCATCGACCCGAGCGTGTTGGTGATGCAGCAACGCTGCCTGGCCGGCTCGCTCATCGGCGGCATCAAGGAGACGCAGGAGATGCTCGACTTCTGCGCCGCGCACGGGGTGCTGAGCGACATCGAGATGATCCGCGCGGAGCAGATCAACGAGGCCTACGAGCGGATGATGCGCAGCGATGTGCGCTACCGTTTCGTGATCGACAACAGCACGCTCTAAGCGTCGGCCTGCACGGCCACGGTGTAGCCGGCCCCCCGCAGGTCGTCCCAGTACGTGGGATAGCTCTTGTCCACCACGCGGTGGTCATGGATGGTGACCTGGGGCAGCAGCAGGGCCAGCGGGGCGATGCTCAGGGCCATGCGGTGGTCGATGTCGGGTGCGAAGTCCATGGCATCCTTTGCCGTGACGGCACCCCGCAGCGCGAATGTGCCATCGTGGTGAGCGGCCTCCACCCCCAGTTGGCCGAGCGCCCCGGCCACGGCGTGCAGGCGGTCGGTCTCCTTCACGCGCAGGTTGTGCAGGCCCGTGAGGGTGGCGGGGGCACCTCGTCCCGCCAGGGTGAAGGCCAGCGGCTGGAAGAGGTCGGGCACATGCTTCATGTCCACCGGCTCATCGGTCCACGGTAGTGCCTGCGGCCTGTGGGTGATCCGCACGCCTTCATCGGTGATGTGGGTGTCCACCCACGGTTCCCACAGCCGGATGGCCTCCCGGTCGCCCTGCAGGGTGTCGTTGCCCAAGCCGCGCAGCAGCACATCGGAGGCCGGGCACAGCGCCACCTGCTCGTACCAGAAAGCCGCACTGCTCCAGTCGGGCGGCACCACGAACGGCACACGGCGGTAGGGACCGGGCTGCACCCGCACGCCGTCCATGCCCAGGGCCGGGTACACACCGAAGTGCGCGAGCATGCCCAGTGTCATGGCCACGAAGGGTTCGCTCAGGCGGGTGCCCGTCCACCGCAGCACCAGGCCGTTCTCCAGGCAGGGCGCGATGAGCAGCAGGGCCGAGAGATATTGGCTGCTGATGGGGCTGTCGAAGTGGGCCACGCCACCGGCCATGCGCCGGCCACGCACCCGGAACCCTTCGTCCGTGCGGGTGATGTCCGCACCGAGTTCGATCAGGGCGTTCACCAGGTCATCATGCGGACGCTGCAGCAGTCGCGGGATGCCGGTGATGAGGCGCTCCTCGCCCTCCTGCACCGCGGCCCACGCCAGCAGGAAACGCAGGGTGGTGCCACCCGCCCCGCAATCCATCCGCGCCGCACGGTCGCGCAACAGGGCGTACATCACCCGGGTGTCGTCGCCATCGCTGAGTTGGCGCACCAGGTGCAGGTCGCCCAGGAGCGAAGCGATGATCAATGCGCGATTGCTGATGCTCTTGCTGCGCGGCAGGTCGATGGTGGCCTGCAGGGGCCCGGCGGGGCGGGTGATGGTGACGGATGAAGCGGACATGATATCGAAGGTCATGAAGCCGGTCGGCGGCAATGGTCCAACGCCCGGCGTACGAGATCGGGTTCCACGGGCACGTCGGCCACGGCCCGGCCGATGGCGGTGGGCAGGGCGAAGCGCAGGGTGCGGCCGGCGTTCTTCTTGTCGTGGCGCATGTGCTCCAGGACACGTTCGGTGGGCAGTGCCCGGAGCGGGGCCATGGAGAAGCATCGCGTGATGGCCCGCGTCACTTCCGCCAGATCGGCCGGGGCGAACATGCGGAGCTGCACGGCGATCCATGCCTCGGCCACCAACCCGATGGCCACCGCTTCGCCGTGGAGCAGGTCATGGCCGGTCTCCAGCGCCGTGGACTCCACGCCGTGGCCGATGGAATGCCCGCAGTTGAGCAGCTTGCGCACGCCACGCTCGCGCGGATCGGCCTTGACCAGTTCCGCCTTGATCGCTGCCGAACGGGGCACCAACGACGTCAGGGCCTCCAAGCCATCACCCATGGCGCCCACCACGGCATGCCAGTGGTCGGCATCGTGAACGAGACCGTGCTTCAGCATCTCGGCCACGCCGCTCGTGCGCTCACGGGCGGGCAGGGTGCGCAGGAAAGGCGGGTGCACGTACACGCCCACGGGATCGTGGAACACGCCCACGAGGTTCTTCACGCCCTGCAGGTCGATGGCGGTCTTGCCCCCGATGGCGGCGTCCACCATGCCCATGAGGCTGGTGGGCACGTGCGCACAGCGGATGCCCCGCTTGTAGGTGGCGGCCACGAAGCCGCCCAGATCGGTGACCACCCCGCCGCCCAGGCACACCAGCAGCGCGTTGCGGTCCACATCCAGGGCCGTGAGCTCGCCCCAGAGCCGGGCGCAGGTGTCCAGCGATTTCGACGCCTCGCCCGCCGGGATGGTGAGCACGGGGCGATCGTTCAGCACCGGCACATGGCGCTGGAGCTCGGGCAGGCAATGCGCGGCGGTATGCGCATCGGCCAGCACCACCACGGAGGCGGGGGCGCTGAGCGCGATGGTCGCGGCCAGGGCCTCCAGGGCGGATGCGCCGGCGTGCACGGGATGTCCGCCCGCATCGATCACCACTGCCTGCTCCGTGCCCATTGCTACTTTTGGCCGCCGCCGGACCAAAGGAACGAACGACCGCCGCGATCCACACATGCAGCCCGGTCACCCACTCCCCGACCTGTCGGACACCCGGATCGCGTTCGCCGGCCACAGCGACGCCTCCCTGACCCGGGCCCACTGGCTGTTCCGCATCATCGGCAGTCCGTTCCTCACCCGCACGGGCACCGTGCTCACCCGCATCGGCCTGGGCCTTCATCTGCCGATCAAGGGCCTGATCAAGTCCACCATCTTCCGGCAATTCGTGGGCGGCGAGACCATCACCGAGACGCTGCACACTGCCGCACGCCTGGCCACGCGCGGGGTGGGCACCATCCTCGACTACAGCGTGGAGGGTGTGGATGATGACGCCGCCTTCGACGCCGCCATGACCGAGGTGCTGCGGACCATCACCACGGCCGCCGCGCACCCGCACATCCCCTTCGCGGTGTTCAAGCCCACGGGCCTGGCGCGCATGGACATCCTGGAGCGGGTGTCGGAAGGCGCGGTGCTGAGCGCCGAAGAACGACGCACGTGGGACCGCGCGATGGCCCGTGTGCTGCGCCTGTGCGAAGCGGCCCACGCGGCGGGCGTGCCCCTGCTGGTGGACGCCGAGGACAGCTGGGTGCAGCCGGCCATCGACGCCCTGGCCACGGAGATGATGCAGCGCTTCAACCGCGAGCGGGCCATCGTCTTCAACACCATCCAGCTCTACCGCCACGACCGCCTGGCTTTCCTGCAGCAGTGCATCGACGCGGCGCAGCGTGCGGGCTACCACCTCGGGGTGAAGCTGGTGCGCGGCGCCTACATGGAAAAGGAACGCGAGCGCGCCGCCGCCAAGGGCTACCGCGACCCCATCCAGCCGGACAAGGCCGCCACGGACCGCGACTTCGATGCCGCCCTGCGCCTGTGCGTGGAACACATCGACCGGGTGGCCATGATGGCCGGCACGCACAACGAGGCGAGCACCCTGCTCCTGGCCCGGCTCATGGCCGAACGCGGCCTCGCCAAGGACGACGATCGCGTGTGGTTCGCGCAGCTGCTGGGCATGAGCGACAACATCAGCTTCAACATGGCGGCCGCGGGCTACAACGTGGCCAAGTACGTGCCCTACGGCCCCGTGCGCGAGGTGATGCCCTACCTCTTCCGCCGCGCCGAGGAGAACACCAGCGCCCGTGGCCAGACCGGCCGCGAGCTGGGGCTGATCATCGCCGAGCGCCGCAGACGCGCTGCTGAACGCCGTTCATAACGTCGGCCTGCCGCCGGGCAAGGATCATTGGGACAGGCCCTGTGGCCGGCCGTAGTCTTGGGTCATCAAAACCCTGTCCACATGGTCCGTCAACTCTCCACCCTCCCTGTGCTGCACTACGTGTACGGCGGCATCCTGATGTTCGCCGCGGTGGTGATCATCATGTTCTGCTACGCCACGGGCACCCTGCTCATGAGCGACCTGATCACCGACGAAGACCCCACAGCGGGCATCGCCGGCGGTTTCATTCAGGGCTTCGGCATCGTGGTGGGTGTGCTGATGCTGATGTGGGGCCTGCTGGTGGTGCTCAGCGGCCGCTGGATCGCCCAGGCCCGCCACCGCACGGGTTCGCTGGTGATCGCCGCGCTGTGCTGCCTCAGTGTGCCCTTTGGCACCGCACTGGGCATCTACACCATCATCGTGCTCTCGAACGATGAAGTGCTGGAGGCATACGGCATCCGGCCGCGCACTATCGGGGCTCGATGATCCGCAGGGTGGCAGTGCTGTCGCGATCGGGATCGCGCAGCACGGAGACCACCAACCGCGCCGGCCGGCCGTTCACATCGAGGCGCAGGTGGTAGTGGATGCTGTCCGGCGTGCGCTCGGAAGCGCGGAGGTCGACCTCGGCCCCCACCATGGCCGCGCGCAGCGTGGAGAGGTCGGTGGGCCATTCGGACATCTGTTCTGCGGCCTTGGGATCGGCCTTCACCAACGTGCTCTGCAGGCGCTGCCGCACCTTGTTCTCGGGCAGCCAGGCGCCCCCGGTGAGGCGTTCGCCATAGAACCAGTACGAGAGGCCCACGCCGAGGATCAGACCGAAGACGTACAGGGTGATGCGGCGGCGGATGTCCATGGTGGTGTGCGCGGGGCAAAGGTCGGAATGAAGTGGTCGTCCGCCGTCAGGAAGGCGTGGGCAGGTCGTTGGCGCGATCCGGTCATGGACCACTGGCAGCGTAGGCAAGCGGAAGACAGCCGTGTACGCAGTAGGCGGCACCACGTCCCCGCGCGCCGGCCCAGCCCGGGGCAATGGAGCACGCTGCCCTGCCGGGGTGTTCACCGGGGTCAGAAGGCCGCCAGCAGGATGTCGAGGTCCTTGTACGGCAGGTGGAACGCCTCGGCGAGGATGGCGCTGGTGACGTTGCCGTTGTATAGGTACACGCCGTGGCGCACACCGAGGTCCATGCGGATCAGCTCGGCGAAACCGCCGGCGTCGCCCATTTCGAGGAGCATGGGGCTGAAGATGTTGCTCAACGCGGTGCTGGCCGTGCGGGGCACGCGGCTGGCGATGTTGGGCACGCAGTAGTGCACCACGCCGTAGCGCTTGTACACCGGGTCGGTGTGGGTGGTGACCTCGCTGGTCTCGAATGTGCCGCCGCGGTCGATGCTCACGTCCACGATCACGCTGCCGCTCTTCATGTCCTTCACCATGTCCTCGGTCACCACCATGGGGGTGCGGCCGTGCTCCGGACGCAGGGCGCCGATGGCCACATCGGCATTGCGCAGCGCCTTGCGGAGCTCTTCGGGCTGCACCACGCTGGTCCAGATGCGCTGGCCCAGGTCGTTCTGCAGACGGCGCAGGCGGTAGATGCTCTTGTCGAACACCTTCACGTTGGCGCCCAGGCCCAGAGCGGCGCGGGTGGCGAACTCGCCCACGGTGCCGGCCCCGATGATGACCACTTCGGCGGGGGCCACGCCGCTGATGCCCCCGAGCATCAGGCCGGGACCACCCTTGTCGGCGCTGAGGTACTCACTGGCCACCTGCACGCTGGTGTTGCCGGCGATCTCGCCCATGGCACGCACGATGGGGTAGATCGCCTCGCGGTCCTTGATGAAGTCCCAGGCCACGGCCGTCATGCGCTTCTCCATCATGCGCTTGAGGGTGTCCTTGGGCTGCACGGTGAGCTGCAGGGCGGAGATGAGCGTCTGCTTGTGGCGCAGCATCTCGATCTCGGCGTGGGTGGGTGGCGCCACTTTCAGTATGATGTCGGCCTTGAACACCTCGGCGGGCCCGTCGACCACCATGGCGCCGGCCTCGCTGTAATCGCTGTCTTGGAACTGTGCCGCAGCGCCCGCGCCGCGTTCGATCACCACCTCGTGGCCCCGGCCGGTGAGCACGGCCACCGCCTGCGGGGTGAGGGGCACGCGGTTCTCGTGGTAGGTGATCTCCTTGGGAATGCCGATGAAGAGGCTCTGCTTGCGCCGGCCCACTTCCATCACCTGTTCCTGCGGCATCAACGCCGACTGGCGGGCCAGTTGTTTGAGCAGCTCGGAGGATGGGGACATGACGGGATGGAGGATGGCGAAGATACGCCCGGGGGCCAAGCCCGGACCATGGGGCCTCCGCACGCGCGGCGCCGTTGGGCTACCGCGCCTCCACAGTGATCATGCGTGCGCCATCGGGCTGCAGGGCGAAGCGCAGGTGGTGGGTGTCCGGTGGCAGCAGCTCCTCCGCCAGCTCCGGCCACTCGATGAAGCAGTAGTGGCCGCAGTCCACGTACTCGGTGAAGCCGATGGCCTCCAGCTCGGCGGTGTTCTTCAGCCGGTACAGGTCGAAGTGGTACACGGGTTCGCCGTTGGCCGCCTGGTACTCGTTCACGATGGCGAAGCTGGGGCTGGTGGTTTGGTCGGCCACGCCGAGCACCTGGCAGAACGCCTTGATCAAGGTGGTCTTGCCCACGCCCAGGTCACCGTGGAGGGCGAAGACGCGGGCGTGGGGATGGGCCTGGATGATGGACCGCGCCACCGCGACGGCCTCGCCCGGTCGATGCAATGGGAACACGCTGGCCATGCTGCGAAGGAAGGCCGATCGGTCGAAAGGCCGCGGCCGCCCACCTGCCCTACCGCGCCTTCAGCACCGCCCAGGGCACGAGCATCTCCTCCATGGAAATGCCGCCGTGCTGGAAGGTGTGGCGGAAGTAGGTGACGAAGTGGTTGTAGTTGTTGGGGTACACGAAGAACTTGTCGCTCTTGGCGAAGATGTAGACCGTGCTCACATTGGCGCGGGGCAGGAACACCTTGGCGGGGTCCTTGATCTCCAGCACATCGCGCTTCTCGTAGCTGAGGTTGCGGCCGTGCTTGTAGCGCAGGTTGCTGTTGGTGTTGCGGTCGCCCACCACCTTGCTGGGCTCGCCCACGCGCACGGTGCCGTGGTCGGTGGTGATCACCACGCGGCCGCCACGCTGGGCGATGCCCTTGAGGATGTCGATCAGGGGGCTGTGCTCGAACCAGCTCTTGGTGAGGCTGCGGTAGGCGGCGTCGTCGTCGGCCAGCTCGCGGATCACCTCCATCTCCGTGCGGGCATGGCTCAGCATGTCCACGAAGTTGTAGACGATCACGTTCAGCGGATTGCCCATGAGCTGGTCCAGGCTGTCGGCCAGCTTCTTGCCGGCGGTGAGGTTGAGGATCTTGTGGTAGCTGTACTTCACGTTCCTGCCGAGCCGCTGCAACTGCGCGCCCACGAATTCCTCCTCGTGCGCGTTCTTGCTGCCCTCCTCGTCCTCGTTCACCCACTTGCCGGGGAATCGCTTCTCGATCTCACTGGGCATCATGCCGGCGAACAACGCGTTTCGGGCGTACTGCGTGGCGGTGGGCAGGATGCTGTAGAAGAGGCCCTGGTCCTCGATGCGGAACAACTCGGCCAGGATGGGTTCCAGCACGCGCCACTGGTCCAGCCGCAGGTTGTCGATCAGCACCAGGAACAGCGGCGGCTGCTGCGGGTCGATGAGCGGCGCCACCTTGGCCTTGAAGAGCTGGTGCGAGAGCAGCGGCACATCATCGCCCTTGCCGTTCACCCAGTCCACATAGGAACGCTCCACGAATCGGCTGAACATGTCGTTGGCCTCGTTCCACTGGCTGCGCAGGATCTCGGCCATGCCCGTGTCGGGCCCACCGGCCAGCTCCAGCTCCCACTTCACCAATTCGTTGTAGAGTTCCTTCCACTCCTCGGTGGAGAGGCGGTCGCTCAGGCGCATGGCCAGCTGGCGGAACTGCTGCTGGTAGCTGCTGGTGGTCTTTTCGTTCACCAGGCGCCGCCCTTCGAGGTGCTTTTTCAGGGTGAGCAGGATCTGGTTGGGGTTCACCGGCTTGATCAGGTAGTCGCCGATCTTTCCGCCGATGGCCTCCTCCATGATGTGCTCCTCCTCGCTCTTGGTGATCATCACCACGGGCACGCGGGGCTGCACGGCCTTGATGCGGGCCAGCGTCTCCAGACCGTTGAGGCCCGGCATGTTCTCGTCCAGGAAGATGATGTCGTACTCCTTTCCGCGCGCACGCTCCACGGCATCGAGGCCGTTGTTCACCGTGTCCACGGTGTAGCCCTTGCCCTCCAGGAAGAGCACGTGGGGGCGAAGCAGATCGATCTCGTCATCGGCCCAGAGGATGTTGGCGCTCATGCTGTCGGTGGGTGCCCCTTTCAGCCGGGACGTGGCCTTGGTGATCACGGTCATCGGGACCCACAACGCGCCAGGAAATGCGTTGTTGTCCGTACGCGAAGGTACAGGGCCGGGCGCGGGCCCCTCGGGTCGGCTGTTCACTGCATGTACACCACCTGCTCCACCGTGCGGCCGTGGGCCGTGGCCCGACCGCTCCAATGCACGCGCCAACCCCGCTCCTCCAGGTCATGGCGCTGCACATGTCCTTCCACCGGCGCGAACCACTCATCCCAGATCACCACGTCGCCGGGCTGCAGGGTGGGGAGCATGGCCGTGTCCAACATGGCCCAATCATCCGGTGCGAACGGGTCGCGGTCAAGCGCCATGGCGATGTAGGGATGCCGGGCCACCACCCGATGGCCGGGCATGGGCCCCAGCGCATGGACCATGTCGTGCACCAGGGCCTGGTCCGCGGAAGGCTCCAGCCTGTGGCGCTGGATGGCCGCCGGGTTGGGTGTGAAAGGGAACACGAGGACATACCCCACCACCGCCAGCCGCACGCCCTGTCGCACGCGCGGCCACTGCCCCGGCACGCGCTCCACCAAACCGGCGAGACCGCCCAGGGCCAGCACGGCCAGCAGGGGCACCACGCCCACGAGCACGCGCGTGAGCCCCATGGAGTTGAAGATGCCCGCCCACCAGAAGAGGGTGTGCGCCACGATGTACGCCCAGGGCAATGCGGGTACCAGGTATCGCGGATGCCAGCGGTCGGCATCGCGCCACCACCGCACCAGCCACACCAGCGTGCCCACCGCCAGCAGCGCATAAAGCGGTACGCCCACCACGAAGACCAGCTTCTCCAGGAAGTGCGTGG
Organism: uncultured Chryseobacterium sp.; assembly: GCA_964464935.1. GTDB lineage: Bacteria > Bacteroidota > Bacteroidia > Flavobacteriales_F > PHOS-HE28 > PHOS-HE28. Next base: position 16,292 of record CAYXKE010000044.1, read on the forward strand.
CGGTGCCGCTGCCGTAGGGGCTGCCGATGTGGGCGTAGGGGATCCCGGTGATGGGCCAGAGCGGATGTCCGTGCACCGGCCAGCCGGCCAGCCCATACAGCCCGGTGCCCAGGGCCAGCCACGGCAGCACCCGGTATTGGCGGCGGAGCAGCAGGAACACGGCCATCACCAGCAGGAGCACGAGTCCCTCCGAGCGCACCATCGGCAGGAAGGACATGGCGATGGCGGCGGTACGCGGACGATCGCACAGCGCGGCCACCACCACCCACACCGTCACGCACGCGAAGAGCGGCTCGGTGAGGCCGCTGAAGGTGAGCACCAGGTACATGGGGGCCGCCAGCGTGAACACCGCCGCCAGCAAGGCGTTGCGCAGGCCCAGCGCCCGGGCGGTGCGCCACGCGCCGATCGCGCCCAGGCCGGCCACCACCGCGTTGAACACCTTGATGCCCGCGAAGCCGAACTGCGCGAAGGGCGCTGCCAGCAGCACGAACACCGGCTTGGACCAGTGGTCGAAGAACAGTGCGGGGTGCGCGAAGGCATGCCGCGCGGCCAGGTAGTGGCTGATGCTGTCGCCGGGGTCACCGGTGCCGGCAAAGCGCGCGATGATCACCGCACACAGGGCCGCGTAGGCCAGCGCGAAAAGGCGGACGGGCATTGGCGGAAGCATGCGGCAGGCGGCGAAGTTCGGCCTTTCGTCCCGGCCGGCCCTGCGGCAAAACGGTACCTTCGCCGGCGTCATTGCCCGCAGCCATGTCCGATACCATCCCCTGCCCCGAATGTCGTTCCACCATCACCTTCCCCACCGGCAGTTCGCAGATGTGCGGCGAATGCGGCCATGAGTGGAACCCCGAGGAGGTGGTGGCCGAGGAGGGCCTGGTGGTGAAGGACGCCAACGGCAACGTGCTGAAGGACGGCGACGACGTGGTGGTGATCAAGGACCTGCCGGTGAAAGGCATGCCCAAGCCCGTGAAGGCCGGCACCAAGGTGAAGAACATCCGCCTGGTGGAAGGCGACCACGACATCGACTGCAAGATCGATGGCTTCGGGGCCATGGGCCTCAAGAGCATCTTCGTGCGCAAGGCCTGATCCGCGCCGCCCCCCGCGATCGGGATCTCCGTCCTTTGTGACATCCCGGCCCCGCCATGGAGATCCTCGACATCGTCCTCGCCCTGCTCACCCTCATCACTCTGGAGGTGGTGCTGGGCATCGACAACATCATCTTCATCTCCATCCTGGCGGACAAGCTGCCGGAGAACCAGCGCGACAAGCTGCGCAAGCTGGGCATCGGGCTGGCCATGGTGATGCGGCTGGTGCTGCTGGCCGTGATCGCGTGGATCATGAAGCTCGATGTGGACCTCTTCACCGTGTTCGGCCAGGGCATCACCGGCAAGGAGCTGATCCTGCTCGGCGGCGGGGTGTTCCTCATCTACAAGTCCACGCGCGAGATGTACCACCTGAGCGAGCAGCACTTGGAGGAGACGGTGCGCACCAAGGCGAGCACCTTCGGGCAATTGCTGGTGCAGGTGCTGCTCCTGGACATCGTCTTCTCCGTGGACTCCATCATCACCGCCGTGGGCATGGTGAACGAGCTCTGGATGATGTACGTGGCGGTGGTGGTCACCGTGGGCATCATGTTGGTGGCCTCCAAGCCCATCGCGGCCTTCATCAGCCGCCACCCCAGCTTCAAGGTGCTCGCCCTCAGCTTCCTCATGGTGATCGGTGTGGCCTTGGTGGCCGAAGGCGCCGGCTACCCCATACCGAAAGGCTTCATCTACGGCTCCATGGCCTTTGCCTTCTTCGTGGAGATGATGCAGATGCGCGTGCTGGGCCGTGGGCGGCGGTGATGCTCCCTACAGGAACTCCGTGTACCCCGGCTGTCGCGCCGCCAGGTGTGCGGCTTCGTGGGGCAGGTCGCGCATCATGACAAAGTCCGCGAAGTCGAAGCCGGGACCCACCACGCAGCACACCACCGAATAGGCCCCGGTGCTGCGCGCCGCCTGCCAATGGCCCGGCGCCACTACCGCTTCCGGGCTCATCCCCTCGGCCAGCGGACCGATGCGGTGGCGCTCCACCCGCGTCAACTGCGGATCGGAGGTGAACAGTTCCAGTGGCGCGCCATCCACATGGTGCCACACCTCATCCGATGCCACCCGGTGCCAGCGGCTGGCCACACCGCCCGGCAGCAGGAAGTAGATGGTGGTCAGCGCCGCGCGTTCCGGCCGCCCATCGTTGGGCCGCACCCGCAGTGCGGATCGGTGGAGTTCCCGATAAAAACCGCCCTCCGGATGGGGCTTCAGGTCCAGGCGGGCGATGAGCGCTTCCACGTGCTTGTCCATGGCGCCAAGTTCGGTCATGCGCGGCTACTGGTGGCATTAGATCTCAGCCATGAACACCCACGATATGGCCCCGGTGCTCGGTGGCCTTTTCGCCGAACTCACCACCGGTACACCGCCCACCGGTGGTTTCGTATTGAACCGTGGTGATATCGGTCTGCTGGCCTCGTTGGACAAGCTCAGCGCCGCCGACGCCTCGCAGGCCGCGCACGGCGGTGCCACCATCGCCGCACATGCCGCACATCTGGCCTACGGCCTCTCGCTGATGAACCGCTGGGCCAGCGAAAGCGGCAACCCCTTCGCCCATGCCCGCTGGCATGAGGCGTGGGCCATCCGCAGCGTGGACGATGCGCGTTGGCAGGCGATCCGCGACGACCTGCGCCATCAGGTCCGGCAATGGCAGGAACATCTGGCCACACCACGCGAAGTGATGCCCATCGCGCTCAGCGGCATGCTGGGCAGCGTGGTGCACCTGGCCTACCACCTGGGTGCCATCCGTCAGATCCACGCCGCCGCCCGCGGACCGAAGGACACCTCGGGGCAGTGACCGGCCCAATGCACAACGCCGACCGCTCCCGCAGGAACGATCGGCGTTGCGCGCCGCATCGGTGGATCAAGGCTGCGTGGGCATCTGCTGCCACTGGTCCACCCACTGGCCGTGGATGTTCGGGTCGTACATCACGTCGTTGGTGCCGAAGTACTGACCATCGCTGTTCACCCAGTAGTTCTGGTAGCCGGCCTCCACCTTGCCCTGCATGCCGGTGTGCGGGTTCCAGGCGTTCTGTTCGCCGCGGATCCCGTTGATGGTGGCGTCCTGCATGCGGTCCATGGTGGAGCTGGTGCTGTTCCAGGTGCCCATGATCGCGTTGTCCACCCCGTTCACCATGTCGCGGTGCGCGGCCTGGCGGGCATCGAAAGCGGCCTGGTTGGCCCGCATGCGGGCGTTGTGGGCATCCCAGCTGGCCTGCTGCCTCTGCATCTGCGCATTGTGCTGGGCCATGCTCTGCTGCTCGCGCTGCTGGGCCTGGCGGTTCACCGCAGCGAAGTAGGCCGGGTTGTAGCGGCGGCTGGCCAAGCCCGCCAACAGGCCGTTCTTCTCCTGTTCGAACCGGGCCTGCGGTGCTTCGAGCTCCGTGGTGTAGTAGCCCCAGTTCACCAGATCGGCGTTGGCAAGGCTGTACCAGTGCAGCACCACGGCGAGGCGGCTGTCGCCACGGCGCCACTCGCTCACCGTCACCTTGCAGCTGCGCTGGGCCTGGCCGGGTACGTAAAGGCCGTCCCAGCCGCGCTGATCGGCCTGTGCCACGCCGGGGGCGGCCGACTGGCCCACCAGTTCATAGCCCTGCTGCCGCATGCGCGGGGCCAGGTCCTGCACCACCACCTGCTCCGCCGCGATCGGTGGGCGCATCGCCAGGTTGTTGGCCTGGTAGAACTGGCCCAGCTGACCGGTGGAGAACATGAACTGGACGGGCTTCGTGCTTTTCACCGTGAGCCCCGGTCCCGCCACGCTCCAGTTGCCGCTCTGCATGCCCTGCACGTTCCAGTGCGCCGGAAGGTCCACCTGCGCTATGGCCACCCCGTGCTGTGGGCTCATGACCATGTGGGTGCGCATGCCGCCCTGGCCCTTGGGCGCGGTGCCTGTGGCCATCTGCTGCTTGGCCGGGTCCATGGGACGGCCGTCCTGGGCCATGGCCTGCCACTCGACATCACCACTCTGCTGGGCGTACCCGCCCTGATCACCATCCCTGCTCTGACCGGTGATGGCCGCCACGCGCGCCGCCAGTTCGCTCATTCGTGGGGCCTGATCGGTCGTGGCGTAGCCTTCAAGGTTGTCCGAGGAGGACGGGCCGCAGGCGATCAGCAGCGTGCAACCGGCGAGATAGGGCAGGGCTATGCGGGTCATGGTCGGGTGTCTTTCCCCCTACATCGTGGAAAGGGGGAAGTGTGAACAACCACCCGGTTATTTGTCGTGACAAGTCCGTTCAGAGGGGATCGTCCGGCCCCTTGCCGGCGAGGATGCGGTCCACGTGTTTCGCGATACGCGCCTCGCGCGTGGCAGCCCTTTTGGCACTGCTGAAGTAGGCCAGATACTCGCGCTGCCGGCCCGGAGTCAGGGCATCAAAGGCCTTCTGCAGCCCGGGGGTGGTCTTCACGAAATGCGCCCACTCGGTCGGCAGGTCCTTCGCTGTCACCGGCTTCATCACCACTTTGGCGCCCAGCTCCTCCAACAGGATCGCCTCGTGCACGTAGGCTGCGATCAGCCGTTCGGACTTCCGCACCGATCCCACATCGTTGAACCGCATCTGGCGCAGGCCCTGTGTCTTGGGATCGGCCCGGTGCAGGATCTCGCCGGGGTCCTTCAGCAGGGAACCCTTGGAGAACCATAGACCGAAGTAGCCCTTGGTGGCGATGATCATCACCACGTTACGGCCATGGTGCGTGTAGCATGGCGCGCCCCACTTCACCGTTTCGTGCAGGCCGGTGGCCAGCACCAGGCGGCGCAACTCCAGCAGGCCTTCCGCCCACGGAGACCCTTGGGCGAAGTATCGGTCGGCACGTGGGTCGGTCGTCATGGTCGTTCCGGTCTATTCGTCGTCCAAGCCTTTCCCGGCGAGGATGCGGTCCACATGCTTGGCGATGCGGGCCTCGCGCGTGGCCTGCTGCTTGG
>CAYXKE010000045.1:0-10872 GCA_964464935.1 uncultured Chryseobacterium sp.
GGTTGGACTGCGCGTCCACGACCAGAGAGAACCGGTCGCTACCGCTGGTCTCCAACTCGCCGACAAGGGACCAAGCACTACCGTTCCAGCGCTTCACGTCCACCCCTTGTCCCCCCGGAGCGGCTACGAGCACATCACCATTTGGAGCCACCGTCATCCGGAGCTGGCTCTGCACGTTAAGTGTGCTGGCCTGCCCGGGCAAGCCCACGCCGGTCCATTCGCCGCCGTCCCAGCGCAGCCCCGTGGCCCGACCCGCGTGCGAGTGATCACTGAACACCATCACGGGATGGCCTTCAGGCGCCATGGCCATGACCGGGTCGCCGAACACTTCCTCCCGTACACCGATGGCCCCCACCGTGGTCCACCGGTCGCCGCTCCAACGCCTCACCCGCATCGGTGCATGAAAAGCGGTGTTGTTCAAGTAGGCGATCACGGGCTGTCCGTCGGGCCCCACGGCCAAGCCCAACGGGCCCGCGGTCTCCGAAGGATGGAGTGGATCGGCCAGGGGTTGCCATACGCCATTGGTGTAATGCCGCACCACGAGCCGGTGGTAGCCGTTCTGCTCCCGCTCCCAAAAAGCGGTGAAAGGCTCGCCCCCCGCTCCCAGTGCCAGTCGCTGGGCGTAGGCCTGCAACGCGGAAAAACCGGGGTTCCCCACGTTGTTCCAGCCACTGCCATCCCAGCGCCGCACCGTGGTGCGCCCGCCGTGGAATCCGTCGCGATAGGCCACCATGGGATGACCATCCGGACCAAGGGCCAGGGACTGGTGCTCCGCTTCGGCGACAGAGATGGTGGGCGGCCCCACCGCGGACCATGTGGCACCGTCCCAACGCATCACGGCGGTCCGATGGCCGAGGCTCGCATCCTGGTACGCCACCACCGGCAGGCCGTTGGCATCCACAGCGAGGCTATGATAGGCGCTCCAACCGGCGGAAAAACCCGGTTCGCCCACGGGGTCCCAGCTTTCCCCTGTCCAGCGCATCACCGTGGTACGCGTACCGTGGTGGCCGTCGCGATACGCCACGAACGGCTCCCCGTTCGGCCCCATGGCAAGACTTTGGAAGGTGGCGATGGCCGCGGAGAATCCCGCCTGTCCCACGGTGGTCCAGGCAGTGCCGTCCCAGCGCATCACGGTGGTGCGCAGCTCATGGACCGCGTCCGGGAAAGCCACCCAGGGATATCCATCAGGGCCCAGGGCCAGGTCCAGATGCAGTACCGTTCCCTCGGAGAACCCCGGTGGCCCCACGGGGATCCAAGCGCTCCCGTCCCAACGGCTTACGGACAGACGCCCCTCCTGCGCATGATCGCGGAAAGCCACCACCGGCCGCCCCACCGCGTCAAGGGCCAAGGCCGGCAAGGAGCCCTGTCCCGTGCATGGCCAATTGCGTTCGGTCGGCCCGAGCGGTTCCCAGAACTGGGCCCGGACCATCCCCGTCAGCAATACAGCTAATACCAGTACCGTGAGCCGCCGCGCAAATGGAGGGTGATCGGGCAGCACGGACACGTTCATGGACCTTCTTCCGCGCGGAACAAGGGCCGAACGGTGGAACAATGTACGGCCGCGTCGTCAAGCGCGCAAGTGCAGGGGGAGCATGCTGATCCCGTTCCCACCCATCCGATTCGATGATCCGACCCGATGGGTGGTGGTACGCTGGAGGGATACGCTCGCCCGGAACCAGCTGGAAAGCCGGTGCCACGGTCCCCAAAAATGGATTTGGACGCCTCAGCCCTTCAAGGCCTCCGCGCCGCCCACGATCTCCAGGATCTCGCCCGTGATCGCCGCCTGACGCGCCTTGTTGTAGGACAGCTTAAGGTCCTTGAGCAGGGAGTCGGCGTTGTCGGTGGCCTTGTGCATGGCCGTCATGCGGGCTCCATGCTCGGCGGCGTGGCTGTCGAGCACCGCCTTGTAGAGCTGGATCTTCAGGCTCTTGGGGATGATCTCCTCCACGATGGTGGCCCGGTCGGGCTCCATGATGTACTCGCCCGAGGGCTTGGCATCGCCTTGGGGCGGCGGAGCCACGGGCAGGTACTGCTCGTCGGTCACCACCTGCACGGCGGCATTCTTGAACTTGTTGTAGACCAGGCGCACCTCATCGTAGCTGCCGTCCACGAAGCGGTCCATGATCAGCTGGGCCACGGGCGCCACCTTGTCGAAGTTCAGGCCATCGAACAGGGCGCCCAGGTCGGTGGGCAGCTGGGGCTCCAGGTAGTGGGTACGGCGGAAGGCATCGAGGGCCTTCTTGCCGATGGGCAGCACGTGCACCGTGCGGCCTTGGGCTTCGTGCGCGGCGGCGGTGCGGCGCACCAGACGCAGCACCTGGGAGTTGAAGGCGCCGGCGAGCCCCCGGTTGCTCACGATGGCCACGATCAGCACCCGCTTCACCTCGCGTTGCTGGGCGAACTTGCCCTCGCTGGTATCGAGGCTCGCGCTCACATTGCTCAGGATCGCCTGCAGACGCTCGGCGTAGGGCCGCATGCGCAGGATGGCGTCCTGGGCACGACGCAGCTTGGCCGCGCTCACCATTTTCATGGCGGCGGTGATCTGCTTGGTGCTGTTCACCGAGACGATCCGGCTGCGTACTTCCTTCAGGCTGGCCATGTGGGGTCAGTTGACGGTTGTCGGTCACCGGTGGTCAACGGAACGGACGACCGGCGCTCGGGCAACTTATTTATCCAAGCTCTTCACCAGGTCGGCGGCCACCGCTTCGAGGGTACCGGTGATCTGGTCGTTGTAATCACCCTTCTTCAAGGCGGCCAGCACATCGGCGTGCTTGTTGCGGAGCACGGCGAGGAACTCGGCCTCGAACTGCTTCACCTTGTTCACGGGCACCTTGCTGAGCAGGCCCTTGGTGCCGCAGTAGATGATGGCGATCTGCTCCTCCACGCGCACGGGGCTGTTCTGGTCCTGCTTCAGGATCTCCACGTTGCGGGCACCCTTGTCGAGCACGGCCTTGGTGGCGGCATCGAGGTCGGAGCCGAATTTCGAGAAGGCCTCCAGTTCGCGGTAGGCGGCCTGGTCCAGTTTCAGTGTACCGGCCACCTTCTTCATGGACTTGATCTGGGCGTTACCACCCACGCGGCTCACGCTGATACCCACGTTGATGGCGGGGCGCACACCGCTGAGGAACAGGTTGCTCTCCAGGAAGATCTGCCCATCGGTGATGGAGATCACGTTCGTGGGGATGTAGGCGGAGACGTCACCGGCCTGCGTCTCGATGATCGGCAGGGCGGTCAGCGAGCCACCGCCTTTCACCTTGCCCTGCAGCGAGGGGGGCAGGTCGTTCATCTGCTCCGCCACCTTCTGGTCACGGGTGATCTTGGCGGCACGTTCCAGTAGCCGGCTGTGCAGGTAGAACACGTCGCCGGGGTAGGCTTCGCGGCCGGGCGGACGACGGAGCAGCAGGGACACCTCCCGGTAGGCCACGGCCTGCTTGGAGAGGTCGTCGTACACGATCAGCGCCGCGCGACCGGTGTCGCGGAAGTACTCACCGATGGCGGCGCCGGTGAAGGGCGCGTAGAACTGCATGGGGGCCGGGTCGCTGGCGTTGGCGGCCACCACGATGGTGTAATCCATGGCGCCGGCCTCCTGCAGGGTCTTCACGATACCGGCCACGGTGCTGCCCTTCTGGCCCACGGCCACGTAGATGCAGTACACGGGCTGGCCGGCCTCATAGAACTCCCGTTGGTTGATGATGGTGTCGATCGCCACAGTGCTCTTGCCCGTCTGGCGGTCGCCGATGATGAGCTCGCGCTGCCCGCGACCGATGGGGATCATGGCGTCGATGGCCTTGATGCCGGTCTGCAGCGGCTCCTTCACGGGCTCACGGAAGATCACACCGGGGGCCTTGCGCTCCAGGGGCATCTCGTACAGCTCACCAGCGATGGGGCCTTTGCCGTCAATGGGCTGGCCCAGGGTGTCGACCACGCGGCCCACCATGCCCTCACCCACCCGGACACTGGCGATGCGCTTGGTGCGCTTCACGGTGTCGCCCTCCTTGATGCCCACGCCGGGGCCCAGGAGCACCGCACCCACGTTGTCCTCCTCGAGGTTCAGCACGATGGCCTGGAGGCCGTTGGGGAACTCGATGAGTTCACCGCTCTGCACACCATGCAGGCCGTAGATACGGGCGATGCCGTCGCCCACTTGCAGCACGGTACCGACCTCTTCGAGCTCAGCCTCGCTGCGGAAGCCGGCGAGTTCTTGTTTGAGGATCGCCGAAACCTCGGCAGGATTCACTTGGGCCATGGTTCACCCGCCGTAACCTCGGCGGAAGGAGGGGTCTTGGATCGTCAGATCTCGGGGATGTACGGGTTCTTGGAGAATTCGCGGCGCAGGTCGCCCAGCCGACGGCGCACACTGCCGTCGTACTGCTCGTCGCCGATGCGGATGGAGAGGCCGCCGATGAGATCGGGGTCCACCTCCTCGGCCAATTCCACGGTCTTGCCGGGATGGCGGGCAGCGGCCACGGCGCGCACCTTTTCACGCGCAGTGTCGTCCAACGGGACGGCGCTCACCACCTCGGCGGTGATGATGCCCTTCTGGTGGCGGTAGAGCTCCTGCACGGCGGCGGCCACCTGGCCCAGCAGGCCTTCACGGCCCTTGCGCACCAGGATGGCGATGAACCGCTCGGTCAGCGCACCCACCTTGCCGGCGAACACCTTTCCCAGCACGGCCGCCTTCTTGTCGGGCGTGATCACCGGGCTGGCCAGCAGCACACGGAGGTCACGGCTTTCGGCCGTGGCCAGGGCCACCACGCCCATGTCGGCGTGCACGGCATCGAGCTCATTGCGTTCAGCGGCCAAGGCCAGCAACGAACGCGCGTAGCGGTATGCGACCGGTGCGATGTTCATGACTGACGCAGATCGGCCTCGGCCATCACTTTGTCCACCAACGCTTTCTGGGCTGCGGCGTCACCGAGTTTGTCCTTGAGGACACGCTCGGCGATGGCAATGCTGAGTTCGGCCACGTGGTTCTTCAGTTCCACCACGGCGGCGTTCTTCTCATTGCGGATGTCCTCCCGCGCACGGGCCAGCATCGCTTCGGCCTCGGCACGGGCCTTGGCCTTGGCATCGCTCACCTCGCGGTCGCGGATCTCGCGGGCCTCGCGCAGCAGTGCCTCACGTTCCTCGCGGGCCTGGGCCATGAGCTGCTCGTTGCGCGCGTTCATCGCGGCGATCTCCTCCCGCGCCTTGCGGGCCTGATCAAGGGCGTCGGCAATGGTGCGCTCACGCTCGCTCAGGGCGCCCAGGATGGGCTTCCAGGCGAACTTCCGGAGGATGAACAGCACCACCAGGAAGGAGACCGTCATCCAGAAGATCAGGCCGAAGGAGAATTGGATGAGCATGGCTCAGGCTTGAGGATGGATTGAAGGGAAATGTCCGGCTTCGCGGGTGCTCAGAGCACCATGGCGAGCAGGCCCACAACGATGCCGAACATGGCGGCACCTTCCACCAGAGCAGCGGCCAGGATCATGTTGGCGCGGATGTCGTTGGTGGCCTCAGGCTGACGGGCGATGGCCTGCATGGCGTCACCACCGATGCGACCAATGCCGATGCCGGCGGCCAGGGCGGCGATGCCCGCACCGATGGCGGCGAAACCGAAGTGCGCGTTGGCGGCGTCCAGGAGAACAGTGAGGAACATGCTATTGGGGTTTGTGGTTGTTCTGGGTTCAATGATGCTCGTGCGACCCCTCGATGGCGGCACCGAAGTACATGGCCGCCAGGAAGGTGAAGACAAAAGCTTGGATGAAGGCCACGAGCAGCTCGAGCATCGACATGAAGACGGTGAAGAGCAGCGTGAAGATCGATACGCCCCAGCCCAGACCGGCGTTGATCTCACCGAAGATGAAGATCAGGGCGAAGAAGCTCAGGACGATGATGTGGCCCGCCGTGATGTTGGCGAAGAGACGGATCATCAGGATGGCCGGCCGCAGGAACACCCCCAGGATCTCCACCGGGGTGAGGATCAGCAGCACCGGCTTGGGCACGCCCGGCATGGCGAAGATGTGCCCCCAGTAGTGCTTGTTGCCGTTGAGCAGGATGATGATGAAGGTGAGCAGCGCCAGGCTGAAGGTGACCGAGATGCTGCCCGTCACGTTCGCCCCGAAGGGGAAGATCGGGACCAACCCCATCAGGTTGTTGATGAGGATGAAGAAGAACACCGTGAGCAGGAAGGGCATGAAGCGCTCGTAGCCGGGCCCGATATTGGCCTTGGCCACATCGTCACGCACGAACACGATGATGGGCTCGATGAAGCTCTGCAGCCCTTTCGGGGCCCCGGTGCCGCGGCGCTTGTAGGCGCGGGCCACGGAGAGGAAGACCACGAGCATGATCACCATGCTCACCAGCATGGCCAGCACGTTCTTGGTGATGCTGAAGTCCCAGGTGGCCTTGGTCAGGGCCTCATCGATGGTGGCCGCGTGCACATCGGTGCCATCGGGGGCGGTGGTGGCCACCAGCTTGCCCTCGTGCAGCATGTAGCCGCCGTAGGTCTTGTGGCCGTGATCGAAATTGGCGCTGCTGAAGCAGGAGAAACCACGCTCGGTATTGTACACCAGGATGGGCAGGGGCAGCGCGGTGTGGCCCCAGAGGTGCCAGCCGTATTCGTCGGTCACGTGGCCCATGATCATCGCGCCCGGGTCGAACTTTTCCGGGGTGCCATGGCCATCGTGGGCGTCATGGCCCGCGACCTCATGCGATATGGTGGTGACGCCCGCCACGGCGGAGTCGGCATGGAGCTCGCCCTCGTTCTGGGCGCCCGCCACCGCCCCCAGGAGCAGGGCCGGAAGCAGGAAAACGGCGCGGATCAAGGCTTTCATCGGGTTCGGCGAGCAGCGTGCCCCCTCAATTCGGCCGCAAATGTAGGTCTTCCTTTCCCATTGACGGCCATTCGATCGCGATCCGGTGATCTCAAAACTTCCCTTCCGCCCCCGGAGGCCGCTGGGAGCCGCGTGTGGCGCGGAAAAGCTGAAGCATGGCCCCCACCACCCCAAAAAGTGCCCCGGCAATGGTGAGCACCGGGAAACCCCAGCCCGCCACCCCATCGAGCCATCGGCCCACGAAGGTGAAGACCACCACCACCCCCACCATGGTGAACCCCAGCGCCGTATAGCGCAGGTAGCTGGCATAGGGCGGGCGGTCCGGGGTGGGCATCTGCGGCGGGAGGGTATGAAGGTACGGGCCGCCGGGCGGGGCCGGGGGGTGTGGCCCCGCGAACGGCACCACCTACCGCCCGCCGGCACGCAGGATGCGGTACATGCGCACGGTGTGGTACACCAAGTGCACGGCGTAGAACCCCGCGAAGGCCAGCGCCAGGGGCAGGCGCACCTCCTGGGGCGTGGTGAAGAGCAGCACCAGCAGGAGCATCAGGGTGAGCATGAACTTGATGGCCATGCCGGCCATGAAGCGCTGCACGAACTGGGAACCCTTTTCGATGGCCCCCAACTGCCAGCGCTCCAACAGCACCGTGATCAGGAAGAAGAAGACCGGCAGGAGCACAAAGGGCGCGGACCACGGGAGGTGGGCCCAGTGCAGCGCGGCACCAAGGGCCAGGGTGCAGGCGGCGTTGACCAGCAGCGCACCGAGCAGGATGGAAGACCCGGTCATGGGCGGGGTCCGCACAACGAACCAGCGGGAGATCAGCGGGCGCCCTGCGCGGCGGGTTGTTCAGCACGCGCGGAGGGCTGCGGACGGGCGCTGTCCATCTCCTTCACCACGCCGCCGCCCATGCTGCAGTTGCCGGTGAACACGGCGCCGGGCTCGATGGCCAGCTTGCGCGTATTGATGTCGCCTTGGAGTTTGGCGGTGGCCTTCAGGCTGAGCAGCTCCTGGCAGTTCACCTTGCCGATGACGGTGCCCTCGATGTCGGAGCCGTGGCACACCACTTCGCCCTCGATCACCCCGGTCTGGCCCACGATCACGCGCCCCTTGGCATGTACGATGCCCTTCACACGGCCGTCGATCCGGATGTTGCTGTCGGAACGGACCTCCCCTTCGATGGAGGTCCCTTCCATGATGCTGTTGATCTTGCCTGGGTTCAGCGGTTCGGGGGCTTTGCTCATGGTCTGGGCGTTTTTATCACTGCGGAACAACATGCCAACGGCCCGGCATGCTGGGACATGCCTGCGCCAAAGATAGCCTACGCGTCCCGGCTACCGACCCCTGGTCGGCAAGCCCGTCCTTCCACGGGTGCCGCGGGGGTCATTTGCCGTTGAGATAGTTGGCGGAGAAGAAGGCGGAATAGCCCTCCACGTCGCGGTTCTTGTAGAGTTCCGTGTAGTTCTCCGTGCTGATCACGAATGCGGGCAGACCGAGGTTGTTCAGCCCATCGAGCATATCGACATCGCCCTTGTAGAGCTCATAGAACTGCATCGCCTTGGCCTTGGTGTCGAAGAAGCTCACCAACACCACCTGGTTCTGCGGGTCCAGGAACGAGCTGGTGAACTCCAAGCCGGGCTGGCGGAAATAGGTCACGTTCATGTTGGCCAGGTTGGCCTTGATCTTGTCCATGTCGTGGCCCTTGTTGGGCACGATGACGGCGAAGTGGTGGCGCCCGGTACTGGGCTTGTAGTTGCCCTTGCCCCCGGCGCTCTTGGGCGGAATGGCGGCCTGGTCCTTGTTGAGGGTGTCCAGGATCCGCTGGGCGGCCTCGGCCTCCTCGGTGCCGGGGAAGAGCTGGGTGATGCGCAAGAGCGCCTCGCGGAAGCCGTTCGAGTCGCCCGAGCCACCGATGGCCATGGCCCGCAGCAGGTGGTACTTCACCAGGAAGTGGTTGTTCGGCTCCTGGTCGATCACCCGGGAGCTGGTGGTGATCACGTGGCCGTAGGCGAATTGCCGGTACTGCTGGTAGAGCTCGCGGTAGGCTTCCTCCTCGGCGATGCGGCGCGCCTCGTCGGCCTGATGCACGTTGGGGTTGAGGATCAGGCGTGCGAACTCGGAATCGGGCCAGCGGGTGAGGACGATGTTGGCGAACTGCTGCGATCCCGATCCATCGGGCGAGAAGTAGTTGGCGGCCTGCTCCTTTTCGAGGTAGATGCGGTACAGCTGGTAGAAGCTCTCGGGCGTGTAGCGGCAGTCATCGAAACGGTCCACCAGCATCTCGAAGCTCTCCACGGCGTTGTCGGGGTCGCGGAGCTGCTCCTTGTAGATCATACCGCTGAGGTAGAGCGCACTGCAGATGCGGGCGTTCGACTCGGCGATGGCCATCTCATCACGCGGGAGGTCCTTGGTGTAGTATGCGGGGTCGCGCCAGGGCTCCTGCCCCTTGGGCGTCATCTCCTCCACCAGATCCTCCGCCGCCGCATCGGGGAGGGTGCTGCCGCTGCGGTCCTTGCGGCGCCAGTTGTCCTCCAGCGGACGCACGCCCCACACCTTGCGGAACTGGGCCATGCCCCGGGCGATCTGGTTGGGGTCGTAGAAGTACCAGGCCCCGCTTCCACCGGCCGGTCGTCCGGCCGGCTGTTTGTCGCCGGGGGTGTTCATCACCTGCTCGCGCGCCTCGGCCTCGCGGCGCTCGCGCTCCTCCTCGGCCCGTTCGCGCTCACGGATCATGATGCGCACGCGCTTGGCGAGCTCCTCCTCATCGAGCTGGGCCAGGGCCTGCAGACTGTCCTCCAAGGCGATGATGCGCAGTTGCTCCACCAGGCTGCCGAGCACATCGGCGCGTGTCACCACCTCGTCGTACCGCAGGTTCTCCTCGTTCAGCAGGGTGCGCGTGCTGTCGTAGTACACCTGGGCATTGGCGTACTCGCGGTCATCGAAGTACAGGTCGGCCAGGCGCAACCAGGTCTTCGCCTTCTGCTTCGTGTCCGTGGTGCTCACGCGGGCGCTGGTCTCCAGTTGGTGGATCGCGCCCTCCTTGTTGTTCTCCTTCAGGTCCAGGTCCGCCAGAGCGTAGTGGATCATGTCGAAATGGTCCACATGCTTCTCATCGCGAAGCATGCGCTCCAGCCGCTGGCGCAGGGCCTTGCTGTCGCCCCGGTTGAAGGCGAACGCCTGGAAGATCCGGGCATGGAAGGCCATTTCATAGGGTGGGTTCATGCGGGCCACCGCGGCATACTGCTGGATGGCCTTGTCCTCCGTGCCGCGCTTGGCATAGAGCTGGGCCAGCACGAACGACCAGCGCACCCGCTCGCGCTTGGTACGCGCGTTGGGGATGGCCAGTTCGAGGTTCATGATGGCATCGTCGAGCTTGCCGCGCTTGAGGTCCAGATCGGCCTGCACGGCATAGAACTGGCCATGGTCGAAGCGCTTGGGGAGCTTCTTCTCGGACCGCACCTTGTCCAAGGCGCTCTGGGCCTTGGCGTACTGCTCCATCTGGATGGCGGCGCGGGCCTGCCACACGTAGCTCTCGGCCTGGCGGTCCCAGCCCTTGTAGCGGCGCCCCACGAAGCCGAAAATGCGGTCGGCCTCGTAGTAGTTGCCCTTGTAGTACTGGCTGCGACCGATCACCAGCCACGCATCGTCGATCCAGGTGTTCTTCTCCTCGCCGCCGATGTCCATGGAGTGCCGCTCGATCACCAGCGAGCACTTCTCGATGCAGGTCTCCAGTTCGGGCGTGATGGCCTTCACCTGCTCGGGTGTGCCCAGCACGAAGAGGGGCAGCACCTCGTCGAAATCATCGAGGTAGTTGTCCTCCATGCCCTGCACCACCTCCTGGAGCTTCTCCTGGGCATTGAACCAGCCATTGTCGCGCGCGGTGAGGCGGTGGAAGGTGCGGTTCAGGAAGGCGTCCTTCTGCTGCGAGCAGCCCACGCCCAGCGCCATTACCAAAGCCAGGAGGACGGGAAATAGGGGCCGGGGGCGGAACATGAGGGGATGCGGCGAAGGAACGCCGTAGGCTTCAACTGCGAACGGGCGAAGTTATTTCATGGC
>CAYXKE010000045.1:10972-21264 GCA_964464935.1 uncultured Chryseobacterium sp.
GCGGCGAAGGAACGCCGTAGGCTTCAACTGCGAACGGGCGAAGTTATTTCATGGCGGTGGATCGTCATGAACGGCCACGCGGGCTATCTTGGCCGTGATGGGCCCATGCACCAATTGTGGGGAACCATTCGCGGGCCACTACTGCCCGGCGTGCGGCCGGAAGTGGGAGCCGCCGGGCATGCTGAACATCGTGTGGCCACCGCTCATCCACCTGGGCAGCGGGGATTTCTCGACCGGGCTCGTCGGGGCCGTCATTTCCCTTCACGCCGCATGGGGTGGAGCGTGGTCGGAACGGAGGTGATGATGCCGGTGGCTTACATGACCCATCCCATCCGGTGCATGGAGGTCGCCGCCGGGCTGCCGGACGTTCCACTGGCGCAGGCGTTCCCGCGATCGGCATCACGCAGCCCGATGTATACTCCCATGGTCTCGATCCTGCTGCCATACCGCGATGCCGCCCCCACGCTCGATGCCGCCATCGGCAGCATCACCGGGCAGACGTACCCCGAATGGGAGTTGCTCCTGATCGATAACGGCAGCACGGATGCGGGCCCCGCCATCGCCGCCGCCTGGGCCACCCGCGATCGGCGCATCCGCCTGGTGCACGAGCCACGCATCGGTATCGCCCACGCCCTGAACACCGGTCTGGAGCAGGCGCATGGGGCGTACATCGCCCGCATGGACGCCGACGATGTGAGCCACCCCGAACGGATCGGCCGGCAGGTGGCCCACCTCAATGATCACCCGCACATCGGTGTGCTCGGCACCCGCACCACGTTCGCCTCCACCATGGAGCAGAGCAACGGCATGGCCGGCTTCGTGCAATGGCAGAACGCGATCCTGAGCCCCGAGGCCCACGGCGTGAAACGCTTCGTGGACGCGCCCCTCGCCCACCCCACCGCCATGTTCCGACGCGAATTGGTGGACCGCCACGGCGCCTATGCCACCGGCCCGGTGCCCGAGGATCACGAACTGTGGCTGCGCTGGATGGATGCGGGCGTGCAGTTCGCGAAGCTGCCCGAGGAGCTGCTCGTGTGGAACGACCACGCCCGGCGCCTCAGCCGCACCCACGCCAACTACAGTGTGGAGGCCTTCTTCATCACCAAGGCCCATTGGCTGGGCCGCTGGCTGGCGCGCACGCTCAACGGCCGCCCGGTGATCGCCATGGGCACCAGCACCCTCTGCCAGCGCCGGGCCCAATTGCTCGTGGACCAAGGCATCGCCGTGCACGCCTTCACCGATGTGAAGCCCCGGACCATCCCGGCGGAGCGGTTCATCATCCACGACCGTCTGCCGCCGCCCGGTGAGGCGTTCATCGTGTCGTTCATCAGCCAGCGCGGTGCCGGCGACCGCATCGCCGCTTACCTGCGCGACCGTGGCCTGGTGGAGGGCACGGACTTCATCCTGGCGGCCTGACCACGGCTACCTTGGCCCACATGCACACACGCCCACCGTTCGACCTCCCGGAAGCCCTGGCCCGCGCGCACGCGCTCCGTGATCGGTACACTTCGGGCACCACCCTGCCCTACGCCGCACGACGCGCCGCCCTGCGCGCGCTGCGCGACAGCCTGCGCCGCAACGAACAGGCCGTGCTCGAGGCCGTGCATGCCGACATGCGCAAGCCGGCCTTCGAGGGCTGGCTGAGCGAGGTGGGCCTGGTGCTCGAGGCCATCGACCACACGCTGCACCACCTGCGCGAATGGATGCGCCCCACGGAGGTGAGCACCCCATTGGCGTTGATGCCCGCGCAATGCCGCGTAGTGCACCGTCCGCTGGGCGTGGTGCTGATCGTGGCACCGTGGAACTACCCCGTGCTGCTGATGCTCGCACCGCTGGTGGCCGCCATTTCCGCAGGGAACTGTGCCGTGATCAAGCCCAGTGAGAAAGCCCCGCGATCGGCGATGGTGGTGGAACGGATCATTGCCGATGCCGGGCTGCAGGATCGGGTGAGCGTGGTGCAAGGCCCCGGCGTCGAGGTGGTGCCGCCGCTGGTGCGGGGCTTCCGCTTCGACCACATCTTCTTCACGGGCAGCCGGGCCGTGGGCACCCAGGTGGCGATGATGGCCGCTGAACAACTGGTGCCGGTTACGCTTGAGCTGGGTGGCAAGAGCCCGGCGATCGTGGACCGCGACACCAACGTGCGCCGGGCCGCCAAGCGCATCATCTGGGGCAAGTGCTTCAACGCCGGCCAGACGTGCGTAAGCCCCGATCACGCACTGGTGCACGCCGACGTGATGGACGACTTCATCACCGCATGCGCGGACCAGATCCGTCGCATGTACGGCGACGACCCGAAGCAGAGCCCGCACTTCGCCCGGATCATCGATGATGCCCGCTTCGCGGTGCTGCGATCGCACTTGGACCACGGCACCATCCGCATCGGTGGGCAACATGATGCCAGCGACCGCTACATCGCGCCCACCGTGCTCACCGATGTGCCACCGGACGCGCCGCCCATGCAGCAGGAGATCTTCGGCCCGATCCTGCCCGTGATCCCCTGGCGCGCCAAGGAGGAAGTGGTGGCCACCGTGCAACGGAACCCCACGCCACTGGCCTGCTACATCTTCAGCAAGGACGAGCGCACGGTGCGCTACTTCCACGAGCGCATCGCGTTCGGCGGTGGCTGCGTGGACCGCACCCTGGCCCATCTGGGTGCGTCGGACCTGCCATTCGGGGGCGTGGGCACCAGTGGCATGGGCCGTTACCACGGGCGTTACGGTTTCGCCACCTTCAGCCACGCGCAGGCCATGGTCGAAGGCCATCCGTGGATCGAGGCGAACATCCAATACCCGCCGTACACCGCCACCAAGTACGCGCTCCTGCGCCGGGTGCTGGGTTGATCCATGGATGCGCTGGTGATCATCCTCATCGCGGCGGTGGCCAGCTTCGTCGGCTCATTGCAGGCCGGACTGGTGAACACGGCCGTGCTCGCCGCCACGCTGCGCCACGGGAAGGCATCGGGCATGCGCACCGCATGGGGGGGCAGCATCCCGGAATTCCTCTACGCCGCGATGGCCTTCGTGGCGGCCGATCACATCCTGGCATGGGCCGAGGGCATGGGCGGCACGGTGGAGCGCATCGCAGGCAGTGTGATGATCGTGCTCGGCGTGTACTTCATCTTCTTCCTGCGCCCGTTCCCGCAGGCGAACGAACTGCAGGAGAAGCGCACGGGCTTCATCAACGGCCTCCTGCTCGGCCTGATGAACCCGCAGCTCGTGCTGTTCTGGTGCGGCGTGCGGCTGGCGGTCGATGGACTGGGCATCAACGTGCACGGCTGGCTCGTGCTCACCGCTTTCGGGCTGGGCGCCTTCGCCGGGGCCATGGCATTGCTCGTTCTGCTCGTCCGGCTGGGTCGTCGGATGCAGGAACGACTGGGCGGTCACGCGCTCCACACCATCTTCCGCCTTGTGGGGGTGGTGCTGGTGGTGATCGGTGCGGTGGCCTGGCTACGCTGAAAAGATCCTAATCAGCACCCTCACCGGGCTCCAGCACACGCTCACCACGTACCGGACGCAACCGATCGCGGATCAGGAGCAGATGGCGTTCATCGCACTCCAATGTGGCGGTCACCTTCACCCGATGGTCCGTGGTCCAATGGCGGTAGTCGACAACACCCTCCTTCTTGTTGAACTCGTCGAGGTGGTGCAGAAAGTGTTCGGCCGTGCGTTGTGCGTCTGGGCCGAAGAAGTCCCAATGGAAACGCAGAAGCCCCATCAAGCCAGTTTCTCGCTCAACAACCGCATCTCGATCAAGGGGGCCATCTTCTCGTAGAGCATGCGGTACGTGCTTTCGGTGATGGGCATGTCGACCTTGAGCTGGGCGTTGATCTCGTGCACGCACTTCACGGCGTGGTACCCCTCGGCCACCATGTTCATCTCCAGCTGCGCGGCCTTCACACTGTAGCCCTTGCCCACCATCGCGCCGAACTCGCGGTTGCGGCTGAAGGTGGAGTAGGCGGTAACGAGCAGATCGCCGAGGTAAGCGGGTTCGTTGATGTCGCGGGCGATGGGGTGCACGGCCTGCACGAAGCGGGCGATCTCCTGGATGGCGCGGCTCACGAGCACCGCACGGAAGTTGTCACCGTAGCCCAGCCCCACGCTGATGCCGGCGCACACCGCGATCACGTTCTTGAGGATGGCGGCGTACTCCGTGCCGTAGATGTCGTCGCTCAACGAGGTCTTCATGAAGCGGCCGTTGAGCGCGTCGCCCATGGCCTTTGCTTTCCCGGCATCCTGGCAGGCGATGGTGAGGTAGCTGAGGCGCTCCATCGCCACTTCCTCGGCGTGGCACGGGCCACAGATCACCCCGAAGTCGTTCTCGGCCACGCCCCAGTGCTTGAACAGGTACTCGCCGACGATCTGGTTCGTCTCGGGCACGATGCCCTTCACCGCGCTGAAGAGGGTCCTGCCGTGCAGGGCGTCGGACCCCAGCAGATCGAGCGTGCGCTTCACGAAGGCGCTGGGCACGGCCAGCACCAGCGCATCGGCCGAACGCACCACGGCGTTGAGGTCGGTGTCCATGACCAGCCGGTCCACCGGCAGCTCAGCGGCGCTGATGTAGTCGGGATTGTGGCCGAACTTCTGGATGTGCGCGATGGTGTCGGGCCTGCGCACCCACCAGCCCACCTTGGGCAGGTTGGCCGACAAGAGTTTCACCAGGGCGGTGCCCCAGCTGCCCGCGCCGATCACGGCGATACGCGGTGTGGTGCTCATGGGGGTGAAGATCGCTCTTGCCCGGGACATCGATGGCGGACCGCGCCGGTCCACGTCGGTCGGGGCATCACGGAATGAGGTGCCGCGGCGGTGATCAGAAGGTCACCTCCAACTGCATTTCCTCGCCGTTGCGCAGGATGGTCACCGTCGCGCGGTCGCCCGCGTTGAACGCACCGAGCCCGCGCATGTAGCTCATCATGTCGGTCACCTCCACGGCGCCCATGCGCACCACGATGTCGCCGGCCTTCATCCCGGCTTGCTCAGCGGGCTTGCCTTCGGTCACGCCGTCGATGCGCATGCCTTTGCCATCGTACAGGTAGTCCGGGACCACGCCCAGCGTCACCTTGAAGCGGGGGGTGCTCTCGGCGTTGGCCTGCTCGGTCTTGGTGAAGACCAGCTTGCCGTCATCGTCGAGCTCGCGCACCAGGGCCTCGATCGCGCGCACGATGCCGAGCATGCCGGTGTAATTGATCAGCTCCGCGTCGTCGCTGGGCTTGTGGTAATCGGCGTGGGTGCCGGTGAAGAAGTGCACGGCGGGCACGTCCTGCAGGTAGAAGCTCGTGTGGTCGCTGGGGCCCACGCCGCTTTCCGAGGTCTTCACCTCAATGCCCGGAATGGTGATGGACGCCAATGCCGGAGCCCATGCCGGCGAGGTGCCCACGCCGTTGACCGCGAGGCCCTTGGCGGTGTCGAGCCGGCCCACCATGTCCAGATTGATCATGTAGTTGAGCTGCGCGATGGGCACGCTGGGGTGCTTGGTCCAGTGGTTGGATCCGTAGAGGCCCTTCTCCTCGCCGCTGAATGCGATGAAGAGCAGGTTGTTGTGGCGGGCGCGTTCGTCCTTCACCAGGTCGGCGGCCAGCTGCAGCATGGCGGCCACCCCGCTGGCGTTGTCATCGGCACCGTTGTGGATGGCCGGTTCACCGCGGTGGCGGGAGCCTTCCTCCCCCCAACCGAGGTGGTCGAAGTGCGCGCCGATCACCACGGTGTGCGCGGCGCCGTTGTCGTGGAATCCCACCACGTTGAACGCCGTGCGCTGTTCACGACGGATGTCCACGTTCACCACGCAGGGGTTGTTGTCCACCAGCAGATGGTCCAGCTCGCGGGTGGTGAGGAACACGGCCGGGATGGTGCCCGCGGGCACCTTGGCCGAGAGGCGCGTGAAGGGCGTGCCCGCGTCGGGATCCTCACTGCGGAAGATCACGGCCACGGCACCGAGCGCGGCGGCTTTTTCAGCGCGCACGGCCAGGTCGTGCCAGGCGAGGAACTTGCTGTGCGGGTGGATGCCGTCGGGCGAGGCGATGTCGATCACGGCCACGCGGTCCTTCATGTCGATCCCGGCATAGTCGTCGTGGCCCAGCTCCGGCGCCTGGATGCCATGGCCCACCACCATCAACTTGCCGCGCGCACCGCCGCTTTTGGAGAAGGCCAGCGGATGGAACTGCGCGGGCTGCAACGTGGTGCGGCCGATCTGCAGGCGGTTGTCCGCGCCCAGCTCGGGATCGGCGTTGAAGGTGAAGGACTGGAGGTAGGTGCCGTTGTCGCCGTGGGGCTCCAGGCCCAGCTCGGCGAAGCGGCCGGCCACATGGTCGGCGGCGAGCTTCTCACCGGCGGTGCCGGCCGCGCGGCCCTCGAACGCATCGCTCGCCAGCAGGAACACATCGGCACGCATGCGCTCAATGGCGGCCTCATCGGCGGGGGCCGTTTGTTGGGCAACGGCCGGCAACAACAGGCCAATGCCGAGCAGCAGGGAAAGCGGAAGCTTCTTCATGGGGCCGCGAAATTACCCGCCACCATACCGAAGGCCACCTGACGAACGTTGGTATGACGTTCGCATGACGCGGACATCACCTTCCCATGAAAGACCTGCTCGTGGCCTTGGCCGGTGTCCTGGCCTTCCTGTACTTGATGAACCCCACCTTCGGCGTGTTCGAGTTGCTGCCGGACAATATCCCCCTGGTGGGCAACATCGATGAGGCCACCGCCACCATGGTGCTGCTCGGCGCACTGCGCTATTTCGGCCTGGACCTGACCCGGCTGTTCGTGAAGCAAAAGGCGCTCGACTTCGGGAAGTAGTCGTTCCCGGCGGACAAGCGACCGTCCATCGTGTCAACGCACCGTGGACCTCCCGGATCGACCTTCGCTTCCTGCGCACTTCACCGGGGCGTTCCTGCCATGGTGGGGCATGTGGCACAGATGTGACCGAGCGCTGCCGCCGACTACCTTGGCCGGCATCCGATCCTGGTCCGAGCCATGCGCCGCATCCTGCTCCAGTTAGCCGGTCCCCTGGCCGCGTTGGTGGTGTACCTGCTGATGCGGCATCACGGGGCGCCGCCCGCCATCATGGCCGGCCTGGTGGCATGGATGGCCCTGTGGTGGATCACCGAGGCCGTGCCCATCCCGGTCACTTCCATCCTGCCGCTGGTGCTGTACCCGCTGCTCGGCATTGGTACGGCCGCCACCACCGCTGCGCACTACGGAAAGGAGATCATCTTCCTCTTCCTCGGCGGCTTCATCATGGCGCTGGGCATCGAGCGCAGTGGACTGCACCGCCGCATCGCCCTGCACATCGTGGCGCGGCTCGGTGGCTCACCCGCGCGGCTGGTATTGGGCATGATGATCGCCTGTGTGGTGATCGGCATGTGGATCAACAGCACCGCCACCGTGCTGGTGATGCTGCCCATCGCACTGAGCTTGCTGGACGATGACGGCGCACCCTCCACCGTGCGCCAACGCATGACGGTGCCCCTGCTGCTGGGCGTGGCCTATGGCGCCACCATCAGCGGCTTCGTCACACCAGTGGCCACCCCGCCCAACCTGGTGTTCCTGGAGCTGTGGCGCGAATGGTTCCCGGATCGCCCCCCCATCGGCTTCGGTCAGTGGATGAGCGTGGGGCTTCCCATGGCGGTGGTATTCCTGCTGATCGGCTGGATGCTGATCACGCGTGGGGTGTTCAAGGTGGGCCGGGACCCACTGGGCGATCCGGCCACGGTACGCGAGCGGCTGGCGGCGCTGGGCCGCATGAGCACGGCCGAGCGGCGCACCGGAACGGTCTTCCTGCTGGTGGCGCTGATCTGGATCACGGGCGATGACCTGCGTCTGGGCGAGACCTTCACCCTTTCCGGCTGGCGGAGCCTGCTCGGCCTCCAGGCCGTGAGCGATGCCGCCGTTGGTGTGGCGGGGGCCATATCCCTGTTCCTCATCCCGGCGGGTGGGCGGCGCACGGGCCATGACGGCAAACGGCCGCATGGCTCCACGCCCTTGATGGATTGGGCCTTCGCGGAAGATCGCGTGCCCTGGGGCATCCTGCTGCTGATCGGCGGCGGCTTCGCGCTGGCGGCGGGCGTGGACCAGGCGGGGCTCGGCACCATCATCGGCTCGGCGATGTCCGGTCTCGATGCGTTGCCTTCGATGTTGCTCATCGGTGCGATCGCGTTGATCGTGTGCCTGCTCAGTGAACTGGGCAGCAACACCGCCACCGCCACATTGGTGCTGCCGCTGCTGGCGTCCGCCGCGCAAGGCTGGGGCATGGACCCGCAGCGCATCCTCTGGCCCGCCACCTTCGCGGCCAGCCTCGGCTTCATGCTGCCCGTGGCCTCGCCCATGCAGACCATCGTGTTCAGCACCGGTCGCATCCCCGTGCGCCACATGGTGCGGGCCGGCATGTGGATGGACCTGATCGGCGTGCTGCTGCTGATGCTGGTGTTCGGGTGGCGCTGAACGTGGTCCAGCGGAACGCCCGATGGCCTCGCCCTAATTTCGGGGAGAACGGCCATGGATGGATGAGCCCCTGAAGATCCTTCGCACCGCAGCAGGGCGCTGGTGCACGGCCTGGTGCATGACCTGCCTCCTGAGCCCTGTCGATCTCCACGCACAGGTGTACATCATGGCGCCCGACGCCGTGTGGCACACCTGCACCGGCACCTTCCACGACAGCGGTGGGCCGAATGGATCGTACGGGAACAACGAACAGATGGTGGCCGTGATCTGTCCGCAGGCCGGCCCCAACACCGGCGGGGCCACGGTGGTACAGTTCACCAGCTTCCAAGTGGGCTCCCTGCTCGACCCCGCCGATCAACTGGTGGTGCATGACGGCATGTCCACCACGTCCCCGGTGTTGGGCACCGGTAGCTATGGCAACAGCCTTGCCGGACAGACCTTCACGGCCAGCGGACCGAGCGGCTGCCTCACCTTCCATTGGACCAGCAATTTTCTCGGCACGGCCGCCGGATGGAGCGCGAACATCATCTCCGGACCCGATGCGGGGAACAACAGCAGCCTCACCCTGTGCAGCGACCAAATACCCTTCCTCCTCTTCGATGCCCTGGGCGGTGACCCGATGGTGGGCGGCACCTGGAGCGGGCCGAACGGTACACATGGGCCGTGGTACGACCCCGGAACGGACCCCGGTGGCACGTATACCTATACGGTGATCGACGGAGGCCTCTGCCGGGATTCGGCCAGCGTGATGATCACCAACGTGCTCGCGCCCGACCCCGGCATGGACACCACGCTGCTGATGTGCATCTCGGGCCCCACGGTGCAACTCATCGACCATCTCGGTGGTGCGCCCTCACCCGGTGGTACATGGACCGGCCCGAATGGTGCCACGGACGGCAGCTTCGATCCCGCCAGCAGCACACCGGGCGCCTACCACTACCAAGTGGGTGGCAATGCCCCTTGCGCCAACGCCACCGCCACCATCGTCGTGGCCGTGACCGATATGGCCGATGCCGGGATCAGCGGGTCCATGGCCGTATGCGACTCGGTGAGCACGCTCGCGCTCTTCCCCCTGCTGGGGGGCACGCCCGACCCCGGCGGCACATGGCATGACCCCCAACTGACCGGTGCGCTCAACGGCGATGTGCTCGCCCCCGTTCAGCTCGGGCCCGGCGTGCACGTGTTCCACTATGTGGTGAGCGTGGCCGGATGTGGCACGGACAGTGCGCAGGTGCAGATCACCGTGTGGGACGCCGTGGCGCTCGATGGTGTGGCGCGCAGTTGCGACCAGTCCACGGGCACTTCGATCATCACCTTCGGCATCACCGGGGGCGCACCGGGCACATACACCGTGCTGGGCGCACCGGGAAGCATCACCCTCGACGCACCGTACCACTTCACCAGCGACCCGCTGCCCGACTCACTGGTGGCCGTGATCACTGTGGACGACGGGGTGGGCTGTGGCCCGCATGTGTTGGAGCTGCCCGCGTGCAGCTATCCGCCAAGCATCTTCATCCCCGAGAGCTTCTCCCCGAACCACGACGGCATCAACGATACGTTCCTGATACCCGGCCTGGCGGACTTCCCCAACAATGAAATGGTGATCTACGACCGCTGGGGCAGGAAGGTGTACCACACCATGCACTATCACGAGGCGCCCAGGGCGTGGCGCGGCACCCGGCGCAATGCGGTCACCGCCGATCCGCTGCCCGCGGGCACGTACTACTACGTACTGGACCTCGGCGCCGCCGGCGTACACCACGGCTACGTGCAGCTGGTTCGGTGAAGCGCCTCAGCTCAAGGCATAGACCTTGCCCGGCAGCGCGCGCACCACCCCGGAGAACTCGAGATTGAGCAGAA
>CAYXKE010000046.1:0-20773 GCA_964464935.1 uncultured Chryseobacterium sp.
TCACCCCACCAACGCCCGCAGCCCATCCCTGTCGAGCGCGCCGTTCACCCATTCGGGATCGAGCCGGGCACCGAGGCGTTCGTAGAAGCGCATGGCGTGGACGTTCCAGTCCAGCACCTGCCAGGACATGCCGTCGTAGTCCTTCGCGATGGCGTGGGCGGCACAGGCCCGGAACAGCTGGGCCCCGATGCCCTGGCCGCGGGCCTGCTCGGTCACGATGATGTCCTCCAGATAGAGTCGGCGGCCCTTCCAGGTGGAATAGCGCACATAGCAGATGGCCATGCCCACGATGGCCTCATGCGGGGAAGATCCATCGACACGTTCGGCCACCCAGCCCACCCAAACGGGATCGGGCCCGAAGCCGGCATCGTACATGTGCTCCTCGGTAACGGTGACCTCCTGGGGCGCCTTCTCGAACACGGCGAGTTCGCGCACCAGCTCCAGCATACGGGGCACGTCGCGGGGTTCGGCGGGGCGTATGCGGACGACCATGGCGCAAAGGTGGTTCAGCGGCCACGTGCGACGAGCAGTGCGATGGCGGCCCCGGCTGCATCGGCGAGCAGATCGGCCGGGTCACCGGTGCGGTCCACCGGCAGCAGGTGTTGCAGCAGTTCGGTCAGGCCGGCGAAGATCACCGTGCACAGAAAGATCACGGCCAGCGGCGCGGCCGCGGTGCGGGATGGGCGCCATGCGCGCCCCAGCAACCAGGCCTGCACCCCGAAGAGCACGGCATGCACCAGCTTGTCGGCATGCGGCCAGCGCAGCCAATGGGGCGCCTCACCGCGTGGCGGGGAGAGCAGCAGCACGAGGATGATCACGGCCCAGAGCGCGGCGGGCAGCACCCGCATCAGCGCCCGCGCTGGCATCAGTGGCCCACCATCTGGCGGTAGGCGTCGGCGTCCATCAGGTCGTTCACCTGAGCCGGATCGGCCATCGCCACGCGCACCATCCAGCCTTTGCCGTACGGGTCGCTGTTCACCGCCGCGGGATCATCGGACATGCCCGGGTTCACGGCGATCACCTTCCCGGCCACGGGCATGAACAGGTCGCTCACGGTCTTCACCGCCTCCACGGTGCCGAACACGGCCTCGCGGTCCAGGTCCTCCCCTTCGGTGTTGATGTCCACGAAGACGATGTCGCCGAGTTCGCTCTGCGCGAAGTCGGTGATCCCGATCACGGCCTCGTTGCCCTCGACACGGACCCACTCGTGGTCCTTGGAGTACTTCAGATCAGCAGGGAAGTTCATGGGTGGTAGTGGTGCGTACAGTGGTGCAAGGTTATCGATTTTCCGGGGCTCCGGGCAGGATCCGCGCCCACGGCCGGGTGACCGTTGTCAGCTCCCCGCCTACTGCGCCAAGGTGAACCGCAGGCTCACACCCGCGTTCGTGTTGGCGCTGGGGAAGGTGGTGGAGATCACCGGAGTGTTCACCACGCGCTCATAGAAGGCCCGCACATTGAGGCGCTCGTTGAGCACGTAGTCCGCGCTGGTCTTGATCGAGAGGATGTTCTGGCCGGCGGTCACCTGGTTCTGGCGTTCCTCCATCTTGCGGATCACGGTCACGTTCTCGCGCAGGCTCAGGTCCACGCGCAGGTTCAGGTCGCTGTTGGGTCGGTTGCCGCCGATGGCGAAGGGGAACTTCACCTTGGTGAAGCGGTAGCCGGTGCCCACGATGAACTCCTTGCCGCGCACCTCGGTCACCTGGTAGTTGGAGAGGCTCAGGCTCAGGTTGCGGTCGCGGTTGTACTCGAACTTGGCGAGCAGGCTGTTGGTGAGCGTGGCATCGAAGCCCAGCAGGGGGCGCATGACCTCCTGCACCGTGAGCACGGTCATCTGGCGCTCGGGGATGAAGTTGCCGCCGGCATCGGTGGCGTACCCACCCGGTTCGTAGAGCATGTTGGTCTGGTAGCTGCCAATGTTGAAATTGCTGCGGTAGCTGTTCTTCACGGTGAACGTGCGGAATTGCTTGGAGAACCAGGGCAGGCGGGTGAGGCCGTCGTAGGTGATGTCCCAGTTGGGCGCCGGGAACATCTTGAAGGGGTCGAGCTGCACGGAGCTGGCGTCGCGGCCGGTGTATGCGGCGATGAATGCGGGCACCACCACGTCCTGGTTGGTGGGGCCGAAGCCGGTGTAGAAGCCGGTCTCGGGGTCGAGCACGGAGAGCGGGTGGTCGGCGCCCAAACGATGGCTGATCACGGGGCGGTCAGCGAGCAGCTGCTGGAAGACGTCGTTGACGAAGTTCTCGTTGTCGCGGCTGAACGCGGTGCGCCAGGTGAGCATGCTCACGCTGAAGCTGCCCATGTCCTGGGGGCTGTCGTGCGCGTAGTCGCCCAGGGCCTCGTTCCAGCGGAAGAATGAGCGCTGGTTGGCTGCGCGGGTGCGGTTGGCCATGAGCTCGATGCGCATGCCGCGGAAGGGCTCGAGCGAGAGGCGGGCGTTGATCGTCTCGGTGCGGGTGCGGGTGCTGGGCGTGAAGATGGACGGGGTGCGCACCAGCCAGCCGTTCTCGGCCGCGTGGCGGGCGAAATCACGCACCATGTCGCCGCTCAGGTCGTGGTCCTGCTGGCCGGTGACGAAGCCCCAGCCCGGTGCGCTGAAGCCCGGTGCCATGCCCAATGCGTTGGTGCGCTGATCGTAGCCCGGCAGCAGCATGCCGGAGTTCTGGCTGTAGGTGATGGTACCGGTGCGGACGAACATCAACACGCGGGCCAGGCCCTCCAGCGGGTCGATCTTGATCTTGTTGCCTTCGTCCTTCTTCTCCTCCTCGCGTGGGGGGGTGCGCGGTGCGCCGGCACGTTGGGCACCCTGGCGGGCCGGTCCCCTGCGTCCCTTGTCGTTGATCTTCTTCAGGTAGGGGATCTTGTTGTAGAGGTTCACGAAGTTGAACTGGCCGTTCAGCGAGATGTTCTGCGAGTTCTGGATGGTGGCCCCGAGGCTGTCCTGCGAGATGGGCGCACGGTCCCACTGGTAGCCTGCGGCGTAGCTGACGTTGCCGGTGATCCAGTCCGTCACGGGCAGCTTGTCAAAGGGCAGCGTGTAGGTGACGTTGATGGTGTGGTCATAGCGCGTCACCTCACCGAAGTTGCCGATGCTGCTGAGCACGCTGTCCTTCCACATCTCGTAGTCACCGCGCAGCTTGGGATCCACGCGTCCGGGCGGCTCGCCGATGAAGGCGTGGTTGTTGGCGTTGAAGTCGAGCTTCAGGGCGCGGGTCAGTTCATAGCGGAAGCCGTACTGGGTGTTCCAGTTGAAGTTCTTGTTGTAGGTGGGCGTGGGCGGCAGCGACTCGATGTCCGGGTTGGGGCGGATCAGGCGCTCCATGTACATGCGGTCCACCGAGGTGCGCAGGCTCACCTGCTTGAAGCCCATGTTCACGTTGAAGTCCTTCAGCGCCTTGAGCCACTTGCTGCGTGAGACCAGGCCGATCTCCTTGAAGGGTTCGATGGGACGCGGACGCGGGTTGTGCAGGTAGGCGATGGAGCCGCGGTAGGTGCGCGTGTTCTCGATCGCCGTGTTCACGTCGTAGTACTCGATGTCGCTGTAGGCGTATGAGAGGCTGAAGTTCTCCACATCGTAGAAGCGCTCCCTGCCGCTGCCCGGCCCGCGGTCCTTGCGCACGTTGGTGAAGTTGATGCTGCGGCGGCGGTTGTAGGTGCGCGAGCGTTTGAGGCGTTCGCGGCGCTCCTCACGCGTGAGCGCACGGGTGGCGTCGTTCCACTCGATGTCGGGGTTCAGCGGGTCGTACTGCGGGTTGCTCACCTGCTCGCTGTAGCCGATGTACATCGGCACCTTGATGTTGCTGCTCTCGGGCAGGAACTTGCCCATCTCCAGGTTGGCCGATACGTCCACGCCGTAGGCGGTCTCCATGGAACGCTCGCTCACGCGGCGATCGATGCTGCCCCAGTACGGGGTGTTGTAGTTGCCGGCGATGCTCACGTTGCCCAGGTCGGCCAGCTGCGCGCTCACGCGGGCCAGGGCGGCCCAACCACCGGCCTGGTCGAAGTCCGTGAGGCGCAGTTCGTTCACCCACACCTCCACGCACTTGGGCATGCCGTCGTCCTCCTTCCAGGGGTTGGCCTCGTCGCCGCGGCGCGCCGGGTTGCGGATGCCGATCATGATCGTGGTCATGCGGCTCAGGTTCGGGTTGCCCTTCACGAACACGCGCCGGTCGCCGTCCATGCCCTCGAAGCGCATGGTGCGCGAAGCGCCGCTCTGGTCCCGCTGCATCTTCAGGTCGTTCAGCTTGGCGAACTCGATCACCAGGTTGTTCGCCTCGGGCCACACATTGTAGGGGTCGCGGTTGAAGAACACCGACGGCACCACGGGGATCTCGTACTCGTAGTAGTTCTGCTCGTAATCGTTGCCCAGGCGCACGAACACGGTCACGTCGCCCTTCTCGATCGGCAGGTTCATGTCCGAGCTTTCGGCGTGGATGAACATCCGCATCTTCTTGTAGCGGCGGATGTCGAAGCTCACGTTGCGGAACACCGCGCGGGCGTCACCGTCGCGCAGGTTGCAGGTCTTGAGCTGCAGGCTCTGTTCGTTCAGGTTCCGCAGGTTGGCGCTGGCCACGTCCACCTCCTGGTTGATGTCCGGCGGGAGCACATAATTGATCGGGGTGCGGTTGCCGTTCTCCTCGATGTTCACGGCGGCCACCTCGAACAGGGTGGCATCGGGGTCGCCGGGCACGCCTTCCCCGGGCGCTTCCATGCTGAAGAGGTATTTGCGCCACTCCCCCCGGATGAACTCGAGCCGGGCGAAGCGCAGGGTCACCTCCTGCTGCCAACCGTGCAGGTACATGCGCATGAAACGCACGCTGCGGAAGTCCTGCATGCCGTTCACCACCTTGTGCGGCTGGCGGATGGGGATCTTGAACTGGTACCAGTACACCTGCTTGGGGCCCTCGGGCGTGTTGGCCGTGGCCAGGATGCGGTCGGCGATGAAGTTCTGGCCCACCACCATGTCCTGCGGGCGCAGGCTCACCTTGTAGTGGAAGTAGCTCTCGCTCTCGCTCAGGTTCTGGTCCTGGTTGATGTCCTCCGTGTTGGGCAGGGTGGTCTGCTGGGTGGGGTAGCTCTCGGGACTGTCCTCGTCCGTGACGCTGTTGCCCTCCGGCCCGTTGAACCGTTTGTAGCGCTCCAGGATGCTGCGCTGGGCGGCGTCGTGGTCGCTGCCGCGGAAGAAGCGGTAGTCGTCGCTGCTGGGGTCGGCCTGGATGGCGGCGAGCGCGGCACCATCGGTCACCACTTGGGCGATGGAGTCGAGGTATGACTGGAAGAAGCTCTGCTCGGTACGGCCCTCCAGGTCGGGCTGGCGGCCGCTCAGACCATCAAGCCCCACGTCCTGGTAGCGGTTGGAGTTGCTCTCCACCAAGGCGAAGGCGTTGACGATGCTCTGTGTGGTGGGCACCACGCCCCACTGGGTGGTGTCGGTCTCCTGGGCGAAGTCGGTGAGGTCTTTCGGCAGACCGTTCTCGAAGAACTTCCGGCCATCGCGCAGCACGTCCTCGCTGATGTTGCCCAGGTCGATGTAGAGGTCACCGCCGGTGCTGTTCACGGAGTTGACGTTCGTGGCCGGCTCGCCCTGGCTGTTGCTGGCGTTGTAGAACGGGTCCATCAGCCAGAACTGGATGGTCTCGATGTTGCTGGCCTCAAAGTCGGTGGTGGTGATCCGGCGCATGATGCCGGCCCAGTTGTTCTCCGGATCGTTGAAGGTGCCGTCGGGGTTCAGGCGCAGCGGGTCGGCAGCGTAGTTGTACGGGCCGCGCTCACGTGGGTAGTAGGTGATGTCGAACACCGGGATGTTGGCCGGGGTGCCGGCGGCCAGCTGGCGGTTGGGGAACACCTCCTGCTCCAGCACCTCGCGCATGCGGTGGTCGCTGCGCATGGCGGCGTCGTTGCGGATGTGGTCCGGGGTGAGCGAGTTGTTGCGGAAGAAGAGCGGGTCGATCACGTACCAGCTCATCAGGGCGCGGCGGTAGCCCAGGGTGCGGTCGTTCACCCGGCTGGCCTCGGGGAACAGCTCGGGCTGGCCTTGGGGGATGGAGGCGTGGAACCACATGGACTGCTGCCGCATGTCGATCACGCTCACGCTTCCCTCGAAATCGTCGATGTAGCTGGTGCCCGCATTGCCGATGGCCTTGCTGTGGCCCGGGATCAGGTAGGCCGCCTCCATCGAGGCCGACACGTTCGACTCGGCCTTCGTGGCATAGAACGGCAGTTTGTCCAGCAGGTCCGTGAGCCATTGGGACTTGCTCTGCCAGGTACCGTCGATGCCGATGACGGTGTTGCTGATCGGCTCCTCGCCCACGTTCACCTTCTGCGTCAGCGGCCGCTCATAGAGGTTCATGATGGTGCCGCCCAGCATGAAGTCCTTGTTCACCCGGTAGTCGAAGCGGGCACCGGCCAGGGTCTTTTGCTGGATGCTGAAGAGCGAGTTGCTCTCCATGCTCACGTTGATCGGCGTGCCGCTCTCGAGGATGCCCTGGTTGAGGATGCGCACCCGGCCCAGGTTGTAGTCCACGGTGTAGTCCTGGTTCTCCACCAGCCGTACTCCGCCGGCGGTCACCACCACCGAGCCCTGGGGGATGTTCACCGCGCCGAGGGAGATCACGTCGCTGCTGGCGCTGCGGTAGCTGCCGCGCATGCTGAAGCGGTTCAGCTCGGGCAGGAATTGCGCGGCCGTCTTGGTGCTGTCGTACAGCTGTTGGTACACGATGCTGCGCCGCACGGCCTCGGGCTGGATGGGGTTGTTCGGGTCGGGGCCGATCAGCTGGCGGTCCAGGTAGCTGCCGAAGGGCTCCAGCACGGGGAAGAAGATCCGGCCGCTCTGGGCGTGGATCGTCCCCCCCACGGTGGCCGCACCATCGATGAAGTCGAACCAGCCGTCCGGGTTCGGGGCGTTGTTCGGGTCCAGGCGGTCCAGGCCCAGCGCCTGCAGCAGCGGGATCTGGTCCAGCGGCGCGCGCGGCAGGTAGTTGATGTCCACGCCCGTGGTGGGGTTGTTGTACACCAGGTCCAGGCGGAAGTTGTCACGGTTCACCTGGAAGGCGCCCAGCGAGTACACGTTCTTCATCATCAGGTCCCACAGCGGCAGGCGGGGATCGGTGATGGTGGGCTTGAGCAGGCGCAGCACCAGCGCGTCGGGCGGGCTGATGCCGTCGGTGCTGAACTCACCCACCTGGAAGGTCTGGCCTTGGTAGGTGTACTGGAAGGCCACCGCCAGCACCTCGTCGTTGTTCAGCGACTGGTTCAGCGAGATGAAGCCCAGGCGTTCGTTCACGGTGTACTCCGAGGGCAGCAGCAGCCGGGCGCTTTCCAGCCGCTCGAAATGGCGGGCGTCCTGCAGCCCCATGGCATGCAGCACGCCGGTGGCCTGGAAGAAGCTCCGCACCGCGGCGTTGGTGGACACCAGCGCGTAGAGGTTGTTCGCATCGTTGCTGGCGAGATCCACCGGACCATCCACCAGGAAACCCGGCGGGAGATCGCCGCTCACCCGGCCGGCGGCGATGGCCGCGGGGCTGGCATCCTCGCCCAGGTCGGTGAAGCCGATGATGTTCCGGTTCTGCTGGAAATCCTGGCGGGTGTTGGTCACCCACACCTCCACGCGGGTGATCTGCACCCCACTGTTGATGGTGGGCAGCGTGCGCAGGGCCTCCTCGTAGTTGTTGCGGAACCAGTGGCTCAGGAAGTAGTGCTTGTTGGCCTCGTACTCATCGGCCTTGATCTGGAAGTGGGTGGTCTGCGCCCCGCCGGCCACCTCCACATTGCGGCGTTGGCCCTTCTCCTGGCTGAAGATGGCCGTGGTGGTGAGCCGCCCGAACCGCAGCTCGGTCTTCAGGCCGAAGAGGCTCTGGCTACCCTGGATCAGCGAACCGCGCAGGGGCAGGCTCACGTTGCCCGCCTCGATCTTCTGGATGATCTCGTCCTCGTAACCGGTGTAATCCAGCTTTACCTGGTTCTCGAAGTCGAAGGTGGCCTGCGTGTTGTACGTGGTGTTGATCTTCAACTTCTCCCCGATGCTGCCCATGAGGTTCAGCTGGATCCGCTGGTCGAAGTTGAAGGTGGTGATGCGCCGCTGGTTGATGGGGATCCGCGGGTTCTCCGTGTAGCTGGTGTTCAGTCCGAAGATCACCTCGGCCGAGCCGCGCGGCCGGATGTCGATGGTGTTGCCGCCGAAGATCCGGTCGAAGGCCTCGCCCTTCACGCGGATCAGTGGGATCGCGCTCTTCTGCGCGCTCTTGCTCTCCTCCTCCACGCGGTCCAGCCAGTAGTTGTCCAGCGCCCGCTCCATGTCGTAGTTGAGATACTCTTCCATCGACATGCTGATGGGCGGTCGATAGTCGAAGCTGCCGCCCACGGTGCTGTTCAGGATGTACTGCCCGCTCTCGGGGTCGTAGATCACCTCGTTGTGGATGTTGTCCGGGTCCTGCAGGTCGATGCTGGTGCCCGGCTCCTGGCCCGGCACCACGGGATCCACCAGCGGCCAGGGCAGCTGCACATCGGGACTGTCCACCGGGGCCTGCTGGAAGGCGAACAAGGCCGCGCGGCCCTCGCTCCCCATCAGGCACAGGAGCAGCACCACGGGGAGGGCGCGGGCCCACATGGCAAATGCGATCGATCGTCCCAAGCGCGTTTCCACCACCCTCACAAGTTCTTCAAGGTGAGTTTGATCAGCTCCTCCACGGACGGTGGTGCATCGCTCCGGTCACGCAATACGGCATGCAGGGCACGGTCGGCCTTCGCCCGGTCAAGGCCCAGGGAGACCAGAGCCGATAACGCTTCGGCATGGAGGGTATTGCCCGCGCTGCCCGCCATCGCCATGGGCTCCAGGCCCAGCGGTCCGCGGCCCTGCAGTTCGGCGATGATGCGTTGGGCCAGCTTCGGCCCAATGCCCTTCACTCCCCGGAAGAAGGACTCATCGCCCAGCACGATGGCCCGTTCCACGTCGGCGGCGGGGGCGGCGCCCAGCACGGCCAGCCCCAGCGCCGAGCTCACGCCCTGCACCTCGATGAGCCGACGGAAGAGCTGGCGCTCGGCCGGGTCCAGGAAACCGTGGAGCTTGTGCTCGCTTTGCCCCGAGCGTACGTCCACCGTCACGGTGTAGTGCACGTGCAGGCGGCATTCGCCCTGGGCCGGGATACGCTCGCTCACGGAAGCGGGCACCATCACGCGGTAACCCACGCCATGGCACTCCAGCACCACGTGGTCCGGAGCTTTCCACAATACACGACCGTACAGGCTCTCGATCATCCTGTCCCAAAAAGGCGAACACTAAGCAGGAGTATGGGTCTAACCGATATGGGCAGGGATTGGTCCGGTCGGCAAGGGGGCCGAATTTAACCGGAACAAGGGGAACGACAAGGGCCGTTCTAACTTGGGCCTCCGGCACCCATGCGGATCGTGGTCTTCAGCGGAGCGGGCGTGAGCGCCGAAAGCGGGCTGCGCACGTTCCGGGACGCGGGCGGGTTGTGGGAGGAATACCCCTTGGAGGAGGTGGCCACTCCCGAGGCCTGGCAGCGCGATCCGCGGCGCGTGCTCCGGTTCTATGACCTGCGGCGCGCCCAAGTGCTGCAGGCCGAACCCAACGCCGCCCACCGCGCCATCGCCGCGTTGGAGGCCCATTTCCCGGTGGAGGTGATCACCCAGAACATCGACGACCTGCACGAACGGGCCGGCAGCACCCACGTGCTGCACCTGCATGGCGAGGTGCGCAAGGCCCGCAGCACCGCCGACCCCGGTATCGTGGTGCCCCTGGAGGGGGACTCGCTGCCGTGGGGGGCCCGCTGCCCGTTGGGATCCCAACTGCGGCCACACATCGTCTGGTTCGGGGAGGAGGTGCCCCTCATGCCCGAGGCCGCCCGCCGGGTGATGACCGCCGACGTGCTGGTGGTGGTGGGGACATCGCTGAACGTGTATCCGGCCGCCGGACTGGTACACCATGCGCCGCTCCACTGCGCCATCCATCTGGTGGATCCGGGCGATGTGCACATTGCCGGCCGGGCGGTGACCCATTGGAAAGAAAAGGCCAGCCTGGGCATGCCCAAGCTGGCCGATGCGTTGGTGCGCGGGCGCCTCAGTGGGTGACCACGAAGCGGCGGGTCGCCACCGCGCGGCCGCTTTGCTCCACCGCGGCGAAGTACACCCCGGGGGCCATGTCGGCCACGTGCAGCGTGGTGCGGGTCTGCGTGGCCGCGATACGTTCGATGCGTACCCGCGAGCCCAGCATGTCGTACACCACCAAAGCGGCGTCACGGGCGGTGCTCAGTTCCAGCAGGATGTCCACGTTCTGGCCCATGGACGGGTTGGGGTACACGCTGAACCGGCGCACGTTGGCGTACTCCTCCACCCCGGTGGCGGTGCTGTTGAACACGATGTCCAGCCACACCGAGTCGCTCGGCTGGGTGATGTCGTACCACACGTATCGGTAGCTGCTCTGACCCACGTGGCCCCAGGGCTCGTGGTAGGCGCTGAAGTTGGAGAGCGTGTCGCCCGGTGCCATGGTCAATGCGTGCTGGTTGGGTGCCGCCCAGAAGGGGCTGGCGCCGGCGTCCACGGCACCGTAGCACAGGTACCAGCAGAAGTAGTTGGCCGTGCCGGGCTGCACGTCCAGCTCGTAGCGCTTCACGTTCACCAGACGCGACTCCTCCCCGTTGATCAGGGCCTTGAAGTACACGGTGATCACGCTCTCATCGGCCGGGCCCTCCACGGTGTACACGGAGCCATTGGCCACGGGTTCGGTGCCGTGGAAGAGGTCGAGCAATTGCGCGTGGAGGGCGCCGGTGAAGGAAAGGGCAGCAAGCAGCGTAAAGGTCCTTGTCATGGTTCGGGTGGCCGGCCATGCGTGAACCGGCCACGGACAAAAGTAGGGCAGCCGGCCCCGCGCTGCACGCCGTTGCTCAAACCAAAGCGCGCATCGGGCCGGGCGGCCGGGGGTGATAGGATCCCAAGGAGATCGATCAAGGAGACTGTTCGCGCATGATGCGAAAGCGATCCGGCCGCAACTACATTTGACCGTCACCACCCCTGGCCGTCCGGGCAGGTCATACCAACCCCACATCATCATGCACCGAGCTCTACTCCTTTCCACCCTTCTACTGGCCGGCGCGGGCGCTTACGCCCAATGCCCCGAAGGCCAGACCCAGGTGACCATGTCGGTCTCCACGGACATGTACGGCAGTGAGACCACTTGGTCGGTGGTCGGCCAGGGCGGCAGCCCCACCTATGCCTCGGGCGGCCCGTACGGCAACTACGGCAGCCCCAACGCCTACCCGCAGACGCCGGTGAACTTCTGCGTGCCCAACGGCACGGTGATGAACGTGATCGTGAACGATACCTATGGTGACGGCATGTGCTGCTCCTATGGCAACGGTTCCTGGAGCATCTCGGTGAACGGCACCGTGGTGAGCAGCGGCGGCAGCTTCGGCAGCCAGCAGACCGCCACGGTGGTGCTGGGCACTGATGCCGGCATCCAGAGCACCGTGCCCAATGTGGTGGGCGAGGGCAACCTCAACATCACCGGTGTGGTGAAGAACAATGGGGTGACGCCCATCAGCTCTTTCACCGTGGCCTATGCCATTGATGGCGGCACCCCGGTGGAGCAGACCTTCAACAACAACCTGGCCCCCGGTGCCAGCTACACCTTCACCCACGGCACGCCGTGGAACGCCACTGTGGGCAGCCACACCCTGAGCCTGACGGTGAGCGGCGTGGACGGTGATGTGGTGAGCACCAACAACTCGTTGAATGCCAGCCTGAACGTGGCCACCGCCAGCGTGGAACGCACCATTGTGCTGGAGCAGTTCACCAGCTCCACCTGCAACCCCTGCGCCAGCCTCAACGTGCAGTTCGCGCCGTTCCTCACGAACATGCAGACCAACCAGGAGGGCTCGCACTTCGCCGCGGTGAAGTACCACATGAACTGGCCGGCCCCGGGCAACGACCCCAGTTTCAACCCCCATGGCAACAGCCGCCGCACCTACTACAATGTGGGTGGGATCCCCGACCTGTACCTGGATGGCAGCAGCATCAGCTCATACGGCACCAATGTGTGGAACGCGGCCCAGGCCAAACCCGCCTACGTGGACATCCAGGCCAGCGCGGTGATCGATGGCAATACCCTGACCGTGGATGCCAGCCTCACCCCCTTCGCCACTTTCACGTCCCAACACAAGCTGCACATCGCCGTGACGGAGAACAGCTATGACTACGTGGCCAGCACCACCACCCAGGATGAATTCCACTACGTGATGCGCCGCATGATGCCCAACGCCAACGGCACCAACTTCAACGGCCTGAACGTGGGCCAGACCTATACCGTGAACCAGTCGCACACCTTCACGGTGGGTGGCCCTGCCCAAGGCAACTTCAACCTGTGGACCTCGATGGACAACCTCACGGTGGTGGTGTTCCTGCAGAACCAGAGCACCAAGGAAGTGCTGCAGGCCGCCGTTGTGAAGCCCGCCTTCGCCACCGGGGTGAGCGAAATGGGCGAGCTGCGCATGGGTGTGATGCCGAACCCCAGCACCGGCCTGGTGCAGGTGGCCTTCGACATGCCTGAGAGCGGCACGGCCTTCATCACTGTGCACGATCAGCTGGGCGCCTTGGTGCACAGCGAGTCGGTGGCCGCCGGTGCGGGTGTGCAGCGTGTGGCCCTGGATCTGCAGCACCTGAGCGCCGGGCTTTACCATGTGGGCCTGGTGGCCGGCAATGCCCGCACGAGCCAGAAACTGCTCTTGGAGAAATAACAATAGCCCCATGATCACGGCCTGCGCCCGGGACCTTCCGGACGCAGGCCGTGCCATGGAAAAGGAACCAGCATGAGAAATCTGATCGCGGCCACGGCCGTACTTCTTTGCACCACGGGCACCCTGGCCCAGAGCCGCATGCCCTCGGTGCAGCTGCAGACCATGGAGGGCAAACGCGTGGACACCCGCGCCTTCGTGGAGAACAAGGGGAAACCCGTGATCGTGAACTTCTGGGCCACCTGGTGTGCCCCCTGCAAACGCGAGCTCAACGCCATTGCCGAGCTGTACGACGAGTGGGTGGAGAAGACGGGCGTGCGCCTGGTGGCCGTCTCCATCGACGACGCCCGGAGCACCGCCCGGGTGGCGCCTTATGTCAACGGCCAGGGCTGGGAGTACGACGTGCTGCTGGACCCCAACGGCGACCTGAAGCGCGCGCTGAACGTGAACAACGTGCCGCACACCTTCCTGATCAACGGCAAGGGCGAGATCGTGTGGCAGCACAACAACTACGAGCCGGGCGACGAAAAGGAGTTGTACCGCAAAGTGTTGGAGATCTCCGGCAAGTGATCGGGCCATGCACACCCACCCTTCCCGCTGGTGCGCCGCCGTGCTCCTGGCCCTCGGCGCCGCCATTCCCACCGCCCATGCCCAGCAGGGCGCCCAGGTGCACGGCAACTTCAGCACCGACGCACAGTACTACAATACCGACAGCGCCATCGGGGCCGTGGTGCCGCCCCAGCGCTTCGGGGTGAACGCCTGGGGCAACCTGATCGTGACCCACGGCCCCTTCGAAGCCGGCGTGCGCTTCGAGGCCTACAACCCGCCGCTGGCCGGCTATCCGGCCGGCATGCCCTACAAGGGCAGCGGGCTGGGCTACCGCTATGCCAAGTTCACCCGCGACGACCTGGAGGTGACCGTGGGCAACTTCTATGAGCAGTTCGGCCAGGGGCTGGTGCTGCGCGGCTATGAGGAACGCTACCTCGGCGTGGACAACGCGTTCGACGGCTTCCGCCTGCGCTACACCCCGTATCGCGGCATCCACCTCAAAGGATTGGTGGGCCTGCAGCGCATGAGCTTCGACAATGGCACGGTGAACGGCCCGGGGATCGTGCGCGCCATCGACGCCGAAGTACGGCTGGCCGACCTGCTGGACAGCGCGTGGACGAGCGCGAACAATCTCGTCATCGGCGGCAGCTTCGTGAGCAAATACCAGGAGGACCGCGACCCCACGCTGGTGTTGCCCGAGAACGTGGGCGCCTGGGCCACCCGGCTGAACTACATCACCCCCAGGTGGAACCTGATGGCCGAGTATGCCGGCAAGATCAACGACCCCAACTCGCGCAACGGCTTCGTGTACAAGAACGGGCAGGCGGCCACCCTCAGCGCCACCTACAGCACGCGCGGCCTGGGGGTGATGCTGGGCGTGCACAGCTTCGACAACATGTTCTTCCAGAGCGACCGCACCGCCCCCACGCCGTTCGACCTGAACGTCAATTTCCTGCCGCCCCTGACGAAGCAGCACACCTACAACCTGCCCGCCACGCTGTATCCCTACGCCACCCAACCCAATGGTGAGGTGGCCGGCCAGGCGGAGGTCTTCTACCGCTTCAAGAAAGGCACCCCGCTGGGCGGCAAGTACGGCACCAAGGTGGCCGTGAACATGGCCCTGGCCTATGGACTGGACACCACGCGACTGGGAATTGCCGATGACACCACCCGCCGGCTGGGCTATGAGGCGCGCCTCTTCGCCCCCAGCGACCGCCGGTACTTCCAGGACCTGAACGTGGAGGTGCGCAAGAAGATCTCCGAGAACTGGGAGCTCGCCCTCACCTACCTCAACCTGGCCTACGACATCGACGTGATCCAGGGCAAGCCCGGCAAGCCCACCGTGTACGCGGACATGGTGATCCTGGAGGGCCTGCACAAGCTCACCGAGCGCAACTCCGTGCGCTTCGAGGTGCAACATCTGAGCACCCGGCAGGACATGGGCAACTGGGCCACGGCACTGGCCGAGGTGACCTTCAGCCCCCACTGGTTCGTGGCCGCCATGGACCAGTACAACTACGTTACCTTCGATGACACGTTCCTGATGGACGGCAAGCAGGAGGTGAAGCCGGAGCGGATCCACTACCCCGTGGCCTCAATGGGCTACATCAAGGGCGGCAACCGCTTCCAGGTGAACTACGGTCGCCAGCGCGCCGGGATCTTCTGCGTGGGCGGTGTGTGCCGCGTGGTACCCGCCGCCAACGGCTTGTCCATCTCCATCACGAGCACCTTCTGATCCGCCCATGCGCCCCTTTCATCTCATCAGCACCCTGGCCCTGCTGGCCGCGATCGGTTGCGATACCGTGAAGGAGCCCATCCCGCCCGCCCTCGGTGGGGGCGGCACACCGCTTCCGGTGGACACCACGGGCAATGACACCGTGGCACCGCAGGAAGGACCGGCCTACCGCCGCGTGCTGCTGGAGGACTTCAACGGCCACCGCTGCAACAACTGCCCCGCTGCCACCAACATCGCCCTGGGCCTGGTGGACCAGTACGGGCACGACAAGCTGGTGCTGGTGGGCATCCACGTGCTCAACCAGTTCGCCGCCCCATACAACGGCGGCCCCCCGGGTTCGTACCAGACCGACTTCCGCACGCCCGCGGGCACGGCCTACGCCCAGAGCTTCAGCATTCCCTGGCTGCCCGTGGGCATGGTGAACCGGCGCCCATACAACGGCAGCCTGCTGCTGGAACCCAACGTGTGGGCCAGCGCCACCGCCTCCCTCATCGACCAGCCCGGCGCGCTGCACCTGGACATCAACGCACTGCAATACACTCCCGGCAGCGACCAGATCGGCGTGATGGTGAAGATGACCCCCACGGAAGACCTGGTGGGCGAGCACCGGCTGGTGATCTACCTCACCGAAGATCCCGTGGTGGACTGGCAGTTCGACAACCAGGCCAACCCGCCCGATGTGCAGTTCTACCCCCACCGCCATGTGCTCCGCGGCACCGTGACGGACCCCTGGGGTGAGACGGTGGTGAGCGGCCAGGCGCCGGCCGGGCAGATGATCACCCGGTACTATACCTACCCGCTGCCCGCCAACGTGCGCGAGCCGGACAACTGCGCCGTGGTGGCCTACCTGTACCGCGTGGCCACGGAGGAAGTGCTGCAGGTGGCCGAACGCAGGTTCGTGCCCTGACCCGCCGCACAACGATCCTTCGGGCCCGCCGTTATCCCTGTCCGGGAGATCGGCCACAGCTCGTCACATCAGGTACCGTTCCGCCCGGGAGCGTATTATCTTCAGCCTCGCCTAAACCCTGACGTGAGATGGAAACGGGTCGTAAGATGATGGAGTTCAGCAAGGAAATACTGCGCAAGGTGAGCTTCGATCGACGGCTCTTCCGCAAGGAGCTGATCAAGGCGCGGAACTGGCTGGGCCAGCAGGACCAGCTGGTGCTGAAAGCGTGGGCCCTGGCCACCTTCGGCCACATGTACCAGGATGTGATCAAGGAGGTGTTCCAGACCACGATCCGCAGCTGATCCGAGCGGCGCATACCCCGCGCGGCAACGGGCCGGTGGATGATGATCCACCGGCCCGTTGTGCATCCGGTCCCAGGGTGCTCCACGGGACAACCCGCCGCCTATCTTGGACGTCACTAACCTGCTTGGGTCATGTCGAGAACCTTTCGAACCGTTCTTGTGATGACGGGGGTCGTGCTGGCCTTCGTCACTTGTCGCAAGGACACTGATCCGCCCGATCCCTCAGGCACGCCATCGGACCCCGCGCCGCCGTCGTCGCCGGTGAATTTCGCGCCGGCCAACGGGCCGCACGCCGTGCTCTCCTCCTACCAGTTCTTCACCGGCCCGCTGGCACAGATGC
The DNA here is from genome assembly GCA_964464935.1 of uncultured Chryseobacterium sp. Classification (GTDB taxonomy): domain Bacteria; phylum Bacteroidota; class Bacteroidia; order Flavobacteriales_F; family PHOS-HE28; genus PHOS-HE28. Next base: position 16,613 of record CAYXKE010000046.1, read on the forward strand.
AGCCCGCCGCCGGTGTACTGCCCTACGACCTGATCGACCCGCTCTTCACGGACTACGCGCTGAAACAGCGGTACGTGTGGATGCCGGACAGCGTGAAGGCCACGTGGAACGGCAACGGCGGCTTGATCGCATTCCCCAATGGCGCCGTGCTGTTGAAGACCTTCTACTACGACAACGTACAGCCGGGCCATGGGCGGCGCATCATCGAAACGCGCATGATGTACCGCTGGGATGACCAGTGGCACTTCGCGAACTACGTGTGGAACGCGGAGCAGACCGAGGCGGTGCTGGACCTGAACGGATCGTACACCCCGGTGGAATGGATGGACGCCGACGGGGTGCTGCATCAGGTGGACTACCGCATCCCGGCCGAGGCCGAGTGCGGTGCCTGCCACAAGGAGGCCGGCATCCATTCGCCCCTGGGCCCGCGCCCGCGCAACCTGGCCCACGCGTACGGCTATGCCGATGGCGTGGCCCAGCAGCTGGAGAAATGGGTGCAGGAGGGCCTGCTGGAAGGCGGACACCCGCCCGCCACCCCCATGGTCGATTGGAAGGATGCCGCAGCACCCGTGCAGGACCGCGTGCGCGCCTACCTCGACGCGAACTGCGCCCACTGCCACTCCGCCACGGGCTATTGCAACTACCGCCCCATGCGCTTCGCCTACGAGGAGACCCTGGACCCGGCGAACCTTGGCGTGTGTGTGGAACCGCATGAGTTCTTCGGCGGGCAGACGCATATCGTGGCCCCCACCCGGCCCGACCGCTCCATGCTCGTGCACCGCCTCGCTTCCACGGAAGTGTCCGTTCGCATGCCCCTCCTGGGCCGCTCGGTGGTGCACACCGAAGCCCTTGACCTGATCGAGAACTGGATCGCCCAACTCACTCCCCCCTGCCAATGAGGACCCCTACCCTACCCTTGATCGCTGCGGCCCTGCTGGTCGCGGCACATGTCCACGGCCAGACCACATGCGCCACGGCCCCATTGATCAGCGATGGCACCCACCAAGTGTCGCAGGTGGTGGGCGAGGCACCGCCCATGGCCTGCACCGGCGGCCCGGTGGCCAGTCACGGCATGTGGTACCGCTACACCACCACCGAGGCCATCAACCTCACGGTGAGCACCAGCCTGCCCGAGAACGTGGGCCGCGACACCCGCATCCAGATCTTCAGCGGCACCTGCGGCAGCCTCACCTGCGTGGGTGGCGATGACGACAGCGGCAGCGGCTTCCTCTCCGTGGCCACCGTGGGCATGCCCGCCGGCGCCACCTACTACATCGTGTTCGACGACCGCTGGGACGCTCACCCCTTCACCGTCCATATCTCCAGCGAGGAAGGCTCGCCCTGGAGCAACAACCTCACCTTCACCCCGCAGTCGGTCACCGGCCACAGTTTGCATGGCGTGGTGGATATGAACAACGATGGGCTGGACGACCTGGTGTCCGTGAACGGGTCCACCTCCGTGCTGATCGGCTTCCAACAGCCCGAGGGCGGCTTCCAGAACGTGTCCATGACCACCCCACCCGCCATGCACCAGCCCTCCTGGAGCTTCTGCGTGGGTGACATCAATGGCGACCGCCTCAACGACATGCTCTACGGCGGCGGCAGCGGGGCCACCTTCATGATCCGCACACCGGACGGCACCGCCTTCACGCAACAGCCCTTCGCCCAGTACATCTTCTGCCAGCGCACCAACATGGTGGACATCAACAACGATGGTCACCTGGACGCCTTCTCGTGCCACGACGTGCAGGCCAACGTGCGCTTCATGAACGACGGCACGGGCCAACTCCAGTTCATCCAAGGCGGCCTGGGCGAGACCTGCGGCAACTACGGCTCCATCTGGACCGACATCAACAACGACGGCCTGCCCGACCTGTTCGTGGCCAAGTGTGGCTGCGACCCCATGGACCGCATGATCTTCAACCTCGGTGAAGGTCAGTTCCAGGACGTGTCGGCCCAGAACAACCTGCTGGACAGCCACCAGAGCTGGAGCAGCGCCTGGGGCGACTTCGACAATGACGGCGATATGGACGTGCTGATCGGCAGCAGCACCAGCAATGTGCACAAGCTGATGCGCAATGATGGCGCCGGGAACTTCACCTTGATCCCCACCAACTTCATGGAGACCACCGGCACCATCGAGTGGGTGACGCACGACTTCAACAATGATGGCTACCTCGACCTGATGGGGGGCGGACGCATCCTGCTGGGCAATGGCGACATGACCTTCTCCACCCTGGTGACCCCCGTGACCAACGGCGCGGTGGGCGACCTGAACAACGACGGCTTCCTGGACTATGCCGTGGGCAACACCGTCTACTTCAACAATGGCAACGAGAACCACTGGCTGAAAGTGGTGCCCCAGGGCCAGTTCAGCAACACCAACGGCATCGGCGCCCGCATCACCGTGGAAAGCGCGCTGGGCAGTCAGATCCGCGACATCCGCTCCGGCGATGGGTTCCGCTACATGAGCACCCTCTACGCGCACTTCGGCCTGGGGCAGGACAGCCTGATCGACCGCGTGACCATCAGCTGGCCCTCCGGCGTGGTGGACGTGTTCGAGAACCTGCCGGTGGACACCACCCTCACCGTGCTGGAAGGCTCCACCCTCGGCACCGGCATCGCCACGCTGGCCACCGTGGGCCCGCGCCTGCACCCCAACCCCACCAACGGCACGCTGTACGTGGGGCATGAAGGTGCCCATGTCGGCAAGGCCTACCGCATCTTCGACGCCGCCGGCCAGCTGGTGCAGGAGGACCGTTTGCGCACCGACGCGATCGACGTGTCGAAGCTCCAGTCCGGTGTGTACACGCTGCAGCTGGTGGGCGAGGAAGGCGCCTCACGCTTTGTGAAACAGTGACCACGCCAACGGCTTTCAGCGAAGCCCGGCCTTTGCGGCCGGGCTTCGTCGTTCATGCGCCTCAGCGCAGACCCTCCCACCAGCGCACGTTCACGCGGGTGGTGTCGGCGAGGTGCACCACCTCGCCGATCATGGGCGTGAGCAGGGGCATGCCCACCTGCTCCGCCAGGGCGCTCACCTTGATCAAAGGCTCGTCCCACGGGTGCTGGGCCAGCGGGAACTTGGAATTGTGCACGGGGAAAAGGCGTTGGGCACGCAACTCCTGGGCCGCGGTCACCACCTCGTCCGGCAGCATGTGGATGTACCGCCAACGCACATCGTACTGCCCACACTCCAGCATGGCCAACTCGAACGGCCCGTACGCGGCCCCCACCTCGGCGAAGTGGGTGTCGTAGCCGCTGTCACCGCCGATGAAGAAGCGGCGGCCGCCGGCATCGAGCACGTACGACTGCCACAGCGTGTTGTCGCGTTTGAGCCCACGGCCGGAGAAATGGCGCGCGGGCACCGTATGCAGCACCAACCCGCCGGCCACGGGCAGGGTCTCGTACCAGTCGGTCTCATGGACCTTCTCGGCCGCATAGCCCCATCGCTCCAGGTGCGCGCCCACGCCCAGCCCGCACACCACCGCGCGTACTCGGGGGGCCAGGGCTTCCACCACCGCGTGGTCCAGGTGGTCGTAGTGGTCGTGGGTGATCAGCAGCAGGTCGATGTCGGGGAGGTCGTCCACGCTGTAGGGGTCGGTGCCCGGGAACGCCGTGCCGAATCCGGGCATGGGTGCCGCGCGGCCGCTGAGCACCGGGTCCACCAGGATGGTGCGGCCATCGATGCGCAACAGATAGGCGCTGTGCCCGAACCACACCAGCAGATCACCCGGGGGGAGCGCGCGCAGATCGTGCTTCTGCGTGGGGATCGTGTCCACCGGCACCAGGCGGGGCACATTTCGGGTGAGGAACGACCAGGTGACGCCGAGCAGGGTATGGCCCTCGGTCAGCTGGGGCGTGAGGGAGCGGTTTTGGAAGGCGCCATCGCGGTAATTGGGCGAGGCGTGGATGCGCGCCAGGCGATCGCCGTTCGCGCCATCGCCGAAGACCGGCAGGCGCATCAGCGCGTTGCCCGCCACCACGAGCAGGGCCAGCACCACGAGGGTCCAGATGAGCATGCGCCGAAGGAAAGGGGGCGGATGGAGCCGCAGCATACTGGGCGGTACCGGTCAAAAGTAGCCGGGATGAACACGCCCGGGCCGCCCATCCGCCATCGTGCGCCGGACCGGGCCATCAGCTATACCGCCTCCTGCACCCCCA
>CAYXKE010000047.1:0-20535 GCA_964464935.1 uncultured Chryseobacterium sp.
TACGAGGCGCCGGGCGCGCGGGAGGGCGGAAAGGCGCCGGGCGGCCGCCCCGCCCCCTATCTTGGCCGCATCGTATCCCATGCGCACTTGGCGAGCACCCAGCCCCATCTCGATACTTATCATCCTGTGCATCAGCGTATTATGCGCATGCAACACGCAGCCTTCGAAGTACCGAAAGAAGAAAAAGTGCGACTGCCCCAAATGGAGCGGGACCACGGTGCCCGAGGAACGGGCCGACCTTGCTAATTTCGGGGCCCGCATTACGCCCCCCTAGGCCCCCAACGCCGGGTATGGGCGTGCGTTGCGCACCGAAAGCCCATGCACCCCACAGCCGGACCCGAAGTCTTGAAGAGGCACCTGCCGGTAGCCGCATGGCCGGTGATCGAGCAGTTCCTCCGGAGGCATCCCCTGCAGGTGCGGATCGCCAAACCCCGCACCACCAAGCTGGGTGATTTCCGCAGTGCCTCGGGCAAACAACCCCACCGCGTGAGCGTGAACGGCGACCTGAACAAGTACGCCTTCCTGGTGACACTGGTGCACGAGTTCGCGCACTACACCACCTACATGCGCAGCCGCCGCTGGACCCAACCCCATGGCGCCGTGTGGAAGAGCGAATACCATCGGCTCATGCGCCCGCTGATGAGCCGGGCCGTGATGCCGGCCGATGTGCTCGCCGCGCTGGAGGCCCACATGCGCGACCCGGCGGCCAGCAGCTGCACCGACCACGAACTGATGCGCGTGTTGCGCAAATACGACCGCGATCCGCGGCCCATGCTGGAAGAGATCCCCGAACGCGCCGTGTTCCGGTTCAACGACCGGATCTTCGTCAAGGGCCCCCAGCTCCGCAAGCGATACAAATGCCATTGCCTCAATGACCGGCGGGTGTACTTGATCGACCCGCTGGCCGAGGTGCATGTGAACGGCCCCTTGATCGTGCGGAAGGCCAGCTGACCCGGCGGGGCCCACAACAGCATGAAAGAACGTACCTATTGCGTGATCATGGCCGGAGGCATCGGAAGCCGCTTCTGGCCGATGAGCCGTGCCGATCGCCCGAAACAGTTCCTCGATTTCCTCGGGACCGGGCGCAGCCTGCTACAGCTCACCTACGACCGCTTCCTGCCGCTGTGCCCGCCGGAGAACATCCGCGTGGTGACCAACCAACGCTACACCGATCTGGTGCTGGAACAGCTCCCGGCCCTGAAGCGCAGCCAGGTGCTGAGCGAGCCCGAGCGCCGCAATACCGCGCCGTGTGTGGCCTATGCGTGCAGCGCCATCCGGGCCCAGGACCCCGACGCCCTCATGATCGTGGCCCCCAGCGATCACATCGTGCTCAAGGAACAGGCCTTCCTCACGGTGATGAACGCCGCCCTGCGGCAGGCCGATGCCGGCGATCACCTGGTGACCCTCGGCATCAAGCCCGACCGGCCCGACACCGGTTACGGCTACATCCGATTCACCGATGACCCCCACAGCGTGGACCCGCTGGTGAAGCGCGTGATGGCCTTCACCGAAAAGCCCGACCACGCCACCGCCGTGCGGCTGCTCGAGCGTGGTGACCACCTCTGGAACGCGGGCATCTTCGTGTGGAGCCTGCGCAGCATCCACACCGCCTTCGAACGTCACCTGCCCGAGATGGCGGCCCTTTTCGCCGCGGGCGATGGCGACATGGGCACCGATCGCGAAGCGGACACCGTGCGCCGCCTCTATGCCCAGGTCCAGAACGTGAGCATCGACTACGGCATCATGGAGAAGGCGAACAACGTGCACACCGTGGTGAGCGACATCGGCTGGAGTGACCTGGGCACCTGGGGCTCGCTCTACACCCACCTGGCCAAGGACGACACCGGCAACGCCGTGGTGGGACCCGACGTGCACCTCTATGCATGCCGTGACAACATGGTGCACAACCACGATGGCCGCACCATGGTGCTCCAGGGACTGGAGGACCACATCGTGGTGAGCACGCCCGACGCCCTTTTGGTGTGCCGCAAACGCGACGAGCAGCAGATCCGGAAGTTCGTGGACGATCTGGGCGACCGCGTACAAAAGGGCTGATGCGAGCCCACCAACAACGATGAGCACCCGCGTGGAGTACGAACTGATCACGGCGCCCGCCACCCTTGTGGAGCGCATGCGCGAGATCGCCCACGAGCAGGTGCTGGCACTGGACACCGAGGCATCGAGCTTCCACCGGTACCGGGAACGCGTGTGCCTGGTGCAGATCAGCGACCGCCGGCGTACCTGGCTCATCGACCCCCAGACCCTGAACGACCTCACCCCCCTGGGCACACTGCTCGCGGATCCCCGAATGGAGGTGGTGATCCACGACGCTGACTACGACCTGCGTATCCTGGCGCGCGACCACGGCATCCGGGTGGAGAACATCTTCGACACGCTCATCGCCGCCGAGCTGGTGAACGAACCCGAGATCGGCCTGGCCGCGTTGCTGCGCAAGCACCTCCGCATCCAGGTGGACAAGAAGTTCCAGAAGGCCGACTGGAGCCGCCGCCCGCTACCGACCGAAATGCTGGACTACGCCGCCGGCGACACCAGCCACCTGATCGCGATCCGCGACATCCTCAAGCAGCGGCTGATCGAACTGGACCGCTGGGAGTGGGCGGAGGAGGAATTCTCCCTGCTCACCGACGCCCCTTTCGAGCGGCAGGGCACCGATGAACCGCCCTTCCTGCGGGTGAAAGGCGCGAAGGCGCTCAAGCCCCATCAGCTGGCCATCCTGCGCGAGGTGCATGCCTGGCGCGAGTCCGTGGCCGAGCGGATGGACCGCGCACCATTCATGGTGCTGGGCAATGAACCGCTGCTGGCATTGGCCACCGACCCGCCCGCGAACGCCGCCGCACTGCAGGGCCGCCCGGGCTTCAGCGAAAAAGTGCTCCAGCGGTACGGCCGCGATGTGCTGGCCGCCGTGCAGCGCGGCCAGGACACTCCGCGCGACCAGTGGCCACGGATCCCACGCCCCAAGCGCTGGCAACGCGACGACGACTACGAGGACCGCGTGAAGCGGCTGAAGGCCGTGCGCGACAAGCTTACCGCGGCCCACGAGCTGCGTCCCGGCATCGTGGCGGCCAACCAGATCCTCACCGAGATGGCGCGCATCATGCCGCGTGACCTGGAGGCGCTGGCCGCATTGCCCGGCATCCGCCGCTACCAGGTGAAGCACTTCGGCGCCGAGCTGCTCGCCGCGCTGTGAGCCGCGCCCGTCCCAGCGGGAAAGGGAAAGTTCTCAGCCGTGCCCTGTGCGCATCATTCACTGCGACCTTGATCGGCACTCATCATGCGAAGAGTAGCTTAGGGCCAAACCTAAACATCATGAAGATCATCAAACGCTCCCTTTTCGCCATGGCCATGGGCAGCCTCCTCGTCACCCAGACCGGCTGTTTTGGCGAGTTCGCCCTGGTGCGCAAGGTGTACAATTGGAATGAAGGCCTGAGCAGCAACAAGTTCGTGCGCACGCTGGTGTTCTACGCGCTGAACATCATCCCCGTGTACGGTGTCGCCTCACTGGTCGACGTGGTGGTGCTGAACCTGATCGAGTTCTGGAGCGGCAGCAACCCGCTCGCCATGAACGAGGGTGACCACGAGATGCAGCTGGTGACCATGAAAGGCGATCAGTACAAGATCGAAGCCACCAAGGACACCTTCATCACCACCCAGCTCACCGGCAGGAAGGCGGGCGAGGTGCGCATCATGAAGTTCGACCGCTGCGACAACACGTGGAAATACACGGACAGCAACGTGCAGGACATGGCCGTGATGACCTTCATTGGCGGTGATGCGGACCACATCCGCGTGTACACGCAGAACGGCACGGTGGACATGACCGCCGCCGACCTGGCGGATGCCAGCGTGCTCGCTGAGAAGTTCGGTGACTGCGGCCTGGCGCTGGCCCAGTGAGCACCGACCGGTATGCATGAAGAAGCCCGGCCAGATGGCCGGGCTTCTTCATTTCTCATGACCCACCAGAAAGGCTCAGCCCTCCTGGCACATTCGGGCGGGATCCACCCACTTGTCGAAGTCCTCGGCGCTCACGTGGCCCAGGGCCAGCGCGGCCTCCTTCAGGGTGGTGCCCTCCTTGTGGGCCTTCTTGGCGATCTCGGCGGCCTTGTAGTAGCCGATGTGCGGGTTCAGGCTGGTCACCAGCATCAGTGAATTCTCCAGGTGACGCTTGATCACGGGCTTGTTGGGTTCGATGCCCTCGGCGCACTTCTCGGTGAAGCTCACGCAGGCATCGCCCAGCAGACGGGCACTTTGCAGCACGTTGGCCGCGATCAGGGGCTTGAACACGTTCAGTTCGAAATGGCCCTGCATGCCGCCCACGCTCACCGCCACATCGTTGCCGATCACCTGGGCGCATACCATCGTCAGCGCCTCGGGCTGGGTGGGGTTCACCTTGCCGGGCATGATGCTGCTGCCGGGCTCGTTGTCCGGGATGATGATCTCACCGATACCGCTCCGGGGGCCGCTGCTGAGCATGCGGATGTCATTGCCGATCTTCATCAGCGACACGGCCAGGCGCTTCAGCGCACCGCTCAGCTCCACCATGGCGTCGTGCGCGGCGAGCGATTCGAACTTGTTCGGTGCAGTGACGAAGGGCAGGCCGGTGAGTTCGGCGATCTTCTTCGCCACCAGCACACTGTAGCCCTTGGGTGCGTTGAGGCCGGTGCCCACGGCGGTGCCGCCCAGGGCCAGCTCACGCACCATCTCCAGCGCGTTGTTCACGGCGCGCAGGCCATTGTCCAGCTGCTGCACGTAGCCGCTGAACTCCTGACCCAGGGTCAGGGGTGTGGCATCCATGAAGTGGGTGCGGCCGGTCTTCACAATGTCCTTGAAGGCTTCGGCCTTCTTCGCCAGTGTGTCGCGCAGCCGCTTCACGCCGGGGATGGTCACCTCCACCGTGAGCTTGTAGGCCGCGATGTGCATGGCCGTGGGGTACGTGTCGTTGCTGCTCTGGCTCTTGTTCACGTCGTCGTTCGGGTTCAGCACCTTCTGCTCGTCGGTGAGCTTGCCGCCATTGAGCACATGGGCGCGATAGGCCACCACCTCGTTCACGTTCATGTTGCTCTGGGTGCCGCTGCCGGTCTGCCAGATCACCAGCGGGAACTGGTCATCGAGCCTGCCTTCGAGGATCTCGTCGCACACGCGGGCGATCAGGTCGGCCTTCTCCTGGGGCAGTTTGCCCAGCTCCAGGTTGGTGAGCGCCGCCGCCTTCTTCAGGTAGGCGAAGGCGTGGATGATCTCGCGCGGCATGCTGCCCGGCGGCCCGATGCGGAAGTTGTTGCGGCTGCGCTCGGTCTGCGCACCCCAGTACTTGTCGGCGGGCACTTTCACCTCGCCCATCGTGTCCTTCTCGATCCGGTATTCCATGGTGGTGTTCGTGTGTGGTCGACCCTGGAGGTCGACGTTACAGGTGTGTTTGTTCAAGGCCGCCCGGGCAGTGACGCAGGCATCGCCGCTAGACCTTCTGGCTTTGGCCGTGCATCATCAGGTAGGCCTTGAGGAACTCATCGATCTCGCCGTTGAGCACGTCGTCCACGTTGCTGGTCTCGTACTCGGTGCGCACGTCCTTCACCAGCTTGTAGGGCTGCAGCACGTAGTTGCGGATCTGGCTGCCCCATTCGATCTTCCTCTTGCCGGCCTCGATCTCGCTGCGCTTGGCCCGGCGCTTCTCCAACTCCATCTCGTACAGCTGGCTCTTGAGCAGCTGCAGCGCCTTGGTCTTGTTGTCGAGCTGGCTGCGGGTCTCGGTGTTCTCGATGATGATGCCACTGGGCGCGTGGCGCAGGCGCACGCCGGTCTCCACCTTGTTCACGTTCTGGCCACCGGCGCCGCCGCTTCGGAAAGTGTCCCAGGTGATGTCCGCCGGGTTGATGTCGACCTCGATGCTCTCGTCCACCAGCGGGTACACGTACACGCTCACGAAGCTGGTGTGACGGCGGGCGTTGCTGTCGAACGGACTGATGCGCACCAGGCGGTGCACGCCGTTCTCGCCCTTGAGCATGCCGAAGGCGAACTCGCCATTGACCTCGATGGTGGCTTGCTTGATGCCGGCGGTCTCCCCATCCTGATAGTCGAGCACCTTCACCGTGTAGCCGTTCTTTTCGGCCCACATGCGGTACATGCGGAGCAGCATCAGGGCCCAGTCGTTGCTCTCGGTGCCGCCGGCGCCACTGGTGATCTGCAGCACGGCGGGGAGGGGATCCTCCTCGGCACTGAGCATGTTCTTGAACTCGAGCTCCTCCAGCACGAGGGCGGCCTTGTCATACTGGGCTTGGAGCTCCTCCTCGCTCACCTCCCTGGCCTTGAAGAACTCGTACATCACGCCGAGGTCGTCCACCTCGCGTTTCACGTCCTCGTACAGCTCCACCCACCGCTTCAGCTCGCGGATGCGGCGCATGGTCTGCTGGGCCTTCTTCTGGTCGTTCCAGAAGTCGGGGTCCTGCGTGTATTTCTCCTCCTCGGCGATCAGGCCGCGCTTCTCATCCACCGCGAGGTGGTCCTTGAGGGTGGCGAGGCGCTGGCCCAGTTCTTCGATCTTCTCGATGGTGATCATGCGCGGATCGCGTGGGTCGCAAAAGTACGGGTGGCACCCCAGCGGCAGGGGCCGTGGCGACCGGTGCCGGAGGCGTCACAGAGGCACCTCGTTGCCCTGGGCGTCCTTCACGGTGTACGCCAGGAACTGCAGGCTGCCGTCGGGGATCACCCGCACCCATTTCCGCCAGCGCATCCACCACCGGGCTCGCATGCTGGGCAGGCCTTTGGTGAGGTAGGCGTGGATGAAGGGGTGCACGTGCAGGGTGATGCGGTCCATGCCCTTGTCGTTGATCAGATGGGCGATGGTGTTCTCGATCTGGTCCACGATGAGCACCGGTGCCTGCACTTCGCCGGTGCCGTGGCAGGTGGGACAGCTCTCGTTGGTCTCGATCTCGGTCTCGGGGCGCACCCGCTGCCGGGTGAGCTCGATCACGCCGAAGCGCGAGGGCGGCAGGATGTGGTGCTTGGCCTTGTCATCGGCCATGGCGTCCTTCAATGCCTTGTGCAGGGCACGTCGGTTCTCGGGCTCGTAGAGGTCCACGAAGTCGATGGCGATGATGCCGCCCATGTCGCGCAGGCGCAGCAACCGGGCGATCTCCTTGGCGGCCTCGATGTTGAGCTCGAGCACGTTGGTCTCCTGGTCCTTCTTGCCCGCGCCCTTGCGGCTGCCGCTGTTCACGTCGATGACGTGCATCGCCTCGGTCTTCTCAATGATGAGGCTGGCCCCGCTGGGCAGCATCACCTGGCGACCGAAGGCCTGCTTGATCTGGCGGTTCACGCCGAAGTTGTCGAAGATGTCGAGGGCACCCTTGTAGTGCTTCACGATACCCTTCTTCTCCGGGGCGATCTTCTCCAATGTCTGGGCCACCTCGGCGGCCAGGTCCTCCGCGTCCACATGGATGCTGGAGAAGTCCTTGTTCAGCAGGTCGCGCAGCACGGCGTTGGTGCGGTCCAGCTCGCCGAGCACACGTTTGGGAGGGATGGCGCCGCGCAGGTTGCGGAACATCACGTCCCAGCGGGCCATCAGCGCCTTGAGGTCGGCCTCGAGGTCCTCGGTGCGCTTGCCTTCGGCGTTGGTGCGCACGATCACCCCGAAGTTGAGGGGCTTGATCGTGCGCATGAGGTCCTTGAGCCGCTTGCGTTCCTCCTCGTCCTTGATGCGGGAGGAGATGCTCACCTTGTTGATGAAGGGCACCAGCACCATGTAGCGGCCGGCGAGGGTCACCTCGGCGGTAAGGCGCGGCCCCTTGGTGCTGATGGGCTCCTTGGCGATCTGCACCAGAATGGTCTGGCTGGCGCTGACCACATCCTGGATCTTGCCGTTGCGGTCGATGTCGGGATCGAGCTTCCACTCCTCCAAGGTGGACGCCTTGAGGCTGCCATTGACCGCGCCCTTGGTGAACTTGAAGGCGTTGCGGTACTGCGGCCCCAGGTCGAGGTAGTGCAGGAACGCGTCCTTCTCGTGGCCCACGTCGACGAAGGCCGCATTGAGGCCGGGGGCCACCTTGCGCACGCGGGCCAGGTGGATATCGCCCACGGCGAAGCCCCGATCGGTCTTTTCCCGATGCAGCTCGATCAGCACCTTGTCGCGGAGGATGGCCAAGGCCACCTCGCCGGCGCCCGAACGAATGATGAGGTCGATGCTCACTCGATGATGGGCTTGTGCATGGTGGAAGGGGTGCCACGAGGGCACCGGATGCACGGCTTCCATTCCGGCGGGGATGACCCCGCCGGCCAGAGCCGTTCACGCACCGGAACTACCGGTTCTTCTTCTTGTGCCGGTTCTTCCGCAGGCGCTTCTTGCGCTTGTGCGTGGCCATCTTGTGCCTCTTACGCTTTTTTCCGCACGGCATGTGCTCTACTGTTTGAGTTCCTGTTCAAGTTCTCCAATGAAACGGTCCACCCCATTGAGGATGACCGTGTCCTGTACCAATGTCCTGTACTTCCGCAGGCTGGCGATGGCCTGCGCGTTGCTGTCCAGCGTGGCGTACGTGCGGCCCAGATAGAACCACACGTCGGGAAACCCCTGGGGATCGAGCTCGGCCACGCGGAGGAAACGCTCCAAAGCCTTGTCGTACTGACCGCTCTGCACGGAGAACAGCCCCAGGTGCCAGTGGGCACCGGCGTTCTCGGGATCGTCCTTCACGATGGCCAGGAGCTGCTGGATCCCACGCATCGGCTCGCTGCCCTGCACCAAGGCCACGGCTTCGGCCAAACGGGCCTCACCGGGGTCCAGCGCCGGGGCCTCGGGCCCACGCGGAAGCAACATCAAAAGAACGATCGCCACCACAGCAATGGCCAAGGCCGCCCACTGTGGCTTCCCCATCCGCATCAGGCCGGCTTGTTGCTGCGGGCCTTCACCTTCTCCACGAAGGCATCGGCCGGCTTGAACACGGGCACATCATGCGCGGGGATGATGATGGCCGTGTTGCTCGACAGGATCCGGCCGGTCTTCTGCTTGCGGTGCTTCACCATGAAGCTGCCGAAGCCACGCAGATGCACCGGCTCACCCTTCTCCACGCTCGTCTTCACCTCCTCCATCAGCGACTCCACCACGACCAGTACGACGTTGCGCTCCACACCGGTCTTCTTCGCGATGATGCCGACCAATTCTGCCTTCGTCATGACCCTTGTCTCGGTTTGGGGGCGCAAAGATAGGGTTTCGTACCGATCCGGCAACGCATCTTTGCCCCTGTATGTCAAGTGTTTCATGGTTCAGCCAGGCCGTCACCGCCTGGTACCACCTCCACCGCCGGCCCCTCCCCTGGCGCGCCACCACCGACCCTTACCCCGTCTGGCTCAGCGAGGTGATCCTGCAACAGACCCGGGTGGACCAAGGCATGGCCTACTGGCAGCGCTTCATGGAACGCTGGCCCACCGTGCACGACCTGGCGGCCGCCTCGGAAGATGAGGTGCTCCGCGCTTGGCAAGGCCTGGGCTATTACAGCCGTGCCCGCAACCTGCTGCAGGCCGCCCGGCAGGTGGTGAACGTGCACGGGGGACAGTTCCCCGCCTCGGCGAAGGGGCTGCTCGGGCTGAAAGGCGTGGGCCCCTACATCGCCGCCGCCGTGGGCTCCATCGCATTCGACCTGCCCCTGGCGGTGGTGGACGGCAATGTGTACCGCGTGTTGGCCCGGTTCGCCGGCATCGCCACACCCATCGACAGCACGGAAGGGCGCCGGGAGTTCCAAGCACTGGCCCAGCGGCTGCTGGACCACGCCCACCCCGGCGACCACAACCAGGCCGTGATGGAACTGGGGGCTTTGGTGTGCACACCGCGTCGTCCGGCCTGCGCGGACTGTCCGCTGCGCCCGAAATGCGTGGCCCACGCCACCCACCGTATCGAAGTGCTGCCGATGAAGGCCGGCCGCACCAAAGTGCGCGAACGGCACCTGCACTTCCTGGACATCCGCCTTGAACAGGGCATCCCCCTGCAGAAACGCGGCCCGGACGACATCTGGGCGGGGCTGTTCCAACTGCCCCTGATCGAATCCGATGGCCGACTGACACGCCCCGCGCTGCTGCGTCGGCTGCGGGCGATCCACCCCGGCCCGTGGACCATCCAGGAACACACCGGTCCGGCCACCCACCTGTTGAGCCACCAACGGTTGCACATCACGTTCTGGCGGGTATCCCCCCCACGCGACCTGCCCATCCCCACCGACTGGACCGTGGTGCCTCTCGATGCACTGGACCATCATGCCCTGCCCCGGCCCTTGGAGCGGTACCTCACCCCCTCCACCCACCGCACCGAGTAGCCCCATCGTGCCGCCCACCGATCATGTGTTCGACATGGGCAGCGACAGCGGCTTGCTATATTTGGGGTCCAACCTTTGACGAAATGGCCGGCATCAACAAAGTGATCCTGATCGGCAACCTGGGCGCGGATCCGGAAGTGCGCCACTTGGAGAACGGAGCCTCGGTGGCCAACTTCCGCCTGGCCACGACCGAGAAGCTGCGGATCCGCACCACCGACGCCCAGGGGCGCGAGACCTGGGAGAACCGCGAACAGACCGAATGGCACAATGTGGTGGCTTGGCGCGGCCTGGCCACCATCGCCGAGCGCTTCCTGCGCAAGGGCAGCAAGGTGTACGTGGAGGGCAAGCTGCGCAACCGGCAATACCAGGACAAGGACGGCCGTGACCGTTACATCACCGAAGTGGTGGTGGACGAGATGCTGATGCTGGACCGCGCGAACACCGAAGGGGGTGCCCCGGCCGCTCCGCGCCCGGCCAACCAAACCGCGCCCGCGTCCACCCCGGTGAGCACGCCGTCGCCCATCGATGACGACCTGCCGTTCTGATGCATCTTTGCCCGAACCGGCCGTGTAACGTCTGAAAGTGGAGCCTCCGTCCGCATACCATCTGGCCCTCCAAGCGCAGATCGCTCCGGTACCGTTCGCGTGGACCGCATTGGCGGTGGCGCTTCTCCTGCTGCCCGTCCACGCCTGGCTGGCCGGCATGCGCCTGGCCCTGCTCAACGTCACCGCCCCCGAACTGCAAGTGTTGAAGGAGCGCGGTGTGGCCGGTGCTGCACGCGCCCTTGGCCTGCATGAAGACACCAGCCGCACACGCATGACCCTCCGCGTGGCCATCACCATCGTGGTGGTGACCATCACCGGTGCGGTGACCGGTGCACTGGCCCAGGCGGTGGACCTGCGCAGCAGCGCAGGCATCGGCATGGAGCTGGGCGGACTGGCGGCCACGGTGGTGGTGCTGCTCTTCACCGGTGAAGTGGTGCCCAAGGTGTGGGTGGAGCGGAACCCCGCCCAGGTGGTGGTGGGCAGTGCGGGCGCGCTGGGCCTGTTGTGCACCCTCATGCGGCCCATTAGCGGCGCGCTGGCCGGCGTGTCGGGCCGGCTGGAACGCCAGAACCCCATGGTCGGGGAGGATGGCGCCACTCCCGACCCGGCCGACATCGAGGCGGAGGATGGCGAGCGCCGCATCCTGCGCGGGGTGGCCCGCTTTGGCGAGACCGAAGTGAAGCAGGTAATGCGGCCCCGCAATGAAGTGGTGGCGTTCGACCATGCGCTCTCCTTCAATGAACTGGTGCCCGCCGTGGTGGAGTCCGGCTTCTCCCGGGTGCCCATCTACGACGGCTCGTTGGACAAGGTGGTGGGCATCCTCTACCTGAAGGACCTGCTACCGCTGATGCGCAACACCCGGATGGATTGGCACCGCCTGCTGCGCAAGCCCTACTTCGTGGCCGAGAGCATGCCTCTTGACCGCCTGCTGCGCGAGTTCCAGAAGCTCAAGGTGCACCTGGCCGTGGTGGTGGATGAATACGGCGCCACCAGCGGCATCATCACCCTGGAGGACGTGATCGAGGAGATCGTGGGCGACATCACCGACGAGTACGATGATGAGGACCGCCTCTATGTGAAGTTGGACGACAACACATTTCTTTTCGAGGGCCGCACACCGCTACCGGACATGTACCGTGCGCTCGACAGCGACGGGGAGGACTTCGAGGAGCATCGCGGCGACAGCGGCACCTTGGGCGGCTTCATCACCGAGCTGACCGGCCGCATCCCCAAGCGCGGCGAGGAGGTGGAGGTGGGCCACTACCGGCTGCGTGTGGAGGCATCGGACAACAAGCGCGTGCGGCGCGTGAAAGTGCAATTGCGCCATGTGTGAGCGGAGACCCCCCACCACGCTCCTTTTCGGCCTGCTGCTGATGCTGGTATTTGCGGCGTGCGGCGAAGGACCGGTGCCCAAGCCCCGCTCCTATTTCCGCATCGACCTGCCCCCCCAGGAATACACGCTGTGGGAGGCCGCCGGGCCCTTCACCGCTGAGATCCCCGTCTATGCCCGCATGGCCGCCGTGCGTCAGGAAGGCCGCAGCCATTGGTTCGACCTGGACTTCCCCGGCCAACGGGCCAAGGTGCACCTCACCTACACCCGCATCGCGAACGACCTGCCGGAGTTGATCGACGACGCGCACGCCTTCAAGGGCAAGCACCAGGAGATGGCGGCCCGCATCGGCCGTGACCGTTCGCTGCGACCGGCGGACCGGGTGTTCGGCACCGTGTTCGAGGTGGACGGCGATGCCGCCAGTCCGATGGTGTTCTACCTCACGGACAGCATCGACCACTTCCTCTATGGTGCGCTGTACTTCCACGCGCGGCCCAACGCCGATTCCCTGGCGCCCGTGACGCAGCGGATCCGTGCGGACGTGCGCCACATGATCGGCACGCTGCAGTGGACGGGGGCGGTCAAGCCTTGGGCCGAGCACCGGTGAGGTGCAGCACGTGCAGCAGGGCGGCCAGCAGCAGCAGCGCCCCGAACTGGTGCAATACCCCCAGTGCGATGTGCACCTGCGTGAGCACGGTGATCACCCCCAGCACGAACTGCACCCCTACGGCGATCACCAGCATGCGCACCGGACCGGCCAAGGCCGCACTGCGCCCGTGGCGCCAGGCGAACACCAGCATGCCGGCCACCACCAGCCACGCCAGGTTGCGGTGCACGAACTGCACACCGTCCTTGTGGTCGGTGAGGTTGTTCCACACGCTGTCGAAGGCCATGACGTTCTCGGGCATGAACGCACCGTTCATCAGTGGCCAGGTGTTGTAGATGCGGCCGGCGTCGAGGCCCGCCGTAAAGGCGCCCCAGATGATCTGCACCACCAGCAGGGCCAACAGCCCACGCGCCCAACGCGCGGAAGCCGTTCCATCACCCCGGAAGGAGCGCCGCCCTTCACGGATGTCGAACACCGTCCAGAGCACCAACCCGAACACCGCGAAGGCTGCACAGAGGTGGATGGCCAGGCGGTAGTGGCTCACGTCGGGGCGGTCCTGCAGGCCACTGGCCACCATGAACCAGCCCAGTACGCCCACCAGCCCACCACCGATGAGGATGGACCAAGCGCGCGCACGGAGCCATCCGGAGAGGAGCCCCCGGCGCCAGAACACCACAAAAGGCACGATGAACACCAGCCCCATGAGGCGTCCCCAGTTGCGGTGCAGGTATTCCCAGAAAAAGATGCGCTTGAACCCGTCGAGGTCCAGATGGCTGTTCACAAGCGTGTACTCCGGGATCCGCTGGTACTTGGCGAAGGCCTCCTCCCACTCCGCCTCGTTCAGGGGGGGAATGGCCCCCATGATGGGCTTCCATTCAGTGATGCTGAGCCCGCTACCCGTGAGGCGCGTGATACCGCCGATCACCACCATGCATGCGATGAGCACACAACCGATGAGCAGCCATTGGACGACAGGCCGAAGCCGGGAGACCTCCGAATCGTGTGACATGGTGCGGCAAAGGTATCCCGCACCGGGGAGGCCGATCAATGGCGAAGCACACGCGTAAGCAGGGCCATCACACTGGGCAGCGCCGCAGGGCCCGCGGTGCCGCGCACGGGCAGCACGGGCAACTTGCGCAGGCTGCTGTGCTGGGCCCGGTCCGCGTCGTCGCCTTGGGCGCTGGTCGCACGGACCTGCTTGGTGATGACCACCCCGGTCACCTTGTACTGCCCGTTGTAGAGCCCTTCCACCGCCTTCACCAGGTCGGCATCGCTCACGTGGGCCTCATCGTAGGTCACGATGGCCATGTCGGCCTCCTCGCCCTCGTTGAAGTCGATCTCGGTGTGGGTGACGCCGGGCAGCTGGCCCAAGGCTTTGCGGATGGCCCCACCGCACATCATCTCACAGCTCATCCCGGTGATGGTGAGCTCTGCGGTGGTGACGGGGGTGCCGCTGGAGATGGCCACCTCCTTGACCGTGCGCACCACGGTGTCGTTCGCGGCATCGGCCATGGGCTCACTGGCGGTGGTCCCACAGCCCGTAATGAGCAGGAGGGCCATCAAGGCGGAGAGGGTGGTGGTGCGCTGCATCATGGTCTGACCGTTGATCGCTTATGAGACTGCGTAACCCCTGGAGGAGTTACAAAAGTAGGACAAGAAAGCGCGTTTACCTTCGCGCCCCGGCATTCTTTGCGCCCCATGGCCCAAGGTCGTTCCTCCCTGCTGGTATGGGCCATCCTGCTCGTGCTGGCGCTTACCTGGGGCAGCTCGTTCATACTGATGAAGCGGGGCCTCTTCCATGCCGGGGAGCCGGTGCTCTCGCCTGTGCAGATGGCCTCGACCCGGCTGTTCATCGCCTGGCTGGCCTTGTCGCCCCTGATGGTGCGTCACATCGGTCTGCTGCGGCCCCACTGGCTGCCGCTGATGGGCTCCGGCATCCTGGGCAATGGCATCCCGGCGTTCCTGTTCGCCGTGGCCCAAACCCGGATCGACAGCTCGCTCAGTGGCATGCTGAACAGCCTCACACCGCTCATGACCCTCGTGGTGGGCGTGCTCCTGTTCGCACAGCGGCTGCGGCCCATGCACGTGCTGGGGGTGGGCGTGGGCATGGCCGGTGCCTTGATGCTGATCCGCCTGAAGGGGGGCGGCCCAGCGGGGGAATGGTCATGGTATGCCGTGGCGCCCATCGTGGGCACCTTGTGCTATGGCCTCAGCGGCAACATCGTGAAAACGCACCTGAGCCATCTGCCCGCAGCGGGTGTGGCCGCCCTTGCGCTCACGTTCGTGGGGCCGGTCTGCCTGGGCATCGCGCTGGCCTCCGGGCTGCCCGCCACGCTCGCCGCGCACCCCCACGGGTGGAACGCATTGGGGCATGTGGCCGTGCTGGCCGTGGGAAGCTCGGCCTTCGCCCTGATCCTGTGGAACATGCTCCTGCATCGCACCTCGGCCGTGCAGGCCAGCATGGTCACCTACCTCATGCCCGTGGTGGCCATCGCCTGGGGCATCGCCGATGGGGAGTACATCACACCCGCCCAGCTGGGCATGGTCGCGCTGATCCTGACCGCGGTGTACATCGTGAGCCGCAACGGCAAAGGCGGCTGAAGGCCATTGTTCACATCCCTGCGTTCGCACTGCATCGGCTTCGCCGCTCCACCTCATCCTTTCAGGCACTTAATTCGATACGTCCGAGCAACTCCGGGACCGGTCCGCCGTAGAAGGGCCGCAACGCAAACCACCGTACGCGATGTACAATGGGAAAAAGGTGATCGTGGTGCTTCCTGCCTATCGGGCCGCACTCACGCTGAAACAGACCTACGACGAGATCCCCTTCGACATCGTGGACGATGTGGTGCTGGTCGATGACCGCAGCCCTGACAACACGGTGGAGGTGGCCAAGGAGATCGGCATCAAGCACATCGTGGTGCACGCGAAGAACCGGGGCTATGGCGGCAACCAGAAGAGCTGCTACGACAAGGCGCTGGAGCTGGGTGGCGACATCATCGTGATGCTGCACCCCGACTACCAGTACACGCCGAAGCTGCTGGTGAGCATGATCGCGCTCATCGGCAACGACGTGTACCCCGTGGTGTTCGGCTCGCGGATCCTGGGCAAGGGCGCCCTCAAAGGCGGCATGCCCCTGTACAAGTACATCGCCAACCGGATCCTCACCTTCACGCAGAACCTCCTCATGGGGCAGAAGCTGAGCGAGTACCACACCGGCTATCGCGCCTATAGTGCGGAGGTGTTGCGCAGCGTGGACTATGAGGCGTGCTCGGACGATTTCGTGTTCGACAACCAGATCGTGGGGCAGATCTTCTGGAAGGGCTATGAGGTGGCGGAGATCACCTGCCCCACCAAGTACTTCGACGAGGCGAGCAGCATCAACTTCCGCCGCAGCATGATCTACGGCTTCGGCGTGCTGAACGTGAGCTTCCGCTACTTCCTTGCGCGCACCGGCATCATGGGCTGGAAGCTGCTGGGCAAGCGGGGTCCGGGCACGGTCCGCTAAGCCCGCGCTGGCCGGCCCCGCTACGGGGAGGTCGCGCCGCCTACCTTCGCGCACATGCCGTCGCGCGCCCGCATCCAGCTGCTGATCGTGACGATCGCCGCGCTGTTGTTCGTTCCCGGCCTGGGTGCTGTCCACTTGTTCGACTGGGACGAGATCAACTTCGCGGAGATCGCCCGCGAGATGATCGTCACGGGCGACTGGCTCCGGCCACAGATCGCCTACCTGCCCTTCCACGAGAAGCCGCCCTTGTTCATGTGGCTGCAGGCCCTGTGCATGACCATGTTCGGCGTGGGCGAGTTCGCCGCCCGGCTGCCCAACGCGCTGTGCGGCATGCTCACCCTGTGGCTGCTATTCCGCATGGGCGATCAGTTGCGTGGGCGCGTGTTCGGCACGTTGTGGGCACTGGCCTATGCGGGCTCCATCCTCCCCCATCTCTACTTCCGCAGCGGCATCATCGATCCGTGGTTCAACCTGTGCATCTTCCTTGGTCTCCACGCCATCATCACCCTGGTGCAGCGCGATCCCAAGCGGGCACCGGGCGTGCTCAACGCGCGCAACGACGGGCACGCATGGCTCGCCGGCCTGTTCCTGGGGCTGGCGGTGCTCACCAAAGGCCCGGTGGGGGTGCTGGTGCCCGGCCTGGTGATGGGCGTGTACTGGGTGCTGCAGCGCTGCCGCCCCTACCTGCGCTGGCGCCGACTGCTGATCATCGCCGGGGCCGCGCTGCTCACCACCGCCACCTGGTCCGTGGTGGACCTGCTGCGCAATGGTCCGGAGTTCATGGTGGCCTTCTTCTGGCGCCAGGTGGCCATGCTCACCACCGAAGATGCCGGCCATGGCGGTTTCGCGGGCTACCACTTCGTGGTGCTGCTGGTGGGCTGCTTCCCGGCCTCGGTATTCGCCCTGCAGGAGATGCTGCGCCCAACGCGCGAGGATGACGCACGCCGGCAGGACCACCGCCGCTGGATGACCATCCTTTTCTGGACGGTGCTGATCCTGTTCAGCCTGGTGAAGACCAAGATCGTGCACTACAGCAGCCTGTGCTATTTCCCGCTCACCTACCTGGCGGCCATCCGTCTGGAACGCATCTGGAAGCACCGGGAGGCGTTCGGCTGGAGCCGTTTCCTGCTGGGCGGGCTCGGCACTTTGTTCGCCGTGGTGCTCATCGCGGTGCCGTTCGTGGGCATGAACACCACCATGATCGCGCCGCTCTTCGCCCAAGACCCCTTCGCACAGGCCAACCTGGAGGCCGAGGTGCGCTGGACCGGGCTGGAGGCATTGGCGGGGGTGTTCCTGATGGGCGTGCTGGTGGCCGCGCACATGCTCCACGGACGCGGCCGGGTGCGTGCCAGCGTGCTCACCGTGTTCGGTGGTGGCGCGCTGTTCATGACCATCGCACTGTACTTCCTCATCGGTCGCGTTGAAGGCTACTCCCAGCGCGCGGCGATCGCGTTCTTCGAGGAGCGCCAGGGCGAACGCTGCGCGGTGATCACGGACCACTACAAGAGCTATGCGCACCTGTTCTACACGCGCATGGAGCCACCCGATGATCCCCGTGTGCACGACCGCGAATGGCTGCTGCACGGCGAGGTGGACCGGCCCGTGTACGTGGTGTGCAAGATCACCGCGGCCGAGGAGACCGCCGCCATACCCACGCTGCGGGAACTGTACAGGAAGAACGGTTTCGTGTTCTTCCGCCGCGACCCGGTGCGGTGATCGTCCGCCCGCCGCTCACTTCTTGCGGAAGAACATCCGGATGGGTACACCGGTGAAGGCCCAGCTCTCGCGCAGCCGGTTCTCCAGGAAGCGCTCATAGCTGGGCTTGATGTACTGTGGCAGGTTGCAGTAGAACACGAACGAGGGGATCGCCGTGGGCAGCTGGTTGATGAATTTGATCGTGACCCGCTTCGCCTTGTACATGGGCGGCGGCTGGCGCTCGATGATGGGCAGGAGCACATCGTTGAGCTGGCGCGTGGGGATGCGGCGACGGCGGTTCTGGTACACCTCCATGGCCACCTCCATGGCTTTGAGCAGGCGCTGCTTCTCATGCACGGAGATGAACAACACGGGCACATCGGTGAAGGGCTCGATGCGCTTCTTCACCGCGGCCTCGAAGTCGCGCATGGTATTCGTCTCCTTCTCCACCAGGTCCCACTTGTTCACCAGGATCACCACCCCCTTGCCGTTCTTCTGGATGATGGAGAGGATGTGGAGGTCCTGCTGCTCCATGCCGTGCTGCGCATCGATCATGAGCAGGCACACGTCGCTGTCCTCGATCGCGCGCACGGAGCGCAGCACACTGTAGAACTCGATGTCCTCCTCGACCTTGCGCTTGCGGCGGATACCGGCCGTATCGAGCAGCAGCACATCGTGGCCGAAGACGTTCCAGCGGGTGTTGACGGGATCGCGGGTGGTGCCCGCCACGGGGGTGACGATGCTCTGCTCACGGCCCATGAGGGCGTTCACCAGCGACGACTTGCCCACGTTGGGACGGCCCACGATGGCCAGCCGCGGGATGTCCGGCTCAGCCTCGGCGCTGGGCTTCGTGAAGGTCTTCAGCAGCGCATCCAGCAGATCGCCGGTGCCCGAGCCGTTCACCGCGGCGATGGGGAACACCTCGCCCAGGCCCAACCCGTAGAATTCGGCCGTGGCATACTGGTGCGTGGGCTCGTCGACCTTGTTGGCCACGAGCAGCACGGGCTTGCGCGAGCGCCGCAGCAGGTCGGCGATCGCCTGGTCCATGCCGGTGAGCCCACCGTGCGTGTCCACCAGGAACATGATCGTATCGGCCTCCTCGATGGCCAGCTCCACCTGCCGGCGGATCTCGGCCTCGAACACGTCATCACTCCCGGTGATGTACCCCCCCGTATCGATCACACTGAATATCACCCCGTTCCACTCGCACTGACCGTAGTGGCGGTCGCGGGTCGTGCCGGCGGTGGGGTCGGTGATGGCCTCGCGGCTTTCCACCAACCGGTTGAACAGCGTGCTCTTGCCCACGTTCGGGCGGCCTACGATGGCGACTATGTTGCTCATTCTACAAGTGGCGGACAGCTGGAAGCCATTGACGTGCGGGGGCGCAGATCGCCCCGATCGGTGGCTCCCATCCCGTCATCGAAGTTCCATCAGTATCCGTAGCGTTCCAACTTCTTCTCGTTCTCCCGCCAATCCGGGTCCACCTTCACCTTCAGGTCCAGGAACACCTTTGTGCCCACGAACCGCTCGATGGCCTTGCGCGACTCGGTGCCCAGCTTGCGCAAGGCCTTGCCCTGGTGGCCGATCAGGATGCCCTTCTGGCTCTCGCGCATCACCACCACATCGGCCTGGATGCGGGTGATGTCCTCCCCCTCCTCGTAGCTGTTCACCACCACCTGGGTGCTGTATGGGATCTCCTTCTGGTAGAACGAGAGGACCTTCTCACGGATGATCTCGCTCACGAAGAAGCGCATGTTGCGGTCGCTCAGTTCGTCCTTGGGGAAATAAGGTGGGTGCTCCGGCAGCTGGTCGATCAGGTAGGTCTTCAACTCGTTCACGTTGAGGCCGTGCAGGGCGCTCAGGGGCACCACCTTGGCCTCGGGCAGGGCGGCCTGCCAGCGCTCCAATGCCTCGAGCACGGCAGCATCGCTCCCGGTGTCCACCTTGTTCACCAGCAGCACCTTGGGGCCCTGGTACCGCCGGGCGCGCCTCAGCACGCTCTCCGAGCGCTCGGGGTGCTGACCGAGCTCCACCAGTACGACCAGGATATCGGCGTCGATCAGGGCCTCGTCCACCGCCTTCATCATGCGCTCGTGCATGCGGTACTGCGGGTCGAGGATGCCCGGCGTATCGCTCAGCACGAGCTGGTGGTCGTCGCCATTGAGGATGCCCAGGATCCGGTGGCGGGTGGTCTGCGCCTTGGGGTTGGTGATCACCAACTGCTCGCCCAGCAAGGCATTGAGCAGGGTGCTCTTGCCCACGTTGGGTTCACCGATGATGTTGACGTAGCCCGCTTTATGTGCCATCGATCGCCGTAAACGACGAACCCGGCTTTCGCCGGGTTCGCTTTGTAGCGGGGGCAGGACTCGAACCTGCGGCCTTCGGGTTATGAGCCCGACGAGCTACCATCTGCTCCACCCCGCAATGGACGGCAAAGATAAGCATTCATTCGGAAGTTCCTGCCAAGTTGTGGCCGAGTGTCATTGGGGCTTGGGCACCTCGCCTACGGCAACTGCTCCATCCGGGTATCGGTGGGCACACCA
>CAYXKE010000048.1:0-19891 GCA_964464935.1 uncultured Chryseobacterium sp.
CGTAGGGATTCGAACCCCAAACCTTCTGATCCGTAGTCAGATGCTCTATCCAATTGAGCTACGGGTCCGGAAAGCGGCGGCGAAGATAAGGATCATCTCAGAACACCATGCAGTTCGGTCAGCTCATCCCCGCAAAAAATGTTCGGCGGCCGCATCAGACCCACCCGTTGAGGCGGTAGTACAGGATGGCCATGAACTCGCGGTAGCAGGTGATCTGCAGCTTCAGGCGGTTCCAGAGGTCGTAGCGCACGGCGTAACTGTGCGACACGTCGGGAACGAAACGCCGCCCCCCCAGCGCCCGGTGCCGGTAACCCAGGTCGGAAAAGAGCGGCGTGTCCCATGCGGGCACTCCGGCGGCTTGAGGAAAGCCCACCTTGCGGAAGGTGCGCACGGTGCGGTACATGTTCTCCGGAGCGGTGATCAGGGCGAGGCGGTCGTTGTGACGCGCCTTGCCGGAGCGCCAAAAGGCCAATGCCTGGCCCCGCGTGTTCGTACCCTCGGCCTGCGGGTGGATGCGCTCGGGTGCCACGCCGCGCAAAAGGAGCTCGGCCACCATCAGACGCAGCACGGCGGTATCGGGGGTATGGATCACATCCACCTGGGCATGGGGGAAGCGTTGGGCCAGGTCGGCGGCATGGTACAGCCGGAGCAGTTCCGGACCGGAGGGCATGCCACTTCCGCCCAGTACCACGATGCGATCGGGAACGGTCTCCAATTCACCGGCGGCCACGCCCAGCCACACATGCATGCGCCAGGGCACGGAGGTGAACGCCAGCAATGCCATCACCAGCGCGAGGCCGCCGGCCACCATCACCGCCCGCCGGATCAGCCGCCGAGCACCGCGGAGCACCTGCGTCAGAGCCGCTTGGAGCCGCGCGCGCCGCATCGCCGGCGTCAGGGTTTGTAGTACTTCAGCGCCTCGGGCATGTACGCGTTGAGGTCGTTGATGCGGCGCTGATCGCTGGGGTGGGTGCTGAGCAGTTCGGGCGGGGCACCGCCACCGCTGTTGGCGCTCATCCGCTCCCAGAACTTCGGGGCCTCGCGCGGATCATAACCGGCCATGGCCATGAACACCAGGCCCATCTTGTCGGCCTCGGTCTCGTGGGTGCGGCTGTAGGCCAGCATGCCCAGCTGGCTGCCGATGCCCACGCTCTGCAGCAGCAGGTTGCGCGCCAGGCCGGGGTTCTGGCTGGTAAGGATGTCCAGGGTCATTCCCGCCCCTTGGGCGATGATCCCCTGGCTCATGCGCTCGTTGCCGTGACGGGCCACCGCGTGGGCCACTTCGTGCCCCATCACCACGGCCAGACCGGTCTCATCAACGGTAATGGGCAGGATACCCGTGTAGAAAAGCACCTTGCCCCCGGGCATGCACCAGGCGTTCACCGTGGGGTCATCGGCCACGTTGAACTCCCACTGGAACTCGCTCACGCGGTCGTTCATGTGGTTGTCGCGGAGGAAGGTCTCCACGGCGGTGGCGATGCGCTGCCCACAACGCCGCACGAGCTGGGTGCGGGGGTCACTGTCCGGCAGGATGACGCTGGTCTGCAGCACCTCGCGGTACTGGTCCTGCACCATGCTGGCGATCTGGCCGGTGCCCACCACATTGAACTGGCTGCGACCGGTCACGGGCACCTTGGTGCAGGCCGCGGCCAGCACGATGCCCGCGATCAGGGTGATGCGCGGAAAGTTCATACGATCTCGGCGCTTAGCCCGCTGTCGAGCAGGGCGGTGCAACGGGGCTCCAGGTCACTGTACGTGCCGCGCTTCACACTGCACTTGCCGTTGTAGTGCACGATCCACGCGCACTGCTCAGCCTGAATGGCATCGTGCCCGCAGAAGTCGATCAAGCATTGGATCACATGCTCGAAGGTGTTCACGTCGTCGTTGTGCAGGATGATCTCCCGCATCACGGACAGGTCCTGGTCCTCCAGGAGCAACGTTTCCTCGGAATGCTGCGGCATGGTCATCGGCGTTGGTACGGGGCAAAATTACTCCCCCACCCCCATTGCCTGCTTTTCCGGGCTCAGGGCTGCGCCAGGATGGATGCGCCGAACTTGCGCAGCAGCGCATCGGCTTCGGCCATCGGGATCCGCTTGCCGTTGAGGTAGGCCGTGATGAAGGCATCCTTCACGCCGCGCTCCACCATGCGCTCCCGGCCCGCACGCGCCTGGTCCAGGTTCGTGTACATGCCTGTGGTGTAGCGGATCTGGCCGTTGGCCAGGCGCTCGGTGTTGAGCGGGGTGATGTTGAACAGGCGCTCGAGGGCCACCGGACGGCTGTACACACCCACCTGTACCGTGAAGAACAGGCCGCGGATGGCCTCCACCTGACGGGCCGGGGCGGCGCCGGGCACATTGTAGTACGATGTGGCCTCGGGCGAGGGTGCGAAGGTGGCCACCAGCTCCTCGGCGGAGGACGGATAGTTCCTCAACAGCGCGGCATCATCGGCCGGGGCGGGCGAGGGCACCGGCGTGGTGATGGTCACTTCAGGCGCGGGGGTGACGGGCCGTGGCGTGGCCGGTGCAGGGGTGATCGGGTCCTGGGCCTGAGCCGTCGGCTGGCCCGGGGACCGGGACTGCGTCACGGCCTGGGCCTCGCCTCCCCCCTGCTGCATGGCCCGCGCCTGGCCGATGGGGATGCGGCGGCCATCGAGATAGGCCACCACGAAGGCGTCGCGGTAGCCCCGATCGCGCACTTTGTCCCGCGCTGCGTTGGCGTGGTCGAGCCGCGTGAACATGCCGGCGGTGTAGCGCACCACTCCGTTGTCCAGGCTCTCCCCCGCCACGGGGTCGAGATCGCTGAAGGCGTCCATGGGGATGGGGCGGCGGAAGGCCCCGATCTGCACTTTGAACACCAGGCCCGCGGGCATGGGTGCATCGATGGCCACCGGCTCCGCACGGCGCACCGGGGTGGCCCGCACCTCGAAGCGGTCATCGCGGAGGACCTCGAGCAGCGCGGTGGGCGGGCGCGGGCTCACCGGGGTCATGCCGCTCTCTGCACGCTCAGTGGTGCGCGGGAGCAGCGGGGTGAGGCCCTCGTCGGTCGCACGGCGGTCCGTCATGTCATCGCCACCAGCGGCCACCAACGGTGCATCGCCGGTATTGCTCGCCTGCCGGGCGCTGGCGGGCAGGGGCTGCCGTTCCGGCCCGGCCTGGCCATGGGCCTCGGCCAGCAGCGGATCGATGCGGCGGGTGCGCATCTCCAGCGCCATGAGCTCGCTGGGCTCCATGCCTTGGATGGACTGCAGCAGCGCGGCGGCCTGCCCTTCGTTGAGGGCCGCGGCCGAGCGGAGACGTGCGGCCACATTGTCCAGTGAATCGGCGCGGGCCTCCAAGGCACTGGCCCGGGCACGCAGCACCTCCGCACGCACGCGCTGGGCGTCGTTGGCCGGCCGACCGGACGGCAGCGCGGCGGTGAGCGATGCGGCCAGTTCGCGGGTGGCCTTCGCCGCCTCCTGGGCCTCGTCGGCGGCGCGGTGCTGCTCCATGGCCCGGGTCTTCGCGTGGAAGTAGCGGCTGGCGTCGGTGTTGTTGACCACCAGCTGCTGCTCATCCGCGGTGAGGTAGTAGAACTCCCGCATGCGCGAAACGAACTCGCGCACCTCCTCCGCCTTGGCGCGGTCCTCCTCGGCCTGCACCGCTTCGGCCTTCAGCAGCACGGAACGGGCCATGAGCGAATCGGACGAGGTCCGGGCACGCACGGCCAAGCGCTCCAGGCGTTCGCGGTCGCGCTTGCGGGCGGTGGACAGGCTGTCCGTGTACCGATCGGCCAGGTCGGCGAACTCCAAGGCCTGCCGTTCCATGGCGGCGGCCTCCGTGTTGGCGCGGTCGCGGCGCTGGCGCAGCAGGTCGGGTTCGGCTTGATCGAGCGGCAAGGGGCTCAGGTGCAACTCCTCGGGTGCGAGCATGCGCTCCAAACGGGCCAGCACCGCGGGATCGATCCTGGCCTCTTCGATGGCACGATCGGCCTCCTGCTCGGCGGCATGACGGGCGCGGGTGGCGGCATCGCCTGCGGGATCGGTCACGGGCTCGGAGGCAGCGGCCGGTGCCGGTGCGGGCACCTCCTGCGCCACGACCGGTGCCGGCTCGTCAGCCACATCCCCACGGGGCTGCTCCTGCGGCACCTCGGTCGCACGCGTTGGCTGCGGGGCCGGGGGCGCGGGGGGCGGCGCCACCGCCACTTCCTGGGCCAGCGCCGGCGGCGGGGTGGCGGCGATGCCCAGCACACGTGCAGCCACCGCTTCATAGGTCATCGAGCTGCCGCGCACATGGTCGGCATGCAACAGTGCGTTCACCACGGTGATCGCGCGATCCACTTCCCGCAGGGCCTCCAGCTCCAGTGCATAGGCCTTCCGGTAGAGGCTGTCGCGCAGCAGGATGTCCTCCGACCGGTCGGCCTGTTTGCGGATGCGCCCGGCTTCGGCATAGCTGCGCTCCGCCTCGCTCTTCATCTGCCTGGCCATGAGCTGCAGTGGCTCGCTCGGCGAAAGGCCCTTGGTGCCCACGGCGCGTTCCAACGCTTTCAGGCTGTCGGTGGCGGTGCGCCATTCGGTGCGGGTGATGAAGGCCGAGCGTTGGCCCAGATCGGTGAGGAGGATCAGGCGTTCATCGCGCAGCCGGTCGGCCTCACGCACCAGCTTGTCGAATTGTTTGCGGGGCAGACCCGATGCGGCCTGTGCGAGCGAATCGGCTTTCACCCGCAGCCCGGTGGCCCGCTCCATTTCCTTCTCCTGCTCGGCCATGGCCTTGTCCACTTGGGGCGAGCGATGCACCAAGCGGCTGGCGTAGACCCGCTGCGGGTCGGGGTCGAGGGCCACAAAGCGGTCGCGCACCGGGTCATGCCCCGGGCTTTGGGCCGCGGCGGGCGCTCCCGTGGTCGAAGCGGCGGCCGGGGCCAGAGCGGCCAGTTCGGCCTGCCGCTGCTGCACATGCTCCTCGGCCAGGCGGAGGTGTTCGGCACGCAGGCGGCGCAGGCGGTCCACACGGGGCAACACCACCGGGGCCTGGGCCGGATCCAGCTCCAACACGGCCACCTGCAGGGCCATTTCGGCCTGAATGCTGTCCGCCAGCATCAGCTCCAGTCCTTGCAGGGCGCTGGCCCGTTCATCGGCATCGGGGTTGCGCGCGAGGTTGGCCTTGAACGTGGCGTAGGAGCTGTGCAGCCGGTCGATGATCTCCTCGTCCTTGGTGGCGGGGGTGATCACCATCGGCATGCGACCGGGCTGCACCTCCACCGCTCCGATCTCGTCACGTAGCGCATCCAGGGGATCGTCGGTGGTGCGGACCACGGGCTCCTCGCTCCTTACCAGGGCGGCGAGGCGTTCCTCCAATTGATGCAGCTCCTTCTCCAGCGCCTCGCGCTCCGTGCGGTTGCGCTCGGCGACGGCCATCTGGCGCAGTTCGGCGATGCGGTTCTCCAGGAAGAAGCGGGTGGTATCCTGCAACTCGGCCATCCCGTCGTTGACGGCGATGGTCGGGGTGGGATCGGGCGTGATCCGCGCGCGGTCCGGTGCGAACTCCACCGCCCGCTCCGCTTGGGTCGGGGGCAGGGGGGCCTGCTGCGCACCTTCGGTCCCATCTTCGGTGGCTTCGGTGAGACCGGTCAGGCTGCTGGCGGCCACGGTCTCCTCGCCGGACGACACCGGGGGAGTCACGCCCGAACGGGCCTGCAGCGGACCGGCGGGCTCCACGGTGCGCCCCTGCCCGGCCTCGCGGGTGCGGAGCGCGTTGGGTTCATCGTCGCTGTCGCGCGCGCTGGGTGTGGTGGTGGGCGTGTGCACGGCCAGGCCATCGGTGGCCATGGCTCGGGTGGGCGTGCGCAGCGGCGCGGCCTCCAAGGCCGGCAGGCGCCAGTCGAAGGTGCGTACCTGCAGCTCGGTCACCGGGATCTGCACCAAGGCTTCCATCCGCTCATCGATGGGCAGTGCAGCGAGCTGGGCGTCCGTGGCCGTAATGCGTTGGGCCAGTGCGTCGGCATCCGCGGCCGACACCTTCGTCACGGCATGCTGGCGCCCCTCGGCCTCCAGGTGCGCCATGAGGGCGGACTCCCCACGCACCACGGCGGCGTCGTTCTGGGTGCGCTGGGCCTTTTGGAAAGCGGCGCGGGTCTCCTGTTCCAAGGCCTGGGCCTGTCCTTCCAGTACGGCGATGTCCTTGTCGAGCTGATCCCTGCGGGACTTGCTGCGCGTCTCATCACGCTCCAAGCGCATGCGGCGCAGGCGATCGGCCAGTTCGTTCTCCTCCCCGCTGCTGGCATTGGCCAGCTGCAGTTGACGGGCCGCCTCCCGCTCCTTCTCGGTGGCCGCCCGGCGTACGCGCTCGGCGATGTCCACCTCGGCGTTGGGCCCGCTGCGCGCCTGGAGCTCCTCGCGCAGGGCGACCAAGTGCGGCAGGGCGGCCTCCTCGTCGCCGGCTTTCAGGGCCGCGTCCATGGCGATGGCCCGCTGACGTGCGGCCACCGTCTTCTGGGTCAAGCTGGTGCCTTCGGCCTCCAGGTCCAGAGCGGCCTGGCGAGCGGCGCGGGCCCGCAACGAGGCCGCCCGGGCCTGCTGGCGGTACGCCGCCGCCTCGCCCATGTGCAGGTCGCGCACCTCCGGATCATTGACGGCCTCGGCCTGTTGCACCGCTTGGGCGGCGGCCTTGGTGGCCTGCTCCGAGGCGGACATGGCGTCAAGTGCCATGGTCCAGGCCTGGCCGGCCATCCGCTGGCTCTCGCTGGCGCGCTGCTCCAGGGTGGCCACCTGCTCGTGGGCCATCTGCCGGGCCTTGTCCACGGTCACATCACCGGTGAAACCGGCCCGGGTCATCAGGTCGGTGGCGGCGGGCTCCTCCTGCCGCGCACTGGCGATCTCCTCCGGCGTACTCACGTCCAGCGCCGCCCGGCGGCGGATCTCGTCCATGGCCAGGGCGATGATGTCACCATCGAGCGGGGCATCGAAGTGGTTGCGGATCACCAGCCGCTCCATGTCACCCTGGCGGGAGAGTTCCAGCTCCTGCCGGTAGGCGGCCGGTCCATTGGCGGCGGGCACGTCCACCTGTCCCAGGTGCGTACGCCCAGAAGGACCGCAATCCACCATGAACCGGAAGCGGCCCGTGCGTGGCAGGGCCAGGATGTAGCCGCCGTTGAGGTCCGTGCGCACCTCGGCCACGCGCTCGTGCGTGGTGGCGTCCTCCACCACGATGCGGGCCTTGCGATCGTTGGCATCGAACCCGTTGAGGTAGGTGCCCTGCAGGATGGTGATGGTCACCGGGGTGGCCTTGGTGCTCACCCGGTATACATGCAAGTGGCCCTGCTTGCTGCTGCGGGCACTGGCGAAGCAGGCCTCCTGGTGGTCGGCATCCACGATGTAGAGCAGTTCGTCATCGGGGGTGTTGATGGCGAAGTCGAGGTTCTCGGGCCGGCCGAAGGCGTCCATGCCGGGGTCGTAGGCCGCGCGGAACACATCGTAGCCGCCCATGCTGTTGTGGCCGGTGCTGCTGAAATAGAACGTGCGGCCATCGGGGTGCATGAAGGGGAAGTCCTCGTCGTACTCCGTGTTGATGAAACCGGCGAGCTTCACGGGTGTGGCGAACTGGCCGGTGGGCAGCACTTCGGTGCGGTAGATGTCGAGGCCGGTGCGCCCGTCGCGCCCCAGGCTGCTGAAGTAGATGGGGCCCGGCCTGTCGGGGAGATAGATCAGGCCGCGGCGCTTGCTCTTGCGGTCCAGCGGGGTCTTGAGCTCATCGGGCATCACTACGATGCGCCCGCCGATATCCTTCAGGTCATAGAAGCGAAAGAACTCGGACTCAGCGGTCTCCACCTTGTTGTGCACCACCACGTCCTTCAGGTCGGAAAGCAGCTTCTGGCCATTGCGGCATTGCTTCTCCCAGACGTCCACCGGCTGTTCGGTCAGCGCCTTGCGGTCGGCCACACCCCGGTAGTGCTGGTAGGCGGCGATGGCCTCGGCGAAACGGTAGTTGAGGTGGTAGGCGCGGCCCAGCCAGAACCAGGCCTGTGCGGGGGTGGCGGGGTCCTGCACGGCGAACTTCAGGTGGCTGATGGCCTTCTCGCGGTCGCCCCCGTGCAACAGGCAGGTGCCGTAGCGGTAGTTCAGGGCGTGGTCACCGGGGGTGAGGCTCACCAACTGGGAGTACAGCGGCAGCGCTTCCACGTAGCGTCCGGCCTGGAAATGGGCATCGGCCTGCTGTACCACCCGGGCATCGCCCTGCGCGGCGAGGTCGGGCCCATGGAGGACCAGCAGGGTGAAGAGCACGAACCACGTCATGGGCCGGAAGCGGCCCCTTGTACCCGTGGGATGTGCCGGTTGTTTCATGACCGTGACCCGGATCGGGCGGCAAGGTCCATCCGATTCTCCTGGCCGCGCAGCAGCCGCCCGATGTTCTGGCGGTGCGTGTAAAAGATCAACAGGCAGAGGGCGATGGCGAATCCGATCTTCACCGGACTGCTCTCGTGGTAGATGAGGACCACCGCCAGGGGGAATGCGATCGCAGCGGCGAGGGAGCCCAGGGACACGTACCGGGACAGGAGGAAGACCACGGCGAAGACCCCCACACAGATGGCCGCGGCGCCCGGATGCACGCCCAGCACGCCGCCCAGCGAGGTGGCCACCCCCTTTCCGCCCCGGAAACCGGCGAACACCGGATAGAGGTGGCCCAGCACGGCGGCGGCCACGAGTCCCAGGCGCAGCCACATCCACGGCGCGGTGTCGGGCTCCAGCTGGGTGAGATTGGGCAGCAGACGCACGGGCAGGAACCCTTTGAGGATGTCGATCAGCAGCACGGGCACTCCGGCACGGGCGCCGAGCACGCGGAAGGTGTTGGTGGCCCCGGCGTTGCGGCTGCCATGCTCACGGATGTCGATGCCATGGAAGGCCCGCCCCCACCACAAACTGGTGGGGATGCTTCCGCACAAATAGGCCAGGGTCCAGGCCAACAGCGCATATGCCCAGGGGAACTCCATCGCTCAAATGCCGAACCGGTCGCGGAAATCCTCCACCTTCCGGGGAGTGGTGATCGTGAACTGGTAGTCCGGCAGGTCCTTCCCTCCGCTCAGCTTCCGCTTGTCCTCCTTCAGTTCACTGATCATGGTGTTGAACTGCGGATCGCTGCTGTACGCATAAAGGTAGTTCCTGCTGTATTGGAAGAACCAGTATGTCTTCTCGTCGAGCATGATGAAGATGGTCATCACGTCGCCGCTGCGTTTGCGCTCCAGGTGCACCTTGCCTTTCACGTAGCGGTACACGGGCTTTTTGCCGATGGTGGCGATGCCGATGTCGCCCTCGCTGAGCCAGCTCTGTTCGGGGCCGTTCCACTTCATCTTCACGTCGCCCAGCACGATGGTGCGCACCAGCTCTTCGGGCATGCGTCGGATCTCCCCGCGGATGCTCAGTTCGCTGATGAGCTTGTCGGAACGCTCCAGTCCCAGCAGCTCGCGCATCATCTTCTCGTAGTAGGTGGTGCCGATGTTGATCTGCCGCACGTCGGGGTGGGCGGTGATGGCGGTGGCCATGCCCTCCATGGCGTTCTCCAGGAAGTGGAAGTCGGCCAGAAGTACCCCGGTGGTGGTGGCCACGGCCCCCTCGGCCTCGAAGCGGGTCCCGCCCACGGCGGTGAGGCCCACGCGGCCCAGGTCCACGCCGTAGTTGATGCGGCCATCGCCTTGGATCACGCAGTTCTCCGTGGCCAGGCTCACCAGGTCGCCGGGCAGGTCGCGCTGGCGGATCTTGTCCTTGTTGGAGATGACGTACTCCCTGCGGCCCCGGTCGTAGTACAGCAGGCCCTTTCCGCCGCTCACGGGCACGTCCTTCTGGTACTTGGTGCGGCTGAGGAAGGTGGCGTAGACACTGAAGGGGTCCTCTTCCGTGAGCAGCATGCCCGCACCGAGGCGGCGGCCCATTTCATCATGGAGGGTGTCGCTCACGGGGATGAACACCTCCATCGGGTCGATCTCGGCCTCGAAGCCCATCCAGTTGCGCTCCAGCCCATTGCATCCGTGCTGGATGCGGGTGCTGCCGCGGAAGGTGAGATGTTTGATGCTGGCCGTGAGGAACACATCGCCGAAGAAGTCGAACGCGGGGCTCAGCTGGAAGTCCTCCTCACGGGTGATGCGGCCGCGGGCCCGGGTCTGGTAGGTGGAGTCCACATAGATGTTCGGCAGGTTCACGGGGAATCGGCGCCCCTCCTCGTCCACATGGTCGATCACGCCCGAAGCGGTGAAGTTGCGCCGCGCCTTGATGTCCACCCGGGCATCGCGGATGGTGTGGAAACGGTCCACGTGGTTGGCGGTGATCACGGCGTTCACCAGGGGGTCCATCACGGCGTTCTTCCGGATGCGCAGGCGCATGCTGTCGGGGGTGATGAGCGCGTCGGCCACCAGCATGTGCACCACGTCGTTGGCGGTGATCAGGTGGCGCTTCAGGTCATAGCGGGCCTTGGGCGCCATGAAGCTGAGCGAGTCCTGGGCCGGGTGGATGCTGATGAAGTTGGAGCCGGAGAGCTGCAGGTCCTCCGCCCCCGCTGCTGCGGTACGGTCGCTCTCCAGCTCGATGTCGCCCTGGTCCATGTACCAGCGGAAGCGGTCCATGAAGCAGATGTACTGGTTCACCGGGAACTCCACCTTGGTCTCATCGCCATTGCTCACGAACTCACCCACGCGCTCATCGAGCTTGATCAGGGCGTTCACGTTGTCGGTGCGGAAGGCGATGCTGCTGATGTCGCCGTCGGTGAGGTTGAACCCGGCGGTGTCTGCCCGCACCCGCATGGCCTCGAAGTGGAAGAGGTTGGAGGTGAGGGTGGCGTTGCGGAAGTCCACCAGCCCCCCGCCGGTCATGCCATCGGGGCCGAGGTCGGTGTGGCCATGCAGATCGGCCTGGCCGTCGAACATGCGCATGGGCACGCGGATCTTCTCGGCGTGGAAGCGGTCGATGCCGGGTTCCAGGCGTACGAAGAGCTCGCGCCCGGTGACCAGTGGCACGCTGGGCTTGGCGGCCATCACGTTGGTGAGCGTGTCGGCCCGGCCGATGGTGCTGTCCGGACAGAAGACCAGATTGCGGGAGCGGAGGTTGGTGGTGCGGTAGGCCAGCGCTCCGGATCCCTGCAGACCGCGGTTGTTGAGCTTGATGGTATCGGAGAACTGTGCCTTGCGCCCATAGAGCGGCATGCCGTCGCCTGCGGTGGTGGTCACGAAGCCCAGGGCATAGTCGGGCTGCAGGCGCAACGGCTCGCGCAGATCGGGGAAGATGCCGGCGGACACCAGGGTGCCGGTGAAGGTCAGCCCCGCATTGCTGAAGTTGTCCAGCGAGTCGAGCACGAAGGGATCGGATCGGTAGTGGAAGCGCTCGCGGTCGTACACGCCCTTCTGGATCGAGGGCTTGTCGTAGAACACGTAGCTCTCGCGCGTGCTGGTGAACCGCGGGAAGGCCGGGAAGTCCTTCTGCTTCAAGCCGCTCTTGTTGCCGGGGTCGTCGATCTCCAGGGTGCCGGTCACCTGCTCCAACACGTTCTTCACCTTCACCAGGGAGTACTCGCCCTGGTCGTTGGGGCGGAAGCTGGTGGCCATGAACGTCACGGAGTCCACGTTCAGCAGGTCGATGACGAACTTGTCGTAGTGGAAGTAGTACTCGGTGCCGTAGAACTTCAGCCGGCCGGCGTGCACCGCCCCACTGAAGACCATGTCGCGGCCCTTCTTCACGGTCACCGTGCGGTCGGTGGGGAAGATCTTCACGTCCTGCGAATCGCTCATCACGATGCGGGACACCCCGTGCAGGGCCAGGTCGTGGTTGAGCAGGTTCAGGGTGGCGTTGGTGCCGTCCTCCGCGTTGGAATTGAACTGCAGCACGTCGTAGTCCAGTTTGCCGGCGCTGTTGAGGATGTGCTGGCGCAGACGCGGGGTCACCTGGGCGAACTGGTTCTCCGGATCGTAGATCACGTAGCCTTGGTTGGCCATGTCGATCAGGTGCTGGATCACGGCATCCTTGGACATGCGTGTGGCCACGGCATAGTCCTGCACGGTGAACGCCCCGCCGGTCTTGCGCGCGATGTCGTTCATGCGGGACAACGGGTGCACGGGGTCGATGCCCAGCATGGCGCTGTACCGGGCCTCGCGGAAGTAGTTGAAGCTCTCGAAGCTGGCGCGCGTCTGGCTGCTGCCGTGCAGGTTGCCCAAGCGCACCACGTGATCGCCCTGCTTCCAGGTGATCATCTCGCAGTACATGTCCAGCTGGTGGTAGCTGTCGTAGAAGGGCGCCTTGCCCATGCCCTCCTCCTTCTTGATCAGCGAGAGCGTGCGCTTGTCACGGATGTAGCGCAGCCCCACGGCGTGGTGGTGGATGGAGTCCTTGTCGATGCGGATCACCACGGCCACCTCATCACTGGCGATGCGCTCCGGGTCGATGTCGTAGAACAGGCCCTTGGTGATGATGAACGGCTTCTTCTCGCGGTGGAAGGTGAGGATCGCCGGCTCGTCCTGGGTGCCGTAGCCACGCAGCTTGGCGCCCTGCATGGTGAAGCCGCCCTCGAAATCCACCCCCTCGGCGATGTCCTTGATCCGCAGGCGCCGGTCATAGCTCTCGAAGCGCGGATAGCTCGCGTTCTTCGGCGTCACGTTGGCCATGAGCTTGTCGGTGAGGCGGCCCAGCATGCCGCGTTCGAAGTAGGGGTCGTTGAATACCACGGAGTCCACCTCCAATCCGGCCGTCTTCAGCGGCAGCACATAGGCATGGTCCCACTGGGCGAATGTGGCGGTGGGCCTCAGGCCGGCCCGCTCCCAGGTGACCATACCACCGCGACCGTGCCAGCGCTCGGTGCCGGGGTAGTAGACGCCCGTGGTGCCTTGGATCACGGAGCTGTCGCCGCGCGAGAGACAGATCAGGTCGGCCTTGGGGAAGGCGACATAGGCCACCGAGTCGAAGCCGAAGGTGAACTTCGCGCTGGTGCTGCGCCACGTGGTGCTGGCGCTCCGGTAGATCACGTTCTCCTGGAAGAGGTCGCGGCACATGTTGATGAACGCGGCCACGTTCTGCTTGCGTCCTTTCTGCACCAGCTGGTCCATGGCCTGCAGCCAGGCATCGAACTCGGCCGTGCTGCGCCCACCTGCGGGGAAGGCGGCCACGGCGCCGAAGTAGTCGCGGAAGTGCGGGAAGGCGTCGAAGCGCTTCTTCTGCATGAAGTTGGCCACCTCGATCACGCGGGCCTTGCGGGAGCGATCGAGGAATGCACCGGTCCACATGGGCGTGAAGGTGTTCTCCATGAAGGCCCTCCCCTCCTTCTTGTCGGCCCCCACCATCATCTCGTTCACCTCCTGCAGGAAGGCATCGGGATCGGCGGAGAACGGCTTGCCCTGCGCCATCCCCCCGGCCGGCACGAGCAGGAGCCCGCACGCGAAGAGCATGGCCGCGGCGTGTCGGATGCGGATGTGGGGGGCTCGGGCGGGGCGGGTTCCTTGCATTGATGGCCGGTGGTTCAGGCCGGTTTTCGGCAACCGAGCAGCGCCCAATCACCGTCCTGAGTGCGTTCCGCAATGGTCATACCATGCTGCTTGGCGCTTTGGGCCAGCATGTGGCGATCCTCCGGGGTGAAGCCGCCGAGCAGGAGCGCGCCACCGGGCTTGAGCGAGCGGGCGAACCGGGGCATCGCAGCGAGCAGGACGTTGCGTTCGATGTTGGCCAAGATAAGATCGAAGGTGTGGCCATCGAGGGCGCGCGCATCGCCCTTTTCCACAGTCACACGCTCACATCCATTGAGCACGACGTTCTCGCGGCAGTTCTCCACGGCGCCGTCCTCATTGTCCACGGCCAGCACCGCGCGGGCGCCCCGCTGCTCGGCGAATATGGCCAGCACACCGGTGCCGCAGCCCAGATCGCACACCGCGCGGTCGTTCAGGTCCAGTGGCAGCATGGCGCGCAGCATCAGGCGGGTGGTGGCGTGGTGGCCCGTGCCGAAGGCCATGCGCGGGGTGATGATCAGCTCGTGGGCGAAGCCCGGCGCGCTGGGATGGAACTCGGCCCGGATGCGGATGTCGCGGTCGATCTCCACCGGCTGGAAGCTCTTCTCCCACTCGGCGTTCCAGTTGCGATGGGCGATGCGCTGCTCGGTCCAACTGATGCTCACATGCGGATCGCGCATGCTCAGCAGCCCGTTCAGCCGTGCCGGGTCGTGGCGGTCGCTGCGGATGTAGGCCCGCAGTTCGCCCGTGCCGCCCATGTCATCCGTGGGGCCTTCGGTGAAGGAGTCGAAACCGAGCTCGGCAAGCTCCACCATGAGGATCTCGCGCCAGGGCTGTACCGGCGCGACGAGGAAGGTGATCTCGATGTATTCCACGTTCGTAAGGATCAAGCCGGCCGGGGCCAACCGGTTCTCAAGCAGCGGCGATGCGCACCAGTTCCAGGAAGGATGCCGCCTGCAACGAAGCACCACCGATGAGGCCACCGTTGATGTCGGCCTGGCCGAAGAGGCCCGCCGCGTTGGCCGGGTTGCAACTGCCGCCGTACAGGATGGGCACGGCCTGGGCGATGTCGCCCACCAGCTGGCCGAGCAACGCGCGGATGTGCGCGTGCATCTCCTGCGCCTGCTCGGGTGTGGCGGTGAGACCGGTGCCGATGGCCCACACGGGCTCGTAGGCCACCACCACGCGGGCCATCGCCGCGGCGTCCAACCCGCCCAGTGCCTCGCGCAGCTGGCTTTCCACCACGGCGAAGTGGCGGCCCTGCGCGCGGTCCTCGCGCAACTCGCCGCAGCAATAGATGGGCATGAGCCCGCCCTCCAACAGGGCTTTCACCTTGGCCCCCACGGCGGCATCGCTTTCATTGAAGTATTGGCGGCGCTCGCTGTGCCCCACGATGCATGCGCCCGCACCGATGCTCTTGAGCATGCGCACGCTCACCTCACCCGTGAACGCGCCTTGGGCGGCCTCATGGCAGTTCTGGGCGGCCACCACGATCCGCGTGCCCCGCACCCGGTCGGTCACCAGCGGGAGGAAGGGGAAAGGCGGCGCCACCACCACTTCCACGCCCAGCGGCAGTTCATCGGCCTCGCGCACCAGTTGGGCCACCAGGTCCAGGGCCTCGGACCGGTCCATGTGCATCTTCCAGTTGCCCGCGACGATCGTTCTCATGCTTATGGGCCCGGACCTGCCGGGCGGGACAAAGATGGCGATCGCCCCGCGAGGTCCACCCCACACCGGTCCCGCGTCGGTTTCCGACCTTTCGGCACCGATGGTCCGCCCGCTCCCCATCACCGATTGGCTCACGCGATCCACCCCGGTGATCGACGTGCGCTCGCCCGGCGAGTTCGCCCGCGGCCACATCCCGGGGGCGCAGAACATCCCCCTCTTCTCCGACGCGGAACGCGCCGTGGTGGGTACGCTCTACAAACAGCAGGGCCGCGACAAAGCGGTGCGGGAAGGGCTGCGCATCGTGGGCCCGAAGCTGGCCGCCATCGTGGAGCAGGCCCAGACACTGGCCCCGGACGGACACGTCCGCGTGCACTGCTGGCGCGGTGGCGAGCGCAGCGGCAGCGTGGCGTGGCTGCTGGACAAGGCCGGCTTCGCCGCGGTGCATCCGCTCCAAGGCGGATACAAGGCTTTCCGCAGCCACGTGCTGGCCGAACTGGAACGCCCCGTGCCCCTGCGCGTGCTGGGCGGGTACACCGGCAGCGGCAAGACCGAACTGCTGAACACCATGCAGGCGGCCGGTGCCCGCGTGATCGACCTGGAAGGGCTGGCTCATCACAAGGGCTCGTCGTTCGGAGCGATCGGTCAAGCGCCCCAGCCCACCACGGAACAATTCGAGAACCTGCTTTGGCATGCCCTGCACACCCTGGGCACCGAAGCACCGATCTGGGTGGAGGACGAGAGCCGGACCATCGGTCGGGCGCATCTGCCCGATGCCTTCTACCAGTGCTTGCGGCGTGCTCCACTGTATTTCATTGACATACCTGTGGAAGCGCGTGTGCAACGCCTGGTGGCCGAGTACGGCAACGCCCCCGGAGCACAGTTGGCCGAAGCGATCCTGCGGATCCGCAAACGGCTGGGACCGCAACACGCCAAGGCCGCGCTGGAGGCCCTCCATGCCGGCGACCTGCGCACCGTGGCCACCATCACCCTGGGCTATTACGACCGCGCCTACCGCCATCAGATGGACCAGCGCGACCCCACCACGGTCCACCGCATCGACGTGGCCCCCGATGGACCTCCGCTTCACCTGACACTGCTGCACATCGATGGCTGAACCCGTTCGCCTCACCACTCTGAGCCACGGCGCGGGCTGTGGCTGCAAGATCGCCCCGGCCGAACTGGAGAAGATCCTGCACAGCGCCGCGCCCCTGCCGCCCGATCCGCATCTGCTGGTGGGATATGGCACGCGCGACGATGCCGCCGTGTACGACCTGGGCGATGGCCGCTGCCTGATCAGTACCACCGACTTCTTCTCCCCCATCGTCGATGATGCCTTCGACTTCGGGCGCATCGCGGGCACCAACGCCATCAGCGACATCTACGCCATGGGCGGCCGTCCGCTGATGGCCGTGGCGATCCTGGGCTGGCCCATCGAGAAGCTGGGTGCGGAGCTCGCGCAGCAAGTGGTGGAGGGCGGCCGCCACGCCTGTGCCGACGCGGGGATCCCCCTGGCCGGCGGGCACAGCATCGACGCCCCCGAGCCGTTCTTCGGCCTGGCCGTCACCGGTGAAGTGCGCCGGGAGCACCTCAAGCGCAACGACACCGCCCGGCCCGGCGACCTGCTCTACCTCACCAAGCCGCTGGGGGTGGGCATCCTCAGCACGGCCATGAAGCGCGACAAGCTGGACCCCGCACACGCGTCCATCGCCCGTGACCTGATGGTGCGCCCCAACCGCGTGGGCATGGCATTGGGCGCGCTGCCGGCCGTGCACGCGCTCACCGACGTGACCGGCTTCGGTCTGCTGGGCCACTTGCTGGAAGTATGCCGCGGCAGCGCCGTCAATGCCCAACTGCGCTACGCCGCCGTTCCGAAGATCCCCGAGGCGCTGCACTACCTGGCCCAGGGGCAGTACCCCGACGGCTGCTTCCGCAACTGGAAGAGCTATGCCACGGAAGCAGCGGGCGCCTCCACCATGGAACGCATGCTGCTGCTGAGCGATCCCCAGACCAGCGGTGGCCTGCTGATCGCGTGTGCACCGGAAGGCCGCAGTGCCGTGGAGGACGCCCTCCGCGCCGACGGCATCGAACCCGTGGTGATCGGGGAATTGGTGCCGATGGGTGAAGGAGCCCGGGTGCTGGTGGAGTAGTCGATCATCACCGCCGCATGCCCTGCATCTGCTGCATCTGGCGCATCATGTTCTGCATCTTCGACTTGTCGCCCATCATCTTCATCATCTTTCGCATCTCCTCGAACTGCTTCATCAGCTTGTTCACGGCCTCCACGTTGTTGCCGCTGCCCCGGGCGATGCGCTGCCGACGGCTGCCGT
Source organism: uncultured Chryseobacterium sp. (assembly GCA_964464935.1). Classification (GTDB taxonomy): domain Bacteria; phylum Bacteroidota; class Bacteroidia; order Flavobacteriales_F; family PHOS-HE28; genus PHOS-HE28. Next base: position 17,436 of record CAYXKE010000048.1, read on the forward strand.
TGATGATGGCGGGGTTCTTCCGCTCCTCGGGCGTCATGCTCTGGATGATGGCCTCGATGCTCTTGAAGGCGTCGTCGGGGATATCGATGTTCTTCAGCGCCTTGCCCACGCCGGGGATCATGCCCATGAGGTCCTTCATGTTCCCCATCTTCTTGATCTGGCCGATCTGCTCCAGGAAGTCGTCGAAGCCGAACTGGTCCTTCTGGATCTTGCGGTTCAGCTCGCGGGCCTGCTTCTCATCGAACTGCTGCTGGGCGCGCTCCACCAGGCTCACCACGTCGCCCATGCCGAGGATGCGGCCGGCCATGCGGTCGGGGTGGAACTCGTCGATGGCGTCCATCTTCTCACCCGTGCCGATGAACTTGATGGGCTTGTTCACCACACTGCGGATGGACAAGGCCGCCCCACCGCGGGCATCGCCATCGAGCTTGGTGAGCACCACGCCGTCGATGTTCAGCCGGTCGTTGAAGGCCTTGGCCGTGTTCACCGCGTCCTGACCGGTCATGGCATCCACCACGAACAAGGTCTCCTGCGGCTTCACCGCCTGCTTGATGCGGGTGATCTCGTCCATCATCGCCTCATCGATCGCCAGACGGCCGGCGGTGTCGATGATCACGGCGGTGTAGCCCTGCTGCCGGGCATGGGCGATGGCGTTCTGCGCGATCTTCACCGGGTCCTTGTTCTCGCGCTCGCTGTACACGGTGATGCCCAGCTGCTGGCCGAGGGTCTCCAGCTGGTCGATGGCGGCCGGGCGGTACACGTCGGCGGCCACCAGCAGCACCTTGCGGCCCTTCTTCCGCAGCAGGTTGGCCAGCTTGCCGCTGAAGGTGGTCTTGCCCGAACCCTGCAGCCCGCTCATGAGCACCACGGTGGGGTTGCCACTCAGGTCCATGCCCGCGGTCTGGCCGCCCATCAGCTCGGCCAGCTCGTCGTGCGTGATCTTGGTCAGCAGCTGGCCGGGGCTCACGGCGGTAAGCACGTCCTGCCCCAGGGCCTTCGCCTTTACCCGGTCCGTGAACTCCTTCGCCGTCTTGAAGTTGACGTCGGCGTCCAACAGCGCCTTGCGGATCTCCTTCACCGTCTCGGCGACGTTGATCTCGGTGATCTGGCCCTGGCCCTTGAGCACCTTGAAGGCGCGCTCCAGCTTGTCGTTGAGGTTCTCGAACATGGATCGATCGGAAAGCGGTCGCGAAGGTAGCCAACCCCGGCAGCGCCACCGCCGTCCATACCCGGCGGGCTCGTATACTTACATCACCCTACCACCTGCCGACCATGGACCGAAAAGCCGCCCTCACCTACTGGATCGTCACTGTGCTGTTCAGCGCCTTCATGATCTTCTCCAGCATCGGCGGCATCACCCTGCCGGAAGAGGCCGTGGCGATGCTGCACCACCACCTGGGCTACCCGATCTACTTCATCGTGCTGGTCTCCGTGGCCAAGATCATCGGGGCCATCGCCATCCTGCTACCCATGGTGCCCGCCCGCGTGAAGGAGTGGGCCTACTTCGGGTTCTTCATCGACCTGGTGGCCGCCACCATCTCGTTCATCGCCGTGGGTGACCCGGTGGGCAGCTGGGCACCGATGCTCCTGTTCATCGCCTTCCTCATCTGGGCCTACCTCCTTCACCACCGACACCTGCAGGCGCAATACCCAGGCGCCTGACCCAGCCATGCTCGCCTACGTCCTCATCGGCATCGCAGCGGCCATCGCCCTGGTGCTCATCCTCGCCGCCACCAAGCCCAACACGGTGCACTACGCGCGATCCGCAGTGATCAACGCCCCACCGACCGCATCTTTTCCTACATCGAGGACTTCCCGCCAATGGCCGATGTGGAGCCCGTGGGAGCAGCTGGACCCAGCCATGGTGCGCACGTACGACGGACCTCCCAGCGGGGTGGGCGCGAAGTACCATTGGCGCGGCAACAAGAAGGCGGGGGAAGGACAGATGGAGATAAAGGAGCGCCTGCCCGACCAGGTGACGATCGATCTGCACTTCATTCAACCGTGGGTGTCGAGGTGCATCACGCGCTTCCGCGCCACGCCCGAGGGCGAGGCCACACGCCTCACGTGGACGATGGACGGCCCCAACACGTTCATGGGCAAGCTCTTCGGCCTGTTCGTGAACATGGACCGGATGATCGGCCGCGACTTCGAAAAAGGGCTGGCCGCGCTCACGACCTTGGCGGAAGGGCGGTGATCGGCTCGCCCGGACTTCCTGTGGTTCCCTTCCCCTGACCGCCCCACCCTATTCGGTGGGATCAGTGTGCCCACCACCGCCGTCCGCAAGCGGCTCCACTGATCGCCGTTGGATGCGGCCGTCGATCAACACACCCACCACGCTGCTCAATAGCGGCTACTTGGAAATTCCAAGGGTTCCATCCGTGTTCCTGACATCCATGCCTATCGTGTAGAGTTTTACTTGACGGGTATTTCCGATCTGCAGCTCGATCAGGAAC
>CAYXKE010000049.1:0-19407 GCA_964464935.1 uncultured Chryseobacterium sp.
TGGACGTCGGATTGTGAGTGCGTCGGTACGCCGATCCCCGTGGACTGCATGGGCGTGGTGGGAGGCAGCGCGCTGCCAGGTACTCCCTGCAACGATGGCGACCCCCACACGGGCAACGACATGTGGACCGCCGACTGTGAATGCGTGGGTCAGGTGATCGACTGCCTCGGTGTGCCCGGTGGCAGCGCTCTGCCTGGAACGCCCTGCAACGACGGTGATCCCACCACCGGCAACGACGTGTGGACGGCCGATTGCAACTGTGCCGGTCTGCCCATCGATTGTGCCGGTGTGCCCGGGGGCACGGCCGTCATCGACGATTGCGGTGTGTGCGCGGGCGGTAACACCGCACTGGTGCCCAACCCCGATGCCGACGGTGACCTGCAGCTCGACTGCGAGGACAACTGTCCGGTGGACTACAACCCCGACCAGGCCGACTTCGACGGTGATGGGATCGGCGACACGTGCGACAACTGCCCGTGGGTGCACAACCCCGACCAGCTCGACGCCAACCACAACGGCATCGGTGATGCCTGTGAGAACATGGTGGGCGTGGAGGAGATCATGGCCCAGGGTGGCTTCGGGGTGTTCCCGAACCCCACGCGTGGCGCCATCTCCGTGGTCGATGGCACCGGCCAGGTGCGCCATCTCATCTTCTTCGATGCCACCGGACGCCGCGTGTTCGAGCTCGCCTACACGCCGCATGTGGACACGGAGTTCCTTGCTCCGGGCGTGTATGTGCTCACGGGCATCGACACGCAGGGGCGCACAATCGTTCAGACCCGCCTGGTGAAGCAGTGAGGATCAGATCGAGAGGATGCCCAGGATGCGGTACAGTTCGGGGTCGAGAAGTTTCTTCCGGCCGTCGATCGCCGTGGCGAAGGGAGTGAAGACCACTTGATCGCCGCAGATCCCCACCATGGTGTCGTGGCCGCCCGCGAGCAGATGCTCCACGGCGGCCACGCCGCTTCTGCCCGCCAACAACCGGTCCGCCACGCTCGGCGACCCGCCGCGAAGCAGGTGCCCCAGCACCGACACGCGGATGTCCTTTCCGGGGATCCGCTGCTTCACCTTCTCGGCCACCGTGAAGGCACCACCCTCCTCGTCGCCCTCGGCCACCACCACGATCAGGGAGGACCGGGTGTGCGCGATGTGGTCCAGCAGGTCCACCAGTTCATCAACGCCCTGTCTCCGCTCGGGCACCATGGCGTACTCCGCACCCGCGGCCACCGCACAGGTCAGCGCGATCTGGCCGGAGTGCCGCCCCATCACCTCCACAAAGAAGAGGCGGTCGTGGGAGCTCGCCGTGTCGCGCAATCGGTCGATGGCCTCTACGGCCGTGTTCACCGCCGTATCGAAGCCCAGTGTGCGGTCCGTGCCCGCCAGGTCGTTGTCGATCGTGCCCGGGATGCCCACGCAGCGGATACCATGCTCCTTGTACAGCACATGGGCACCGGTGAAGCTGCCGTCGCCGCCGATCACCACCAGGGCGTCCATCCCGTGGCGCCGCATGGTGGCCACCGCCTGGGCCCGCCCTTCGGCGGTGCGGAACGCTTCACTGCGCGCCGAGCGGAGCATGGTGCCCCCCAGCTGCACGATCCCGCTCACATCCCGCGGACCCAGCGGACGGGTATTGTCCCGCACCAGCCCGTCATAGCCCCCCAGGATGCCCGTGGTCGACAGACCGTGGAAGCTGGCGGCGCGCACCACCGCACGGATGGCCGCGTTCATGCCGGGGCTGTCACCGCCGCTGGTGAGCACACCCACGTGGGTGATGGGAGGAACGGGTGCCGTCGCCATGGAATGTCGAGCTCGGGCGAAAGTACACCGGGCGCGCAACCCCATTGTTGCAACTGAGTGGCGATAGGGGAAATGCACGATAGCTTTGCGCCCGGGTCCCAAAGGCCCGTTGAAAGCTGGCATGTGGCGCGTGTGGCTCGTTGGGTGGATAGGGTGGGTGTGGCCCGCCGGGGTGGTCCAAGCCCAATCCGACCCCTGCACGTTGGTGCTCAGCGGTCGGGTGGTGGACGATCACGACCGCACGCCGCTGGCCTTCGCTGCGGTGTACATCCCGGAGCTGGAGCGCGGTGCGGTGGCCGATGAAGCGGGCCGGTACCGCATCGCGGGGTTGTGCCCGGGACGTTACCAGGTGCGCGTGAGCCACGTGGGCTGCACGCCGGTGGATCGCCGCATCGAGCTTACGGGCTCCTTGCAGCTGGACTTCCGCCTGGAGCACCACGAGGAGGAACTGCACGAGATGGAAGTGGTGCGCCGCCGACCGGATGAGAACGTGGGGCAGGCGCGCGCCGAGTTGGATGGGAACCTGTTGCAGGGGCGTGGCGAGCGCGGATTGGCCGAGGTGTTGAGCACGTTGCCCGGCGTCCATATGGCCGGGGCGGGGCCCTATGGGGGCAAACCGGTCATCCAAGGGCACTCCGGCAAACGGGTCGTCATTCTCGATCAAGGGATCCGCCAGGAGGACCAGCAATGGGGCGCCGATCATGCGCCGGACCTCGACCCGCTCAACGCCGAGCGCATCACCGTGGTGAAGGGTGCGGCCGGCGTGCAATACGGTGCCGATGCCATCGGTGGGGTGGTGATCACCGAGGCGGCACCACTGCCGCGCGGCGGCCCGCTGAGCGGTGAGGTGCGTGCCGTGGGCGTGCGGAACGGGAAGGGAGGCAGCTTGGGAGCGATGCTACAAGGGGGCATGGGGCGGGTGCGCGGCGCGGGTTGGCGCCTGCAGGGGGCCGCCCGGGCCACCGGCGATGCCCAGGCCCCGGGCTACGTGCTGAGCAATACCGGCCAGCGTGAGGCCTCCGGTGCGCTCACCGCCGAGATCGAACGATACCGTGCCGGGGCCACCGTGCGCTACGGTGTCTTCATGCGTGAACGCGGCGTGCTGCGCGCGGCCCATGTGGGCAACCTCACCGATCTGCTCAATGCCATCGCGGCGCCCCGCCCGTGGTACGTCGCGCCATTCGGCCACGACATCGATGCGCCGCGCCAGCAGGCCATGCACCACATGCTGAAGACCGAGCTGCGCTACCGACCCGCGGAACGGGGCCTGCTCACGCTCACCTACGGCTACCAGGTGAACGACCGCCAGGAGTACGATGTGCGGCGCGGGGATCGAAGTGACCGGCCTTCCATGGACCTCTACCTGCGCACGCATACGCTCGATGGCGTGCTCAACCACTGGCTGGGGCCACGTGTGCATGGCAAGGTGGGGGTGAGTGCGCTGCGACAGACCAACTTCAACATGCCCGGCACGGGGGTACGTCCCTTGGTGCCCAACTACCGCGAGCAACGCCTGGGCGCCTTCGTGGTGGAGCACTTCCCCCTGCATGAGCGCCTGGAGCTGGAGGCGGGTGCACGGTTCGAGGGATCGCTCCTGGAAGTGGCCCGTTATGATGCGGCGAACACTTTTCACACCCCGGTGCACAGGTTCCCGAACCAGGCTTTCAGCGCCGGCGGCAACTGGACCGTGCGCGACAGCCTGCTGGTCCGTTTCAACATCAGCACAGGCTACCGCCCGCCGCATGTGAGCGAGCTGTACAGCGAAGGCCTGCACCACGGAGCGGCAGCCATTGAGCTGGGCGATGATCGACTGGGTAGCGAACGCTCCGTGAAATACGCACTGGAGGTGGACCCCCACTGGTGCAACGGACGGCTGCGCACGGTCCTCACAGTGTACCTCGACGAGGTGCACGATTACATCCTCCTGCAGCCGGCGGGCACACGCCTCACCGTGCGCGGCAGCTATCCGGTGTTCCAGTACGTGGCCACCGATGCGCGGATCAAGGGGGCGGATGCCTTGGTGGAATACCACTTCGGGGGAGCGTGGGCCTGGCGCTCCACGGGCAGTGTGCTGCACGGCGATGACCGGCGCAACGGCGGGCCGCTGTTCCAGATGCCGGCCTCCCGCATGGCCCATACGCTCTATTGGCGCCCGGTGCGTGCGGGCACGTGGAAGAACGTGGAGGTGGGGGCCACCAGCACGTACGTGTGGCGCCAGGGCCGGGTGCCCGAAGGGCTCGACTTCATGGAACCGCCGCCGGGCTACCACCTGCTCGGGCTGTCCTGCTCGGCCGGAAGGCCCATGGGCAAGGGCGAACTGCGTGTGGGGCTGGAGGGGACCAACCTGCTGAACACGGCGTATCGCGACTACCTGGACCGGCTGCGCTACTTCGCGGACGCCCGGGGCATCGACGTGCTGCTATGGGTGCGGTACCGCTTCGGCGCCTGAGGCCTTACTTGTCGAAGCGGTTCGGGAAGTGCTGCTTCATCACTTCGATCCCATCGCGCACCTTGTCCTGCTGGTCCCCGCGGAAGGCGGCCAGGCGCTCGGCCAGGGCCGGGTCCGAGAGGGCCAGGATCCGCACCGCCAGCAGGCCCGCGTTGCGCGAGCTGTTCACGGCCACGGTGGCCACCGGCACACCGTTGGGCATCTGCACCATGGAGAGCAGCGAGTCCCAGCCATCGATGCTGTTGCGGCTCTTCACCGGCACACCGATCACCGGCAGCGTGGTGAGCGAGGCCACCATGCCCGGCAGGTGGGCGGCACCACCCGCGCCGGCAATGATCGCCTTCAGACCGCGCTCAGCGGCCGTACGGGCATAGTCGAACATCCGCTCCGGCGTGCGATGCGCGCTCACCACTGTCACTTCGTGGTCCAGTCCGAACTCCTTCATCGTGTCGATCGCTTCCTGCATCACTTCCAGGTCGCTCCGGCTGCCCATGATGATCCCGATCATGTCTCCTTCGATTGGTCTTTGGTTGTTCGATGATCACCGCGGCACCACTTTGGTGTGGGCCCGGGTGGCGGCGATGGCGCGGTCCAGACCAGCGTGGTCTTCCGCGACCACGGTCACGTGCCCCATCTTCCGTCCCGTTCGGGTGATCGGTTTGCCATACAGGTGGATGAAGGTCCCGGGCAGCGCCAGAATGGGCTCCGTTCCCAGCACCTGTGGTTCGCCTTCGCCGCCCTCGCCCACGAGGTTGATCATGGCCGACGGGGTGCGCGTGGTGGTGTCGCCCAGGGGCCAGCCCATGTACACACGCAGCAGTTGATCGAACTGCGAGCTGGCGCACGCCTCAATGGTATGGTGACCGCTGTTGTGTGCCCGGGGCGCGGTCTCGTTCACCAGCACCTCGCCGGCGGTGGTGAGGAAGAGCTCCACGGCGTAGAGGCCCGGTGCCCCGAAGGCGCGCGCCACGGCCTCGGCCCGCTCCCGCGCCAGAGCGGATACGGACGTGCCCACGCGTGCGGGCGCCCGCTGGTGGTCCAGCAGGTTATAGCGTGGGTCGGCCACCATCTCCACAGGGTCGTAGGTCACCTGGGTGCCGTCCTCGGACCGCACCACCAGCACAGCCAGCTCCATGGCCAGCTCCACCCGCTGTTCCAGCACGCTCGGGCCGGTGAAGGCGGTGGCCGGATCGGTCTGCGCGTTCACGGGCATCACGCCCCGACCGTCATACCCACCGGTGCGCATCTTGAGGAACCCGGGCAGCAGGTCACCATGGTCACGCAGCTCCGCACCCGTGGCCAGCAAGGCGTACGGCGGACTGGGGATGCCATGGCGGGCATAGAACTCCTTCTGCAGGCCCTTGTCCTGGATGGTGCGCAGCACGGCCGGGTCGGGGATCACGCGCTTCCCTTGGCGTTGCAGCTCCTCCAAGGCGTCCACGCTCACGTGTTCGATCTCGATCCCCACCACATCGGCGTCGGCGGCAAAACGCAGCACCGTGTCCCGGTCATCGAAGCGACCGCAGGTGAAGCGCGTGGCAAGGGCGGCACAGGGAGCGCCGGGGTCGGGGTCGAGCACATGCACCGGCACATCATAGCGCAGGGCGTTCTCGATGAACATGCGGCCCAGCTGGCCTCCACCAAGCAGGGCGATCACGGGACGGCGCGCCATGCGGGCAAAGATAGCCCGCCCCCGCGGGTGAGGTCAGCGCCGCCGCCGCACGGGACGCTTGTCGCTGGTGAAGAACCGGTGGCCCACGGTGAACTGCAGATGGCGGTTGCGCGGGTACAACGCGTTGTCATCCTCCAGGATGGGTCGCAGGCCGGCGTAGTAACGCAGGGAGAGGTCGAGCACGTGCCCCACATCGAGCCCGAAGCCACCGATGAGGCCCGCGTCGAGCATGCGGTAGCGGATGGTCACGTCCACGGGCTCGCCACCGGTGCTTTGTTGGGCCCGCAGTCGCCGACCCAGCTGCACCCCGGCCTGTACGTGGAAGCCGCCGTCCAGGTTGATCCGGGCGGTAACGGGCACATGCAGATACCGGATCCGCAGGTCCACGGGGTCCACCTCGGGCCAAGCATAGCGTGCGCCGCTCACGGCCAGCAGTATCTCGGGCTGAAGCTGAAAACTCCGGCTGAAGCGGATGGGGAAGTAGGCACCGGCCGTGTAGCCCAGGGCGGGCTTGTGTGGCAGGTGCTCGGAGGCCGTGGTGCCGACCAACGGACCGGCCTTCAAACCGATGCTGACGGACTGCGCATGAAGGCCCATGCTGAGCACGATCGTGCCCACGACGAGGAGGCCTTTCCGGACCATGGCAGGGGAAGCGTTCGCCCCCTCCTACGTGCCCGGGCCCGAAAAGGTTCGTGCGATCACTCCGCCGTCACGCTCAGCCGCAGCACATGCACGCCGTCCTGCACCACGCGCACCAGGTAGTGGCCGGGCGCCAGACCCTCCAGGTCAAGATCGGTGCGCTGGGCGTTGGTCAGGTGCGTACGCACCGTGCGGCCTTGGGCGTCCAGCACATACACCTGTGCGGGCGTGCTGGTGGGCAGCACCAGGGTGGCGGTCCCTCGGGCCGGGTTCGGGAACAACGCCAGGTCGGCGGCATCGATCGCGGTCACGTTCACGGAGCCGTCGATCACCACGGTGTAGTCCTCGGTCTGGCCCCAGTCATAGCTGTAGCAGGGGTCCACCGGGTTGGGCTCGCCGGTGTTCACATACACGCTGCGCACACGCAGCCGGGTGCTGCCGCTCGCCGCGCTTGCCGGCACCGTGAAGTTGATCCCCTGGCTCTGCAGCGAACCGGTGGTCTGGAACTCGCCCAGCTTCTCATTGCTCTGGAACTGCTGGTCGTTGTTGTAGTCGATCCAGGCCGCCACCCGGTTCGGCGTGTACTGCCCGCTCTGGATGGTGATGGTGTAGCTGGCGTTCTTCACCAGGGTGGTGGACTGTGCGGTGTAGTCGGCGTAGGCGGGCGCACCCACACCGCCGGTGTTCATGTTGTTGATGCCTCCCAGTTGCACACTGTTCACGTAGTCGCCATCCGTGGTGCCCTGCGCGGACGTGGGGGTGCAGTAGGTGGTCCCGCCCGTGCCGCCGCCGGAGCATCCGTTGGAGGTGAGCAGCATGTTGCGCAGCCCGGTGAGTGTGTTGCGCATGGCCGTGCGCTGCTGCAGGGTGAACATCGCCGGGCAGTCCGAGTAGTCCATGAAGTTCTCGTACTGGGTCAGCACCCCGCACTTCGTCAGGTTCTGGTTGGAGCAGCTGAAGGTGGGCGAGTCGGTGTTCGGCGTGTCCGTGTAGCCGTCATCATTGGCACAGCCCCCGTTGCCCCACGTGTGCGGCACACCCAGGTAGTGACCCGCCTCGTGCGTGGCCGTGCGGTAGGCCAGGCTCATGCCGTACAGGTAATCGATCACGATGCCGTCGACGTTGCTGCCCACCATCCAGGCGTTGGGCATGTAGGCATAGCCCAAGGTGATGCCGCCGCCGCCCGCGCCACTGTGGATGTCGCACACCCAGATGTTCAGGTAGCGCAAGGGATCCCAGGGGCTCTTGCCCAATGGGGGGGATTTCATCGCATCGGTCTGCGTGTCGGGGTTGAACCAGGTGGCCGTGGTCGGCGTGCGGGTGATGCCGTTGGTGGGGTTGCCCTGCGGGTCGGTGGTGGCCAGACAGAACTCGATGCCCACGTTGGCGATGCTGCCCTGGAACTGGTTCCGCACGGTGCCCAGGTTGCTATTGCTGGCGGAATAGTCCTGGTTCATCTGCTGGATCACGGCCTGGATGGTGGAGGCCGGGATGTTCTCAGCGTTGTTGTTGTACACCACGTGGAAAACCACGGGGATGGTCAGGGTGCCGCCGCGCTCTTCCAGCTCCATCTGGGCGATCGGCGAGGTGAGGTCGGTGGGCAGGCCGCGCTCCTCCAGAAAACGCTGGGTGATCTCATGGGAGATGCACCGGCGGTCGTGGTCGGTGTGTTGGGCGATGCCGTGGAGGCCGCAGCTGAGCGCGGCGAGGGTAAGAATGTGGCGCATTACGCGGCTAAAATACCCGGATCCCGGTATCGCGCCACCCCCCTTATTGGGCGAGCGCTGCCATGGCCTGTCCGGGGTCGGCGGCGCCGAAAACGCTGTTCCCCGCCACCAGCACATCGGCACCGGCGGCCACCAGCTCCCGCAGGTTCTCCGCGCCCACGCCCCCATCGATCTCGATCAGGGCCTTGCTGCCCGTGGCCGCGCGCAGCTCCACCAGCCGGGCGATCTTGGCGTAGGTGCGGGGGATGAACTGCTGCCCGCCGAAGCCGGGGTTCACGCTCATCAGGCACACGATGTCGATGTCGGCCAGCACGTCCTCCAGCAGGTCCACGCCCGCGTGCGGGTTCAGGGCCACACCGGCCTTCATGCCTGCCGCCTTGATGGCTTGGATGGTGCGGTGCAGGTGGGTGCACGCCTCCAAGTGCACCGTCAGGTGGTCGGCGCCCACGTCGCGGAAGGCCGTGATGTAGCGGTCGGGTTCCACGATCATCAGATGCACGTCGAACGGCTTCCGGGCATGGCGGCGGATGCTCTTGATCACGGGCAGCCCGAAGCTGATGTTCGGCACGAACACGCCGTCCATCACATCGATGTGGTGCCACCCCGCCGGACCGCGCTCAATGAGTTCCACGGCCTTGCGCAGTTCGGCGAAATCGGCCGAGAGCAGGGAAGGGGCGAGGATGTGCGGCATGGGGCGAAGGTATGCGCCGGCCGCGGCTCCCCGTCGATCAGGGCCGAAGCCTGCAGCGTGACGAAAGCACCGTCCAGCGCCGACAGGCGCAGGGGAACGATCCCGCCCGCATCGCCGGGCCCTTCCACAGCGTTGCCCCATGAGAACCAGCGCGGCCGGTGCGTCACCTCCAGGAGTTGACATGCACCGGCCACGGCCGTTCGGTATGGGATGGGGTCACCCGAGGTAGGCTTTCAGCACGCTGCCCCGGCTGGTGTGTTTCATGCGGCGGATGGCTTTCTCCTTGATCTGGCGCACCCGTTCGCGCGTCAGGTCGAACTTCTGACCGATCTCCTCCAGCGTATGGGGCTGGTTGTTGTTCAGGCCGAAATAGAGCCGGATCACATCCGCCTCGCGACCCGCCAGCGAGTTCAGTGAGCGCTCGATCTCCTGGCGCAGGCTGTCGGTCATCAGGCTCTCCTCCGGGCTGGGCGTGTCGCCGTTGCTGAGCACATCGAGCATGGTGCCGCTGTCGTCCCCGTCGCGCAAGGGGGCGTCCATGCTCAAGTGGCGGCCGGTGTTGCTCAGGCTGGTCTTCACCTCGTCGATGGTCATCTCCAGCATGTCGGCCAGCTCCTGGGCGGTGGGCGGACGCTCGAACTCCTGCTCCAGCTTGGCGAAGGCCTTGTTGATCTTGTTGATCGAGCCGATCTTGTTCAGGGGCAGCCGCACGATCCGGGCCTGCTCGGCCAGGCTCTGCAGGATCTGCTGCCGGATCCACCACACGGCGTAGCTGATGAACTTGAAGCCCCGCGTTTCGTCGAAGCGGCTCGCCGCCTTGATCAGGCCCAGGTTGCCCTCGCTGATCAGGTCGGGCAGGCTCAGCCCCTGTCCTTGGTACTGCTTGGCCACGCTCACCACGAAACGCAGGTTGGCCTTGGCCAGCTGCTCCAGCGCGGCGGTGTCGCCCTGCTTGATCCGGCGTGCCAGTTCCACCTCCTCCTGCGCGGTGATGAGCTTCACCTTACCGATCTCCTGCAGGTACTTGTCCAGGGACGGTGTGTCCCGGTTGGTCACCTGCTTGGTGATCTTCAACTGCCGCATTCTTGCCATGGTCCTTGCTGCTTCTCTGGTTCTGGGAACGGGGCCTTGAACGCCATCACTTCGGCCAAGGTTACCGGCCATGGGCACGCGGCGCGGAACGCCGGGGCAACGGTCATCAAAGCACGAAGGCCGCCCCATCTGGAGCGGCCTTCGGCATGGGATGCGGCGGTCCGGTCAGTGGGCACCGTTGCCCTCGCCGTTGTCGCTCTCGCGACGCGGGCGGTCCTCACGGCGCGGGCGGTCCTCACGGCGCGGACGGTCATCGCGGCGGGGACGGTCATCGCGGCGCGGCCGTTCACCGCGCTCGCGGCGCTCTCCACGCTCGCCGTTGCCGTTCTCGGGGCGGTCCACCCAGCCTTCGGGCTTGGGCAGCAGCACACGGCGGCTCAGCTTCAGCTTGCCGCTGCGCGGGTCCTTGCCGGTCACCTGGAACTCGATCACGTCGCCTTCCTTCAGCACGTCCTCCACACGCTCAATGCGGCGCCATTCCAGCTCGCTCACGTGCAGCAGGCCGTCCGTGCCGGGCAGCACTTCCACGAAGGCGCCGTAGGGCATGATGGTCTTCACCTTGCCCTTGTAGGTGGCACCCACCTCGGCCTGGGGCGGGTTGGCGATGGCGTTCACCCGGGCCAGGGCCGCATCGATGCTGGCCTTGTTCTCGCTCATGATCTCCACATGGCCCACGCCATCGATCTCGTCGATGCTGATGTGCGCGCCGGTCTCGGCCTGGATCTCCTGGATCACGCGGCCACCGGGGCCGATCACCGCACCGATGCTCTCTTTCGGGATGGTGATGGTGATGATCCGCGGGGCGTGCGGCTTGTAGTCGGCACGCGGTGCGTCCAGCACCTTCAACATCTCGTTGAGGATGTGCAGACGGCCTTGGCGGGCCTGCTCCAAGGCTTGGGCCAGCACCTCGTAGGGCAGGCCGTCCACCTTCATGTCCATCTGGGTGGCCGTGATGCCCTTGGCGGTGCCGGTCACCTTGAAGTCCATGTCGCCCAGGAAATCCTCGTCACCGAGAATGTCGCTGAGGATGGCGTGGCGGCTGCCATCGCTGATCATGCCCATGGCAATGCCGCTCACGGGGGCCTTGATCTTCACGCCGGCGTCCATCAGGGCCAGTGTGCCGCTGCACACCGTGGCCATCGAGCTCGAGCCGTTGCTCTCCAGGATGTCGCAGTTCAGGCGGATGGTGTACGGGTTGCTCTCGATGCCGGGGATCACCGGTTTGAGCGCGCGCAGGGCCAGGTTGCCGTGGCCCACCTCACGGCGTCCGGGGCCGCGGATGGGTTTCACCTCGCCGGTGCTGAAGCTGGGGAAGTTGTAGTGGAGCATGAACCGCTCGCTGCCCTTGCGGGTGGCGAGGTCGATCGTCTGCTCGTCCATGCTGCTGCCCAGGGTGAGCATGTTGATGGCCTGCGTCTCTCCACGGGTGAAGATGGCGCTGCCGTGCGTGCCGGGGAGCACGTCCACCTCGCACCAGATGGGGCGGATGTCCGTGGTCTTGCGGCCGTCCAGTCGCACGCCGTGATCGAGCACCACATTGCGCACGGCCTTCTTCTGGGCCTTCTTGAAGTAGCGGGCCAGCATCGCCTTGTCGGCGCTGGCTTTCTCTGCTTCGGTGAGGGTGGCCAGGAAGGCCTCCTTCACGGCACCGAACTTCTGGGCGCGCTCCTCCTTGCCGCTGGGCACCATGGCCAGGTCGTAGAAGCGCTGGTAGCAGAAGTCCATGATGCGCTGCTCCATCACGGGGTCCTTCACCTCGTGATCATAGGTGCGCTTCACCTGGCTCTTGGGCACCATGGCGCTCAGTTCGTCCAGGGCGGCGCACTGTTTCTGGATGGCCTGGTGGGCGAACTTGATCGCTTCGATCATGTCGGCCTCCTGCACCTCCTTCATCTCACCCTCCACCATGAGGATGTCGCTCTTCGTACCGGCCACGATCAGGTCGAGGTCGTTGTGCTCGAGCTCCTCCACGGTGGGGTTGATCACGAGGCGGCCATCGATGCGGGCCACACGAACCTCGCTCACGGGGCCTGCGAAGGGGATGTCGCTCACGGCCAGCGCGGCGGCGGCGGCCAGGCAGGCGATGGCGTCGGAAGGGTTCTTCTTGTCGGCGCTCATCAGGCTCACCACCACCTGGGTGTCGCCGTGGAAGTCGTCGGGGAAGAGGGGGCGCAGGGCGCGGTCGATCAGCCGGCTGGTGAGCACTTCATGGTCGCTGGGACGGGCCTCACGCTTGAAGAAGCCACCGGGAAAACGGCCGGCGGCGCTGAATTTTTCACGGTATTCCACCTGCAGGGGCAGGAAGTCGATGCCCTCACGGGCCTCTTTGGTGGCCACCACCGTGGCGAGCAGGATGGTGTCGCCCAGGCGCACCGTCACGGCGCCGTCGGCTTGTTTCGCCAGCACCCCGGTCTCGATGGTGATGACCTTGCCATCGCCCATGTCGATGGTCTTCTGTACTCCTTGTGGTCTCATAGTCCTCTTTGTTTGTCTGTCCTCTTGTTGCCTCTTGTGTCTGCCTCGTGAGGGCGACCGGCCGGCTGGCTGGCCACCTTCGATGAAAAAAGGGGCGATCGTGTCCGATCGCCCCCCTTTCGATCAAATCGCTGTCGTCGCTGCCGCGGTTGTCGGCGCGGTGCGCTTCATTACTTCCGCAGGCCGAGCTCGCCGATGATGGCGCGGTAACGCTCGATGTCGTACTTCTTCAGATAGGCCAGCAGTTGCTTGCGCTTGCCCACCAAGTTCACAAGGGCCCGCTCGGTGGCGTGGTCCTTCTTGTTCTCCTTGAGGTGCTGCGTGATGTGGTCGATCCGCTTGGTGAAGAGGGCGATCTGGCTTTCGGCCTGGCCGGTGTTGGTCTCCGACCCGCCGTGCTTCTTGAAGATGGCCCGCTTGGCCTCCGTGGTCAGGTACATGTGCGTTCGTAACAGGGCGCGAAGATAGTGCTTTTTCCTGCGACCGGCCCACACCCCCTGGGGGAATCCCGCCGCACGCGGTGCCGGATCGGCCTTAGCTCCTGAGCATCAGGAAGATGTTCGCCAGGAAGCCCTTGAGCTCCTTCCGCGGCACGATCTTGTCCAGGAAGCCGTGCTCCAACACGAACTCGCTCGTCTGGAACCCCTCGGGCAGATCCTGACCGATGGTCTCACGCACCACGCGCGGGCCCGCGAAACCGATCAACGCCTTGGGTTCGGCGATGTTCAGGTCGCCCAGCATGGCGAAGCTGGCGGTGACGCCCCCGGTGGTGGGGTCGGTGAGGATGCTGATGTAGGGCAGCTTCTTCCGGGCCAGCTGGGCCAGCTTGGCGCTGGTCTTGGCCATCTGCATCAGGCTGAAACCGGCCTCCATCATCCGGGCACCGCCGCTGCGGCTGATGATGATCAACGGGCACTTGCGTTTCATGGCGCGGTCGGCGGCCCGGGCGATCTTCTCACCCACCACACTGCCCATGCTGCCGCCGATGAACCGGAAGTCCATGCAGGCCACCACCACGGGATGCCCGTCCAGCTTGCCCTCGGCGGCGCGCAGGGCGTCGCTCAGCCCGGTGTCCTTGCGGGTGCGCTCCAGTCGCTCGGTGTAGCGCTTGGTGTCCTCGAACTGCAGCGGGTCACCGGCGATCAGCTCCGGAGCGATCTCCGTGTACTGCTGGTCGTCGAAGAGGATCGCGAAATACTTCGCGCTGCCGATCCGGTCGTGGTGCTGGCAATGCGCGCAGACCCAGAGGTTGTTCTCATGGTCCTCCGCGGTCATCACCTCCTTGCACACGGGGCATTTGTACCAGAGCCCCTCGGGGGTCTCCTTCTTCTCCTCCGTGCTGGTGGTGATGCCTTCCTTGGTGCGTGTGAACCAACCCATTCTCCTGCGAATGTAGGGATGCGCGGGACGGCCCTCGCACTCAGGCGATGGTGACCTTCTCGTCCAGGTACACGTCCTGGATGGCGTTCAGCAGGGCCACTCCTTCGCCCATGGGGCGCTGGAAGGCCTTGCGGCCGCTGATCAGGCCCTGACCGCCGGCGCGCTTGTTGATCACCGCGGTGCGCACGGCCTCCGCCAGGTCGCCGGCGCCGCTGCTGGCCCCACCGCTGTTGATCAGGCCCACCCGGCCCATGTAGCAGTTGGCCACCTGGTAGCGGCATAGGTCGATCGGGTGGTCCGTCGTCAGGTCGCTGTACACCTTCTTGTGGGTCTTGCCGTAGCCGCTCAGCGCGTTGTAGCCACCGTTGGTCTCGGGCAGCTTCTGCTTGATGATGTCGGCCTGGATGGTCACGCCCAGGTGGTTGGCCTGTCCGGTGAGATCGGCGCTCACGTGGTGGTCCGTGCCGTCCTTCTTGAAGCCGGGGTTGCGCAGATAGCACCACAGGATGGTGGCCATGCCCAGCTCATGCGCGTATTGAAAGGCCTCGGCGATCTCGGTGATCTGGCGCGTGCTCTCCTCGCTGCCGAAGTAGATCGTGGCGCCCACGGCCACCGCGCCCATGTTCCAGGCCTGCTCCACCGTGCCGAAGAGCACCTGGTCGAACTTGTTCGGCAGGGTCAGCAGCTCGTTGTGGTTGATCTTCACGATGAAAGGGATCTTGTGGGCGTATTTCCGCGCCACGCTGCCCAGCACGCCGTAGGTGCTGGCCACGGCATTGCAGCCGCCTTCGATCGCCAGCTTCACGATGTTCTCCCCATCGAAGTAGATCGGGTTCGGGGCGAAGCTCGCGGCGGCGCTGTGCTCGATGCCTTGGTCCACGGGCAGGATGTTCATGTAGCCCGTGTGGGCCAGGCGGCCATGGCCATACAAGGCTTGCAGGCTGCGGAGCACCTGCGGGTTGCGGTCGCTGGCCATGAAACAGCGGTCCACGAAGTCGGGGCCGGGCAGGTTCAGACTTTCCTTGCTGATGGTGTTGCACGTGTGGCCCAGCAGGCTGGAGGCGTCATTGCCCAGCAGTTCTTCGATGTTGGTCTTCATGGTCATCGCTCCGTTTGGCGGTCGCGAAGGTAGGGAAGGGGCTTTTCCCGGAAGGCCCCTGGTGCATCCCGCGTCAGAACGGGTAGCCGATCCCCAGGTTCAGGTTGAACTGGGTGCGGTATTGCACGGGCCGGCCCAGGGTCTCGGTCATCTCCGCCTCGTACTTGTCCTTTGGTTGGAAGAGCCAGCGCTCGCCCGGGGGAAGGCTCGGGTCCTTGGTCTGCATGCCCAGGTCGAAGCGCACGATGAAGAAGTCGAAGTTGAGGCGGGCCCCCACGCCGGTGCCCACGGCCAGCTCGCTCAGCACCCGTGAACTGATGCCGCTGCCCGGCTTGCGCGGATCGTCCTTCAGGTTCCAGATGTTGCCCAGGTCGGCGAAGAACGCGCCCTCCAGAAAGCCCACCAGCTTGAAGCGGTACTCGGCGTTGCCTTCCAGACGCACCTCGCCGATGCGGTCGAAGGCGACCAGCGGGGCGCTGTAGCTGCCGGGGCCGAGCGAGCGCGCCCGCCACGCGCGCAGGCCGTTCGCACCACCCACGAAGAAGCTGCTCTCAAAGGGCAGCACCCCCAGGTTGCCATAGGGCAGGCCCACGCCCGCCGCCACGCGGAAGGCCAGGCTGGTCTTCGGGTCGATGGTGTGGCGCCACCGCAGGTCGCTGTCCAGTTTCACGAACTCCGCATAACGGATGCCCGCCACGGTGAGGTAGCTGTTCCCCAGGGTGTCCAGCGTCTCGCGTGCCAGCATGCTCAGCGGCACCAGCATGGGGTGGCCGGCCCATTCGAGCGTGATCCGGCTGAAGAAGCCATTGCGCCGACGCGCCAGCCCCTGGGTGTTGTACAGGAACTGCCCGTGCATGCCGGCGATCAAGTGGTCCGTGTAGCTGTCGGTCAGCACCGGGTCGTTGGCGGCGTCCAGATAGGCCCTGAACTCCTCCGATGTCTCGGGGATGCCGATCACGTTCACCTCCAGCGGGTGCACGCTCCAGCTCCGGGTGCGGCTCTCCTGCCAGTCGTAGCCGAAGCTCACCTTGCCCAGGTTGCGGGTGAAGTCGGGCCGGCGCTGGTGGTTGTACACGATGCTCACCACGCTGCTGGGGATGGTGCTGCGCGAGAACCGGTCGCGGCGCAGGGGTAGCAGGAAGTGCGGGAAGCGCAGGGTGAGCTCCGGCCCGATGTCCATGGTGTTCAGCAGGCCCTCGCGCGTCACGTTGCCGATGGCCTCTTCCGCCGTGGAGGTGCCCTGCCCGGTGAAGCTCTGCTGCGCCTCCAGGCCCACCACCAGCCGCAACTGCATGGAGCCCATGCCCCGGAAGAGGTTGCGGTGGCGGTAGCCCACGCTCACCGAGGTGCCCAGCAGGCCGCCGCGGTTGGTGGCGAACCCCTCCGTGGAGAAGCTCTGCTCCTTGGCGGGGATCAGATCGATCCGCGCATTGGCGATGCCCGGCCCCGGGGTGTTGAGCGTGTCGAACCGCAGCTCCACCCGGTCGAACACCTGCAGCCCGGTGAGGCGGCGGTAGGTGCGGTCCACCTGGCTCTGGCGGTACAGGTCGCCGGGGCGCATGAATACCATGCCCGTGAGCGCGGCGGGGGAATACCGCAGCGGATCGGGGTGCAGAATGGTGTACTCGGCCGTGCGCAGGGTGTCGTGCGGGCGATCGCGCTCCGAGCGGTAGGGCGATCGCGTGGCGATGGTCACCTGCCCCAGACGGTACACCGTGCCCTCGGGCGTGCCGGCCAGTCCGTTCGGCTTGGCATGGGGGCGCTCCAGCCGCATCACCAGGTCCACCTGATGGCCGCCCACGGTGGTGTCGGCGTCGAACACCACCAGGTCCTGGGTGAAGAAGAGGTAGCCTCGCTCGCGCAGGCGCCCCGCCACCCGCTCACGCTCCTGGTCCAGCACGTCGGCGTCGAAGCGGTCGCCCGGCCGCATCAGGCTGTACGAGGCGATGCTCTCCAGATGGCCTTGGATGACGGTGTCGTCCACGGCATGGGTGATGTTCCGCAAGCGGTACATGGGGCCGGGCTCCACGGTGTAGACCACTTCGGCCTGGCGGCCCCGCGGACCCCGGCGCGGGCGTTCACCCCGGTCGCCGTGCAGTACCGTGTCGCGCACCGTCGCCTGGAAGAAGCCCTCCTTGCGCATGTACAGGCGCAGCTGGTCGCTCGATCGGGCGATCAACGTGGTGTCGAGCACCACCGGTGGTTCCCCGTTGCGCCCGCGCATGCTGTGCTCGCAGCGCTTGGGCTCCCTGCCGCGCTCCACGCGCCGCACGTTGTTCTCCGCGCACAGGCTGTCCTTGCGGGCGCGCTTGGCGACCACCTTGTCCGGGTCGCGCAGGTTGTACAGGTGCAGGTAGAAAGGGAAGTCCAGGATCCGCTTGTTGGGCTGCTGCTTGATGATGGCCTCCAGCTCGCCCACCTCCACGCTCTTCGCTTCCAGCTCCACGCGGTTGCGGCGCAGCAGGTATTCGCCCTCGGGCAGCCGGCGGGTGGGGTCGCAACCCGCCAGCACGCCAAGGCCCAGGATCGCGGTGGCGATATGCAGGAGACGGTTCCGCAAGGCTGTCCGGGCTGCCTATTTTGCGCGCCCGCCGCCCGGTCGGCAAGGCCGGTGCCAAAGATATCCGCCCCCATGAGCGCCAAGGCCGCCATCGCCGCAGTGCGTGCCCTGCACACCCGGAAAGGCCGGAACGAGCACGGCCGGTTCATCGTGCAGGGCGCCACCATCGTGCAGGAACTGCTGCGCAGCGGGTGGCCCGTCCATGCGCTGCATGCCACCGCCGAGGCCGCCCACCGCCTGGGCCTGCGCCAGGCCACCATCTGGCCCCCTCATGTGCTGGAGCGCATGGGCAGCCTGGAGAGCGGGAACGAACTGGTGGCCGTGGTACCCCTGCCGCCGCCGGCCCCGCCACCCACACCCGCCCGCAACGAGCTCATCATCGCCCTCGACGGCATCGCCGATCCCGGCAACCTGGGCACCGTATTACGCATCGCCGATTGGTTCGGGGTGCACCACGTGCTCTGCGCCACCGGCAGCGTCGACGCCTACAACCCCAAGTGCGTGCAGGCCGGCATGGGCGCCTTCCTGCGCGTCACCGCCCACACGGTCGATCTTCCCGCGGAGCTGCAACGCCTGCGCGGCCTCGGTGCCACGCTCTACCCGGCATCCATGGAGGGGCGCAACGTGTTCGAGGTGCGCCTGCAACGGCCGGCGGTGCTCGTGCTGGGCAACGAGGCGCACGGCCTGTCCGAACCTGTGCGGGCCCTGGGCGGCACCCTCGTCGCCGTGCCCCGCGTGGGCCGCGCCGAATCGCTCAACGTGGCCATGGCCGCCGCCGCCTTGTGCATGGAGTTCGCGCGGAGAGGGTAGGGCCGGCGCGTGTCAGTCTACTTCCCCGCCCGGATCGCCCTCAACCCCCAGACCAGCGTGGCCATGGCCGCCAGCCCGGTCAGGATCCGCAGGAAATCCGTGCCCACGGTCCGGGCGGGCCCCATGGCCATGTGGATGAGGTCCGGCCCGCCCAGGCCGCTCCACACCGCGTTCAGCGCACCGAACACGGTCAGTATCAAACAGGCGGCCATCAATCCTTTCATGGGCTTGCGTCGTTGGTCGTTCGATCTGGCCGACGTGCGTTCGGGGCGTGGTCCACAGGTCCGATGCGACGGCCAGGCGCAATGTATCGCTCCCTTGCCGTCCTTGCCGTCCTCACCATCTTCACCATCCTCACCAACGTAAGCCATTTCATCCACTATTCCGTGCTTTTGTAAACCATAATAGACATTCACCATGCTCCCCTCCCTTGCCCGCATCCTTGCTGAGTTGGGAGCCAACATCCGCCTCGCCCGTTTGCGCCGTCGCCTCAGCGCGGTGCAGGTGGCCGAGCGCGCGGGCATCACCCGGCAGACGCTGCACGCCATCGAGCGCGGCGCCCCCAGCGTGGGCATGGGCAACTACGCCATGGTGCTTTTCGTGCTCGGGCTGGAGAAGGACCTGCTCCGCGTGGGCGCCGATGACGTGCTGGGGCGCAAGCTCCAGGACATCGGCCTGGAGACCCCGAAGCGGGCCCCGCGCCGCCGCAAAATGCCCACTGCTTGAACCGTGCTGCCTATACCCGGATAATGCAGTAGGATTCGTTGCGAGGGTCGAAAGCGCAATGGCAGCAAGGGTTTCGTTGAGGCGATGCGCTGAGCATGCCGAAGCGAGGAATAGCCTACGCTATTCTGACGAGAGGAAACCCAGCGAAGCGCTTGCTAGCCTGTGCTGAGCTTGTCGAAGTACAGCGATTTCGGGCCGTAGTAGAAATCCTACTGCATATTCCGGGTAAAAGCCGTTGTCATTCAGTGTTGAACGCTGTGGCGCGGCTCTGCGCGGCATGGCGGTCAACG